>CAZNFW010000014.1:0-66923 GCA_964572725.1 uncultured Melioribacter sp.
ATCGAACCCCGTCAGTGACGTGCAGGCTTGTCCGCCGAAGGCTATCCGTAGGCGGGCATAGTAGAAGTGAGAATTACTTAAATCTTAACTCTGACCTCTGAACGCTTAATATCTAAACAACTAACTTTGATTTTAATCCAGCTAATGCTGACTTTGAAAAGTAGAATAAAAATTCTTATCACTAATCATTATTACTGATAACTCAAAAGTTTTACTGAACCTCTGCTAAAACAAGCAGTCAAAATGCGAACAAATGAAACTCAAAACTTCAGCTTAATCAAAAAACACTTCATTCTGCAATTCTCATTCTCATAGTGTATTCCCCATGTAAAAAGAGAAGCCATTAAAAAACATTTGCGATTATTACGTAATCAGCAATTTTTAATTTTTTGATGGATAGAATTTTAGTGAATCAACTTACCTTAAATAAGTAAAAAGACACCATGATTATCATTCTGAATTAGTGAAAATAAAATCAATCTGACTTTAATTGTTGAGTGTCTTCATTTTATTCAGAATAAAATTTTTTCTCTAACAGTCAAAAAAAGCTGACATATTCAATTTCTGTTTAATAAAAAATTTAAATAATCATTCCTAATTTTTTATCATTAAAAATCGTTAAAGATTATGTTTCTGCCTTTCTAATTGTAACTCTCAATATTTTTTATTAATTAATTGACTTAATATAAAACCATTCCATATATTTACAACTCAAATTTTGAATAATTGGAGGAATAATGTTTGCTGTTGTGAATATTGCAGGACAACAGTTTATTGTAAGAGAGAAGAATAAATATTATGTGCCAAAATTAAATGCAGAACCAGATTCTGAAGTTGTCTTTGAAAGCGTTCTTTTATTAAATCAAGATGATAATATTAAAATTGGCACTCCATATTTGAATGATGTAAAAGTTCATGCAAAGGTATTAGAACACTTAAAAGATGATAAAATTATTGTATTTAAAAAGAAAAGAAGAATCTCTTACAAACGTAAAAGAGGTCACAGGCAACAATTAACAAGAATTGAAATTACAAAGATAGCTTAGTAACTGGAGGTTTATTATGGCTCATAAAAAAGGTCAAGGTTCATCACGAAATGGTAGAGATAGTAATCCGCAGTATCTTGGTGTTAAAGCTTTTGGCGGAGAAAAAGTAACTGCTGGCTCTGTTCTGGTTCGCCAAAAAGGAACAAATTTTCATCCAGGTAAAAATGTTGGACTTGGCGGTGACCATACTTTGTTTGCTTTAATAGATGGATATGTAAAATTCGAAAGAAAGAAAAACAATAGAAAATACGTCAGCGTTTACGAATCACTATCTTAAAGATATTTCATTGAAAATTTTTATAGGATGCATCAATTATTGATTGCATCCTTTTTTATTATATTATTAAAGATAACAGTAAATGTAGAACCAATTCCTTTCCTGCTTTCGACAAAAATTTCTGCATTATTCAACTCACAATATTTTTTTACTAATGCTAATCCTAAGCCATTTCCTTCAAATTCCCTTGTATAGCCTCGCTGTTCTTGATAAAAAGCAGTAAATAGATAGGGTAAAAATTCTTCTGAAATTCCAATTCCTGTATCAGAAATTTTTACAGCAGCTTTCTTATCATCAGTAAGATAAGAAGTTATTTCAACTTTCCCTTTGTGAGTATATTTAATTGCATTGTCAATAAGATTAACAAAAATTTGTGTTGTAGAATATTCATCAACAATTACAATTAGATTATTTTCTTTTATATTCAATGTGAATTCTAAATTTTTCTTTCTTGCTTTATACAAGTATTCAGTGTATAAGTGTTTAAGTATGTTTTCATTAATATCAATCTCTTTGTATATACATTCATAAGTGCCAGTTTGAAGTTCAGACATATTGAGAATCAAATCTATTGTTCTTACTATTCTGTCACCTGCTCGTTCAATAGAATCAAAACTTTCTTTGATTATATCGTTATCTGTATTTTCTAATTGCTCTTTTATTAATTCTGTAAAATTTAATATAGAATGAACAGGGGAACGAATTTCGTGAGACATCTGAGCTAAAAATTCAGATTTGAGTCTTTCAGAGCTTTCTGCTTTTTCTTTTGCTATAATAAGTTCCTTTTCAATTTTTTTTCTTTCTTCTATTTCCTTCATTAATTTTTCATTTAATTCCGTTTTCTCTTGAATTAATAGTTCAAGTTCTTTTTGATGCTTTTTAATTCCTCTAACCTTTAGATTATAAGTTGCATAAACAATCAAACCAATTATAACGAGCATAAAAAATCTAAAAACAAATGTTTGATATAACGGCGGGGTTATAACAAGTACTAATTCTGTACCTTTTTCATTCCAGTAGCCATCTGGATTTGCCGCTTTAACTTTGAAAATGTATTTACCAGGCGGCAGGTAACTATAACTTGCATAATGTTTGTTACCCACATAATTCCAGTTTGGTTCAAAGCCGTGCAACATATAAGCATAAGTATTCTTTTCGGGATTAGCAAAATGTAAAGCAGCAAAGTAAAATGTTATAAAATTAGTTTTATGAGAAATTATTATCTCTTTAGTTTCAGTAATATTTTTTTTGAGAACAATTTCATCATTAATTTTTTCACCAATTTTAACTGGGGTATTCATAACAAGAAAATCAGTTATTAACACATCTGGAATGTATTTATCTTCTTTAATACTATCTGGATGAAAAATATTAAATCCTTGATTACCTCCGAAGATCATTTCTCCAGTCTTTTTTCTTTTTGCAGCTGCTCTAACAAAAAATTCATTACTCTGCAATCCATCTCTTTTATCTAAATTTGTAAAAGTAATCTTATCTGGATTAAATTTTGAAATTCCTTTATTTGTACTAATCCATAAGTTTCCTTTTTCATCTTCAAGAACTGCTTGAATGTTATTATCAGGTAATCCATCTTCAACAGTGTAATTAATGAATTTGGGATTTCTATAATCATTATTTTCAACTATCATCTTATTTAGACCTTGAATGGTGCCTATCCAAAGATTCCCTTTACTGTCTTCCATAATATTAAGAATTTTATTGCTGCTAATACTTGATGGATTTTGTGGATTATATTTAATGTGATAAAATTCTTTTTTCTTTATGTCGAATAAATTTAATCCCTGGTCATCTGTTCCAATCCAGATATTTCCTTTGCTATCCTGAAATATGCACCATATATTGTTGCTGCTAATGCTTTTAGGATTATTCGAATTGTATTCGTAGTATATAAATGAATTAGTTTTTTTATCATAGATATTTAATCCGCCTCCATAAGTACCAATTAAAATTTCACCAGATTTAATTTGACAGATTGAAAAAATAATGTTATTGCTCAATTTACCTTTACTTCCATCACTTATATAATTTGTGAATTTGTTTGCTCGAATATTGAATTTTGAAAGTCCATATTCAGTGCCTATCCACAAATTTCCTTCATTATCTTCGCAAAGTGTTCTTATTCTGTCATCAACCAGAGAATTTTTATTGTGGGTGTCAAAATTATATCTTATAAATTTTTTTTCTTTTGCATCAGGGTCAAAACGATTTAATCCTCCTCCAAAAGTTCCAATCCATATTATGCCATTTTTATCTTCAAGAATTGAATAAACTTTGTCATTACTTAGAGTAGCATTATTGAATGGAACATTTTTATAGTAAGCAATATTTGATCTTTTTTTATTCAGCTTATTTACTCCCATCCCTTCAGTCCCAATCCATATTATCCCGGATTTATCTTCATATATTGTAAATAAAATATTGCTTCCTATTGTTTCAGGATTCTTTAAGTCTCTTTTATAATTAGAAAAGTTTAAGGTTTTAGGATTGAATTTTTGTAGTCCATTAAATAATGTTGTTATCCATAGATTTCCATCTCTGTCAAGAATAATATCTGTAATTGTTTTATCTTTTGTATTAACAGTGAAGGGATTTACATACCTAATGAATCTGTCATTTTTTTTATCATATTTATTCAAGTCTTCGCTTGTTCCTATCCACATATCATTGTTTTTATCGATGTAGATTTTTCCAATAAAATTGCTTGAGAGACTGTAAGGATTATTAGCTTGGCTGTGATAAAATTTATATTGATAAGTTTCTGGATTAAATTTTATTAAACCATTTTGAGTGCCAAGCCAGAGGTTGCCTTCTGAATCTTCGCTTATAGATAAAATATAATCTGATTTTGGAAATTGATTGTGGTTAATCTTATTTCTGTAAGAGATAAAAATATTTTTTTGAAAGTCATATCTGCATAATCCTATTTCTGTCCCAATCCATAGGCGGTTTTTACTGTCAATATATAAAGTTCTAACTCTGTCTGATATTATAGAATTTTTATCATTTTCAATATGACGAAAATTTGTGAAGTCATCTGTTAATCTATTGTATCTATTTAAGCCTTCGCCTATTGAAGCTATCCACAAATTCCCTTCTTTATCTTCAACAATTGATCTGAATGTTTGTCCTTGAATACTTTTAGGATTATCTTTTTCGATTTTATAAACTTTGAAAGAATATCCATCATATCTATTTAAGCCGTCGTAAGTACCAAACCATAAAAAATTTCTGCTGTCCTGATAAATTGAAAGAACAGAATTTTGAGAAAGACCATCGTCAGAAGTTAAGTATTCAAATCTATATGTTTGTGAATTTGCATTGATGAATATGCAAATAAATAAAATCAAGGTTAGATAATAAACTGAAGAAGCTTTTTTAAGCATAAAGAATTTCTCGCAGTAATTCAAACTAAGTTAATTTATAACATTGTTGTTTTTTATTAATAGAATTTATCTTTTACTATTATAATCGTTTTGACTAAGAAATATTTTAATGTTGCATGAAACCGTAAAACAAAAGAATAAGCATTTAAAAATATGAATAAATTTACGAAATGTTCTCTTAGATAAAGTCTTGCTCAATAAATTTTATTATTGAATAATTTGTAATTAAAAATAGAAAAATTTTCAATTGTTTTTATTAATCAATATATCACAATTTATTAAAAACATTTGTTAGCATGAATTTGATATCTACTAATTAAAAAAATAAAGAAAAGAGAGTTTTGGTATTAAAAATAGATATTATTAAGTTTGTTAACTAAAAAAAAATAAAGAGGTCAAAAGTGAAGATAGCAGTTCCCAAAGAAATAATGGATGGGGAAAACAGGGTTTCATTAATTCCTGATGTAGCGAACAAATTAATAAAAAAAGGTTTCGAAATTTATTTAGAAAGCGGAGCTGGAAATAAAGCAGGTTTCCTTGATGAAAAGTATAAGAATGTAGGTGTAAATATTGTAGATGATGTTATTGAACTTTACTCAAAAGTAGATATTGTTTTAAAAGTTCAAAGACCAATAATGCATCTAGCGAAAGGGAAACATGAATTAGAATTAATGAAAAGAGGAACATTGTTAATTTCATTTTTTTATTCACTTCATTATCCTGAAGTAGCAAAAATGGCTGCTGAACTTGGAATAAATGTTATTTCAATGGATGCAATCCCAAGAACAACACTTGCACAAAGAATGGATGCACTAAGTTCACAGGCAAATATAGCAGGTTATAAAAGCGTTATACTGGCAGCAAATTATTTGCATAAAATTTTCCCGATGATGATGACTGCTGCAGGAACTATTTCACCTGCTAAAGTTGTGATAATGGGAGCAGGAGTAGCAGGGCTTTCAGCGCTTGGTACGGCAAAAAGATTGGGTGCAGTTGTTGAAGTATCGGATGTTCGTCCGCAGGTAAAAGAAGAAGTTCAAAGTTTAGGCGGCAAATTTATAGAAGTGCCAACTGATGAATCGATGCAGGATGCAAGCGGATATGCAAAAGAACAATCAGAAGAATTTTTAAGAAATCAGAAAGAACTAATTTTCAAACATATAACCGAAGCTGATATTGTTATTACAACGGCTCTTATCCCGGGTAAAAAAGCTCCTGTACTTGTCACAGAAGAAATGGTAAAAAATATGAGACCCGGTTCCGTAATTCTTGATATGGCAGTAGAATTTGGTGGCAACTGTGAGCTTAGTGAAAAAGGGAAAGTAGTTAATAAGTATAATGTAACAATTATTGGTGAACCTAATTTGCCAAGTTTAATTCCTTATCATGCAAGCGAAATGTATGCAAGAAATTTATTTAATCTAATTGATTATTCAAGTAAAGATGGGAATTTTATTCACAATATGGATGATGAAATTATTGGAGGAGCTACAATTGTTAAAGATGGAGTTGTAGTTCATGAAAAAACAAAAGTTTTATTAAATAATTAAGAGGTAATTATGGATGGTGTCGGAATTCTAATGTTAATCTATGTATTCGTACTTGCTATATTTGTTGGCTTTGAATTAATTACAAAAGTTCCACCAACATTGCACACGCCACTAATGTCAGGTTCAAATGCAATCTCCGGAATAACTATAGTTGGTGCTATACTTAGTGCAGGATTACATGAATTTACAATAAGCACAATCCTTGGTTTGATAGCAATGATATTTGCAACAATTAATGTTGTTGGTGGCTTTTTAGTTACCGATAGAATGCTAAAAATGTTCAAAAAAAAGTGAGTTGAAAGATGAGAATAATTATAGAGATTTCTTATTTAATTTCATCGATATTATTCATCTTTGGAATAAAGTCCCTTGCATCACCCAAAACTGCGAGAAAAGGAAATTTCCTTGCTGCGTTAGGAATGTTTATTGCAATTGTAGTTACTTTACTTGACCAACATGTATTAACTTATGAATGGATTTTATTGGGATTTGTAATCGGAACTTTTGCGGGAACATGGATGGCATTAAAAGTTCCTATGACGGGTATGCCCCAAATGGTAGGATTGGCGGCGGTGCTTCTATGTTAGTTGCTTTTTCTGAATATTATAAAATAATTAATTTCCCTCAATTTACTCAGGATTATCAAACAAGTATAACTATTGTTTTAAGTGTATTAATTGGAGCAGTTACATTTACTGGTTCTTTAATTGCATTTGGTAAATTACAGGGTTTGGTTACAGGGAAAGTTGTACGCTATCCAATGCAACATCCTTTGAATGCATTGTTATTAATTGCAGTATTTGCTGGAGGAGTTTATTTTGTCTTAAATCCATCTTTTCAATGGTTAATAATCTCGATTGGAATTGTGTCACTTATACTTGGAGTGCTTTTAGTTCTTCCAATTGGCGGAGCTGATATGCCTGTTGCAATTTCACTACTTAATTCATATTCCGGACTTGCTGCTTCAGCAACCGGATTTGTACTTCAAAATAATGAATTAATAATTGCTGGTGCTTTAGTTGGTGCTTCTGGAATAATTTTGACTAATATTATGTGTAAAGGAATGAATCGTTCGTTGATGAATGTTGTACTTGGAGGTTGGGAATCTGCAGGTTCAGCTGTTCCTGCTATTTCTTCTGAAACTCAAAAAGGTCAAGTTAAATCTGTTGATGCAGAAGAATTAGCAATGATATTTGATGCTGCAGAATCAATTATAATTGTCCCGGGTTATGGAATGGCTGTGGCTCAAGCTCAACATGCTGTAAGAGATTTAGTAAATGTACTTGAAGCAAAAGGGAAAAAAGTTCGATTTGCAATTCATCCTGTAGCTGGCAGAATGCCAGGACATATGAATGTACTATTGGCTGAAGCGCAAATTCCATATGAAAAAATGCTTGCTATGGAAGATATAAATGATGATTTCCCAAATACTGATATTGCATTTGTAGTAGGAGCAAATGATGTCGTAAATCCAGCAGCTCGTCACGATAAAAATAGTCCAATTTATGGAATGCCAATCTTAAATGTTGATTATGCGAAAACTGTAGTTATTAATAAGCGTTCTTTAAATGTTGGTTATGCAGGAATTGATAATGAACTGTTCTTTTATCCAAATGCTTTAATGTATTTTGGAGATGCAAAGGAAGCAATAACAAAATTAGTTCATGAAATAAAAAATTATTAATGATAGTTTTATAAATTAAAGGATGACATCGAAGTCATCCTTTTTTATTTTAAACAAAATTTTGTGACTCAAAAAAGTTAATTGTGATAAAATTATATGTCAATTAGGTTTGTATAATATAAAAATTCTAAAGAGCAATTTTTAAAACTATCCACTCATAATTATTAGTGCTTTCAAATTCTATTGATGAAGAAGAAAAATCATTTCCATTATGAATCTTATGAACCCATTTGCCAGCAAAATATCCAATGGATGCACCAAGAAAAACATCAGAAGTCCAATGATTATCCTGATAAACTCTTGATACAGCAGTTAATACAGCTGGAATATATGCTATAATTTTAAGAAATCTTGAATCTGCATTTTCTGATAATATTGTAGAAAGTGCGAAAGCAAGTGTAGCATGACCTGAAGGCAGTGAATGGAAATCGTCATTAAATAATGTAAATGGTTTGTAAAAAGATGAACCATTATTTGTAAATGGTCTTGCTCTTCCAATAGAAATTTTTAAGAACTGAGTTATAATTCCCGAATAGAGTGCTGTTTGGAAAATTTCATAACCAATTCTTTTTGTGGAATTTTCATCATTAATTATTCCATATAAACCAAAAGCTCCTCCAAGAATAAAAGTAGTATAAATCTCACCCCATTTTCTGCCAAATTCTATTGGGAAACTTTTGTAATAAGTTCTGTTTTTCAAATACTCATCTCGAATAGGCTGGTCGATGTTCATTATTAAAATGGTTCCTAAACTCACAGCACTTAATTTTATCCAATCTTTCTTTTCCCACTCAAGTGGTTGTTTTATGAATTTAATTGATTCATTACTGAATTGAGATAAATTGTATTTACTCTGAGCATAATTGTTTAGCGTAAACAATAAATACAGTAGTAAAATAAATTTTTTATTTCTCATAAATTTATTTTCAACTAAGAATATTATTAAAATAAAAATGTAACTTTCTCTTAAATGCTTAGTCTAAAGATATGAATAAAATGGAGGAATTGAAATGAAAGAGTTAAGAAATAAGCTTGCAGTAATTTTTTTCTTAATAATTGTTTCGTTCTTAGTTATGAACATTGCTGTTAGAGCAGAAGAAAAAAGAATTATAAAAGAAAAATCATTTAGTGTTAATCAAGGTGAAACTATTTCAGTCGAGACTTCGGGTGCAGATGTAAAAATAAAATCATGGGATAAGAATGAAGTATATGTGAAGATACTTGGCAATAAACGGGCAGAAGAAAAAATGAATTTCATAATTGAAAAATCAGGTAATGAAGTTCGGGTAATCTCAAAAAGAAAGACAGGCTCTTTTTTTAATTTCTGGGGCGGTTTTAATTTAAGAATAGAAGCTTTTGTTCCACAAATATTTAATGTTAATATAGAAACTTCCGGCGGTGATATTGATGCAGACAATTTGAATGGCATATTTAATTTAACTTCTTCGGGCGGTGATATTAAACTGAATAATTTAAACGGCGAATTAACTGCAAAAACTTCAGGTGGAGATATTAATTTGGTGAATTCTTCTGGTAAACTTAATGTTACAACTTCGGGTGGAAATATTGAATGTAAAAGTGTATCAGGTAAAATTAGTGTGAATACTTCTGGTGGTGATATTATTATTCAAGCCAAGAATGGTGAAATTGATGCTGCTACTTCCGGGGGAGATATCAAAATTTCTTTAGAAAATAATTTTAATGGAATAAAAGCAAATACATCTGGTGGAGATATTGTTTTGGAATTACCTTCTAATTCAAATGCTTCAGTAATTTTAGAAACATTTGGAGGCGAGATTGATTGTGAATTTTCTAATATTAAAACAAAGAAATTAACAAAGCATAAGTTAATTGCAGAATTAAATAACGGCGGTGAAAAACTCGAAGCTAAAACAAGCGGCGGTGATATAATCTTAAGAGAGAAATAAAATTTTTTAGTCAATAATTCTCTTTCACCAAGCACAGAAATATTATCTTCTGTGCTTTTTTATCCTATCTTTAATAAAACTCTTCGCTGAATGATTGGAAAAGATTTCATTTTTCCATACTTTTTGAATAAATATTTAAACAATTTTGACAGGGGAACAATATGAAATTAGACTGGTCACAGTTCAATGGCAAAATGCTTAACATAACAATGTATGAAAATTACGGAGTGGTTTATGGCAGACCTGAAGATGAGCATCCAACTTTTTATGAAATTGTATTTAAAACAGGCAAATTAATTGCAGCTTATGATGACGGTTTGCTGCTCGAATCTAAACGAGATGAACAATCATATAATATTTTTGTACCATTTACTTCTATAAAATGTGTAGAAATATTTTAATTATTTTTCTGATAGTTATCCCTTTTGTAAAAATTAATGCAGATGATTTTGTAATAAAAAGTTTGCGTGTTTATTCTTCACTTAGTGAAATATCATTTCCTATTATTGACAAATCAGATTCTTTAAAAAAAACTATTACAATTGAATTTGATGTTCAAGGGAATTATGCTCCAGCCTTTAACATAATATTCAAATTTTGTGATAAAGACTGGAACCCATACGAAAATATTTTTTTAGCAAACATTGGTTTCAACACTGAGTATAATCTCTGGTTAGAAAAACTCCCCCTTAGAGTTGCTGATGCAAGATATCATTACAAAGGTTTATTCCCAAACAAAAATGTAACATTCCCTTTTTCAGGAAAATGGAAATTTTACATTGTTGATTCACATAATCCGGATAAAATATTTGGTGAAGGAAAATTTTTTGTAGTTATCCCAGAAGTAAAGCTAAATGTTTCAATTACAAAAAATAGAATGGAAAATGTAATCCCAGAAGTAGCAGCTCTAGGAAGAACAATTACAATATATACTTCATTTGAACTGCCTGATACATTGTTTGAATCAAATATTCTACTTGTAGAAATTATTGAGAATAAAAAAATTTCTTACCCTATTAGAATTGATAGAACAAAATTAACTGAGCAGAATTATTATGAATGGAATGGGAGCAATAAATTCTTGTTTATTGCAAAAGATATTAAACCGGGGAATGAATATCGACAAACAGATTTGAGAGATATTAATCGGTTCAATCAAAAAAATGTGAATGCTCAATATGATGGAATTGAGGTATCAGATTTTTTTAAGAAAAGAAACAGGGATTTAAATGGCGGTTCAATTCTAACAAATTATAAAAACGATTATGCTGAATATTTGAATGTTACGTTTAAGATTCGTCCACCAGAAAATATTACATCATCTGTTTTTCTTGTAGGAGATTTTAATAACTGGCAGGTATTGCCTGATTATGAATTATTTGATGATAATGGTCTGCTTAATTTGACCATTGAACTAAAAAGAGGAATTTATGACTATCAATATGTCACTGCAGATAATTTTGATGAAGAGATAAAAAATATTAACTGGCATGTTCTCGAAGGCAACTTCTGGGAAACTGAAAATGATTATCATATATTTCTCTATTATCTAACTCCTGAAAAAGGAGGATATGATAAAATAATTGGTTATATAAAAATAAATAGTGGTGGATTATGAACAAGCTAAAAATTTGTGTTATCGGCACAGGCCATTTGGGCAAAGTACATGTAAAATTGCTTAAAGGAATTAATAACTGTGAGTTGATTGGGGTTTATGACAAAGATTTTAAAAAATCAAAAAATGTTGCAGATGAATTTAATGTAAAACAATATCAGGAATTAGAAAAACTTCTTGAAGACACTGATGCTGTAGTAATTGTTGCTACTACAAGTGCACATTATGAACTGGTTAAGAAAGCTTTTGAATTTAATAAGCATGTATTTGTTGAAAAGCCAATTACAGTTCATATCTGGGAAGCAGAAGAGCTTGTAAAAATTTCAGAAGAAAAATAATTAAAATTGCAGGTAGGTCATATTGAAAGATTTAATCCGGCATTAGTTGCTCTTGAAAGTTATGATTTGAACCCTATGTTTATCCAGTCAGACAGACTTTCACAGTTTAATATGAGAGGGACAGATGTTGCAGTAGTTCTCGATTTAATGATTCATGATATTGATATAATTTTAAGTCTTGTTAAAAGTGAAATTAAGGATATTAAAGCAAGCGGCATAGCAGTTGTTTCCAACAATATTGATATAGCAAATGCAAGAATCGAATTTGAAAATTTTGCTGTTGCAAATGTTACTGCAAGCAGAATCTCACAAAAGAGAATGAGAAAGATGAGGCTCTTTCAGCGTGATACTTATTTCTCAATTGATTTTATAGAAGGTCAAACAGAAATAATTCGCCTCCTGCCCTCTGATAATTTGCCCAAAGGAGGTTATTTGAATCTTGGTGAAATTGGAATAGGTGATAAAAAGAAAACTGTAATTTATGAGAACCCATCTCAAATTAATATAAATCCACTGCAGTATGAATTACAGCTTTTTGTAAATTCAATTTTGAATGATACAAAACCACCAGTTACAGGAGCCGATGGTTTAAAAGCATTGAAAGTAGCAGATATGATTATTAAAAAAATTGAAGAATCTATTGAAAGAGCAAAAATAATTAACTAAAATTTTTGTCATTTGATAAATTAGAAAACATCATGCTGCTGTAAAAAAATCTATATCAATTTTATTTTTCAAATATTCAAATGAAGAAAATAATTCTCATATTGTTTCTTATTAATGTTTCATTATCAGCACACGAATATTTTTTTTTAATGACTGATACCATAAAATCATCAGTTGATACTACTGCAATTGACACAATAAAATCAAGAAAGAAATTTGATGTTGACGATATTGTTTACGCTGCATCTTCTGATTCTATAATCTTTGATGTAAGCAATAAAAAAATGTTTATTTATGGAAATGGTAATTTGAAGTATAAAGATACAGAATTAAAAAGCGGTAAAATTAATATTGATTATAATACTAATGAACTTGAAGCATTTGGATTGCCTGATACATCAGATACTGCAAAAGTTAAAATAAAGCAAACACCAGTATTGAAAGAAGGTAATGAGATATATGAAGGCAGTCAATTAAAATACAATTTCAAAACTCAGAGAGGATTTATATCACTCGCTAAAAATGAAATGCAGGGTTCGAGATATGAAGGGGAAAAAGTTAAAAAAGTAGATAAAAATATTTATTTCATACAGCATGGAATGTTTACAACCTGCGAAAAGGATACACCGCATACATATTTTACTGCAAGTCAAATGAAAGTAATTCAAAAAGATAAAGTATTTGCTCGATGGATATTTATGTATATTGGCGGTGTCCCGTTTCCAATACCCATTCCATTTGCTGTATTTCCAAGTGAAGGAGGAAGAAGAAGCGGTTTAATTGTCCCGAGTTATGGAAGGGATGAAAGACGAGGTCAATATTTTTATAACTTTGGATTCTTCTGGGCAATAAGCGATTATTTTGATGCAGCATTTACAGGAGATTATTATTCTAAAGGTGGATATGGTCTTCGTTCTCACCTAAGATATACTAAAAGATATGAATTTGATGGCTCATTCAATGCAGGTTATTCTAAAATAAAAATTGGTGAATCAGAAGACCCCGCAGCTTTCAAACAGGATGTTAACGACTGGAACTTTTCATGGTATCATAATCAGCGGATTAATCCGACTGCACAATTAAATGTTAATCTTCAATTTTATTCTTCAACATATCTGAAAAATAATAGTATTGATTATAATGATATACTTTCACAAAATATAATTTCAAATGCAACATTTACAAAAAGATGGGAAGAATCAGGTAATAACTTGATTATTAATTACAGCCGAACTCAAAACTTAATCAGCGGGGATATTTATGAAAATTTACCAAACATAACTTTCACTAAAAATATTTCTTATCCATTCAAAAATGAAAGTTCTTATTTGCTAGGTAAACAAAAATGGTATGAACAAATTGGATATACTTACACAGGACAGTTTTCAAACAACAGAAATAAAGTTGGTGGGAAATTATCTATACGTGGAGGTATACAACATAATTTATCAATTAATGCTTCACCAAAAATTGGTTATTTCAGTCTCGCTCCAAGAATTAATTACACAGAAAAATGGTATAACAAAAGAATTAAGAAGGAGTCTATAGTTGTTAAAAAATTAAATTCAATTACTGGTGAAATAATAGAAGAAGATTCAGTTGTAACTACAGATGTTAATGAATATAATTTTGTCAGAACTTTTGATTTGAGTGTTACTGCGAATACAAAATTATATGGAATATTTCAACCAGGTATTTTTGGTATTGAAGCATTCAGACATACATTAATTCCATCAATCTCATATGTGTATCGACCTGATTTCTCTGATGATTTCTGGGGCTATTATGATTATTACACTACTTCAAAAGGAGAAAAAATTAAATATGATAAATTCAGCAACGAAGTTTTTAGAGGTGCCGAAACTGGCAGAATGCAATCACTAAATTTTTCATTAGGTAATGTTTTTGAAATAAAAACTAAAAAAGATGTTAGTGACACTGCTCGAAATAAAAATGAAAATAAAATACAATTGTTAAACTTGAATGCAAGTATAGGATACAACTTTGCAAGTCAAGAATTTAAGTTGTCAGATTTAAATATTTCTTATAGAACTCAAATTGGAAATTTGTTAAGCTTTTATGGTTCATCAAATTATACTTTTTATGATTATGAAAATGGAAGCAAAGTTAATAAATATTTAATCTCTTCGGGGAAAGGATTATTTCGGTTGACTAATTTTAATTTTTCTGTGTCAACAAATTTGAGCAGTAGCAAACAAGAAAGGGTAACTAAAAGTAACGAACAGTTAGTACAAAAAAACAGAAATGAATCTTCACAGTTTGACATCCCATGGAACTTGAGTTTGAGTTATAATTTTAATTTGAGCAAAACAAATCCAGCTTCTGTATCTAAGTATTCAAATATTGGTATTAATCTAAATTTTAGTTTAACAAAGAATTGGAAGTTTACTGTAAGAGGAAATTATGATTTTGAACTAAAACAATTCACAACTCCACAAGTTACAATTTATAGAGACCTTCATTGCTGGGAAATGAATTTTATATGGAATCCTCTTGGTACCTACAGAGGCTTTCGTTTTGAAATTAGAATGAAAGCACCTGAACTTCAAGACATAAAAATTACCAAATCACGCGGTTTATACTCAGGAAGAAGATAAAATCTCGCCTTTTGTTTTATCCTTAATTCATTCTGTTAAGTAAGATATTTTAGCATCGTTAATATTTTTAAATGAAAATTTTTCTTAAGTAATTATTAAGTTAATATTGACAAATAGTATTAATTTTTTATATTTGCATTATAAATAACCTAATTTAATAAGGAATATAAATATAAAAGCCTTATTTATTATGTGATTTTAAAATCACTATATATATTCAAAAAAGAAGGAGGTAAAATGAAGAACTCAATACTATTACAAAGGCTTGTTATTTTTTTAAAAAGATGCTACCCAACAGGGTTTATCCAATAATTCATTTTAGTTATTAAGAAAACATTAATTAAAAACTTTCTTAACTCTGAGTTCATTAATTAAAAATACAAATAATAATTAAGGAGGTATATTTTATGGATTATAAAATTATAATGGATACAATATGGGTCATAATTACTGCCTGTCTGGTTTTCTTTATGAATCTTGGGTTTGCTCTTGTTGAATCTGGTTTTACCCAAAGCAAAAATACAGTTAATATTCTTTCAAAGAATTTTATTGTATTTGCGGTATCATCGCTCGCATTCTGGATTATAGGATGGGGTTTGATGTTTGGTGATGGTAATGATTTTATTGGATTTAGAGGTTTGATAGGATTAAGTGGAGCAGATAATAGTCCTGCAACAGGAGATGCATATCAGGGTGTGTATTCAGCTATTAGCTGGGCAAGTGTTCCTTTACTTGCCAAGTTTTTCTTCCAGCTTGTATTTGCAGGAACTGCTGCAACAATAGTATCTGGAGCTGTAGCTGAAAGAATTAAATATATCGATTTTATAATATTTTCATTTTTTCTGGTAGCATTTATGTATCCAATTACTGGTCACTGGATATGGGGAGGAGGATGGCTTGCAAAACTTGGATTCTGGGATTTTGCAGGTTCTACTGTTGTTCACTCTGTAGGTGGATGGGCTGCTCTTGCAGGGGCTATGATTCTTGGTCCTCGTTTAAATAAATACAGAGATAATAAAATCTATCCTATCCCCGGTCATAATATGACATCTGCAACTACTGGTGTTTTTGTTCTATGGTTGGGCTGGTTCGGATTCAACCCGGGAAGTACTATGGCAGCTGATATAAATGCAATATCAAGAATTGTAATTACAACAAATAGCGCCGCAATTGCAGGTATTTTATCTTCAACTGTAATTGCATGGATTGTTCTTGGTAAACCAGATTTAAGTATGACAATTAACGGATGTCTTGCTGGATTGGTAGCAATTACTGCTGGGTGCGCTTTTGTAAATGTATGGAGTTCATTAATAATTGGAGCTGTTGCAGGCATTCTTGTTGTTTATGCAGTTATTTTCTTTGATAAAATTAAAATAGATGACCCGGTTGGCGCACTTGCAGTTCACCTTGTTAATGGAATTTTTGGTACTCTTGCTGTCGGTCTGTTTGCAGAAGATTCATTGATGCCAGGGACTACTGGAAATGGCTTATTCTTTGGAGGTGGATTGAATTTATTTATTAATCAGCTTATTGGTGTTGTTTCAGTTGGAGCATTTACTTTCATTATAAGTTATATCATATGGATGATATTAAAGAAACTTATTGGTTTACGTGTATCTGTAAACGAAGAAATTGAAGGACTTGATATTGGCGAACATGGAATGGAAGCTTACCCGGAATTTGAAAAAGTTGCAAAGTAAAAATTAAAGGAGGTAATATGAAGATTATATATAAATTAATATTAATATTATTTTTTATTATTTCATCAAATTTATTATCGCAAACTGCTTCAGTTAATGTTGATTTCGTTAATAGATATATCTGGCGAGGTTTTGATTTAGGAGGTAATGTTCCAAGCATTCAACCAAATATTAAATTAAATGCAGGAAATTTTACAGTTGGTTTCTGGGGTGCTTATCCTGTGGTTAAAGATGCTGCATTAAGTGAAATTGATTTTTATGCTTCATATACATTCTCATTATCACAAGCTGGCAGCTTAAGTATTGGCTTTACCGATTATATTAATCCTGATAATGGTATAAAATTTTTTAATTTCGCTAATCATGATTCGCATAATGGACCTGGAGCTCACAGCATAGAAATAAATGCAAATTATACAGGTACTGAATATTTTCCTGTAAGTATTTCTGCAAATATGTTTGTGCATAACATTGCAAATAATCCGATATACTTTCAAATTGGTTATAATACATCAATAAGTGATGTTGGATTAAATTTATTTATCGGATTAACTCCGGGTGATGAAAATAAATATTATCTTACAGATAAGTTCAATGTGATAAATGCAGGATTTAGTTTATCAAAGTCAATTAAAATAACAGATGAATTTAGTTTGCCAATTTATGGTTCGATTATATTAAATCCATCGAACGAAAATATTTTTTATGTAATTGGTATTACATTTTAAAAACAAGGGGAAAAAAATTATGAAAAAAATTGAAGCAATAATTCGTCCACATAAATTAGACGAGGTTCAAGAAGCTTTAAGTGAAGCCGGATTTATGGGACTTACAGTATCCGAGGTCAGAGGTTATGGTAGACAAAAAGGTCACAAAGAAGTTTATCGTGGTACTGAATATAATATTAACTTTGTTCCAAAAGTTAAAATAGAACTTATTTGTACAGACGATAGACTTGAAAAAGCTCTTCAGATTATAATTGATGTTGGAAAAACTGGTCAGGTGGGTGATGGTAAAATTTTTATTTATGATGTTAAAGATGCTATTAGAATAAGAACCGGTGAATCTGGAGAAGCTGCTTTGTAAATAATGAGACGTAAAAAAATATACATACTGAAAACGGGATCCACTTTTCGAAGTATTAAGAAAAAATATGGCGATTTTGAAGATTGGATAATTAAAGGATTGAATGTAACTCCGAATAATGTATCGATTATAAATGTTGCTAAGAATAATTTATTACCAGATTTGAAAAATTGTGCTGGAATTATAATAACTGGTTCTCATGCAATGGTTACAGATAACAAAAAATGGAGTGTTAAAATTGAAAAGTGGATCCCAAAATTAATTGAGAAAAATATTCCTGTTTTAGGTATTTGTTATGGACATCAGTTAATTGCCAAAGCATTGAATGGATATGTTGATTACAACAGAGAAGGAGAAAAGATTGGAACAATACAAATCAAATTAACTAAAGAAGCTGAAAATGATTTTCTATTTTCAAAACTGCCAAAAAAATTTTTTGTAAATATCTCTCATTCTCAATCGGTTTTTTCATTGCCAGATGATGCAAAAATTTTAGCTAAAGATTCGAACAATTTTGTATATGCATATAAGATTGGTGATAATGTTTGGGGCATACAATTTCATCCTGAATTTGATAAAAACATTATGAAAGAATATTTATTAAAAGCAATTAATGGAAATAAAAATTCGGAAGAGAAACAAAAAATGTTTTCAACTTTTAATAAACTAAAAGAAACCTCTGAGGCAAATAATATATTAAAATTATTTTCAGACTATATTAAATTATTTTTATAAAAAAGTAATGTTAGTGACATTCTCATTGTCGTTTCAAAAAGTATATCAGATGAAAAATAATGTATTTACCTCTACTAAGTATTACAAAGAAAGATAGTGAGATCAGTGCTTATGAAAATTAATATAAATACAACGCAGATTTAAAATGCTAAGAAATAATTGAATTAATTTGAACATGAATAAATATTTATGAATCTAAGCTTAGAGTAGCCTATAATTTTAAATATCAAATTAATTTTATGTCATTTAAGAATCTTAATTTATTTCTAATATCATTAACAACATTTATATCTATTTCACATATAATAATTTTTTCTTCATTTTCATTAATTTTTAAAATATTTCCCCACGGGTCAATTATTGCACTGAATCCATTGTAATTAAAATAAGGGTCGCTGCCAGTTCTATTTACACCAATAACAAAACATTGATTTTCAATTGCTCTTGCTTTTAATAAAATTTTCCAGTGTTCTATTCTATCTACAGGCCAATTAGCTATGTTGATTATTACTTCAACCCCTTTCTTTGCGTATAATCTGAATAATTCTGGGAATCTTAAATCATAACAAATACTCAAACCAAATTTTGTCTGGTCTATCTTTGTAATTACTAACTCATCACCTGCTGAATAGAATTTATCTTCTTTAGTATGTGTAAAAGGATGAATTTTTCTGTAACAGGCTGCAATTAAATTGTTTTTATCGAGATGTATTAAAGAGTTATAGTAATTGCTCCCGTCTTTTTCAATAATTCCAAAAAATAAATTGGTTTTTAATCGCGATGACAATGACATAAAATATCTCATTCCTGTTCCATCAATTTCTTCTGCAAATTTTTCAGCATGCATTGTAAAGCCTGTTAAAGTCATCTCAGGAAAAATTAGCAAATCAACTTTTTCTAATAATTTATTTAAAAGTTCTTCAATTTTTTGGATGCTTGATTCTTTGTTTTCCCATACAGGTGAAAATTGTACCAATCCTATTTTCATATTTATTTTGTATTTATGATTAATTTGACAAAAATATTTTTACAAAGATATTACAAACTTATCAATTATTATATCATTATAATTATCATTTAAAAAAATCTGTGTTTTTTATTATTAATTTTTAATTTGATATTCAAAAATTATTATACTTAGAAAAATTATGCTCAATTATATCTGGTTTGCTATTTTGGCGCTTGGAATTGGCACTGCACTTACCTTAGATATAATTGACATATCCACAAACAAATATAATAATGGTAAACCACTAAATGTAATTTGTCAATTTGATGAAAAAAATATTGAAGAAAATAAATCATTTAATTCTGCAATAAATATCAGCTCAAAAGTTTTTAATGATTATTACAAAACAAGCATTAGTAATCATATTAATCATAAAATCAAATTGACTAAAACTCAAAATCATAAGACCTTCTTAATTTATTTCACTTTGGAAAAAGATTCCCCAGAAATTTGGAATACAATTGCAAAATCGTCTGGTAAATATGATGACATAACAGGCAAATTAATATTAAAAGATAAAATTGATACTGTACATTATTCAGCAGAGATGTATTTAGAAGAAGTGTATTTTGTAAAGATGAAGCAGGTTACAAATGCAGCACTTGAATATGCAGCTACTGCAGTTAAAATAGCACTGGGATTAATTGGAATTATGGCACTCTGGCTGGGTATTATGAAGATTGCTGAAGAATCAGGAACAATAAAAATCATAGCAAATGCTGTTCGTCCAATAACGAAATTTTTATTTCCTGATGTTCCACAAAATCACCCTGCTGTTGCAGCAATGATTATGAATATCTCTGCAAATATGCTTGGTCTCGGTAATGCTGCAACTCCCTTTGGTTTAAAAGCAATGGAAGAACTTGACAATCTAAATCCAAATAAAGGAACTGCAACAAATGCAATGTGTACATTTCTTGCAATTAATACTGCCGGGTTAACATTAATTCCTGCAACTGCTATTGCAGTTCGTGCTGCTGCAGGAAGCAGTGAACCAACAATTATTATTGGTACTTCATTTTTTGGTGCATTGTGTGCAACCATTATGGGAATTATTGCCGCAAAAATATTTGAAAAATTTCCTATTGGAATTAATAAGTTTCATTCATTAATTAAAAGAAATATAAAATCACTCTTCACAACATTTTTAATAATAATTGGATTGATATTACTTTTTTTGCTTATAAAAAATTATCTAAAAGAAATTGATATTAGTGTGATAAAAAATTTCATAGAAATTTTATCTGCTTTAGCTATCCCACTGATAATTATAATTTTTGTAATCTATGGATTGATTAAAAAAGTTAAGATATATGAAGTCTTTGTTGAAGGTGCAAAGGAAGGATTTAATATTGCAGTAAGAATTATTCCTTATCTTGTTGCAATGCTGATTGCAATTGGAATTTTTCGTGCAGGCGGTGCAATGGATTTTTTAATATTAATACTTTCACCCATAACAAATTTAATTGGATTCCCTGCAGAAGCGTTGCCAATGGCTTTGATGAGACCTCTATCGGGAAGCGGTTCACTTGGAATAATGTCTGAAATTATTTCAGTTCATGGACCCGATTCTTTTATTGGAATTCTTGTATCAACAATTATGGGAAGCACAGAAACAACATTTTATGTTCTGGCTCTTTATTTTGGTTCAGTTAATATTCAAAAGACAAGACATGCTGTGGCTGCTGGTGTACTAGCAGATTTAGCAGGAATACTTGGTGCATTTTTTATAGTTAAACTACTTTTTGGATAAAATATGAAAAAGAAAATTTTTATAACTCAAAAACTTGTAGGTAATATTGAATCCGTTCTTAAAAAAAATGGATTTATTGTAGAAACTTTTGAGAAAGATAGAACAATTACAAAAAATGAGTTGATAAAACGCACTTCTGATGCTGATGCGTTAATTTGTCTTTTAAGCAATAAAATTGATAAAGAAGTGATTGATAATCTCAAAAAATGTAAAATAATTGCAAATTATGCAGTTGGTTATAATAATATTGATGTTGAGTATGCTAAATCAAAAAATATAGTAGTGACCAACACACCAGATGTTTTAACGGATGCAACTGCTGATATTGCTGTGGCATTAATACTTGCATGTTCACGAAGATTCCATGAAGGAAATAAAATGATGAGACAAGGAAAATTCAAAGGATGGAAACCAGATTTATTGCTTGGTTACGATATTAAAAATAAAACAGTTGGTATAATTGGAGCTGGAAGAATTGGAACAGAAGTAGCAATTCGGATGAAAGCTTTCAAAACAAAAATTATTTATTTTAATTGCTCAAGAAATTATGAACTTGAAACAAAAACTGATGCAAAGAAAGTTAGTTTGAATTATTTATTAAAAAATTCAGATATTATTTCAATTCATCTTCCACTGACAGAAAAAACTTATCATATTTTAAATAAAGAAAATCTTTCTTTACTAAAAGAAAATGCAATTGTAGTTAATACTTCAAGAGGTGAAGTTATTGATGAAAAATTTTTAATCGAATTATTGAAAAAGAATAAAATATTTTCAGCTGGTTTCGATGTGTATGAAAACGAACCGAATGTAAATCCAGAACTTTTGAAACTAAATAATGTTTTTTTATTACCCCACATTGGCAGTGCCACTTATGAAACACGAACAGAAATGGCTTTGCTTGCTGCTAAAAATGTTATAGAAGTACTAAAAGGCAACAAACCATTAACACCAGTTTAATTCAAAATAAATTTTGTAGAAACTAATTTTAATAAGTATTTTTCATTCAAGTAAAATACAAATAGTAAACAGTGAGTTAGAATTATAAACTAAAATTCATAAATAAATGAGAATAGGAATACCTAAAGAAATAACAAGAGAAGAAAAGAGGGTGGCAATAGCACCTGCTGGTGTTAATACACTCGTTAAAGCTGGTCATACAGTTTTTATTGAGACAGGGGCAGGACTTGAAAGTCATTTTACTGATGATGAATATCGAGCTGTTGGAGCTAATATTGTATACAATGCAGAAGAAGTGTATCATCGTTCAGAAATGATTGTTAAAGTAGCTCCTTTAACAGAAGAAGAAGTTGATTTAATGCTGGAAGAACAAATAATTTTTTCATTTCTTTACCTTGCAGTAGGTAAAAAAATTATATTAGAAAAGTTACTGTCAAAAAAAATAACAGCTATTGCATATGAACTAATTGAAAAAGATGAACAATTGCCAGTTTTGCAGTCAATGAGTGAAATAGCAGGACAATTAGCTGTTTCAGTTGGAGAAAGATTTCTTGGGAGCGATTCAAAATATGGCAGAGGAATTTTAATGGGAGGAATTGCAGGTGTAGCTCCTGCCGCAGTTGTAATTATTGGAGCTGGGGTTGTGGGATTTAATGCTGCAAGAAGTGCTTATTCACGCGGTGCACATGTAATTGTTCTCGATAAAGATTTAAGAAAACTAAAAAGAATTAATGACTTTATTTCAAAGAGTATTACTACAGTTGCAGCTAATCAATATACAATTGCAAGAGGTGTGAAATTTGCCGACCTTTTAATTGGTGCAATTCAAATTAAAGCTGGAAAAACTCCGCATATCATAACTGAAGATATGGTTAAGTCAATGAAAAAAGGAGCAGTAATTGTTGATGTTTCTATTGATCAGGGAGGTTGCATAGAAACAAGCAGACCAACAACAATTTCAGACCCAATTTTTGTAATGCACGATGTAATTCATTACTGTGTCCCAAATATGCCGGCTTTAGTCTCAAGAACTGCAAGTTATGGTTTAACCAATGCTTCAATTGAATACATAGGAGAAATTGCTGATAATGGATTATCAAGAGCTTTGCTGAGTGATGCTGGTTTGTCTAAAGGTGTTTGTACTTATAATGGTTATTGTACTAATGAAAGTATTGCAGAAGCTTTTAATCTTGAATATAGACGTCTGCATATTTTTCCGACCAATTAATTTGGTTAAAATTAAATTGGAATTAATATGACAATAGAAAAAATTAAAATTGATAAACCTACAAATGCAGCGTGGGTTAAAAAATATAATTCAAAAGTTACTACTGCAGAAGAGGCGGTTAAAGCTATAAAAAGCGGTGATAAAATTATCATACAGCCGGGTTGTGCTGCACCTCTTGAATTAATAAATGCACTTGTAGAAAGAAAAGATGAACTTTTTGATGTTGAAATTTATCACATACTTGTTGTAGGAGATTTACCTTACACCAAACCAGGAATGGAAAAACATTTTAAGCACAAAGCATTTTTTATCGGTGCAAATACACGTCAAGCAATTAATGAAGGAAGAGCAGAATTTATTCCAATATTTTTATCTGAAGTTACTTTGTTGTTTAAGAGAGGGATTATACAGGCAGATGTTGCGCTAATTCATGTTTCACCTCCAGATGAACACGGATTCTGCAGTTTTGGAATTGATGTAGGCAATATTAAAACCCCTGCTGAAAAAGCTAAATGTGTAATAGCGCAAGTTAATAAACAGATGCCTCGTGGTTTAGGAAATAGTTTTATTCATGTTAATAAAATTGATTATATAGTTGAAGTTGACCAGCCTTTACAGGAACTTCCTCAAGTTGACCCTGATTCAACTCCAGATATGCTTGCTATATTTGATAAAATTGGTAAAAATGTTGCAAGTTTAATTGAAGATGGTTCGACTCTTCAGATGGGAATTGGTGCAATACCAGATGCAGTTTTGCGTTATATGCACGATAAAAATGACTTAGGCGTTCATACAGAAATGTTCTCTGATGGATTAATTGATTTAATTGAAGAAGGAGTTGTAAATGGAGAGAAAAAAACTTTGCATCCGGGTAAAGTAGTAGCTGGTTTTGTTTTAGGCACAAAAAAATTGTATGATTATATTGATAACAACCCTGTTTTTGAATTCCATCCACAGGAATATGTAAATGATCCATTCCTGATTGCGCAAAATAATAAAATGGTTGCTATCAACTCTGCTATCGAAATTGATTTGACGGGTCAGGTTTGTGCAGACAGTATAGGTACAAAATTTTTTAGCGGTATTGGAGGACAGGTAGATTTCATTCGAGGTGCTTCACGTTCCGAAGGCGGTAAACCAATTATTGCGCTTCCCTCTGCTACAAAAGATTTAAAATATTCCAAGATTGTCCCAATGTTGAAACCCGGTGCAGGTGTAGTAACAACTCGCGGCGATGTGCATTACGTTGTAACTGAATATGGAATTGCAAATTTATTTGGTAAAAGTATTCAGGAAAGAGCACGTGCCCTAATTAACATAGCTCATCCAGCATTTAGAGATGAATTAACAGAATTCGCTAAAAAAACTTATCACATCTAAATTATGGTTGCTGTAATTGGTGATATCCACGGATGTTATTATACTTTAGTTGAACTCTATAATAAAATTGTAGAACTCTATCCTGAAATTCCAATTTATACTGTTGGTGATTTAGTTGATAGAGGAAACTACAGTTATGAAGTTGTAAAATTTATAAAAGAAAATAATATAATATTGACACCCGGCAATCATGATTATATGTTCTATCATTTTTTTAAGGAACCTTCGAGTATTTTTGCACGATCATGGTTTTTTAATGGAAATGAAACAACCTTGCTTTCGTACGAGAATCATGAAAAAGAAATGTTTGAACATATCGAATTTATTAAATCGGCTCCTCTTTTTTATAATCTTGATGACTGTTTTATTTCTCATGCTGGAATTTCAATTCATTATGAAAAATATTTGCCGTCGGATTTTAGAGATAATCTGAATTTATTGGCTTCATTAATTGAAAATGATATTTCGAGTGATAGAGGAATTATGTGGACTCGTGACCCTTTACTAAATCTTGGAAAACTTCAAATTGTTGGACATACCAAACAACCAGATATAACTTATGTAGAAGATTCAAATGCTCTTTACATTGATACTGGTGCATGTGTTGGGAATAAATTAAGTGCAGTCATAATCGATAAAAATTCAATAGTTGATACCATACAGATTAAGACACATTTGAATGATATAATTTAAAATGTAAGCTTAGAGAATCTTAGTAAGTTAAATCTATAGTTGTTTCGAAGAGTAACAGGAAATTTTAGGTTGATTTAAAATTCATGAAGTATATTTTTGAACAAATTAAGAAAAGTTTAGTGATTGAAATTTCCTGAATTTTTTTATTAAATTTGAACCCAATAATTAAAGGAGGATTTATAACTTACTTTCTACCATTATTGTAAATAATTAGAAGGTTCTGCTATTTCTTCCACAAATAAAAATATTTTTAGTTTCTGGATAAAAGTTTTATTCTTTCCGGTATTTCTATTGAGCATCATAGCCGTTTTTGGGTTTACCAGTCAGTCAGTTCAAAAAAATGATTTAATTTTATTTGATGCTTGCTTTAATTTTGTTAACTCCTCAAATCCTGAGTTTGATAAACCATCAAAACCACAAAAAGAACTTTTTAATCAATACCTCGCTTATCTAAATTCACAGTTGTTTATTCCGGATACAACAGATAATAAAGAAAAACCTTTGCTTGGTAAAGATACTGCACAGGTAAAAATGTCAAGAGCTGATTCTATTAGGTTTAAGGCTAAACAAGATTCAATTAGAAGAATTGATTCCTTATCAGCGGATTCAACTGCAAGGATGAAATATTTTCGTGCTTCAAGGGAAGACTATTATGTTGTACCATTTAGACCGAAAAGACAATCTCCATTTTTTGTTTATCCATCATCAGCTACTTTAAATCGAATTGTGCAGCTTGATTCAACAGGTACTAAAGTAATTATTAAAGAAGTAGTTGGAGGGCAGGAGGCAAAAATATTTCTTGAAATGCCTCTTGAAGAATATATCAAATTAAGATTGGAATCTATAACGCGAGACAACTGGGAACAACTTGGTTATCAATATAAATTAAAAGATACAAAGAAAGATTTAAGTCAATTAATATCAGACATTACAAATATAGAAATTCCGCTTCCAAGTAAATCTTTGTTCAGCATTTTTGGTCCGCCAAAGATTAATATAAAAATTGCAGGGGCGGTTGATATTCATGGTGCATGGCGCAACGAAACTACAGAAGGAATTACAACTTCTGCACTTGGCAACACAAGAAATGAACCTGACTTTAAGCAGCAGGTGCAAATCAATCTTAATGGAACTATTGGTGATAAACTTAATCTATCAGCCGACTGGAATACAGAAAGAACATTTCAATATGAAAATCAATTGAAGATAAAATATACAGGTTATGAAGATGAAATAATTCAAAGTATAGAAGCGGGCAATGTTTCTCTTCAATCTTCTCCACTTGTTGGAGGCAGCGAAGCATTATTTGGAATCAAAGCTCAAATGCAAATGGGTCCATTTAAATTGACTGCCTTAGCTTCCCAGAAGAAAGGAGAGGTTCAGGAAGTTTCTGTAACAGGTGGAGCAAAAACTCAGCAGTTTCAAATTCATGCTTATGATTATTCTCCTAACCATTATTTTATTCATGATGTTTATGCCGATCCAAAACTTAATGTGTTTAATGATTATTATGGTAATTCAATTCCAATTGTTCACGACTCAATTCGTGTGAAAGATATTGAAGTATGGAAAACTATTACCGGTCTAGTAAATCCAAATGAACGAAAAGGAAATGCTTACATCGATTTGCCAAGAAGAACAAAAAATCAGCGTTACGATAATTTGAGAAATACAAATGAACAGACTGTTCCCGGTATAAAAGAAATTGATAGAAGGTGGATTATGCTTCAGCAGGATGTTGATTATGTTATTCATAAAGAAACAGGTTTTATAAGTTTTAAGACGCAAATACAGGATCAGGATGCAATAGCTGTAGCATATAGAATTGAAGGTCCTACATCTTCGCCGGATGATGATATTTATTACGGTGAATTTATTCAGGATGTTGCTGCAGATTCAAGTGCAAGAATTGTATTGAAACTTGTCAAACCTCCAAATCTTCAGCCTCAGTTCAAAAAAGCATGGAAACTTCAGCTAAGAAATATTTATCCAATTGGCGGAAGAGATGTTAAAGAAGAAGGATTTACACTTGATATAAAATATCAATTTGAAGGAGGCGAACCCCAAAGTGATTATAATGGAATAAAATTAATTCAAGCTTTTGGACTGGATGTAACAGATAAAAGTGGAACAGGCGGGCCAGATGGAGCATTTGATTTCTTCCCCGGAAGAACAATTTTCCCTCAAACAGGCGAAATTGTTTTTCCTGTACTTGAACCATTTGGCAGAGATTTTCCAACTGGACCAAACGGTTTGCCTGATACTTTAAGATATCAAGCTGTTTATGATACAACCGTAACTTTTGCAAAACAAGACCGCTCGAAAGATAAATTTTTAATTACAGGTGAATATTCTGCTGCAGTTACTTCTTCTTATAGTATTGGATTTAATGTTGTAGAAAATTCTGTTAAAGTAATTTTAAATGGAAATCAACTTCGAGAAGGAGTTGATTATACTGTAGATTATAATATTGGTCAGGTTATTATTCGAAAACCAGAAGCTCTTGTTCCTGGTGCAGATTTAAGAATTACATATGAACAAAATGATTTATTCCAACTTGCATCCAAAACACTTGTGGGATTAAGAGGTATTTATGAATTTAACCGCGAAACTACGCTTGGATTTTCATTCTTTAATTTGAATCAGCAGACTCTTAGTGATAAAGTTCGAATTGGTGAAGAACCATTAAATAATTCAATGTTTGGAATTGATTTTAAATCAAATGTGAATTTGCCTTTCATAACAAAAGCACTTGATAAGGTAATTTCAACAAGCGCAGCTTCTACTTTTAATATTAATGCTGAATATGCTTATATGAGTCCAGATCCAAATACCAAGAAAAGTACAATCGAAAGCGATGAAGGAAAAAGTATTGCTTACATTGATGATTTTGAAGGAGCAAAAAGAACTATTCCACTTGGTATGCAGTATGGCTCTTGGAAAGATATAAGTGTTCCTGATGACATTCCTTTCCTTGAAGGTATGAGCGAGCTGCAAAAAATCAATTACAAAGCAAAAGCATACTGGTTTAATAGATTGCCATCTGATGTTACAATTAGAGACCTTTATGGAGATAGAAAACAAGCTCCGCCTGATCAAAGTCTGATTACAGCTTTAGACCTTGTTTATTTACCTGATAAACCGGGTTATTATAATTGGTATCCAAATTTGAGCGATACACGCAAAAACTGGGCAGGAATAATGAAAGTACTTTCTTCTACTGCAAATAATCTTGTTGAAGAAAATATTCAGTTCATTGAATTTTGGATGAAAATAGAAAATGCTCCGCCTGATTTGAAATTGAATATTGATTTAGGTCAAATTAGTGAAGATGTGATTCCAAATGGCAAACTTGATACTGAAGACAAAAATTTTAATGACCTTGTTGACCAGGGTGAAGATACAGGAATGGATGGATTGACTGATGTTGAAGAACCCAATTATGATCCTGTAAACAACCCGGATCCAAGTCATGATAATTATGCCTTTCAATTATCTGCAAATGCAGATTATTCAAAAATTAATGGAACAGAAGGGAATGCTGTTTCAATAGATTTAGGAAGGCTGCCTGATACTGAAGACCTGAATCATAATTTTACTCTCGATAAAGTTAATAGCTATTTTCGTTATGTAGTTCCAATAGATACGAATAAACAAATTAATCCATTCGTTCAAGGAGGGGGAAGTAATTCGGGATGGTATTTGTTTAGAATTCCATTAAAGGATTTCAAAGAAAAAGTGGGTGATCCAAGTTTATCTGTTGTTGAATTTATCAGATTCTGGATTTCAGGTTCAAATCAACCTGTTCATTTAAGATTTGCTGAAATGAATCTTGTAGGAAACCAATGGCAAAAAGTTCTTGATCCTCCTAACAGCACTAAACTTAGAAAAGTTACTGTAGATGATACTGTGCTTACTGTATCAGTTGTAAATGTTGAAGATAATCCTGAATATCACTCACCTCCAGGCGTCCATAGAGAAAGAGACAGAAGTCAACCAGATTATCAAATTTATAAGAATGAACAATCTCTTGAACTTATTATTAAAGGGTTGGAAGATGGAGATAAAAGAGAAGTTGTTCGTTATCTTTATAAACCACTTGATGTTTTTAATTATAAACAAATGAAATTATTTATTCATACAGATGAAAATGTTTTTCCCGGAAATGTATCATATTACAAAGATATTAATGATTACTCAGCAGAAGTTTATATAAGATTTGGTTCAGATACATCTAACTTTTATGAGTATCGTCAACCGTTAAGGCCAAGTGAAAAAATATCTGATAAAAATTGGAATGAAGTTAAAATTGTTTTCTCTGAATTAACTGCAATTAAGCAAAGAAGAGATTCATCACAATTTAAAGAATTGTATACAGTTCCAGTCGAAGGAAAAGAAGGGCATACTTACGGAATAAGAGGAAATCCAACTTTAACAAGAATTACATTTTTTACAATTGGAATTATCAATCCATCAAATAAAGGAACACCGGGAGAAAAAATATCTGGAACTGTTTGGATAAACGAACTGCGTGTTCTTGAAGCTGATGATACACCCGGATGGGCTTATAGTGCAAGCGGTTCACTTGCTCTTGCTGATTTGATGCGTGTTAGTTTTAATGTTAATCAATCTAATCCATATTTCCATAGGTTGAATGATAGATTCGGAACACGAGAAGATAAATTAAACTGGGGCGTGTCTGTTGACATGGATTTGTTAAAATTAATTCCATTAAATCTTGCTGGAAGTAATTTAAGAATTTCGTACTCTCGTACTGAACAAACAGTAAATCCATTGTTTAAGCCCGGCACAGATATAAAAGTTGTAGAAGCTCAAAATCAATTAAGAAAATATTTGACAGAAAAAAATCTTGACCCTGCTGTAGTTGAAGATTCAGTCCAAAGTATTAAAAGAGAATCTCAAACTGTCAATCTTTCTGAAACATGGGCACTTTCTAATATTCGTATAAAACTGCCAACAGATAAATGGTATATAAGAGATATTATAAATAATTTAACTTTTGGATTTAATTATAATAGAACTTCAGGCCGTTCGCCCATAATTCTGCAAAGCAATGGATGGGTATGGAATGCAAGCGCAAGTTATTCAGTAAATTTAGGCAGAGATTTATTTTTCAAACCTGCTGATATACCTCTTATCGGAGATTTTGTGAGTATCTTTAATGATTATAAAGATGTCAGAATTTATTTCCTGCCACAATCATTCAATGCTTCTATGAGTGCAACAAGGAGAAGAAACTTTACACAAAATAGAACACTCGCAACTAAACCAAATATTCAAAGAGATTTTACTGCATCAAGAAGTGCGGGATTTAACTGGAATATTACTGAAGGCGGTTTATTAAATCTTTCTCTTGCTTATAATTTTGATGTTCAATCAACTCTTACTCATTTGTGGGTTGTTGATGATATTGAAAGACCCGAAAGCGAAATCTGGCATGATATATTTAGCAAAAATCTTTTTGGAAAAGATTTTAATTACAAACAAAATTTAGATTTTCGGCTTAATCCAAAACTTCCATCAATATGGGATTTGAATAGATATATAAATGTTAATTTTTCTTATGGAGTTGCATACACATGGCAAAATAATTTTCAGCAGGCAGAACTTGGAAGAAGTGCAGGTTATTCAAATAGAATTTCGAGTGGCATAACTTTTCGAATCAAATCAATTTTTGCACCTTTATTTCAAGAAGCACCTAAAACTCAAATACCAGCACAACCTCAGCAGCGTACTGAGGGCGGAAGAGGAGGAAGAAGAAGTCAGCGTTCTGTAAATGTTGATGAAAAAATTCAAACTCAACAAACAAAAATTAATGACAGCACAAATGTTAAGGATACAACTTTACAGTCAAAAAAACCGTCAACTGAATTTAATGAATCTGAAGAAGATACGGTAAAAGGTCCGGGTAATATTCAAATTGCCTTGCAATATTTAAAGTTAGGAATCAAATGGCTCCTTTTTGATTATGACCAGATTTCAGTAAATTTTTCCCAATCAAGCAGTTATACTGGTGGAGGATTACTTGGTGAAGGCACTGGGTTCAATAATTTCTGGGGTTTTAAACAATCGCCACTAAAAGGTCCATCAAGATTATTTATGCTTGGTTTATCGAATGATATTGGTCCACGTGCAGCAAATGGAAATATCACTGATAATTATTCTCATAAAAATGACATTGATTTAAAAACGGCTCGACCGCTTTGGGAAGGAGCACAGATTGATATTTCATGGAAAGTTGGATGGGGAGTTAATAAATCGATAACATTCAGAACAGATTCACTCGGAAATATTTATTCTACTACATTGAATTCTACTGGAACTTTAGACCGTTCATTCTTAACATTTCCACCTACGCTAATTTTTTCTTTCTTTGGTAACGGTATCAAAAAAGTAAGTGAGCTTTATGATAAACGTTCTTCCAATCCTAATCAAAGTCTTTCAGATGCTTTTGTGAAAGGATTTGAAACTACTTCGTTCCTTTCAAAAATTCCTATTCTTTCTAAATTTGCTAAATACATTCCAAGACCCAACTGGAATTTTTCGTGGTCTGGTCTTGAGAAATATGAAATATTCTCATTTGCAAAAAGAGTTTCTTTAAGTCACACTTACACTTCAACTTACAGCGAAGGATGGAAAATTAATCCTGATGGAGTGCAGGAAATTCAGAGTCAGAGAATTGAATATGCATTTTCTCCATTGCTTGGATTAACTTTTCAATTTGATAATTTATTTGGTGGTTCATTCCAGAGTTCGATTCGTTATACTGCAAGAACTTCTTACAGCTTAAGTGCTTCAACAAGAAATATTACTGAAAGCTTATCTCGAGATATTAATATTTCGGCAAGTTATTCAAAAAGCGGCTTTGAATTGCCAATGTTTGGAATTTCATTGAAGAACGATATTGAAATTTCGGTTTCTTATACAAATGGTAAATCATCAAGCGTTATTTATGATATGGAAAATTTTAAAGAAGGCGGTACGCCTCAAGACGGCAAAACAAATATTACTATTGAACCAAAAATTAGATATGTAATGAGTTCACGAGTAACAATGTCAATTTTCTACAGAAGAACAACAATTCAACCGCAGGGAGCATCAAGAATTCCACCTACTACAACGAACGAAGCTGGTGTTGATGTTCATATTGCTATTCAGTAAAATTAATTAACAATAATTTGAGAACTATGAAAAAAAATAAAATTCTCTGGGTAGACGACGAAATTGAACTTCTTCGTTCTCATGTTATTTTTTTGAACGAAAAAGGATATGAAGTTGATACCGTAACCAACGGCGAAGATGCAATTGATCAGGTTAAAAACAATCAGTATGATTTAATCTTTCTTGATGAAATGATGCCCGGTCTGGGTGGACTGGAAACTTTATCTCAAATCAAGGAAATTAATCCTGATATTCCTGTTGTGATGATTACAAAAAGTGAAGAAGAATCTTTAATGCACGATGCAATTGGAAGCAAAATAAGTGATTATCTTATAAAACCAATTGTACCTTCTCAGGTTTTAATGGTTTGTAAAAAAATTTTAGAAAGCAAAAAAATTTCGAGTGAATATGTTGCAAAAGATTACTTGAGTGATTTCAATGAGATTTCAAGAAGATTAATTATGAATCCCGATTTTTCTGACTGGATTGAAATTTATCAAAAACTTGTTTACTGGGATATGGAATTTGATATTCATCCCGAAGTAGATTTTCGTCAAACATTAATTGACCAGAAACGAGAATGCAATCAGGAATTTTCAAAATATGTTGAAAATGAATATAAAAACTGGGTTGATAATCTTGATAGTGAAGAAAATCCTACTTTGACAGTTTCTGTTCTTAATAAATATGTTCTGCCTCATGTTGCAAATGCACAAGGACCAATTTTTTTATTTGTAATTGATTGTTTGAGATTAGACCAATGGCTTGTTATGGAAAAACATCTTAAAGATTTATTTAATATTAAAAAAAATTACTACATTTCAATTCTGCCTACTGCTACTCCTTATGCTCGAAATGCACTATTTGCAGGTTTATTTCCTTCAGAAATTGAAAAATATTATCCGGATTTGTGGAGTTCCGTTCCTGATGATGATGAAAATAGTATGAATAAATATGAAAAAGAATTATTACAGTTGTTGTTGGATAGAAAAAAAATAAAACTTAGGAACGATTTGAAGTATATAAAAATTATTGATCCAGAAGTAGGGCGTTCATTTGAACAAAATGTTTTGTCTTTTCAGAATAACCATTTTATGGCTGTCGTTGTAAATTTTCTTGATATGATTGCTCATGGCAGGTCAGATTCACAAATTCTAAAAGAAATAGCACCTGATGAATCTGCTTACCGCTCTTTAACGAACAGCTGGTTTCAGCATTCATATCTTCTTAATTCTTTTAGATTAATTTCAAGAATTCCTAAAGCAAAAATTTTTGTTACAACAGATCATGGCAGTATAAGAACATTGAGAGGTGCAAAAGTTTTGGGCGACCGCGAAGCTTCAACCAATCTTAGATTTAAATTTGGCAGAAATCTTAAAGTTGACGACAAGCATGCACTTTATATTAAAAATCCTCAGGAATATAAACTTCCAAAACGCGGTGTGGCAATAAGTTATATTATTGCTAAAGAAGATTATTATTTTGTTTATCCTACGGATTATCATAAATATTTGAGTTATTATAAAGATAGTTTTCAACATGGTGGAATTTCCATGGAAGAAATGATTTTGCCAATAGTTACATTGGAGAGTAAATCTTGATTAACATTCCTGATGAAATATTAGTATCGTCAGAAACTGAAACTGCAAATTTATCTAAGTCTTTAACAGAAATTTTTAAAGAAGGTGATGTGATTGCACTAAACGGAGAACTTGGTTCAGGCAAGACATTTTTTGTTAAATCATTTTGTGAAAATCTTGGAATTAAAAATGTGTCGAGTCCAAGTTTTGCAATTGTAAATGAGTACATCGGTCAAAAAAAAATTTACCACTTTGATTTTTATAGAATTAAAAAAATTACAGAACTCTACGATTTGGGTTTTGAAGATTATCTCAAAGATAATGCTGTAATATTTATTGAATGGGCTAACTTGTGGAAAGAAATTTTGCCAGAACATTATTATGAAATTAATTTTAAATTCATTGATGAAAATTCACGATTAATTACAATCAAAAAAATATGACAGATAAATTTCCAATACTTGCAATAGAAACATCAGGCGAATTGTGCAGTGTAGCTGTAATGCTTAGCGAAAATTATTTAATTGAATCTAATATTAGAGAGAAACATGTTCACTCAGAAAAAATTTTTGACATGATAGATTATGTTGTGAAAAATTCAAATGCTCAATTGAATGATTTTAAGCAGATTGCTGTATCGATTGGACCGGGTTCTTTTACTGGATTAAGAATTGGTTTATCTGCTGCAAAAGGTCTGGCTCTGGGGAGTAATTTACCTATTGTACCTGTCCCAACCTTTGAAGTAATGGCATTTGAAATTTCAGAAAAAATGGAAGAAGATAAAAAGTTTGCAATTTTAAAATCAGCAAGTATTGATGATTTTTATTTTGCAGCTTATGAAACAGAAAAAAATGGATATAAAAAAATTGAGGATGTATCTTTAATTCATAAAAATGAATTAAATAAAAAAATAATGGAATTTGATATTATATTTGCAGATAAAGATATTTTGCCTGAGATAAAAATTATTTCTGGACCGCATGCAAGTTATATAGCCTTATGGTCTTACTTGTATGGGAAAGAATTATTAACTTATGATTATGATTATTTAGAACCATTTTATTTAAAACAATTTATTGCAAAGGTAAAAAAATGAAAAGAATAATTTTTTTTATAGCAATTTTTGCATCATTAATTTATGGACAGAACAAAGAACCAAAAATATTTTCACCTGAACCAAATTTCAGCTTTAACGAAGTAGTTGAAGGACAAACAGTTGAACATGAATTTGAAATTATTAATCAGGGTAATGCAGATTTGATAATTAATGATGTTAAAGCATCGTGCGGATGTACAGCAATCCAGCCGCCAAAGAAAATTTTAAAACCGGGGGAAAAAACAAAAATTAAGATTGAATTTGACTCACGCGGAAGAATTGGTCCACAAAAAAAATATGTTTATGTTTTTTCAAATGACCCAAAAACACCTCAATACAGATTAACATTTGATGCAGTAGTTGTTGAAAAACTTATTCGTTCTAAAGACGGAAAAAATCCAAAATTAGTTTTGAGCAGTAATCAATTTAATTTTGGCGAAGTTGATGAAGGTAAAGTTGTAGAAGCTAAAATTGAATTTAAGAATGAAGGGAAAGGCGTACTTGAAATTAATGATATTAAAACAACATGCGGATGCACAGCTGTAATGCTAAGCAGCAAAAAACTTCAACCTGGTGAAACAGGAACTATTGGAATAAATTTAGACACTTCAAACAGAATTGGTCAGTTTGTGCGAACTGTAGCAATTTATTCTAACGACCCTGAACAGCCTGTACATGTAATAACTTTATCTGCAATAATAAAGAAGAGAAAATAATGGCATGGTTTAAAAGAAAAAAAGAAAATATTTCTCCAGACAGCAAAAAAACTGAATTGCCTGATGGTCAATGGTCTAAATGCGAAGATTGCGGGGAAATAATTCATAATAAACAACTTGAAGTAAACATATGGACATGTCCAAAATGCGGATATCATTTTAGAATTGGCAGTGAACAATATATTTCTTTAATACTCGATAAAGGTTCTTTCAAAGAACATGATAAAAAAATGCGTTCTGCCGATCCGCTGCAGTTTGAAGATACGAAAAAATATACTGATAGAGTGGAAACCACTATAAAGAAGACTGGATTGTATGATGCAGTAAGAACAGGAGTAGGGAAAATTGACGGGAAAAAAGTTGCAATTGCATGCATGGATTTTAATTTTATTGGCGGAAGCATGGGTTCAGTAGTAGGAGAAAAAATTGCTCGTATAATTGATGTAGCATATGAAGAAAAAATCCCTTTGATTATTATCAGTCAAAGCGGCGGGGCAAGAATGATGGAAGGGGCATATTCATTAATGCAAATGGCAAAAACAAGTTCGCGTCTTGCTCGTCTTGCTGATGCTAAAGTCCCTTACATTTCTGTATTAACAGACCCCACAACAGGCGGAGTTACTGCAAGTTTTGCTATGCTTGGAGATATTATTATTGCTGAACCAAAAGCTTTGATTGGGTTTGCTGGTCCAAGAGTTATCAAACAAACTATTGGTAAAGATTTACCGGAAGGATTTCAGAAATCTGAATTTTTACTTGAAAATGGCTTTATTGATTTTATTGTTCCACGAAAACAATTGAAAGAAAAATTATCATTGATGATTGATTTTTTAACTTGATTAATTATTGCTGCTTGATAAACATAAGTTGTATATCGTTTGTTCTTTAAGATTTATTTTGTGAAGAGAATAATTTATGGGTTATTTGTACTTTTAATTATTTGCGAAATTTATCAATCATTTTCTTTAGAACTTCTAATGAATATTCAACTTCGTTCAATGTATTATGAGAGCCAAATGAAAATCGTATAGTTCCTTCTGCATCTTCTAATTTATATCCTGAATTGATAATTACATGAGAAGGTTTTAAAGTTCCAGAAGTACAGGCAGCACCATTCGAAGCCGCAATCCCATTAATATCAAGAAACATTAACATCGCTTCAGCATCGTTTCTATATTTTTCAGAAAGAAAAGTTATACTCAAAATATAAGGGAATGCATCTTCGCCCCCATTGATCTTAATGAATTCACTATCTAATATTTTAATGCCTTTAATAAATTCATCGCGAAGTTTTTTTACATATTCATAATTTTTTGTCATTTCTTCTTTTGCGATTTTAACTGCTTCTGCAAGTCCTACAATACCTGCTACGTTTTCAGTTCCGCCTCTTCGATTTCTTTCCTGTGAACCGCCAAAAATTAAGGGTGAAATTGGTGTTCCACTTCTTACAAATGCAAAACCTGTCCCTTTTGGACCATTTATTTTATGAGCAGAAGCACTAAGTGCATCGATTCCTAAATCATTAACATCAATTTTAATTTTCCCAAAACTTTGAACAGCATCTGAATGAAAATAAATTTTTTTTCTTTTCGCAATTGAATTTAATTGTTTTACTGGATTAATACTGCCTGTTTCATTATTTATATGAATTATTGATATCAAAGCACAACTTTCATGAATTTTATTTTCAAAATCACTCAAAATTATTTTTGAGTTTTTATCAATATCAATTAATTGAAGTTCAAAGCCGTAATTTGCTAATTCATAGCAAGTATCTAAAACACTGTGATGTTCTCCTTTTGATGTTATAATTTTATTTCTATTTGATTCTGAAAATTCAGTTTTAGAAATGCCATTTATTATGAAATTATTTGCCTCAGTCCCTCCGCTTGTAAAATAAATTTCACCTGGTTTGGCATTGATGAATTCTGCAATTATTTCTCGTGCTTCTTCAATTGCAACTCTTGTTTTTCTTCCAAAAGAATGAATAGAAGAAGGATTCCCAAAGTATTCAGTAAGGTAAGGTTTCATCTTTTCAAATACTTGAGGATGAAGAGGGGTTGTAGCAGCATTATCAAAATAAACTTTCATAATTTACTTTCTATCTTAAACTAACATCTCCATAATGAATTTTTTCAGTTGTATTGCCAATTTTTAAAATTAAAAATCCGTTTTCGTCGATATCATCAAATATTCCAACTTTAATTTCATTTTCAAAAACAACTTTAACTTTTTCAACAATCATCTTGCATCGACTGCGCCAGTCATTTAATATTTTATCCGGGTCATCTTTTACAAGCTGTAAAATACTTTCAAAATTGTTGAGAACCTCACTTAATAATTTTTCTCTGCTCACAATTGACTTAAATTCTTTTCTTACTGATGTTGGTTGAATATCATATTTACCCGGGAAATTTGGCTGATTCACATTAATTCCAATTCCAATAACTAATTTGTTAATCTTATTTCTTTTGGAAGTAGATTCAAGTAATATTCCTGCTATTTTTTTCTTGTTAACTAAAACATCATTAGGCCATTTAAGTTCAACATCGAACTGATATAAATTTTCTAAAGATTGAGCAACTGATAGGCTGCTGCCAAGATTAATTAAATTAACTTTCTTTTCTTTGAAATCTCCCTTCAATAAAATTGAGAATGTTAAATTTTGTCCGGCATTACTTACCCATGCCCGATTTTTTCGTCCTCTGCCTTTGCTCTGATATTCAGCAAGTAAAACAGTTCCATCTTGATTAAAATCTTTATTTGTTAATAAAACGGTATTAGTTGAATCAACTTCATCGCAATAAATAAAATTGCGGCCTATGAATTCAGTATCGAGCTTGATATCAAATTCTTCGATATTAAACAATTTTACCTCCTACTGCTTATTTATTAAAACTGACATACATTTCTGTCAAAAATTAATTTTTAGCAGAAAAATTCAGAATCGTATGACAAACTTTCAAATTCATACTGTAATTGTAAAATTCTTATAACTTATTGTAAAATAAAAAATTATAAGAATATTTATTGTCTGGCACACCTCTTGTTTTTAATAATGGCAAAAATAAAGAAGGAGGTGATAGCCATGACACTCGTAAGATTTGAACCTTTGAAAGAACTTGAAACCTTACATGACAGAATTCAAAGATATTTCGAAGACTTTGCAAATTTTGGTTTCTCCTTTACAGATAATTTCAATCCGAGAATTGATATCTCGGAAGATGACAATAATATCAATGTTGTTGCCGAAATTCCAGGCGTAAAAAAAGAAGATTTAAAAATTACATTGCAAGATAATATTTTGACAATTGAAGGTGAAAAGAAAAAAGAAGAAGAAAAGAAAGGTAAAAATTATTACAGAGCTGAAAGAGTATTCGGAAGCTTCAAACGTAGCTTCACATTACCAACTGAAGTTGATTCCGACAATGTTGAAGCTAAGTTTGAAGATGGCATGCTCAGAATTAATATGAAGAAATTACATCCTAAACCAAAAAACGAAAAAGTAATAGAGTTGAAGTAATCCACTACTTCAACTCTATCCTTTTTTTATTATTAACATTTATTAACAAATTAAAGGGTATAAAAATGGGAAAAATAATTGGAATTGACTTAGGAACTACAAACTCCTGCGTAGCTGTAATGGAAGGTAATGAGCCAGTAGTTATTCCGAATTCTGAAGGTGGAAGAACTACTCCATCAGTTGTTGCTTTTACAAAAACAGGAGAAATACTTGTAGGTCAGCCTGCAAAACGTCAGGCAATAACCAATCCAAAGAATACGGTCTTCTCGATTAAAAGATTTATGGGCAGAAGACTTGATGAAGTAGATGAAGAAACTAAGGAAGTTCCTTACGAAGTTGTTGCTGCTGAAAATGGTTCTGCAAGAGTTATGATTGGAGATAGATTATATTCACCGCCAGAAATTTCTGCAATGATATTACAAAAAATGAAAAAGACTGCAGAAGATTATCTTGGACACGAAGTTACAGAAGCTGTTATTACTGTTCCAGCTTATTTTAATGATGCTCAACGTCAGGCTACAAAAGATGCTGGTGAAATTGCTGGTTTAAATGTAAGAAGAATTATTAATGAACCTACTGCTGCTGCTCTTGCTTATGGTCTTGATAAAAAACACAAAGACCAGATTGTTGCAGTTTATGATTTAGGCGGTGGAACTTTTGATATTTCTATTCTTCAGATTGGAGAAGGTGTTTTTGAAGTTAAATCTACAAATGGAGATACACACTTAGGTGGTGATGATTTCGACCAGAGATTAATTGATTATCTTGCTGATGAATTCCAGAAACAGGAAGGTATTGATTTAAGAAAAGACCCAATGGCTCTTCAAAGATTAAAAGAAGCTGCAGAAAAAGCTAAGATTGAACTTTCTTCTTCGATGCAGACAGATGTTAATTTGCCATTTATTACTGCAACTCAAGATGGTCCAAAACACTTAAATATTACAATTACACGAGCAAAGTTTGAACAATTAATTGATGATTTAATTCAAAGAACAATTCCACCTTGTGAAAAAGCTATGAAAGATGCAGGAGTAACTCCTTCTCAGATTGATGAGGTTATTCTTGTAGGTGGTTCTACTCGTGTTCCCAAAGTTCAAGAAGTTGTAAGAAAAATATTTGGAAAAGAACCACACAAAGGAGTTAATCCAGACGAAGTTGTTGCAGTCGGTGCTGCAATTCAAGGTGGAGTTTTGGCTGGTGATGTAAAGGATGTTTTATTGCTTGATGTTACTCCTTTGTCCTTAGGTATTGAGACTTTAGGTGGTGTTATGACGGTTCTGATTCCAGCTAATACTACAATACCAACTCGAAAGAGCGAAATTTTCTCGACTGCTGCAGATAACCAGTCTTCTGTTGAAATTCATGTTCTTCAGGGTGAAAGACCAATGGCAGCAGATAATAGAACACTTGGAAGATTCCATCTTGATGGAATACCTCCAGCTCCGCGTGGTGTTCCTCAAATTGAAGTTACCTTTGACATAGATGCTAATGGTATTCTTCATGTTTCTGCAAAAGATAAAGCTACTAATAGAGAACAAAGTATTAGAATTACTTCTTCAAGCGGCTTGACAAAAGAAGAAATCGAAAGAATGAAGCAGGAAGCTAAAGAACATGCTGCTGAGGATAAGAAAAAGAAAGAAGCCGCTGAAATTAGAAATAATGCTGACAATCTTGTATTCCAGACTAAAAAGCAAATTCAAGAGTTAAAAGATAAATTAACACCTGAACAACGAAGCAGACTTGAAAGCGAAATCCAGAAAGTTGAAGATGCACTCAAATCTAACGACACTGATAGAATTAAAAAGTCTGCCGATGCTTTGACCAAGGTCTGGAACGAAATTGCTCAACAACTTTATGCTCAGCAGGGGGCTTATTCTCAGGCTAATACTGGTTCACAAACTAAATCTGATGGAACTGGTAAAGATGATAAAGATGTTCAGGATGCTTCCTACGAAGTTGTTGATGATGATAAAAAGTAAAGTGAAGATAAATTTAGCTGAATATTAAAAAAGTTTGAAAATTAAAAAAGGAGGTCGATATGGATGAAGTAAAAGAAATGCAAGAAGTAAAAACAAATAATAGCTGGGAAAAAGCTTTAGAAAATGAATGCTGGATTGCTCCTCTTGTTGATATTTACGAAACAGATGATGAATTTTTCTTAAATGCTTATATCCCAGGAGTTAAAAAAGAAAATCTCAAGATTAAACTTGATGACGGTCATCTCGTTATAATGGGCAGAATCAATTATGACGAAGCAGTAAATCGCAAATATCTTCTCAAAGAAACTGAAATTGGAAACTTCTATCGCAGATTCAAAATTTCAGATAGCATTGATGAATCTAAAATCGATGCAAAACTTGAGAACGGCATACTTGAAGTTCGTTTGCCAAAACATGAACGTGTAAAACCAAAAACAATAGAGATAAAATAATTCCTCATCTTAAGGCTGCTCAAAATAATTTCTGATTTTTGCTGTTAGATTTTGAGCAGCCTTTTTTTATTTGTAAAATTGAATTAATTATTTCATGTCCTTAAGTTTCTGATGTATGAAAAAATTATTTATTCTGATTTTTTTAATTCTGTTTTCTGGTATCTTTTATTTTTATGAAAATAATTTTGATTCATACCAGAAAAGTGATATTAAGAATACTTCTGTTTATTTCAAAGGTATTCTGAAATCAGAATTTAATAAAGTTCAGAACATTGCCAATTACAATATTGATGTAGAATTAATCCCTTCTCAAAATTTAATAAATGCAAAAGAAGAAATTATCTGGATAAATAAAACCAGCTTTTCCACAAATGAAATTCATTTTCATTTTTATGCTAATGCTTATAAAAATAACAAAACATTATTTGCATCGGCTTTTAAACTTGAAAAAGAAAATCAAACAGAAATAAAGGTTAAAAGTTTTATTGTAAATGGTAAATCATCAAAATTAATTTTTTCCCATTCTGAAGTTTTGAATCCATTTGACAGCACAGTAGCCAAAGTAATTCTTGATAATGATGTTCTACCGAATGATACTGTTAAAATTTATTTCGAGTATTCTATGGAAATTCCCATTTCTGTTAAAAGACTTGGGAGAGCAGCAGGTAGAAATTTTTATTTTGTTTCTCAATGGTTTCCTAAAGTCGGTGTTTTTGAAAATGGTAAATGGATTTGCAGTCAATATCATCCATATCTAAATTTTTATTCTGATTTCGGAGAATATAATGTAAATATTAAAGTTCCCAAGAATTACATTGTGGCTTCTACTGGAGTTTGCACAGATAAATTAATTGAAGAAAAATTTGCTTTGTATAAAATTACTCAGGCGGGTGTTCATGATTTTGCATGGATGGCATCAGATGAAATTATTTTGAAAAAAGATATTTATAAAAGAAAAGATGGTTCACCAATTTTTATTAATGCTTACATTCAGCCTGAGAATGAGAAATATTCAAGAAGATATATTAATTGTGTAAAAAATTGTCTTAATTATTTTGAAAAATATATTGGATCGTATCCTTATCAAAATATTTCACTTGTTGATGTTCCTCATTCAAGCGCTTCTGGTGGAATGGAATATCCAACTTTATTCACAGTTCATGTAAATTTATTTTCACCAGAAGCAACTGGTTCACCCGAATATCTTACTGCTCATGAATTTGCTCATCAATACTTTTATGGAATTATTGCAAATAACGAAGTTTATGAAGCATGGCTTGATGAAGGTTTTGCTTCTTATATGTCTACAAAAGTAATGTATAAATATTATCCAAACATTTTAGAAAATTTCAGGATTCTTACTTATCTGCCTGTATTTGGAATAAATTTTCTTTCTTTAAATGATATACCTCTAATTTATACCGTTGCAGATATACCACTGGCAGAAGGTGTTAACAGTGCAAAAGATTATTACAAAAATCTTACTATTGGTTCTATTTCAGATACATCTTACAAGCTTCCTTCAAGAATTTCTTACATCGTAAATTCTTATGATAAACCTGAGTTAATGTTATTGACACTTGAGAGATATTTGGGTTTTGATAAAATGATGAAAATTCTTAGGAGTTATTTTGAAAAATATAAATATAAACATCCAAAGTCAGAAGATTTTATAAGAGAAGTCAACAATAATTGCAATGAAGATATGTCGTGGTTCTGGGATAATTTCTTTTACAATTCAAGAATTTATGATTATCGAATTACATCAATAAAAAAAATTAAACAGAATGTTTATCATGTTTTAGCAGAAAGACTGGGAGATGGTTTTTTTAAAAATGATATAGCACTTTATACTAAAAAAGATACTTTGTATCAAAGGTGGGAGGGCAGCGAAAGATGGAAAATTTTTGAGTTTGTTACAGATGATGAAGTTATAGCTGCTGAAATTGACCCATACAGAAAAAATCTTCTTGATATAAACTTTGCAAATAATTCTTATACATTAGAACCAAGATATTGGGCTTCGCTTTCAATTGCACTTAGATGGTTCTTCTGGGTTCAAAATGCATTAATGATGATTGGAAGTATTGGATGATTAAAAGTATTAATGAAATATTAGTTAACTCGATAAGAGCAGTAAATCATAATCTTAAATTTGTAATTTTATTCTGGTTGACAAATACTGTTTTTGCAATTGTTCTGAGTGTGCCAATCTATAATTTGCTTTTGAATGACCTTAAGAATTCATTGATAAGTGATAAGCTGGGTTCAGGATTTGATTATTTCTGGTATCTGCAGTTCAGAAATTTATATGAAATTCCTCTTGACCAGATTCCATGGGCAGTTTTTACTGTAGCTGGAATTTATTCAATTATTCAAACATTTTATCTTGGAGGATTAATTTCTGTATTCAATCAGTTAAATAAAAATCATTATGTTGATTTTTTTTATGGCGGAGTAAAATATTTCTTCAGATTCTTTAAAGTTCTTCTTGTATCTATAATTTTTTATTATATAGCTTTTTTATTGAATGACTTAATTGGTGATTTAATTACTATTGCCTTCAGAAATACAGAACTTGTAAAAACTGAATTTTTGATTCGCTTTTTAAGATATACTTTCTTACTATTTTTAATTGGAATAATTACATTAATTTCAGATTATTCAAAAGTTGCACTTGCATTAAAAGATAAAATCAAAGTAATTCAAGAAATTATTTATGCATCAAAATTTATTCGAGACAATTTTTCAATTGTGTTTTTTGTGTTTTTATTTATTGCATTACTTGGGGCGCTTGGTTCAATAGTTTATAATCTTATTGTAATAGAAATTCCTCGAACGCCTTATTACTTTTTAATCATTTCCTTTATTCTTCAACAAATGTTAATTATCTTTCGTTTGTTAATTAGAATGTTATTCTGTTCAAGTGAGGTTGTTTTATTTAAAGACCTTGCTGCAGATTTTATACAAACAGTAGAAAAGGAAGAATTATAAAATGGCAATATTACCAATAACTATTTATGGGAATAAGATTTTAAGACAAAAAGCCAGACCAGTTAAATCAATTTCCGATGATTTAATAAAAAAAATTAAAGATATGTTCGATACAATGCGAAATGCAAATGGAATTGGTCTTGCAGCAAATCAAGTCGGATTTACCGAGTCACTTTTTGTAATTGATTTAAAAGGTGTAGATGGTTATGAAAAGTTCAAACCCGTTGTAATGATTAACCCTGAAATAATTTTACATTCTGATGAAACTGAAATATTAGAAGAAGGTTGTTTAAGTCTTCCTGGCTTAAGAGCTGAAGTGGAACGCCCAAGACAAATAAAAGTTAAGTTTATTGATACTGACGAAAATGAAGTTGAAATTGAAGCGGACGATTTATTCGCAAGGGTAATCCTTCATGAATATGACCACTTAATTGGCAAATTAATTCCAGATAGAGTAGATGCAGAAATTAAAAAAAAGCTGCAGGATGAGTTAAGAAAGATTAAAAGAAAGGAAATTAAAATTGATTATCCTATTGTTGAAGATTAAGTCTTATTTGTAAGGAGAGTGATTTGAAAATTGTTTTTATGGGATCACCTGAATTTGCTATCCCTTCTTTAGAAAAATTATTAAAAAGTAATCACTCAGTTGAATTAGTTGTTACTGCACCGGATAAAGAGCGTGGAAGAGGGAAAAAAATTTTACCAACTCCAGTTAAAGAATATGCACTCTCAAAAGGCTTAAATGTTTTATCGCCGCTTTCTTTGAAAGAAGAAAATTTTATTAATCAGCTCAAAGAAATTAAAGCAGATTTGTTTGTAGTGGTTGCTTTTAGAATTCTTCCAAGAGAAGTTTTTATTATACCATCTAAAGGTTCATTTAATCTTCATGCATCTTTGCTGCCAAAGTATAGAGGAGCTGCGCCAATTCAATGGGCTTTAATTAATGGAGAAAAAGAAACAGGTGTTACAACTTTTTTTCTCGAAGAAAGTGTGGATACTGGTAATATAATTCTTCAGGAGAAAATTAAAATTGAGGACGAAGATAATTTTGGAACTCTTCATGATAAATTGATGAATCTGGGGGCAGATACAGTTTTAAAAACCGTTGAATTAATAGATTCAGGAAATTACCAATTAATAAAACAAGATGATTCATTATCATCCACTGCACCAAAAATTACGAAAGAACTTTGCAGAATTGATTGGTCAAAAAGTTCAAGAGAAATTCATAATCTTGTAAGAGGATTATCTCCATACCCCTGCGCTTTTTTTGAACATAATGGAAAAATTTATAAAGTATATAAAACACAAATAGTTGAGAACATAATTTTAGAACAATCAAAAATTCATCAAACAAAAAAAGAAATATTTATCGGTACAAATAATGGAACAATTCAGATATTGGAATTGCAAATGGAAGGCAGAAAAAGAATGACGGCAGAAGAATTTTTAAGAGGTTATTCTTTAATATAGAATTTATCTTGAATAAAATTATAAATTAAATTCGGAGAAATGATGCGAAATTTTTGTTATGATAATATTCTTGAAGCTATTGGAAGAACTCCAATTGTTAAATTAGGAAATATATCGAAAGGCTTGAAAGCCAAGATTTATGCTAAACTTGAGTTTATGAATCCTGGAGGAAGCATAAAGGACAGAATTGCAAAGTATATGATTGAAAAAGCAGAAAGAGAAGGAAAGATAAAACCTGGGGATACAATAATTGAAAATTCTTCCGGCAATACAGCAATGGGTCTGGCTATTGTTTGCAGACAAAAAGGATACAAATTAAAAATTGTAATTAGAGATACAACGAGTAAAGAAAAAATTAAAATGCTTGAAATACTCGGAGTCGATGTGATTAAAGTTGATGCTTCTCTTCCTCCTGAACATCCTGAATCTTATAACAATTATGCATACAACCTTGCAAAGAATGACCCTTCGCTTTACTACATCGACCAGCATAATAATCTTGATAACAATGAAGCTCACTATATGACAACCGGACCAGAAATATGGGAACAAATGGAGGGCAGAGTTGATTATTTGATTGGAGCAATTGGTACCGGGGGAACAATTACAGGTGCTGGAAAATTTTTGAAAGAAAAAAATCCTGAAATTAAAGTAATTGGCATCGACCCTGTAGGTTCAATTTTTTATGAATACTTTAAAAACAAAAAACTTGTCAAACCATCAAAATATTTAATTGAAGGAATGGGTGATGAATTTTTAATAAAAACAGCACAACTCGATATTCTTGATGATATGTATCAGATAGATGATAAAAAAGCATTTGGATGGACAAAAAAATTAGCATACGAGGAAGGAATTATCGCAGGAGGTTCATCAGGAGCAAATGTCTGGGGAGCAGTTAAACTTGCTAAAGAAATTGACAGAGAAGTTAATATTGTTACAATTATAAACGACAGCGGATATAAATATTTTTCTACAATTTATAATGATAACTGGCTTAAAGAAAATAATCTAACTTAATAATTTTATTCACAAAAAAGATTTATAAACATTCGATAGTTTCCCATCTTTCTTTTCTTTAATTTTCGTTAGAAAAATCGGAGGCTATTATGGCTGCAAATGCCAAAAACAATAAGTACGATGAATCAAAGTATTCAATGGATACCCATTTAATTTATGGTAAGTATATTACTGATAAATGGGATTATTCACATCATGTAACAGCTCCAATTTCATCTTCAACTACATTTCGGTTGGATTCTGTTGAAAGAGGTGCAGAAGGATTCATGAGGTTTGCACATACTCAAGAGTTTGGTGAAAAAGCTCCAATATTTATTTACGACAGACTTGGTGAACCTAACAAAGATATGCTCGAAGAAAATTTAGCTTATGTTGAAAAAGGAGAAATGGCTGTTAGTTTTGCAAGTGGTATGGGCGCTATTTCAGCTGTCCTTGGTATTCTTACAAAATCGGGTGATGAAATAATCACTCATAATACACTTTATGGGTGTACACTTTCGTTATTAACTAATTGGTATCCAAGATATAATATTAAATGGAAACCAATTGATTTAACAAACTCACAAAATTTGTTTAATTACGTAACTGAAAAAACCAAAGTAGTTTATTTTGAAACTCCTGCCAACCCAAATCTTCAGATAATTGATATTGAGGAAATTAGAAAAGTTGTTGATGAAATAAACAAAACAAGAAACGAAGAAAACAAAATTCAAATAGTTATTGATAACACATTTGCTACACCATTCTGCCAAAGACCACTTGAACTTGGGGCAGACTTTGTGGTTCATTCTCTTACTAAAGGTATTGGAGGTTTTGGAACTGATATGGGTGGAATTGTAATTGGGAAAAAGAAATATCAGGATATTTTACAGCTTTACAGAAAAGATTTTGGTGGTGTTCTTAATCCTAAAAGTGCATGGTCAATATTAACTTATGGTCTGCCCACTTTGCCAATTCGATTAAGACAGCAGATTAATTCAGCTACAAAAATAGCAGAATACTTAAGTTCACACCCTAAAATTGAATTTGTTAATTACCCTGGTCTGCCGGCTTTTAAATTTTATGAGGTTGCAAAAAAACAGATGAAAGATTTCAACGGAAATTTTGCCCCGGGCAGCTTAATTTACTTTGTAATAAAAGGGAATAACCCGGCAGAAAGTAAAGAAAATGGAAGAAAATTTATGGACTATGCAGCTGAATATGCTTACACAATGACTCTTGCAGTTAGCCTTGGACATACTCGTACTTTGCTTGAACATCCGGCTTCGATGACTCATTCTGTTGTTCCGCCTGAAGAACTTGCAGACAGAGGAATTGATGCTGGTGGAATTAGACTTGCAGTTGGTCTTGAAAATCCTGATGATATTATTTATGATCTTGAACAATGCTTGAAAATAGTTTAATTAATTTTACCTGATTCTGTTTGTGAAATGTTAAAGATTATTCAGAGCTGTTTATTTAAAAAATTTCCAGAAATTATTTTTGGATTTTCTACTAAAATTGGTCTTAACAGAAAAGAACCTTATTATTTTAATATGTCTTATTCTGTTGGCGATAACAAAGAAATTGTTGAAGAAAATAGAAAGGAATTTTTTGAAAAACTTGGTTTAAATTCTTCGAATATTGCTTATCAAAAACAAATACACAGTGATATTGTAAAAATTATTGATAAGCCGGGTTATGCAGGTATAAGCGATGCACTAATAACTCAAATTCCAGGAATTGCCCTGGCTATTTCTTCTGCCGACTGTCCTGCTATTTTTATATTTGATTCAAAAAATAAAATTGTAGCTGCTGTTCATTCAGGGTGGAAGGGAACTCATAAAAAAATTCTTCAGAAAACTCTTCGTATGATGTTTGAATGTTTTCATTCTGAACCTGAAAATTTATTTGCCTACATTGCACCATCAATATCGCAAAAGAATTATGAAGTTAAAGATGATGTTTCTTCGTTATTCGATTCAAAGTATTTAAAGAATATTGATGATAAAATTTTTCTCGACTTAAAAAAAGTAAATCATGATATTCTTATTGAAAACGGAATGCCTGATGAACAAATTGAAATTTCAGAACTATGTTCTTATGAAGAAAAAGATTTGCTTCATTCTTACAGACGTGATGGCAAATTTTCTGGCAGAGCATTAGGATTAATTGCCATGAGAGAAATTTGATGGCTTCAGAAAATTTTAAAATAATATCTGGTTATATTTTAATCTGTTTGATATGGGGTTCAACATGGCTTGCAATTCGAATTGGATTGGATTCTTTAACACCAATTTTTTCAGCAGGAATAAGATTTGTTTTGGCTTCTATTTTCATTTATATTATTATGAAATTCAATAAAATTGAGCTCCAGAAAGATTCATTATCATTAAAATTATATTTTATTCTTTCACTGTTTTCCTTTACAATTCCATTTGGGTTAGTTTATTGGGCAGAACAATTTATTCCATCGGGTTTAGCTTCAATTTTGTTTGCAATGCTTCCTTTTGGTGTAATAATTTTTTCTCTGCTTGCTTTTAAGAATTATAAAGTAACATTTAATCAACTTGTTGGTGTATTTTTAGGTTTTGCTGGGATAGTTGTCATATTTTCTGAAAATCTTAAATTCCATTTATCGGATTATTTCTGGGGAACATTAGCTGTATTGCTCAGCGCATTTATGCAGGCATTAATTGCTGTTATTATTAAAAAATATGGAAAACACTTAAATCCACTTTCAATGAATTTTTTGCCTTTATTATTTTCTGGATTCATAATGATTATTACAGCATTTGTTTTTGAAAATTCTTCTGTCTGGAAATTTGATTATAAGGCAATTGGCTCAATACTTTTTCTTTCATTTTTTGGAACAGTAATTACTTTTACAACTTATTACTGGCTACTTAAAAGAATGAATATTGTTATATTGTCACTTTCTTCTTTCATAACACCAATTGTTGCAGTAATACTTGGATGGTTAATATTAGATGAGTCCTTATCGAGTCATACAATTTTTGGTAGCTCATTAGTGCTTATAGGAATTTTATTTGCTAATTTTAGAGGGTTGATAAAATATTTTGAAGTAAAAAAAATTTAATGAGTATGATAAATATTATCAAAATAAAAAATGCAAGCTTTTATGCATATCATGGAGCATTAAAAGAAGAACAAAATATTGGCGGCAGATTTGAAGCCGATGTAGATATTTACACAGATTTTTCAAAAGCAGCAGAAAAAGATGACCTGAAACTTACTATTAATTACGATGAAGTTTATAAATTTATTAAAGAAATAGTTCACCATAAAAAATTATATTTAATTGAAACTCTTGCAACTACAATTGCAAATGAACTTCTAAAAAAATATCCTGCAATTCAAAAAATTGCTGTTAGAGTCCGCAAACATAATGTACCTGTTGGCGGAGTGCTTGATTATGTAGAAGCGGAGGTAATAAAAGAAAATGGTGAATAATATTTTCCTTGGTTTAGGTTCTAATAAAGGAGACCGTTTATATTATCTTCGTGCAGCTGTAAAAAAAATTCATGGTTATGAAAGCTGCAAAGTTCTTGCTGCATCCTCAATTTATGAATCAAAACCCTATGGAAATCCAAATCAGGAAAATTTTTATAATGCAGTAATTGAAATTGATACTGGACTCGGAGTTATTGGTTTGTATAATTTTTTAAAGAATATCGAAAAAGAACTTGGAAGAAAAGAATCATCAGAAAAATGGGGACCAAGAGAAATAGATATTGATATTCTCTTCCTTAATACTTTAATTTATGAAACAGATGATTTGATTATTCCTCATCCCGAAGTTTATAAAAGAGATTTTGCATTGATTCCGTTGATTGAAATAGCTCCGGATTTTATTCCACCCGGACAAAAGAAAAAAATTCGAGAATTAGATTTATCAAATATTGAAAAAAATATAATTGGTAAATTAGATTGCTCACTAATTTAATTAATACCGTGAAAGAACTTAGATATATCGCAATCGAAGGTGTTATTGGCGCTGGCAAAACAAGTCTGGCAATGAAACTTTCAGAAAAATTACGCGCCAGTCTTATTCTTGAAGAATTTCAAGAAAATCCTTTTCTCGAAAAATTTTATGAAAACAGACGCAAGTATGCTTTCCAAACCCAAATATTTTTTCTGATTAGCCGCTATCAACAACTTCAAAAATTAAATCAACCTGATTTGTTTAATCATTATATTGTTTCTGATTATATTTTTGATAAGGATAGAATATTTGCTTACCTGAATCTTTCCGGTGAAGAACTAAAACTTTATGATACTCTTTTCCCTTTGCTGACACGTAATATTCAAAAACCAGATTTGGTAATTTATCTTCAATCAAGCATTGACAGATTAATGCAGAATATAAAACTTCGTGGAAGAGCATTCGAAAAAAATTTAACAAGAGCTTATCTTGCAGAACTTTCTGAAGCTTATAATGATTTTTTCTTTAAGTATAATGAAACTCCATTATTAATCGTAAATACAACAGAGATTGATTTTATTAATCGAGAAGAAGATTTTAATGAACTTTATAAACAAATATTTCGTGACGACAGAGGATTCATAGAATATTTCAACCCAGAAGCAAGGAAATGAAATTATGATACGTTTAATAATCTGGTTTATATTAATATTTATTATTTTCAAGATAGTTAGAATGATAAAAGCAGCATTATCATCGGATTACAAATCAGAAAATGAAATCAATAAAAAAAAGACTAATTCGAAATACAGTATAAAAGACGAAGACATTATCGAAGCAAAATTTGAAGATATTGTTCCAAAAGATAGTTCAAAAAGTTGATTCTAAATGTCCCATCAAAATTTATTTTTGAAATTATTAATTGATTTTTTGCGCAATAATTTTTCTGAGAAAGAAGAACACGATTACATTCTCGATAATCCAAAAAGTTTTTTAATTGTACGCCAGCATAATCAATTTGGTGATATGCTTGCAAGCACTTCATTGCTAAGAGCAATAAAAGAAAAATATCCGGAATCTAAAATCACTTTGATTGCAAGTCCTGAAAATTACTTCGCTGTTACAAAAAATAATTTAATAGATGAATTATTTGTTTTCAATAAAAAGAAATTATATAACATTTTTTACTTACTGCATTTAATCAAGATTTTGAAAAAAAAATATGATGTTGCAATTGTACCTGCAACGGTAGCTGTTTCAAAAACAAGCTGCATATTGGCAGCATTGTCAAAATCAAGAATAAAAATTGGTCCTGCTTCGTTAGACAATAATGAAAATCCACTCTCATTTTTGTTTAATTATAGAATTAATTTGAACTGGAAGAAAAATCCTGATGCTCATGTATCTGATTTTATTCTCGAAATCATTAAACCATTTGGAATTACAACAAAGAACTTCCGCCCGCATATAATATTTACAAAAGAAGATGAAAATGAAGTAAATAAATTTATCTCCAAAATGAATTTATCTGATTTTGAATATTTAATTGGTTTTCATGCAGGAGCAGGAAAACCACAAAATAGATGGCCTCTTGATAAGTTTATTAATTTAATTTATTTGCTTAATGAGAGCTATAAAATTAAAATCTATTTTACTGGCAGCTATGCTGATATGAATGAAATTGCTTACATAAAGAAAAAGTTAAAGATAAATGCAAAATATTTTCTGGATAGGCCCATACCACAACTTGCTGCATTAATATCAAAAAGTGATTTATTTATTACAAATGATACAGGTGTAATGCATGTTGCTGGTGCAACTAATACACCACAAATTTCAATATTTGGTCCAACTAATCCTTTCAATTGGGCACCTGTTGGCGAAGAAAAATATTTTATAAGAAAATCAGATTTAATTTCTGATGTTTCTGAAGAAGATGTATTTAATATTTGCAAATTAATTCTGGATAAAAGAAAGAAAAAAATATGAAAGGACAAAATTTAGCAGCAATTGATCTCGGGACAAATTCATTTCATTTGATTGTTGTTAAAATTGCAGATAACGGAAATTTTGAAATTATTGATAGAGAAAAAGAAGTAATTAGATTGGGCGAGGGCAGTGGTGGTGACATAAAAGTTATTCTCCCAGAAGCAATTGAGCGGGCAATAAATTGTCTGAAGAGATTTAAAGGTATTGCAGAATCTTACAATGCGAAAATTCGTGCTGTTGCTACAAGTGCAGTTAGAGAAGCTCATAATAAAAACGAATTCATACAAAAGGTTAATGATGAAATTGGAATAGAAATAGAAGTTATAAGCGGCTTTGAAGAAGCACGATTAATTTATCTTGGTGCATTAAAAGCATTGCCAATTTATAATAAGAAGGTGCTTCTTATAGATATTGGGGGAGGAAGCACAGAATTTTTAATTGGAGAAAAAGGGAATCCAATTTATTCTATAAGCCTAAAAATTGGAGCGGTTAGATTATCACAAAAATTTTTTCCGGATTATATCCTTTCTGATACTCGAATTAAGGAATGTCAGGAATGGGTTAAAGGTGAAATCTATCCAATCGTTCATCATCTTTTAAAAGAAGGATTTGAATTAATAGTTGGTTCATCTGGAACGATTATGTCTACAGGACAAATGATTAATGCATTAAAAAAAGTTAACTCAAATTCAATTGTTAATCTCAACAATTTTGTTTTTAATAAAAATGAATTAGAAAAAGTTGCTCGTGAGATTCTTAAAAGAAAAACACCAGATAAAAGAAAAAAAATTCCTGCAATGGATGAAAAAAGAGCTGATATAATTCCTGCAGGAATAATTATACTCAAAACAATTTTTGATTTATTGAATATTCAGGAGATGACAATTTCAAATTATGCATTGAGAGAAGGAATTATCATTGATACACTTCAAAAACATGCTTCAGAATCTAATAAACCAATTCTTTCGGATATTAGAAAGGGATCAATTAACCATCTTGCAGAAAAGTGTAATTATGATAAAATACATTGCGAACATGTAGCAAAATTAGCATTGCAGTTATATGATAACTTGATAAATCTACATCAATTAGATAATGAATACAGAGAACTGCTGGAAGCAGCAGCAATTTTGCATGATGTGGGATATAATATTTCACATGCAAATCACCATCATCATAGTTATTATCTTATAAAAAACAGTGAGCTACTTGGCTTTAATGAAAATGAAATAGATATAATTGCTCATACAGCGAGATATCATCGTAAAAGTCATCCCAAACCAAGTCATATTGAATTTGAAATGCTGCCAGGAAAAACAAAGCAAGTTATTAAAAAGTTATCTGCAATTTTAAGAATTGCTGATTCTTTTGATAGAACACATCGACAAATAATTAAAAATATTAAAGCTGAAGTTAAAGGTGAGAATGTTTTACTTCATCTTGAATGTGATGAAAAATTAAAACCTGATATTGAAATATGGAATTTTGACAGACGCAAAGGATTATTCGAAGAAGTTTATAAGAAAAATATTAAAATAAAAATTTGATGTATTGATTTATTAAAAAAGTTTTTAATAAAAATATTTTGTAAGCATTTTTATAAAACATAAATCTTTGTTTTTGCATAATAGATAATCACTTAGTTATATTTGAAAAAATAAAATTCGAGAATTTCCAGATAATGAGACCTGCTGTTTATATTAAAGATTTATCAAAACATGTCGGGGAAGAAGTAACACTTAAAGGATGGCTTTATAATAAAAGGTCAAGTGGAAAAATCAAATTTTTGATTTTACGTGACGGCTCTGGTTATACTCAATGTGTAGTTGTAAAAAATAATGTCAGCGACGAAGTATTTGAGATAGCAGACAAGATTACACAGGAATCATCATTTGAAGTTAAGGGAAAAGTTAGAGCAGAAAGTCGTGCTATTGGTGGTTATGAGCTTGATGTAACAGACCTTAAGTTAATTTCTCTTTCCCAGGATTATCCAATTACACCAAAAGAGCATGGCATAGAATTTCTAATGGACAATCGCCATCTCTGGGTGCGCTCAAAAAAACAAGTTGCAATCTTAAAAATTCGTCATCGAATTGTTAAAGCAATTCGAGATTTCTTTGATTCACATGGGTTTACTCTTTTTGACCCGCCAATTATTACTCCTAATGCCTGTGAAGGAACTTCTACTTTATTTGAAATGGATTACTTTGATTTAGGTAAAGCTTATCTTACTCAATCAGGACAATTGTATGCCGAAAGCGGTGCAATGGCACTTGGTAAAGTTTATTCTTTTGGTCCGACTTTTCGAGCAGAGAAATCAAAAACAAGAAGACACCTTACAGAATTCTGGATGGTTGAACCAGAAATGGCTTTTTATGATTTAAATGATAATATGGACCTTGCAGAAGAGTTTCTGGAATATGTTGTTCAAACTGTGCTTGAAGATAAAAAAGAAGAACTTAAAGAACTAGAGCGGGATACTTCAAAGCTTGAAAAAGTTGTTCGTCCTTTCCCAAGAATAACTTATGATGAAGCAGTAGAAATTCTTAAAAAGAATGGCATCGATTTTCAATGGGGTAACGATTTTGGCGGCGGAGATGAAACAATAATTTCTGAACAATTTGACAGACCTGTAATGGTGCATCATTATCCTGCTGAAGTAAAAGCATTTTATATGAAACGAGATCCAGAAAATCCTAAACTTGCTTTAGCTGTAGATGTTCTTGCACCAGAAGGTTACGGAGAAATTATTGGCGGAAGTCAACGCGAAGACGATTTGAATTTGTTAATCGAAAGAATTAAAGAACATAATCTGCCGCAAGAATATTTTGAATGGTATCTGGATTTGAGAAGATATGGTTCTGTCCCTCATTCCGGTTTTGGTCTGGGCCTTGAAAGAACAGTAAGCTGGATTTGCGGTCTTGAACACTTAAGAGAAGCTATTCCATTCCCAAGAATGATTTACAGGAATACACCATAAATGAATTTGCAAGTTATACTTTTTATAATTCTTTCTTTAATTGCTGCAGTTTCATCTATAATGATGATAACAAGAAGAAATGCAGTAATCAGTGCTTTATTTCTTATATTGAATTTCTTTGCACTTGCCGGTCTTTATTTATTGCTTAATGCACAATTTATTGCTGTGGTCCAGATTATAGTTTATGCAGGTGCAATAATGGTTCTTTTCTTATTTGTGATTATGTTGTTAAGAACAGACAACGAATCATCAATATTAAGTAATAATAAATCATTAAAATATTTTGCTATAGCTCTTGGAATTTTTGTATTCATTCAAATTGCATATTTGATTTCTTATGGAAAACCTTCAAGAAAATTAACTCCCAATGAAGAATTGAGTGTAAAGGTAGGGACTATTCAAAATATTGGTAAAGAATTATATACAAACTACTTTATTCCATTTGAAGCAGCTGGATTTTTGCTGCTTGCTGCAACAATCGGAGCAATTATTCTTGCAAAGAAAAAATTTGAATAACTTAACTGTGGAAAGAGTATGTCGTCTATTCCAATTGAATATTACTTAATATTAAGTGCATTTATGTTTATTGTAGGTGTTGTTGGTGTACTGATTAGAAGAAATGCAATTATAGTATTTATGTGTATTGAACTTATGCTTAACTCTGCTAATTTGGCTTTAGTTACTTTTTCATCTTATCTAGGAAATCCTGCTGGTCAGGTTTTTGTATTTTTTATTATGACTGTTGCAGCAGCCGAAGCAGCAGTAGGACTGGCAATTATAATTGCTATATTTAGAAATAAAATGACTGTTAATATTGACGAAATAAATATCTTTAAGTGGTAATTGCTGATGATTAATTACATTTACCTTGCAGTAATTTTCCCATTAATTGGATTTTTAATTAATGGACTTTTTGGAAGAAAGATAAAAAACGAAATTATTATTGGAATTATTGGAAGTTCAGCTGTAGGCTTAGCTTTCATAATTTCATTAGGTGCATTTCTTCAAACATTATCATTGCCTGTCGATCAGAGAGCAAATACTGTAGAATTATTTACATGGCTTTCTGCAAATGGATTGAATATAAAATTTGCATATCTCGTCGATCAACTTTCTTTAACAATGTCTTTAATTGTAACCGGGGTAGGATTTTTAATACATGTTTATTCAATCGGTTACATGCATGGAGATAAAGGATTCTGGAGATTTTTTGCATATCTTAATCTTTTCATCTTTGCGATGATGAATTTAGTTTTAGGCGATAATTTTGTTGTTCTTTTTCTCGGATGGGAAGGAGTAGGACTTTGTTCTTATTTATTAATTGGATTCTGGTATGATAAAAAGTTTGAAAAAAGTACAACAGCAGATGCCGCAAAAAAAGCTTTTATTGTAAATAGAATTGGCGACTTCGGTTTTTTACTCGGCATCTTCTTGATTTATTATACTTTTGATTCTCTGAATTTTATTGAAGTATTTTCAAAAGTACAGTCATTATCAGTAAATGAAACAACATTTAGTTTAATTGCTCTCTTCCTTTTTATAGGGGCTACTGGTAAATCAGCTCAAATTCCATTATATGTCTGGTTACCCGATGCAATGGCTGGACCAACCCCGGTATCAGCCTTAATTCATGCAGCTACTATGGTTACTGCAGGAGTTTACATGGTTTCAAGAGCGTCAATATTATTCGCATCTGCTCCTGCAATTATGATGCTTGTTGCTGTAGTTGGATTGTTGACTGCTTTATTTGCAGCTTCGATAGGATTGGTACAGAATGATTTTAAAAAAATTCTTGCATATTCAACAATCAGTCAGCTTGGATACATGTTTTTAGCTGCAGGTGTCGGAGCTTTCAGCGCATCGATTTTTCATGTGATGACACATGCATTTTTCAAAGCATTGCTTTTTCTTGGTGCTGGTTCTGTTATTCATGGTATGCATGAAGAACAGAATATTCAAAAATACGGCGGCTTGAAAAAATATATGCCTAAAACTTATGCAACTTTTTTAATTGCAGCTCTTGCAATTTCAGGATTTCCAGGATTATCAGGATTTTTTAGCAAAGATGAAATTTTATGGTATGCTTATGCAAATGGTGGTTTTATTTTTTGGTTAATTGCAGCTTTTACTGCAATGTTAACAGCATTTTATGTTTTCAGGCTTTTCTCGCTTACATTTCTAGGTGAAGAAAGATTTGACCATCATAAAATTCATCCTCATGAATCACCTGCAGTAATGACAATCCCCTTAATTATTCTTGCTGTTTTATCTGTATTTGGAGGATATGTAGGAATCCCGGAAATATTTTCAGGAGAAAATGGAAATTTATTTGAAAAATGGCTTGCACCTGTTTATGAACCTGCAGAACAAAAAATGATGCACTATGGTTTGCATACTCATGCTCAGGAAATACTATTGATGACAATTTCAGTTATACTTGCATTGAGCTCAATTTACTTTGCTCTTTATGTTTATACAAAAAATAAAAACATTGCAGAAAATATTTCTCTTAAATTCCGGAAATTTTATAATCTTTTGTTGAATAAATATTATGTAGATGAAATTTATGATGCAACAGTAGTCAAACCAATAGTAAAAGGTTCAGAGCAAGTTTTATGGAAATTTACAGATTCATTTATTATCGATGGAATTGTAAATGGTGTTGCTAAAATAACAGCGATAATTTCTGAATATATAAGAAAGATTCAAACCGGTATAGCACAGTTTTATGCTTTGGTATTTGTCGCAGGAATTGCAGCAGTCCTTTTATGGATTATATTAACTTTATAAAATTTTTATCTAAACCTAAGTATTAATGGAGAATATGCAGGAAAATCTAATTTTAACATATTTACTAATAATTCCGATAATTGGAAGTGTGCTTGTTCTTTTTTTTGATGAAGAACAGAGAAAAATTATTCGATGGTTTGGATTTTTTATTTCAGTAATTGCTTTTATAATTTCTTTAATTGCATATAATCAATTTAATCCCAGCGAAGTGCAATTTCAGCTGGTTCATAAAGTTTTATGGATTAAAAGTTTGAATATAAGTTATCATGTAGGTATTGATGGAATATCATTAATATTAATTTTACTTACCACCTTTTTAACTCCTTTAACACTTCTTTCAACATGGAAAGCAATTGAGAAAAATGTAAAAATGTTTACATTCTCAATGCTTCTGCTTGAAGCTGGTATGCTTGGTGTATTTATGGCCCTCGATATTTTCCTGTTTTATATTTTCTGGGAAGCAATGTTAATTCCAATGTATTTCATTATAGGAATATGGGGAGGAGAAAGGAGAATTTATGCTTCTATCAAATTCTTTCTTTATACAATGTTTGGAAGTTTGTTAATGCTTGTTGCAATTATATGGCTTGCTGTTTATGCTTCAAATCAAACAGGAACTTTTACAACAAATCTATTAGACTTATATAAAGTAAGCCCAACTATTGCTCAAGAAATTCAAAATTGGATGTTTCTTGCTTTCTTTTTAAGCTTTGCTATAAAAGTGCCAATATTTCCACTGCATACTTGGCTGCCGGATGCACATGTCGAAGCTCCAACTGCAGGCTCGGTTATTTTAGCAGGTGTTTTACTCAAGATGGGTACATATGGTTTGGTTAGATTTTGTTTGCCATTATTTCCGCAGGCAGCTGTGCATTATGCTTCTTTTATTTCTGTCCTTGCTGTAATTGGGATTATTTATGGTGCACTTGTGTCAATGGTTCAACCTGATATGAAAAAATTGGTTGCTTATTCTTCAGTTTCGCATCTCGGTTTTGTTGTTCTTGGAATTTTTGCTATGACCGTAGAATCAATGCAGGGAGCAATTATTCAGATGATAAATCATGGATTGTCAACTGGTGCTCTCTTCCTTTTAGTTGGAGTGTTGTATGAAAGAACACATCACCGCGAAATCGAATACTATGGGGGAATTGCTAAAATTGTCCCTGTCTATTCTACTTTGTTGATGATAGTTTCTTTATCATCAATTGGATTACCCGGTTTAAATGGTTTTGTAGGTGAATTTTTGATTTTACTTGGTTCATTCAAATCTCAAGTCCTAAATAGTTGGTGGTATACAATATTTGCTGCTACGGGAGTTATCTTTGCTGCAGTATATTTATTATGGATGTATCAACGCGTTGTATTTGGTGAAGTAAAAAATACTAATTTATACGAAGAATTAAATGATATGAATAAACGTGAATTACTGGTACTTCTGCCGATTATTTTAATGATTGTGTGGATAGGAATTTATCCTTCTACTTTTTTGAAATTAACTGAGGTTTCGGTACAATCAATTTTAAAAAATGTAAGTATCAATACATTTGATTTTTTGAAATAATCAACTGAGTAACTATGCCAGCAAATACTTCAGAATATTTAATGATTATGCCTTTTATTTTTTTAGGCGCTGCAATATTATTTTCAATTATTATTGAAATATCAATAAAAAAAAGCGAAGAAATTCTTCCATGGCTTACAATAATTTCTTTCTTTATTGTCTCTTTATATTCTTTATTGAATATAAATAATCATGCAATTTTATTTAATGGGATGATGCAGGTTGGCGGGAAATCTGCAATATTTAATTTTATTTTCAATCTCGGTGCAATGCTTATTACAATCAGTTCGATTGATTACATAAAGAAATACGGAACATATTATGGAGAGTATTACATTTTAATTCAATCCTCTGTACTGGGAATGATGATTATGGCAGGCTCGAATGATTTAATAATGATTTTTCTTGGACTGGAATTAATGTCAATTTGTTTTTATGTACTTGCAGGAATTAATAGAAAGAAATTAACTGGAAACGAAGCTTCAATGAAATATTTTTTACTCGGAGCATTTGCTACTGGCTTTATTGTATACGGAATTGCATTAATTTATGGAGCTGCAAGTTCTACTAAAATTTCATTTTTAATGTCAAATTTTTCTAATCTGTTAACTAATGTAATTTTTATAACTGGATTCATTTTGTTCCTTATTGGATTTAGTTTCAAGATAGCTGCTGTCCCATTTCATATGTGGGTGCCAGATGTTTATCAGGGTTCTGCTACTACTGTTGCGGGTTTAATGTCAACAACAGGAAAGACAGCAGCATTTAGCGTACTAATCATAGCATTAACAACAATCTTTACAATAAATTCTCCAAACAATTTTAGAAATTATTTTGCGATAATTTCAACACTTTCCATGCTGCTCGGTAGTATAGCTGCTCTTTCTCAGAATAACCTGAAAAGAATGCTCGCTTATTCTTCAATTGCGCACGCAGGTTATATGACAATTGGTTTAGCTGCAGGAAATATTGAAAGCATGGCTGGAATTATATTTTATCTTGCTGCGTATACTTTTATTAATATTGGTGCTTTTAGCATTATTTCAATTGTAGAAGGAGAAAATGACTCACATATAGATATTGATTCATTTTCAGGTTTGCATTCTAAAAGTCCTGTACTTGCAGCATTGATGTCTTTATTTATGTTTGCACTTGCAGGTATTCCGCCACTGGCTGGATTTTTTGGTAAATATTATGTCTTTTTAGGTGCAATTGAAAGCGGATTGACATGGCTTGCCATTATTGGTGTGCTGTCAAGTGTTATAAGCGTTTATTTTTATTTGCGGGTTGTTGTTTATATGTATTTCAAAGAACCAGTTCAAAACTTTCAGGTAGAAATTTCACCAGTCGCTTTAACTTCAGTAATAATTAGCAGTGCATTGGTTTTAATATTTGGAATTATGCCAGATTTACTGATGAATATTATCACATCAGTAATAAAATTATAATTTGATGATAAGAGAAATTATTTTTCTTACTTTTGCATGAGTAAGTAATTTCATCTGGAAAACTATCTTTATAAACTTGCTAGCTGATTCTTGCTAAAAAAATGAATGTTAAGAAGTAATAAAATTTCAGAAAATAAAAATCTTATTGCTCAAAAAAATTTCTTAGTATGTTAATATCAAAAAGTGAGTGATTTATTTTTTCTATTTCACAAAACATTAGAAAAATTTTTGTGTAAATATTTTATTAAAAGCTTATAAACGGAAAAATAATTTTTAATAAAAAAATATAAAATTCTATTACAATATGATTCCCTTATACACAACACAACAGGTTCGCGATGCAGATAATTATGCAATTAATACTCTTGGAATCCCAAGCATAGTATTAATGGAAAATGCTGCGAGAAGCATTTATTCAAATGTTATTGAATATGCTGGAGAATTTATAAAAAGCAAAACTGTTGGGATAATTTGTGGTAAAGGGAATAATGGAGGGGATGGATTTGCAGTAGCGCGTCACTTTGTTAATAACGGTTATAAAGTATTTTTAATTTCACTTGGAGCAGAAGAAGAATTAAAAGGAGATGCATTAATTAATTTTAGAATTATTAAAAATCTTTTAAATGAATATCCTGAATCAAAATTAATTGTTTATCAAAACATTAAAGATTTATCACTGCTTGATAATTGTGAAATAATAATTGATGCCATGCTGGGTACAGGAAGCAGAGGAGTTTTATCAGAACCATACAAAGAAATAGTTGAATATGTAAACAAACTTAATGCTTTCCGTGTAGCTGTCGATTTACCAACTGGATTAGATTTAGAAACTGCATCAGGCGAAACAATTTTTAATGCAGATTTAACTGTTACACTTTCTGAATTTAAAACAGGATTATTTTATGGCAAAGGATATATCAATTGTGGAAATATAGTCAAAGGTTCTATTGGTATTGGAGAAGAATACTACGAAAAATTAATTGTAAATGATTATCTCATTGAACCAGAAGATGCATTTTCAGGTTTGCCTGTTAAGGATTTAAATATACATAAATATTCTGCAGGAAAAGTTTTTGTGATAGCAGGTTCATCAAAATTACCTGGAGCATCATTTTTTACAACAAATACAATAATGAAATCAGGAGCTGGTGCATGCTTTCTTGCTTTCCCAAATTCAATAAAAATTTTAGCACAACAGAAATTAGAATCAGCAATTGTTTTATCTTATGATGATAATGGCAAAGGCTTTTTATCTCAAAACAACATAAAAGAAATTTCTGAAAAAATTGAATGGGCTGATGTAATAGCAATTGGTCCGGGACTTGGAAGAGAAGAAGAAACTCAATTAGCAGTAAGAGAAATTTTAAGTTCTTATAAGTCAAAAAATTTTGTAATTGATGCTGATGCAATATTTGCAATACAAAATGAAGAATACAAAAAAGTAAATCTTAAAGGTAAAATTTTAACTCCTCATCATAAAGAATTTGCTGATTTAATTGGGATTGAAATTAAAAATTTAGAGAATAACATCTTAACAATAGGAAAAGAATTTGCAAAAGAAAATAATTGTTTTCTTGTATTAAAAGGCGCTCCAACTATAATTTTTAATCCAAAAGGTGAAGCATTTATAAATTCAGCAGGAAATCCGGGACTGGCTAAATTTGGTTCGGGAGATGTGCTTACAGGAATTATTGCATCATTTTTAGCACAATCAAATGATATTGAAGAAAGTCTAATAAGTGCAGTATATATTCACAGTCTTGCTGCTGATTTATTATTAAATGAAAAAAGTGAATTCGGTTACACTTCTAATGATTTAATGGAAAAAATTCCTTATGCAATTAAGTTCATTATCAATTCGTTTGTATAAAATCTTAAAGTCTAATCCAAATTTATATATATATCTACCACTATGTATTTATTGGATTTGTTTATTTTTTCTAACTACAATGCCACTGGATGCAGTACCTCAAATTTTTACATCTCAAGATAAAATTGAACACTTAATAGCATATTTAATATTATCATTCTTACTTACATTGAGTTTGCATTTTCAAAAAAAATCTCTAAAGATTTCAAAAAATTATTTAATGTTTACAATTGTTTTTTTAATCCTTTATGCTACCATTGATGAGCTTCATCAGTTTTTTGTGCCTGGTCGTTTTTGTGATATATATGATTGGAGTGCGGATATGATTGGTGGAGTGTTAGGAATATTTTTATCGAATTCATTTATTAAAATAAATATTAATAAAAATGAAATTCAGGAAACATAATTACAAAGATTAATGTAAAATTTTTCGAATTCATTGACAATTCTTTCCCTATTTCTTAAGTTAGTCATCGCAAAAATGGGGAAAAAGGAGGATTTAAGTGGCTTTAAGGAAAAACCCAAAAGTTGATTTGAGAAGGAAATACCAGAGAGTATTCGAAACCTCGATGATTATTTCTCTGGCATTAATGATTGTTGCCTTTAAGTATTTTCCACAATTTAAAAAAGAAAAAGTTAAACTTGAGGCAGCACAAGAATTAGTAAATGTTGAAGATGTTGTAAATACTAAACAGGAAAGTGCACCTCCTCCGCCACCAAAGCCCCCAATACCTATTGAAGCTCCTTCAGAAGATGTACTTGAAGATGTAGCTATTGGAGAAACAGAGTTAGATGTAAATGCTCAGGTATCTACTGCTCCTCCGCCTCCGCCAAAACAGGAATCAAAAGATGAAGAGGAAGAAGCTGTATTCTTTGTAGCTGTTGAGGAACAACCTGAACCAATTGGCGGAATTGAAGCAATTCAACAAAAAATTGTTTATCCAGAAATTGCTAAACGTGCAGGAGTTCAAGGCAGAGTTTTTATAAAAGCATTTGTAAATGAGAATGGGGATGTTGTAAAAGCAGAGGTAATTAAAGGTATTGGTGCTGGCTGCGATGAAGCTGCGGTTCAAGCTGTTATGCAAACAAAGTTTAAACCAGGCAGACAAAGAGGTAAACCTGTTAAAGTTCAGGTTTCTATTCCTATAGTATTTAAGCTTCAATAAAATAAAGGCGCTTTAAAGCGCCTTTATTTTATTTAGATTTCCTAAATTAACCATCGAGCGTATTTATATTATATTTTTTTAGAAATTATAAATTTTGGTTATAAATTTGCTTATTGAAATTGACAATCTAAAGTTTTCTTACAACTCACCTAATAATCATAATTTCATTCTAAATATCCCATACTGGAAATTAAAAGAAAGAAGTTTTACAATTCTACTTGGACCAAATGGAAGTGGAAAATCTACATTATTAAAAATATTAATGAAAATTATTGATAATTACACTGGCAGCATTAGATTAAATGGTAAAGAACTTAAGACTTTTTCCAGAAAAGATTATGCAAAAATTGTGGCTTATGTCCCTCAAACTATTGTTACTTTGTTTCCTTATACTGTATACGAAATTGTAATGATGGGCAGAACCCCATATCTAAACCTTCTTGGATTTGAAACAAAAGAAGATAAAAGTATTGTTAATGAAATTCTTGAAATGCTTGAAATAAGTCATTTAAGAAAGAAAGGTATTAACGAAATATCTGGAGGCGAACTGCAGCGAGTAATAATTGCTAAAGCATTAGCCCAAAAGCCTAAAATTATTTTGCTGGATGAACCTAATGCTCATCTTGATATTGAACATCAGATTACGATTTTTAATTTGTTGAATAAATTAAAAGAAGAACAAAATCTTACTTTACTTGCAGTTTCTCATGATTTGAATTTAGCAGGTATTTATTCGGACGAAATTTCATTTATTGTTGATGGGGAAATTATCATAAGCGGTCTTAAGCAAAATGTTTTAACAGAAGAGAATATTCAAAATGTTTTTCATGTTCATACAAAAATTTTCAAGTCAAAAGAAAACAATATTTATAATGTATTGATAAATCCAAACTCAAGTGGTTTATTATAGTGAGTAAGAAAAATAAAACATCGGATTTTTTTAATGTTACAGTTATTTTGACTATTGTGCAATTTGCAGGTCTTACGTTCCTTAAATATTATTTGAATGATATATCAATTTTATTTTATAGAATAGATTATGTTGGCAATATTCTTAATATAATTTTTACATCTCTTTTATTGATTGGAATTATTATTCTTAAAATCAAACAAAAAAGTTTTAAAAGTGGGAGACATAAATTTTTATTAACACTTTTGGTTTTTTCTGTTGTTCTTCTAATTCTTGTTCTATTTTCTGTTAAAGTTTTTACTTATGATGAAAACACTTATGTTTTATCATTCCAGATAAAAAAGGTTTATACTGGGTTTTTCTTTATTCTCAGTGAAGCCTTAATTTTTTACTCAATAAATTATGTTTGGGGACTTATATTTGCTTTTGATAAATTACATGAATTGATATCTTTAGTCAGGACTACTCTAATGGTAATATTTCTTTTAATCTTTTCAACATTTTTTGTCTGGAATGTAAAGAGATTTCAAGAAAATATTAAACCAGATGAACATTATGATTATGCTATGATTCCAGGTGCTGCAGTATGGAAAAAAGAC
>CAZNFW010000015.1:0-26114 GCA_964572725.1 uncultured Melioribacter sp.
AAAAAGACAAACCAAGTCCAATATTTGAAGGCAGAATTCGCAAAGCTTTCGAACTTTATCAGGAGAAAAAAATTGATAAAATAATTTTAACTGGTAGCAATGCGCCGGGTGAAATTCCAGAATCAGAAGCAGCTTTTAAATTACTGGCAAGACTTGGAGTTCATGAAAGTGATATGATTGTTGAAAAGAAAACTTCTACTACTACAGAACAAATTAAATTTTTAAAAGACTTTGAAAAAAAACTTAACTATAAAAATAAATTATTAATAATATCGGATAGTTTTCATCTTCCAAGAATTATAGAAATATGTAAATTTTTTCGCTTAAAAACTTTTGCAGTTGCTTCTAACTATAAATTTTCTTTCTCAAAAACAGTTTATTACCGTTTACGTGAAAGTATAGCTTTGCTTTTATTCTGGTTATTTGCTATTTAGTTCTTAAGTATATTTTTTATAATTTATTTTATAAATAGTTTAAGAGAATTATGGCAAAAAAAACAAACAGAAGATTATTGCGTGAAAAAACTCTACAAATTCTTTATGCTTATGAATTAAATGGAGAAGGTTTATCCGATCTTACTGAATTTGTATTGTCAGATTTAACTTCACAAACTGATATAGATTTTGCTAAACAATTAATAAATAAAACAATAGCAAACAGAGATGTGCTCGATGAAAAAATTCAGGCTAAAGTTGCTAATTGGGAAATGGATAGAATTGCTTTAATTGACAGAATATTGTTGAGAATTGGCATTGCTGAACTTTTATATTTCCCTGATATCCCTCCAAAAGTAACAATAAATGAAATAATTGAAATAGCAAAAGATTTTTCTACTTCGAATAGCAATAAATTTATAAATGGTATTCTTGATGCCATTTACAATGACCTTAAAAATTCCGGCCAGTTGAACAAATCGGGCAGAGGACTTATTGAAAAATCTTTACCAAAGAAATCTAAAGGTTCTTAAAGAGCACGAAAAATTCCGTGTATTTGTCTGGTCACTTTTTGATTTTGCCAATACATCATATTCAATTATTGTTGTTACATTCATATATGCAGTATATTTTAAGCAGACAGTTGCAGAAGATAAGCCAATAGGTGATTTTTACTGGAGTCTGGGAACAAGTATATCGATGCTTATTACTGCAATAATTTCGCCTGTACTTGGCGCTATTGCAGATTATTCAGCAGGTAAAAAAAGATTTTTACTTTTCTTCACTCTTCTTTGTATTGTTTCGACTTCATTGCTTTATTTTGTTAATCAAGGAAATATTTTATCTGGACTTATTTTACTGATTCTTGCAAATATTGGATTTGAAGCTGGATTGGTTTTTTATGATTCATTTCTGCCGGAAATTACAAAACCGAAAAATTATGGAAGAGTTAGCGGTTATGGTTTTGCAATGGGTTACCTTGGTTCATTTACAACTCTTGCATTAATTTATCCTTTTATACAAAAACAAATGATTAGAGAAATATTTCCTCTTTCTGCATTAATATTTTTAATCTTTTCTATCCCTTTATTTATATTTATAAAAGATTCAAGAAAAAATATTGTAAAAGAAAATTCATTTTTTAAAATTGGATTTGGCAGAGTAATTAATACAATTACCAATCTTAAAAATTATAAAAATCTTGCTTTGTTTTTATTGTCGTTTTTCTTTTTTATTGAAGGAGTTAATACTGTAATTTATTTTTCTGGTAATTATGCAAGTTCAACATTAAAATTTTCTTTTCAAGAACTAATTGTATTTTTCATTATTGTTCAAACAACAGCAATAATAGGTTCGTTAATTTTTGGTGTAATTGCAGATTCTTATGGCACGAAGAAATCGTTGATTATTTCACTTATAATCTGGTTGTTTACAATTTTATTAGCATTTCTTACAAGTGAAAAAGAAAGTTTTTTAGTTATTATGATTTCGAAAAATTTTTCTCTGGAGCCAAATACAATGGTACATTCAAGTTTTTATGTAATTGGATTACTTGCGGGTAGTGTTATGGGAGCTACACAATCTACAAGCAGAAGCATGATGTCAAAATTAACACCTTTTGATAGAAAGACTGAATTCTTTGGCTTTTATTCATTTTTTGGAAAGAGTTCTGCGATTTTGGGACCATTAATATTTGGATTGGTGAGTTATCTAACAGGTACTCAAAGGTATGCTATTTTATCAATATGTGTTTTTTTTGTTATTGGTTTAGTGATTCTAAAATTTGTTAAGAATAGTCAATAAAGATTATTCTTTTTGAAAGAATAAATAATTAAAAATAAAATTCCAATCAAGGAAATAATAATCCACAAGAATCCCCAGAAATGGGAAGATAGACCTGTGATTTCAGAAATTAAAGAAGCATCACTTAAATAATTATTGTTATTGAAAACATCTTCTTTAATATCATAAATAACATAAATACAGCTGATTAAACCTATCACTCTAAAAATAAAATTAGTAATAAACGCGGGTATAAACTTATTCAATACAAAAATTGAGACAGCAATTATAATTGATATAAAACTTAATAAAGAATCACTCATTGTATTTACAGCAAACAAGAAAATAATAATGGCAATAATTGATAAGATTAAGATTTTTAGTTTTGGTTTATAAGTTGAGTAAAATAATGCAGTTCCAAATAAGAGACTGCCGGGATATCCAGCGAAAGCAATTAAAAATTGATTACCATCTTCGGTTATACATCTGCCGCCTAAGTTAAAATTAATTTCAAGAGTAAGAATTTTGCCTCCTGATAAAATTGCAATGATTCCATGACTGATTTCATGTAAAAGAACAACAAGAAGTTTAATTGGGAAAAATAAAATTGTGTCCCACATAAAAAAAGAAACGGCTGTTAATAAAAATAAAAATATGAGCTCAGAGATATTTTTATTGTAATGAGTTAATTTCATAATTAAATAAAATTATAAAATGAAAATTAAACAAAAGTCTTGAATTAGAATCAAGTCATTGATATTTTTGTAATAAAAGCGGGCGTAACTCAGTTGGTAGAGTAGTAGCTTCCCAAGCTAAATGTCGCGGGTTCGAGTCCCGTCGCCCGCTCAAAAAAATTTTTTGAATTATTTGAAACTTTGGGTTAAAAGTTCTATAATTGGTGCGCAAATTTTAAAGTTCTTTTTAAGATTGACGAATAAGCACGCTAGTACTTAATTGTAAAAAGTTAGGTATAGATTTAATAATAAAAAATAAGGGCGCTTAGCTCAGGTGCTTGTCCGCCTTTGGCGGAGTTCAGAGCACCATTTGACAAGATGGAAAAATTTAAGGGCGCTTAGCTCAGCTGGTTCAGAGCACCTGCCTTACAAGCAGGGGGTCGTAGGTTCGAATCCTTCAGCGCCCACTCTTCTAAAGCCTTGTAATTAAATAAGTTACAAGGCTTTTTAATTTTAAAAGTAATTCCACTTATGTTGATATATTTTTTTATTAATCACATTTCTGCAAGATTGATTTGAAATAAATAAACTTGTTAACTTGCCTGCGGCAAGCAGGGAAGTTGATTGGCTAAAAACATTTCCTTTGAATAATAAAACAATTAGCTTTTGTAAAGATTATTATTTTTTATGAAACAATTAAATCACTTTTTCACTTTTAGTTGCGCATCAATCAAAAATGTTTATGATAGTTCGTCTTTTGTAGTAATAATTATAACTTTGCAAGTTTTTAATCGTATATATTTGATTTAATTGAATAATCTAAATTATATTCTCAAAGTGTAATTTGTATTTATTTATAAAGATGAAAAAAGTAATAATCTCTGCGAGCAGAAGAACTGATATATTAGCATTTTATTCAGATTGGTTAATTGAAAGTATAAAACTTGGTTACTTGTTCTATCCTAATCCATTCTCTCAAAAACCTGTATATGTAGATTTAAGAACTGATGCAGTTAAAGCATTTGTATTCTGGACACGCAATCCCAAACCACTTTTTAAGCATTTAGATTTTATTGACGAAAGATATAATAAACACCATTACATGCATTTAACAATTAATGGATATCCAAAAATTTTTGAAAAAAGAAGTCCTGATGTAAATTATGTAATTTCTTCTGCTGAATATTTAGCAAAAAGATATGGTGATGATTATATCCAGTGGCGTTTTGACCCAATTATTATTTCAAGCATTACTTCTCATGAATTCATTATAAATAAATTTAGATACTTAGCAGATAAGCTTGCTGGCATTACAAAACGTTGTTATATAAGTGTTGTTGATTTATATAAGAAAACAAAAATGAATCTATTAAAAATAGGGAAGGATTATAATATAAAATTTTATGAACCTTCAATCGATGAACAGGTTAGTCTTGTAAAAGAAATTGTAGATATAGCAAAAGAGAAAAAGATAGATGTATATGCATGCACAGAAGACCATTTGCTGGAAAGAATCCCAGAATTAAAAAAAGCACATTGCGTTGATATTGAAATACTGAACAAAATTTGTAATGAAAATGAAAAAAGTAATTATAAAATATCTCCAACACGTTCGGGTTGTGGCTGTTATGAAAGCAAAGATATAGGATCTTATGAAAGTTGTTTTTATGGGTGCATATATTGCTATGCGAATACCAATCCGAATAAAAAATTCAAAAAGAATTTGTTCAATCAAAAATTAGGGTGCTTAAATATTCATGATACTTCCTGAATTACAACTAAATTAGAATAATGATTTTACCTTTTATTTCATTTCTTCAATAAAGAAAAATATCAGGTTAATGATTTAGAAATATCATTCAACTATTTATTAAAAATATTAACCTAACATTCATTCAATATTCATTTTACTTAAAAAATATTATGTTTGTGATTAATAAATAATTATTAAGAAGAAAACTAATGCAGAGTAATTTAAAACCATATCCAACATTCATCTACCGCTGGACAATCTTACTTTTTATAAGTCTTGCCATGTTTGGTAATTATTATATATATGACAGCATCAGTCCTCTTGCAGATTTACTTGTTAAACAATTAAAATTTACTGATGCCGATATTGGACTACTGCAGGGGATTTACAGTTTTCCAAACATTATAATGGTTTTAATTGGCGGGATTATTATAGATAAAATTGGTACACGAACATCAGTATTAATTTTTACATGTTTGATAATGATTGGCTCGATAATAACTGCATTGACTGGCAATTTAATTATAATGGCTTTTGGAAGATTAATTTTTGGTTTGGGTGCAGAATCAATGATTGTAGCAATTACAACAATAATTGCAAGATGGTTTAAGGGGAAAGAATTATCATTTGCCTTTGGATTAAATTTAACAGTTGCTCGTCTTGGTTCATTCTTGGCTCTTAATTCTCCTACATGGGGTAAAAGTTTATATAATTACTGGCAATCACCTTTGCTAGTAACAGTAGGCGCGGGAGTTTTTGCATTAATTACAATTATAATTTATTATTTCCTTGATGTATTAGGGACAAAAAAATTCACTTTGCCAGAAGAAGGTACGCAGGATAAAGTTATTCTTAAAGAAGTTTTTAATTTCCCCAAATCTTTCTGGTATATCACAGCATTATGTGTAACATTTTATTCTGCAATGTTTCCATTTCAAACTTTTGCAATAAAGTTTTTTCAGGATGCGCATAATACATCAAGAGAAGTCGGTGGAAATCTTTCGAGTATGTTAACATTAGCAGCTATGATTTTTACTCCGCTTTTTGGATTGTTAGCTGATAAAATTGGTAAAAGATCTTTGTTGATGATGTTTGGTTCTTTGTTGATTATCCCTGTATATCTTATGATGGCGTATAAAGTAGGAAAACCTGATATAATGACTGAGAGTGATTTCATAAATATAAATTTAGATTTCTTTGATATTCATGCTTCTATACCAATTTATTTAATGATTCCAATGGCGATAATGGGTATTGCATTTTCATTGGTTCCAGCTGTAATGTGGCCTTCGGTTGCACTGATAGTTGAAAACTCAAAACTTGGGACAGCTTATGGTTTAATGACAATGATTCAAAATATTGGATTATTTTCATTTAATATTATCATTGGATTTGCAAATGATATTTCAAAAGCAAGTGCGCAAAATCCTTCGGGTTATAATTTAGGTATGTGGATTTTTTCATTACTTGGATTTTTTGGTTTGCTGTTTGCTTACCTTCTTAGAAAAAGTGAACAAAGTCTAAATGGTCATGGTCTTGAAAATCGTTCAAACTAATTTCAATTCTTTAATTCTTTTTTTGTAAATTGTAATTAGAAAAAATCTTGAAACAATGCAAAAACTACTGTTTACTTCAATATTATTTATTTTATTTAATGTTAATTTGTTTAGCCAGACATTTGGTTTTGGTTGTCTTGGTTTAAGCGGATTTTATGCAGGAATTACACAGCAACAATATGAATCTGTTGGCATAAGAGAATATCTTTTTCCTGAAAGTATTGCCAATCCAAATTTCAATCCTGAATTTGATTTCAAGCAGGCAACTGGTTATCGATTTGGTGCAAATATTTTTCGTGCTCGTTTTTCAAAAGCTTTTATAACTGCAAAAGGTTATTATCAATTTCTAAAAGAATCTCATACAAGACAATTTAATAACGAAGCCGCAGGTGAGAAAAATTATAAATATGAATTATCTATGAATCATTGGGGTGTAGGCTTAGATTTGGGTTTCCCAATTTTTTCAATCCTTGATATAAAACTATTAGAAGGTCATGTTACTTTTATGAATCCTGAATTTAATACTGAAATTTTAGACATTAATAATAATATTTTAGAAGAAGATAAAATTGCAGCCGACAAAGTAAAAATTGGTTACTTTGTTGGTTCTGGTTTAATTTTACATCTTATCCCTGATTATGTGAGCATTGAAGCAACAGCCGGATATTCATTTTTTGTAATTGATAAATTATATGATGATAATAATAATCTGATTATTCCTGTTTCTTCTTCAAAAAATAATGCGATAAATAAAAGTAAATTTTCAGCAACTGTTCAATTAAATGTTGGTTTCCCACTTTGAAATTTTTTTATTTAATTATCAACTTGAAAAATAGAATCAAGAACAGTTCCATCAACCCATTTAACAATTGCTACAACTTTGTTTTTGTTTAACTTTGGTTTTTGCGGTTTGCCTCCGCATATTTCATATACTTCTTTTTGAATTTCTTTTATTGAACGAATAGGTAATGAAGATTTTTTCACAGCATTTATTAAATCTTTTCTTCTTGGATTAATTGCAATTCCTCTTTCAGTTATTATTACATCAATTAATTCACCAGGACCGCATAATGTGGTAACTTCATCAACAATTATTGGAATTCTATCCCGAAAAGAAGGAACTGCAAGAATTGTACATTTAGAGAAAAGACAATTTTGCCATCCGCCTATTCCATGCAGCAGATAACCATCAGAATGTGTTACAACATTTGCATTAAAATTTATATCGACTTCTGTTGCACCAAGAATTGCAGCATCAACCATTGTAGCAAAATTTCCTTTGCCGTGATAGTTATAACTATTGAACGGTGAAGTCATGATATGATTTGGATTTTCTCTCATTGAACGAACACCTTCGAGGTCGAAAGTTTGTCCATCTAAAATGTAATCAGTCAAACCTTCTTCGAGCAATTCGACTAAATATTTTGTAGAGCCACCGCGAACAAATCGAGCTTTTACACCCTTCGATTTCATTTTTTCTTTTAGAAAAGGAATAAAAGCAAGACTTGTCCCGCCGGCACCAGCTTGAAATGAAAATCCTTCTTTAATAATTCCTGCAGCATCCATAAATTCTGCAATGTATTCTGCTATTAAAAGTCTGTCTGGACTTTTTGTAATTTCAGTTGTCCCACTCACAATTTTTGATGGGTCACCAAGCGATTCAACTTCAACAACATAATCAACGTAATTACCTTGAATTTGCCAAGGTATGCAGGGGAAAGGAACAAGATTATCAGTTACAACAATTACTTTGTCTGCATATTGAGAATCTGCTAAAGCAAAACCCAATCCACCACAAGCAGATTTACCATAAACTCCATTTGCATTACCAAATGGATCGGCTGTCGGTGCTGCAATTACTGCAATATCAATGTGAACTTCTCCATCTTGAATAGCTTGATATCTTCCTCCATGTGAGCGTAAAACTCCTACACCTTTCATCTTGCCTTCACTTACAAATTTTCCAAGGGGTCCATTCATGCTTCCTTCTATGTGATGAATTGTTCCATCTTCAAGATATGGAATTAAATGTCCATGAATTGGGAATGATGCACTAGGAAACCAACGTATGTTTTTTATTCCCATTGAGTGAATTACATCAAATAAATAATTTGTAAGAGTGTCTCCATCTCTTAAATGATGATGAGTTGATATTGTCAGTCCATCTTTCAAATTGGCTTTCATTAATGCTTCTTTTAGATTTTTTACAACTTTATTTCCATCTGATGGATAATCTATACAGCTTCTAATTGGTGGACTTGCTTTTCTTCCAGCGGGTTTATATTTGCCAATCCCTTGAAATGGAATTTGTTTCTGTCTATTAATTTCTGATGGCACTAATCTGTTTGCGGCATTCTTAATCATTTTCATAGTTTGAGTTATAGATTGTTAATAGCTTATAATTTTTTTTCAATTATAATTAATTTCAAATTTACAATTAGATATTCCACAATTTTATCAGGATGAATTTTCTTTTTTTATCCAATCATTATCTAATAAATCATTTTTAATTGCAAGTTCAATAATTCTTTGAGCTCTTTTTACTACAGGTGCATCAATCATTTTACTGCCAATTGTAATAACTCCAGTTCCTTGTTTCTTTGCTTCTTCGAAAGCAAGAATAATTTTTTTTGCTTTTTCAATTTCATTTTGAGTTGGAGCAAATGCTTCGTGAACAATTTTTATTTGTCGAGGATGAATGCACCCTTTGCCTTCAAAACCGAGTGCTTTTGCTTCTAAAACACTTTGACGCAATCTCTCCATATCATTAACATCAGAAAAAACAGAATCAATTGCTTGAATTCCTGCAGCTTTCGCAGCATTAATTATAACACTTCTTGCATAAAAACTTTCCTTGCCTTCAATTGTTCTTTCAACACCAATGTCTGCTGTGTAATCTTCCAAACCAATTGTCAATGCACAAACAAGGTCCGAAGCAGCTGCTATTTCATAAGCTTTAATAACTCCGAGAGCACTTTCAATTATTGGCATTAGATAAATTGTGTCATAAATATTTTGCTGTGCTTTGATAATATTTATTTCTTCTTCTACATCTTTGACTGTCATAGCTGATTCACATTTTGGAATTAGAATGACATGAACATTATGAGGAACAACAAAATACAAATCATCTAAACCCATTGGCAGTTGATTAATTCGAACCATTCTTTCTGCACCATAAAAATCAATAGCACGCAGAGCATTCCTAACTAAATATCTTGCAGCAGCTTTTTCTTCTGGCGGGACGCTGTCTTCAAGGTCAAGAATTATTGCATCGGGTTTATGAAGTCCGGCATTTGGAAAATATTTTGGTTCATTGCCAGGTAAATAAAGTCTGCTTCTTCTTAAATGGTCTTTTTCGGTTTTGTAAAAATTATTTTTATTTATAGGCAGCAAATATTCGCGCAGGTCGTCAGGACAAATACTTTTATAAGCAGCTTCAAATCGTGAAGCAATTGTAAAGGGCAGAGCACCATAATCTTCCAGATAAATATTTGCATTTTTGATTTCGAAAAAGTTACACATTTCAATTATCAATTCATTTATACTTTCTCCATATAAAGAACCAACTTTGCTTTGAACGGAAAATTTTATACCTCCAGTTTTAGTCAATTTAATCTCGAAGTAACAATCGGAACGGATTTTATCCCCTCGTTTTCCAGCTTTGCCAATTTTGGATTTTGTTTTCATTTTTCTATCAATTTATTTTTATAAAATTATTTCTTTGGTGATGTATCAATTTAATTATATAAAAATAATTTAATCAATTTATTTTGTGAAATATGATTATAAAATTAAATTTACCATAAAATCTCTTGCCATGTATTCTTCGCAGTTGAAAATCATATCTTTAATTTGCCTTTGTTTTTCAGAAGTCATTGATTCATCAGTGAGAGAATTAAATTTATTCTCTAAGTCTTCAACAGTCATTGGCTGTTTTGGATGACCTTTTGGGTATTCAAGATATTCAGAAAATTCTTTTCCATCTTTAGTTTTGAATACAACTTTAGATGGTTGTTTTTCGGGAAATAATTTTTCGAATTCAGTTGATGCTTCGCCTTTAATTTTATCAATTACTTTCCAAATTCTCGGATCTTTTAATTTTTCTTCTGTAAAAGATTGAGCAGTAATTTTTCTATCAACAATTGCAGCTGCAATGCAGTAGGGAAGTGAATGGTCTGCAGTTTCTCTTGTTTGAGGATGATATTTTTCTTTATCGAATAAAATGTCACAAACTCTTGCAATAGTATGAATGGTTACTGATTCAATTTCTTCGTAGTGTATATCATTTTTTGTAACAACATTTAATACTGCAGAAATGTGAGTATGTGTTAATGCTTCTGTTGGAAAAGCTTTCATGCTGCATTCGAGAATTTTAAAATTGCTTCCAAGATTATCAATTAATTTTTCAATATTCCATTTCCATTCACCATATTTTTCTCTTTTAGGAATTTTTATTGGACTTACTATTTGATTTTCATAGTCCCAGCCAAATAAACAATCCATTAAACCTTCTTTGCCTTCAAAAATAAATTGTGGTCCAGTAAAACCTTTTTGAGCTAACAATGCTGCAATAACTCCACTTTGAACTGCTAATGGGTCGACGAAATTTTTCATCATCGATAATTTACCTGAAGCTGGAGCGCCAATTGTAAAATTGTGTGAACCACTGATTCCAATTGCATTTACCATTTGTTCAATAGTTAATCCTAAAATTTTTCCTGCAATGATTGGTGAAACAAATTGAGTTAAAGTTGCATGATGCCATTTCCGTTCACGAATTCCGGGAATAGCAAATTCACAAAGTCGTTGTTCAAATTCGTATCCAAGAACAATTGCAACAATAACATCTTTCATTGATGCATTAACAAGTTCAGCTGTAGCTAAAGCAGCCGGAATTAAATCAGAAGGATGAGATGGATCTTCTTTCCAATAAATATCATTGAAGTCGAGTGAACGAATCATAAGTGAATTAATAAGTGCTGCATTAACTGCTGGAATTTTATCGCCAAATGCAATAACAGTTGCTTCATTTCGACCACCAATATTTTTGTAAAAATCTCTGACAATATTTACATCTTTAGTTTTATATGCACCGAAAGCACATCCTATTGAATCGTATAAAAATCTTTTTGCTGTTTCAACTACTTTATCTGGTAAATCTTTGTAATTGAAATTCACAGCAAATTCAGAGATAACACGTGATATGGATTTTTCCATAGTGTTAATCCTCAATTGTGTTAGTGAAAATTAAAGATTGTTACTTACTTATTTTGCCAGTTGGTTTCGTAAATTTTGGGAAAGTTGAGGAAAGGGAAGAAGTGTTTGGAAGTATTTGTGTTTTTTTTCAGCATAAGATTTATAAATCAAAAAAATCTATTGTCAATATATTTCTTTAGAGTGAATTTAGCAATTTTGGTGGTAGTCTTGGAAATTCATAGATATTAGTATTAATTCTATAATTAATAAGTTTAGCCCAAAATTTCCTTTAAAGCTTTATATAAATACAGGAGATCATGCTTGATAGTATTCTATACCAGTTTCATATTAACATCAAAATATCCATGAATCAATCTGTAACGCATACCTACGATATCCTGCCAGGGGATGTGGTCGTATTTTAATTTTGTTTCTTCTGAAATTTTGGAAGCGGCTTCACCAATTATTTCAATTTCTTTAATGACTGATAAAAAAAAGCATTCTGTTTTTACTAAATTCTTTTTCAGATATTCCTGAACAGAATGATAATGTTTCTTCTGCAGCATCAATCATGTGCTGAATTCTGATCTTATCCTCAGGCCTCATATTTAACCCGGGCTTCTTTAATTACTGAATCCCTGAAATAACGGCTTAATTCTTCCGGTGTTCGTAAGTCAACCTTTCTGCCTATAATTTCAGATAGCTGTCGTTCCATCCTTGCAATGTCAAGAAGTCCGTATTCAGCATTTTCTGCAAACTCAACTAATAAGTCAACATCACTTTCAGAATTTTCAGTATCCTTAAGATACGAACCGAACAGGGAAAGCTTCTTTATTTTGTTTGCTTTGCAGAACGAATCTAATTCTTTTTTGTGTTTAGTTAAGATGTCCATTGCGTACTCCAAAATCAGACTAATTAATTTATGTTAACTTCTGAAATATAACTGTATAACCAAACTTCTATAATTTTCTAAAGCAACTGGATATTCTGCAGTCTATTTCTCACAATAATAGAAAAATAATGAGTTTCTTTGTCATACTTCCAATAGTCAGTTGGTTCTGAATAAGAATGATTGTTTATTAAGCGATTTATTTTATTTATAAATCCGTTTCTTTCTGGAAACATCTTTTTGGGAACATAAAATATTTCTTGAATTCTTTCTTTTAGACATCCGTATAATCACCTTTAAAGAATATTTTTATACTTGGGGAATTCTTAAAAATTAACAATGGTCACCTTAAAATATCTGCCTACTTTAAAATAATTCAGATGTCTTTCTTACTTATTTATTTATTCACTGTAAAAGTTATTTCAGTAAGATTATTAAATGAGTTTATGAAAATTACCAGTATCTAAGAATAATATAATTTGTAATCAAAGATTAAATTTTACCCAGTTTTCAAGTCCATTAGCTACAATTAATTCTTGAGCTGCACTTCCTATTGGATTGATTGAATATGTTTTGTCATTTGCTGTGATTGTTGAATTTTGGAAATTAATTTTTGCTGTTATTCCTGTTTGAATGGTTAATTGATTCATATCAAATTGTTTTTTCAAATCATTTACTAATTCTGGGCATTCAATAGTCAGGAAACCGTTATTAATTGCATTTCGTTTGTAAGTCTCATTAAATGAACCAGCAATTACAAGTTGAATACCTTTGTATTTTAATGCTGTTGCAGCTTGTTCACGTGAACTGCCAGTTCCAAAATTAAATCCTCCAACAAGTATGTCACCTTCTTTAACTATGTTTTTAAAATTCGGATCATAATTTTCCATAACTACATTTGCCTGGTCTAAAGGAGTCATATCATCATTATAAGTATATTTACCGGGATAAATTCCATCTGTGTTTAAGTTGTCTTGTGGACAAAAGATTAATTCACCTGTAATTTCAGAAGGGAAGCCATCAATAATATGAACGGATGTTGTAAAAGTATTTCTTTTTGTATTTATTTTTATATCTCCAATAATTTTTTGACTTGTCAAAAGGGTTTGATGAGGTTCATTCCATTCATAATCGATATAACCTGATAAAGCTGAATAAGCTACAACAGCGGGAGATGCGAGATAAGCATAAGCATTTGGCGAGCCCATTCGACCTTTGAAATTTCTGTTAGTTGCTGAAATTCCAACTTCGCCATCTTCAAGTAAACCAGTTCCTAATCCGATGCAAGGACCGCAGCCTGGAGGCAGAGGAATTGCTCCTGCTTTAATTAATGCCTGCCAGTCTCCTCGTTTTTCACTTTCTTTTTGGACTTCACTAGAGGCAGCACCGATATAAAATTTTACATGTTCTGCGACTTTTTTACCTCTTAAAATTTTTGCAGCTTCAGAAATATCTTCAACACGGGAATTTACACAAGATACTAAATAAGCTTTATTGATTTTTATTTTTTTGTTTTTGATCTCTGAAACAGGTGTAATTTTTTTGAGTGTATTTGGTCCTGATACATAAGGTTCAATTGAAGTAAGATCGATAGTTAATTCTTTAGAATAAAATGCATCTTTATCAGGTTGAAGATTTGGCAATTCTTTTTCAAGCTGAAAAATTCTTTCTTCATTTATTCTTGGATGTTTACCATTTCCATCAGCATCGGATGGAACTCCTTCGAGTCCTCTTTGCTGAATAAATTTGGCTCTGTTTTTTAACCACTTAATTGTCACTTCATCGATAGGGAATAGACCAACAAGAGCACCCCATTCGGTTGTCATGTTAGCGATTGTAAGCCGTTCATCAATACTTAGATATTTAATGCCTTCGCCAACAAATTCAATTGCATGATTTAATACTTCATCATTATTAAAAAATCCACAGAGAGCAATTATTACATCTTTGCCGGTAACCCCAATTTGTAATTTTCCTTTTAATTCTACTTTAGCTATAGGAGGAACCTGCCACCATGTTTTACCAGTTGCCCAGATTGCGGCTGCATCTGTTCTTACAATTGGTGTCCCTAAGCATCCAATTCCGCCATACATATTTGAATGGCTGTCGGATGCAACTGCCATAGTTCCAGGCCAGGCATAACCTTCTTCAATCATAATTTGATGACCAATTCCACGACCAGCAGGATAGAAATCAGCTCCCATAGATTTTGCAAACTCTTCAATCTTTCTATACTTCTGTAAATTCTTTTCGTCTTTGTTTTGAATATCATGGTCAAGTGTAATAACAACTTGTCTTGGATTTGCCAACTTAGTTGCACCAATACTTTTAAATTTTGGAATAACTGCACCAGTGTTATCGTGGGTCATAACATAAGCTGGACGAATTGTAATATAATCTCCAGATTGAACAATTTGATTTGGCAAAAGGCCAACTGCATAACGCTGAGCAATTTTTTCGATTAATGTTTGAGGCATTGTTTCTGTCAGGTATAATTTATTTATAATGTTATGGCTATAGTATATATAAAATTATTAAGAATTTACATTCGTTATATTATAAATCAATTGTTGCAAATATACATTTTAATTGAAAATATGTTAATAAAAATATCATTGATTATTTAAGATTATTTAAAAGCAATTCTGAATTTAAGTGTATAACTGAATTTTGTAATTCTAAAAATAATGTATTATTGAGAATATACGAAACAATTAAATGTTACTAATTTACTTTAAGAAGTATTTACAACAATTAAGATAAAAATTTACTCTGAATTTGTAGGAGTTATGAATTAATGTTGTTAATTATAAAGTTTTTTCAGCTTCATCATAATATTTATCGATTTCTTTTTGTAGTTCAATTGTTTTGGCAATAGCAGTTACTATTTTACAATATGTTTTTATTTCTTCTGATGAAAGTGTATTTCCAATTCTGTCTTTTAACCATTTCTCACAGACTTGATAACCACCAATCTGATATTGCCATACCTCTTCTGCAACTTTGTTAAAATATTGTTCGTTGTTAATCCATACTTTTTCGTTTTCATATTTAACTTTTTCAATTTTGTCTGTTCCGGATTTGGGAAATCTGGAAATTGTTTTATCTAAAATTTTTGAATTAAGCAAATGCAAATCTGCAAGCTGTTTACCAAGATTACCGAGCTTGATAAATAATTTATAATCTTTTGTAAAAGGTATTCGTGGAAAATCTATCTTTAAGAATTCCGCATATTTAGCACGGTAGATATTGCTGTAAAGAACGGCATAGATATAATAAAATATTTCTTCCGGTGTTATTTCTTTTTTGAAATTGGTTTTTAATTCCTCAAATAGTTCTGGTTTTATGTTTGGTTGTTTGATTTGATATTTTATTTCTGGTTCAAACAACATTATTTGTGAAAATGAACTTATTTTCTTTTTATTTCTTTCGGTATAAAGGTAAAGTGGGAATAAATAGCTGATTGAAACTGCAGATGTTATGGAATGAGCATCAATAATATTATTAGTTATAAAGGTTGGCAGAATACCTGACTTATCCAATTGACGTGATATTATTAATCCTACATTCTCATTCAACATAAGCTTCATCAAATTTTTTCTTGACCTCTCTATAATTTCATCGTGATAAAAAATCCATCGAATATCAAATGGTCTATATAAAATTTGTGTAAATGCATTTTGCCAGTTATCATCGCTTCTTAAATTTTTTCTTCGTTCACTAATTTTCCAGCTTTTATTTTCTCTCAATCCATAAGTTTGTTTAATAATTTCATCATCAATTTTTGGATTAATAAATTGACGAATTCTCATTTCTAGTTGTCTCTTATCAATATCTATAACGAAATTATCTCTTGCTGTTACTATCCCAACGCTGTTTAATCGAAAGATATCTGTAATTTTTTTGAAACTCATATACTTTTCTTGCAAACTTATATCCTGCGGGATAAAAAGATAAAACTCACTTTTAGGTTCAAGTTTTTTCCATTTAACATTTTTAATGTTATGTTTATTAAGCCATTCATATTTATTTTCTCTTAATCCATAAATATCATAATGAAAAACTTTTTTACTTTCATCATTTTTATATTTAATAAAAAATGAAATTGCCACTCCTTGTTTTATATCAAAAACATTTTCGTCTTTGCTCCCATCTGGTGCTTTTTCTTTTTTTAAGCTGTTTCCGTGCAAATCAAGAATATAAATTTCATTAAAGCTATTCATTAAAGATTGGCGCATTCCCCTGAATGTAGGATTATCAAGATAACTATGATTGGTAATAAATCCTAAAACACCTTCACCTGCATGATCAATTTTCCATTGAGCAAAACGAATAAATTTAACATAATCATCCTGAAGCCATTTTGGATTTTTTTCTCCAAGAGGTTTTCCATTAACTTTATAATAATCTTTTATTGTATTTAAAATCCATTCACTATTATTTGATGAATGTCCCGAATAAGGTGGATTTCCAAGAATAACTAAAATAGGTACATCTTTTTTAACTTTTCCAGCCTCATGACTTTCTGTCGAAAGTGAAGACATACCGGGGAATTTAGTTTCTTCAAGTTCTTTCATTTCAAGTGTATTTGTTAAATAATATTTAAAACGCTCATCATCTTTCATTCTATAACCAAGTTCTTCAAATAATAATGAAATTTTCATGTGACCAATAGCATATGGAGCCATCATTAGTTCAAAAGCATAATAGTTTTGAAGAATGTGTTCTTTTAGAAATGATTTAATACCACCTTTGCCATATTTATTATTAAATTCTTTTACAGCTGTTTCAATTGCTTTTGCTAAAAAGCTGAGTGTACCACCAGCGGGATCAAGCAAAGTGACACTTTTTGAAGCAAGTCCATCAGAGATTTTAAATTTGTCTTTTAAGATTTCGTGTATTGAACGAACTATGAAAGAAACAACAGGTTCTGGAGTGTAATAAACTCCTCTCTTTTCTCGTGTATCGGGGTCATATACAGATAGAAAAGTTTCGTAAAAATGTAAAACTGGATCGTTCCCTTTTCCATCGTGATAATATTCTTCAAGAATTTTTTTAATATCTGCAACAGACAAAACTTCTGCAATGTCATCAATAATAATTTCCATCTGTTGAGGTAAATCTTCTAATGAAATGAATCTAAATACATCTCTTAATATTCCAATAGATTTTGGAATGTATGAATAAGCAAGTTTTCTATTAAAATCTTTTTCAGCACGCAAACGAGCAGCAAATAAGCCATATGTAATTGTTTGTGAATAAAGGTCTGCAAATTCATCTTCGCTAATTCCTGCAATCAGAAACTCTTTAAATGCTTCATAAAATGCTCGAATTGATTCAGTACCGATTTTTAATTCCTCGGTTACTATTTCTTCTTTAAGAAATTTTGTGCGTTTTGCAAGTTCAACTGCAAGTGTTTTTGCAGTATAGGTGTTGGGCAATGAAAAATCTAAGAATCTTTCTAACAGTTCAAATAAATTACCTTCATTTTCAAGTGGTGGAACTGCAGAAAGTTTTTTAATAACAAATGGACGAGCAATAGATATTTTTTCAATTCTTTCACCGTTTCTATATAAACGGAATTCTGTGAAATTTGTTAAAATAACATTAGGGAAAGTTGATAAATATCTTTCTATTTGATTTGTCTCTTCTATTCTATCGAGGTCTGTTCCTAAATCTTTTGCTTCTATGTAACCAATTATTTTTTGTTTTCCATCCCAGATTCTAAAATCAGGATTTCCAGCTTCTGTCTTTTTAGGTAAAATGGTTATATCAATTTTCTTTTTTCTTTTTGATTGTGAATATTCTCTCAGAAAGTCCGCAAGATGTTCATAATAAGATTCTTCTCTTGCATCGCCTTTCTGGTAGGTATTGAATAAATTTAGTAAATAATTATCAGTCATAATTAAAGATATGGCAAAAATTTTAATTGCTAATTAACAAATAAAAATAAATTTTTAAAATCGATAGCCATAAAAATTGTGGTAAGATTAGCTATTGTATTTGCGTCCATTTGAATATTTTTTTCAGTGTTTTTTCCAAAATTATAAAATAGATTGAAAATGTTTTGGCTGTGTGATTAAAACAGATTTTCATTTTTTCACCTTTGATATAATAGCAAATAACGATTTACACTTCACATGTTTCTCGAAGTGGTGTTAGGGTCAAGCGCGTGTTAGGGTACGCTATCGTTGAGGGGCAGAGACATTTGCAGAAAATCTTCATCTTGAATATGAGCAGACTGTACTTCTTGGAAATTGATGCCATTTTTGCCGAAAATTGCTTGTGTTACTACAAAAGACTTATAATGCCCACTATATTGAAAATTGCTGCCCCTTTTTCTTTTCTCTAGCATCTCTTTCAACGGTTGAATAATTATGTTCTTTTTGATGCAGCGCTCTCCAATCTTTGGTACTGTTCTTATTGCTCTGGTACCCACGTAGCACGCTCTCATTATCGCGCCCAAAAGCAGATCAACAATCTGGAGAAAATTTGCGTCCATATATTCTTGGGTATCAGTTGATAATTCTTATGATTAGATGGAAGATGTACGATAGATGCATCCAAAGAAAAAGTCACATAATCACGCAAAGGGCTCTTGTCATAATAACTATCATAGAGCAATCGCCAAACAACTCTATCTTCATCTAGCCTTCTATGAGCAGGGTTTCCGTCAGACACTACCTTTATTATTTCAATGAGATTAGAATTGTCATACAGGTAATGACACGCACCTTTGAGCAATATCCGCAAAAGCGTTTCATCATGCCTAAGTTTTTGTTCTTTGCGTGAATCGCCACCATAGATATTCCAATCAGCACCTTTAGGGTAGAAAATTGCTGCAATCTTGCACATTAATGGACGAGAGAATATTTGAGGAGACTTACTGCGTAGTGCATCCACAGCAATATCAATAACATTGCGATATGCGTAATCATATTTTTTCCAAGTTTGACCGCTGATTTCAGCAAAATGCAATTTGCCAAAGCAAGCAAATTCGTGACGACAACGAATCAACTCAGCAAAGAACATCTCTTGAGGAGAATATGTTTTTTGAAAATTCCCAAGTAATGGGGTATTACTTTCTATTGACAGTGTAATAGGCACAAATAAAAGAACATGCCCTTTAAAGTTTCGTCCAGGCACATCTTTGGTTTCGTCATGATAAATGATAACACGGTGTAAAGCTTTACCCATTTGTCATTCCCCAAGCGTGGAATAATGGATGATAACTAAGCTGCGCAACAATCACTTTCAAGTTGCACAGTCCGAACCAAGTCTCCATTATTTAGATGCTTATTAAACACAAATGCTACGAGCGCAATGCTTAACGTACTTATGCATATTCCGTCAGCTTGAGCCACTGGTTAGGACGCACAAAGCTTTTAAAAAAAATTATTATACTTTTGTAACTTCTTTTCTAAAAAATATCATGAATGCAATATTAAATACTATTGACAAACCAGTAAGAAACCCGATGATAAATGAAATCGGACCACTTTCCGCAACGAAATGGTTTAATAAAATACTTATTGCCAATGAAATCTGTCCTATTGCTAAGAGAGTATACTTGTTTTTGATCATCGTCTTTCCTGTAATTATTTATTTTTGTGCCGGCTAATGGACTATGTTACCCCCAACACTGAAGATTCGCACTATGTACTATCTGAAACAAGATCACTCGCTGAATTAAATTATTTGTATTAAAGTTATCAAGTACAACCAACAAAATTATAATACGAAAACCTATTGCACGCCATGAATTTCGTTCTCAGCTTATTCCGTCAGCCTAAACCACTGGTAAAGCTGGCAATTATTTTCTCTTCTTAATTATGTTTTCTATAGAGTCTAAATGGCTATTACGATGAAATGAACGCTCCACCAGTCTATTGTTTATTTTCATCAACTCTTCAAGTATTTGCACAGAACTTTCTTCTAACATTCGATCAAGCAAATCGGCTGTACCGATAGCAAGTTTGACTGCTTCCTTAGGTGGTATAGACTGAAATATTGGTGTTAAGATGTCATTCAATTGAATGTCAAAAGATGGTGCAAATAATATTTTATTCTTCTTTGCAAGATTTAATACGTGTATAACTCTTTGGTCCCAGAATGCTAAATGAGCAAGTGTTACAAAAACAGGCCAACCATTACTTAGAGTCTTAGTCAATTCTTCATTGGATAGTTCTTGAACAAGTTCTGTTAACCTTTGAGTTGATTTTCGGTTTTTTTGAAAGATGTCTTGAAAATCCATTTATTGATACCTTTAGTTTATGTTATTGCCAGCCTAACGACATTGTTTTTAAGCCGCCGCCCATAACGGCTATGCAGCTTTGAACTTGTCCCGCGCTCTTTGCGGGAAAACGAATGCCAATAATTTTATAAATACTTTTTTATTACAACCTACTTTAAAGAGCAACTAATATTTGCAACGAAACTTTATAATAGAACAAATGCCGAACAGTTTAAAGCTGGCGGCTTGAAGAACTGGTTATATGCCTTATATCTTTTTTTGTTATAATAAAGTATGCGAGTTATAAATTAATAGTTGCAAAAAAATTTAAAACGAGAATCCAAATACTATCCCAATTAATATCATATTGTATGTCTCCGTTCCTTTTGTGATTGAATACTCTTTAGGAAGATAATTGTATTTGACCTTCGGGAATAAAGTTAAATATCTTGCTTCCATACCTATGTTGAACAAAGCACTAATATTTATGAAAAACCCTAGCTTTCCAGTTAGTCCAAGGCAATTTTCTCTTGTTTTTCCTGTAAAATAATATGGGGGTTGTATATCAGAAATAAAGGAAGCATTTCCCTCACGACTCTGTGAAATAAAAGAATTATATGAACTACCAAGAATTAAATATAATTTGTTGTTTTTTCCGTTTAATAGGTAATAACCGACATTTATTTCGTACGTCATAAAAGAAAAGGTTTCTTTATCATCCTTTGTTATCGAAGCACCAAGGTTTGGTTGCACAAAAAAAGAGTTATTTATTAAATAAGAAAAATTCGCATTTATTGATAATCCATTACCAATATAACCACCTAAACCAATCCGATTAATTTGAGAAAAAATAAAAGGTGGTAGGATAAAAGTAATACATAAAAAAATTATGGAAGCATGCCTGAAATTCATAATATCTCCTTCAACATAAAAATGGCTTTATTGCCCTTGACTTTCAGGAAGTAAAGGGCAAAAGCCAACTTAGTTAAATATAATATTGATTTAAATTATGGGTTGAGAATTCTCGTTTCACTAGTTTCAATAATATCTCAGAGTTCCCAACTTGTAATTTGGTAATCCGTACATGGGTCACCAAAACCAATGTAGTAATAAACATAAATAAATTTTTTCTCGTGTCTTCTTAAAAAGTCTGTTAGATAACCATTATAACAATAAGAAGATATCATGGTTTCTGAATCATCTTCAAAGTCTTGAGCTTGATAAAACCAAGGAGCGATATTATAGTCTCTGCAATAATCCAATAGATCATTAAATTCACTTCCATCTTTATGAGCGGCAATCCAAGTTTTTGAGAAAGTGCTCTGCTATCCATTTCTAAAATCTGTCCAGCGACCACGTTGATCCCTGTCTTGTTCTAATTCATCATTAAAGTATTTCGTGCACATGACAAAATTGGGAATAGTACGATAATAAGTATTGGTATATTTATATACAGCACCAAGCCATGTTTCACCAAATCCGAATAAAGAATTCGGATGTTGATTTACAACTAATGTATCGAGAGTAAATAAATCCCACTCAGTTACATTTTGCTCGCTACTTGGTTCATCAGTATAATAAGCCCAGAAATAGTCAGAAGGTAATAAACCATTACAACAATTTCTCACAGCGTCATAGCCAGAAGAATTTGCACCAATCATCGCCATATAATTTGTCTGTCTTGGATATCCTGCATTGATAATAGCTCCAATATTAGCACCACTACCAATACTAGCAGCAATATAATTAAAACCCCATTTAGACTTTAATTCATTTAATTTACGAATTCTATTTGGGTCCCCTGAACTGCCTGCGTACATTCTGCTCACATGTGGCCATATACCAAATTCTTTACCGGATCTTGCCTCATACTTTGTAAAAACCCAAACATCAATTTCAAGCGTATAACAAGATTGAGTACTTTGAACTGAATAAGAATCATTATTTGATGATTTTGATAAAGTTTTATTTTTACTTCGAGATTTCAACATATCTGCTAATATTTTTTCAGGTTTTTCGATAACCATATATGGTTTTTCATGTTCCTTTTTTAACCGTTTAACTTTTTCTTTTTTAATTTGCTGAATGGTTGAATCTTCTTGTACACTTGATACATCGCTTCCTTTAGCTAATATTGATTGAGCTGCATTGTTTTCTTTCTTTTGCTCAACGATGGTTTCTTCTTTACAACTTATCATAAATACAAATAAGAAGAGAGATAAAATTAAGTGAAGTGAATACTCACTTTTCAATTTACCTCCGTTAATATGTTTTACATTTAGTTTGTTAGGCATATAACTATTAATTATCCTGCACTAATTATTTAATTAAAGAACGATATCCCGCGTGCAGTTGCAGTATATCATTCCAATTATTTTGTTTTTGGGTAAAATTCTCAATACTTAAAAATAGGGTCTGCATATCTATATTCCTGTCTTAATTTTGTCTAACGGACTCCTGATTCCAACTCCTTTGTACAAGAATAATATCGCCTGAACTCAGCCAATGGCTGATGAGCCTCTGGCTCAAGTGCCTGATTTTGTGTGGAGTTTGAAGCATTATTATAAATAGCAAGATGATTTATGAACTGTTGAATCTCCTCTTTCCCCATTTCGTTTGGATGACGTTTGTTGTGGTAAAGAATAAATCTCTTAATCCAACTGATGTATGCTTCTTCGGTTTTTCTGCTGTAGTGGTTCGCTCTGAGTGCTGTTCTTACTTGATCAAGAATCTTAGGCATGTTGTTATTCTCTTCGGGGGTCAATAGCTCTTTTCCATAGGTTCAATCATTTCCACTTGAAATTAAATGAATCTAAAAATATTGTCAATAAAAATTTTACTTTAGAACAATTTACAGAACTATTTAAGCTATCAAAAAAAATGAGTTTTTTCTTACCAAGATACAGCGGATAGATTAAAAAATAGAACACTGACAGAACTCGGATAAACACAGATTTACACGGACCCGATTGCTAAAGTATTTATAAGACAGACAGATTTTTTAATTGAAAAATTACTTTTTAGACATTCCATGACTGGTAAAAATGAGATTCTTCATTTCGCTTCATTCAGAATGGCATCTTGATCTTTCTGTAACAGCCTATTGTAAGCAAGCAAATTATATTATAAAACAGTATGACAATGCAGCAATTAGGCAATTAAGATCACCTAAATGATTCAAACGAAACAAAATCTGCATGATGAACTATGATAGATTCAACAGTTCGTTTCCCTAAATCGCCTTCTTTTGAATGTGTTGCAATTATATGTTGAACTTCGTTTGGAATATTAAATCTTGCTGCAATTGCTAAACCGCTAAAAGGATGACGAACCATTTCGCCAGCTTTGCTAATTTGTATTTTGCCATTTACTTTTTCATATTCTAATAATTTACCGACATCAATTAGAATTGCCCCGGCAATTAAATAATCCATATTTATGTTTAATGAATCACCAAAATTCTTTTTCATAATTTTTGCAATTTCAAATGCAAGCTGAACACATGTTCTTTTATGATTGATGAAAGAAATTTTACAATCTTCGATAAGAAGCGTAAATGGGATTATTTCTAAATCTTCTATTGTAAGAGATGAATTTTCAATTGCATAAGTCCAGCAGTCAATAACTTTTTCACGCAATGATTCATCTTGAATCCAATCAATTTCAGGCCAGAGTTTTTTAATTTTTTCTCTGAGCATATTGCTTCTTACTTTAATACATTTTTATAATAATCTTACTTAGCAATTATTGGTTCTTTATGATTTTTTCTTAATACTTGATAAGCCTGTAATGCTAATAATATTGCAAGTATAAACAAGAGTAACGATACAAATGATAAAGTATAGTTGCGGGATAATATATTTGTGTAAAAAAGCATAAGCAAAGAAGTTAAAGTTACTGCAAACATAAATAGCATTGGGATTAATGTAAATTTTATATCGATATTAAGATAAGCAACCCAGACTGTTATTGCTAAAAGTGCAATAGCTGCCAATAATTGATTTGCACTTCCAAATACTGGCCAAATTGACATTGATTGTCCACTCAATGTTAATGATGCACCAAATAATACTGTGACGGCAGTAGCTATAAATCGATTCTTTACTAAAATGCTTTGTTCATTTCTATCTTTTATTTCGAAAAATTCTTGGAATGAATAACGAGCTAATCTTGTTGCGGTATCAAGAGAAGTTAAAGCAAAAGCAGAAACAGCTAGAGCTGCAAAACTTGTGGCCGCATCTATTGGAATATTTAAAAACGGAATATTATGTATAAAATTTGCAACGCCTGTAGAAAAAGCAGCTACTGCACCTTTTGTATTTAGAATTTCTAAAAAGTGCTGTTGGTCTAAAGATGCAACTGATAATAGTGAAAGGACAGCAAGTATTCCTTCAATCAACATTCCGCCATAACCAATTATTTTTGCATCGGTTTCTTTATCAAGTTGTTTTGCTGTTGTTCCACTTCCTACAATTGAATGAAAACCACTTATTGCACCACAAGCAACCGTTACGAAAAGAGCAGGGAAGAGATAACCAACTTTATCTACTGTGAAATTTGTAATTGGTGATAAATGAACTTCCGGCATTGTGAAAAATAATCCAATAATGCCGGCAATCATTAAACTATATAAGAGGAATGAATTGAGATAATCTCTTGGTTGAAGAAGAATCCAAACTGGTGTTACAGATGCTAAGAAAATGTAAACGAGTAAAATTATTATCCAAGTGTTTCTATCAAGTTGAAGTGGATAGATGTAACCTAAGTAAATACACAAAGAAAGAAATATTATTCCAACTGTTGATGAAATCCATAATGGAGCTTTGAATCTATATACACTTAACCCAAAAAGAATTGCTAAAAAAATAAATAGAACTGATGAAGTTCCAGAACTTGGAATATGTGTAAATGTATCGGCAACAATAATTGTAAAGACAGCAATAACAAGAATTAAAGTTGCCCATGTGAATATCAAAAAAAGTTTTTTACCACTAATTCCAATGTAGTTTTCTATAATTTGACCGATTGATTTTCCTTTATGACGAATTGATGCAATTATTGATGTATAATCATGAACACCGCCAATAAATGTTGCACCAATTAAAATCCATATATAAACTGGAATCCAGCCAAAACTTGCGGCAATGATGGGACCAACAATTGGTCCAGCTCCAGCAATTGATGCGAAATGATGTCCTAATAGAACTGGTGATTTTGCCGGGCAATAATCAACTCCATCATACATTGAATGTGAAGGAGTAGGATTTGAATTTGATACATTGAGTTTTTTAGCAATGTATCCGCCATATACATTGTATGCACCTACAAACATTATAAGTGCAAATAAAATTAATAATATGCCGCTCATTTTTTTACCTATTAATATAATTACAAAATTACAAGATTATTTATTACTAAATTACCAAGATTACCAAATTATTTTAGTTGTTTTTAAATATTTTTCAATTCGTATTACTTTAACCGCAGAGCGCAAAAAAATAATTACTCTGTGTTCTTCGAATTTTTTTGTGAACTTTGCATTTTTATAATTACAAGATTATATAATTGCATTGCTTCAAATCCAACCTTCCAAT
>CAZNFW010000015.1:26214-65770 GCA_964572725.1 uncultured Melioribacter sp.
ATTTTTATAATTACAAGATTATATAATTGCATTGCTTCAAATCCAACCTTCCAATCTTCCATTATTCCACTATTCCATAATTCCATTATTCCATTATTGTATTATTCCAATTCCCCATTATTCCTAATCATGTATCTTCTCAACTTCCTAATTTCTTTTTCTCATAAATTACAAATTATAAATTTGCTATAACAGCATCCGTCATTTGTTGAGTAGAAGCTGCGCCTTTTTCAAAAACATCTGGTCCGCCTTTTAATTTCAGCATATCGTAAGTTCTTACTTTTCCTTCTTCAATTACTTTAGCAATTGCATTTCTAATTTTCTGAGCAATTTCATTTTCTCCAATATGTTCGAGCATCATCACAGCACTCATAAACATTGCAATAGGATTCACAATAGATGGGTTTAATTTTTCATACTTTGGAGCTGAACCATGTGTTGGTTCAAAGATTGCAACTTCTTCTCCAATATTTGCACTGCAGGCAAAACCTAATCCTCCGATTAATCCAGCAAAACCGTCACTAATTATATCGCCGAACATATTTTCTGCTACGATAATTCCATAATCTTCTGGATTTTTTGTAAGCCACATCATTTGAGCATCTATGTTTGTATCCCATAATTCAATTTCAGGATAATCCTTAGAAATATCTTTTGCAATTTTTAACATCATGCCAGAAGTCTCTCTCAACACATTTGGCTTTTCACAAAGCGTAACACTTTTATATCCATATTTACGAGCATATTCAAATGCAGCTTTGATAATTCTTTCACTTGCTTTTTTTGTAACTATACGAGTTGATATTGCCATTTCTTCACTTGGAACATTTGCAAATGCTTTCATTTTAGGATGAGTTTCAAGAGCTTCTCGAACTTGTTTAGGTGGATTTGTCCATTCTACTCCAGAATACAAACCTTCTGTATTTTGTCTGAATATTACAACATTAACGAAAGGTTCTTCATAAGTTCCATCAATTTTTTTACGAATAAAATTGAGTGGATTACCTTTGAAAGAAATACACGGTCGAATGCAAATATCTAAATTAAAAATTTGACGCAGCGCAACAATTGGTGAAAAATAAACATATCCTTTCCCTTTTAATGAATGGTCGAGTTCTTTTTCTGCTGCATCTTTTGGTTTGCTTGTAATTGCACCAAATAGAGCAATTTTATGTTTAGCTATTAAGTCAATTGTTCTCTGTGGAAGAGCATTTCCTTCTTTACACCAAAATTCCCATCCAATATCACCCCAAACATATTCAGCCTGAAATCCGGCAGCATTCAGTAAACGTATTGCTTCTGGCAAAACAATTTTACCAATTCCATCTCCAGGAAGAGCCACAATCGTTCTCATAGTTGCTCCTAAATAATAAAAATTTATAATGTAACTTATAGATGTAAATATTATTTGGCAAATAGAAAAATATATTAGTGAGTGGCAAATTTAATTAGTTTTCGTAATTTCTTTTAAGTTGTGTGTATAGTGAATAAGTATTATCATCAAAGCAGCAAAATATAACTTTATTAATTTTATTATGTTTTTGTAAAAATTCTACTACAGTACTAAATGCAATTTTAGATGCACGTTCAATAGGGAATCGATAAGCTCCAGTACTAATAGAAGGGAAAGCAATAGTTTTTATATTATTTTCTAAAGCAAGTTTTAATGAATTTTTATAGCAGTTAGATAATAATTCATCTTCATTATAGTTACCGCCTTTCCATACTGGTCCAACGGTATGAATTACAAACTTAGCAGGCAGATTATAGCCCTTTGTTATTTTTGCTTTGCCTGTTGGACAACCTCCTAATTTTTTACATTCTTCTAATAGTTCTGGTCCAGCGGCTCTATGTATTGCACCATCGACTCCTCCGCCTCCTAATAGAGAATTATTGGCAGCATTTACAATAGCATCAACATTTAATTTAGTAATGTCACCTTTAATTATTTCAATTCTGTTAAGCATGCAACATTAATTGAATTTTTGTTTTAGTAAAAAATAATAAAACAGTTTTAATCTGTAAATTGTATTTGTATTAAAAAAAATCAATATTCTCATTGTGAAACTTTATTCATGGAAAATAAACTAAAAAAGTTTATAAAAATACAATCATAATATTGGCATTAATATTGGCTGTTAGTTATGAATTGTAAAAAATATTTTATGGAATTAATTGATTTAATATATAAAGGGTTACAGGTTTCGATAGCTCTGCTGGGGGTGGTGATAATATTTTCATATTTAATATCACGATTAAGTTTGAATAAAAAGAATATAATTAAAAGTAATCAATCTAATTTGAATATGATTAATTCTACTTCTATTTTGCCTGAGCTTGTTGTAAAAAATAACTTTTATCAAAGCAAAGCATTAAAACATAAAAGTAATAGTCAACTAAGCATCACGAATATGAATTTAAGATATTTAAAAAGCAGTGATGAAATTTTTAAGGGGACAGAAAAACATTTGAATAATATGAAATATAATAAAAGCCAAACACGTTATACTATTATAAATGAAGAGATGAGAAAAAATCAGAGAATTCTATAATGAAGTTTTGGTGAATGCAAGGATTTATAACATCATTGTTAGTGTAATTACATTGTAAAAAAAAAGAAATCCAATTCGAAGAATTTCATTCCATTTATAATTGCATGCTTGAATAGAATCATTGATAAAAAGCATATCTTAAAATCAGATAATATTTTTAATATCTATTAAATTATATTTAAGTTTTATTTTAATATTTATTGTAACAAAAAATACTAAGCAAATAATCGTGCAGTTATCAAAAATAATATGACTTTTTTTATTTATTTAATTGATTTTATAAAATTGCTTCCATATTTTTCGATAAGTTATTTTTAGAAAAAAATATACTAAATAGATTAGGGGATGATAAATGAACTATGGTGAATTTTCTGAAAATGGTAAAGAGTTTATCATTAATAATGTTGCTACTCCAACTCCATGGATAAATTATATTTATAATGATGAATACTTCTCTACAATTTCTAACAATGCTGGAGGAATTAGTTACATTAAAAATCCACTTCATGGCAGAATAACCAGATATCGTATTAATGAAGTCCCGCCAGATAGACCAGGCAAGTATGTTTATATTAAAGATAAAGAAAGTAATGAATTTTGGTCTTTAAGCTGGCAGCCAGTTGGTAAATATAAAGATTCTTACAAGGTTATACATGGCTTTGGTTATACTAAAATAGAATCGTTTATTAATAATGTTCGTACTGAAGGATTATTTTTTGTCCCATTGGATGATAATAGGGAAATATGGAAAGTGGTTATTCAAAACAAATCAAACCATACACGTAAATTTTCATTATATACCTATGTTGAATTTGCTTTGGGACATGGTTTGATTGATTTAATAAATCAATGTGATGACCAGCATTTTAATCGTGTTTATTTTGACAAAAACTTAAATACTTTATTTGCTACTAAAACTTATTGGGTTACAAAATCTAATGGTACACAGCAACAAGAAAATCAGGAATGGGACCAATGGGCATATTTTACAGTTAATATTCCTGTGGTACAGTATGAAACTCTAAGAGAACGCTTTATTGGAAATTATCGTAATGAGAGTAATCCTTTAGGATTAGAACTTAATGAATTATCATGCAGAGATACAGATTATGGCAATGCTGTTGGAGTGCTTAGAGTTGATATAGACCTAGAACCAGATGACCTTAAAGAAATTATTTTTTCTCTTGGGGTTATTCCTAAAAAAGAATTTAATGAAAAAAAAGAATTGACAACTAATAGATACAAAGATAGTGAATCTGTAACAGAAGCTTTCTTAAAGGTTCAAAATAAGTGGAAAGAATTTATAACTCATACTTGTTGTAATACACCTGACAGGGATATAAATATTTTTATGAACAATTGGGTCCCTTATCAGGCAAAGGTTGCTTTTGATGTAGGAAGAGTAGCAAGCTTTTATTACTGGGGAATCAGCAGAGGTTTTGGTTTTAGAGATACTGCTCAAGATACAATTGCTGTTACTATTGCAATGCCTGAAAAAGCAAAGGAAAGAATTCTTCTTTTATCCAAACAAATGTTCGAAGATGGCAGAGTATACCATCATTTCTATAACGACTCTAATGGAGAACTTACAAAACATTGCGATGATCCTGTCTGGTATATATTAGCTGTAACAGAATACATCCGTGAAACAGGTGATATTAACATACTAAATGAGAAAGTTCCTTATGTTGATAGTGAAGAAGGAACAGTGTTAAGTCACTTATATTCGGTAGTCAATTTCATAAAGAATATTTTGACTTCCAGAAATTTACCTGTTTTTGGTAGAGGTGATTGGAATGATACATTGGATTATATTGGGGGAGATGATGGCGGAGAAAGTGTTTGGGCCGCTATGTTTTATGTTGCAATGCTGAACAGATTGATTGAGTTATTTCAATTTGTAAATATCGATTATAATGAAATTGATGAATTAAAAAATAAAATAATTAAAAGTATAGATGATTTATGCTGGGATGGAGAGTGGTATATTCGAGCTTTTGGAAGTGGAAAAAGAAAAATTGGTTCAAAGGAAAATAAATACGGTAAAATATTTATTAATACTCAATCCTGGTCTGTTATTGCAAATTTACCGGATAAACAAAGATTAATTAAAGCACTTGATAGTGTTAAAAAATATCTTGATACAGAATATGGTCCTAAAATATGTGCACCTGCATTTAAAGAAATTGATACTAATATTGGTTTAATTACAAGATGTGTAGCAGGTAAGAAAGAAAATGGGGGAATATTCTGTCATCCTATTACATGGCTTATTCAAGCTGAAGCATTAATGAAACGTGGTAATATTGCTTTTGATTATCTGAAAAAAATATTACCAAATAGAATTGATTCCGATATTTTTACTGTTGAACCTTATGTTTTTTCACAATATATAACGAGCAATGAACATTCATCTCCTGGCAAAGCAAGTCATTCGTGGCAAACAGGAACTGCTGCATGGATGTATAGAATTTTCTATGATTATATTTTAGGTGTTCGACCTACATATGATGGGTTAATAGTTGATCCTGTAATTCCTTCTTACTGGCAGTTAGTCAAAGTCGAACGAGTTTTTAGAGGTACCAGGTATGTTATTGAAATACATAATTTTGAAGGTTTAGAAAGTGGTGTTAAAGAAATTTTAGTTGAAGGAGAAAAATTATTATCAAACATTATTCCTGTTACAAACAAAAAAATTTGTAATGTAGTAGTCATAATGGGTAAGTAATTTAATAAGGTTCAAAAAAGGATTCTTTATGCTTCAAAGATATTATAATAATCCAATTATTACCAGAAAAGATATCCCTGAGATTAAACCTCATCTAATTGATGTTTCATCAGTTTTTAATCCGGGTGCAGTAAAGTTTAAAGATAAGTATTTATTGCTTTTGAGAGTGCAAAACAGAGGAAGAGAAACTTTTATTATTAAAGCAGTTAGTGATGATGGAATTAATTTTAAAGTAGATAATAAGATTGTCAACTTTGCTGGTTTGGAAAAACTAACAGAAAAAGTTTATCATATTTATGATACAAGAATTACAAAAATAAATGATACATATTTTATAATGTTTGCGATGGATATGGATAATGGATGCAGACTTGGTTTAGCTTCTACATATGATTTTGAAGAGTACAATTTTTTAGGAATTGTGTCAAAAGATGATTCAAGAAATGGTGTTCTATTTCCAGAAAAAATAAATGGAAAATTTTTAAGATTCGAAAGACTAAATAAAGTTCAGCTTGAAGGTGGACCAACTACAGGTAATACAATTTATTTATCTGAATCAGAAGATTTATTAAACTGGAAAATTATTAAACCAGTAATGTCGGGAAGATTTCATTACTGGGATGAAAATATTGGTTCAGGACCACCGCCAATCAAAACAAAAGAAGGATGGCTTCACATTTATCACGGTGTTGCTACTCATTTTGCCGCTTCAAATATTTATCAGGTTGGAGTTGCACTTCATGATTTATTGGACCCGGGTAAAGTTATTTATCGTGGAAAATATAACATACTTGAACCCCGTGAATTATATGAAATGGTTGGACAGGTTCAAAATGTTTGTTTTCCATCGGGTGCTATAGTTGAGGAATTCGATGAAGATGGTTTTGCTCTTAACTCAAGCAAAATTTTGATTTACTATGGTGCAGCTGATACTTCTGTATGCTTGGCATATTCAACAATCGGAGATTTAATTGATGCAGCAAAACAATAAAAAATTTTATTATGCATTTTATTCTCTTTTATTATTATGTAATTTTTCATTTGCTCAATCAATCCCAATTCCTAAAATTGATTTTAATCCAAGAAATTACATATGCTATTTTACAGATGAAAATATAATTGTAGATGGAAAATTAGATGAACTATCATGGCAAAAAGTCGACTGGACAGAAGATTTCGTAGATATTGAAGGAGATTTAAAGCCAAAACCTCGCTATAGAACCAGAGTAAAAATGTTATGGGATAATAATTATTTCTACATAGCTGCTGAATTAGAAGAACCTCATATCTGGGCTACATTAAAGAATCGTGACGACATTATTTTCTATGATAATGATTTCGAAGTATTTATCGATCCTGATGGAGATACACATAAATACATTGAATTCGAAATGAATGCGTTTAATACTGTGTGGGATTTATTTTTGATTAAACCTTACCGTGATATGGATAAAGCACCGTTACATGGATATGATATTAAAAACTTAAAATCTGGTGTTAAAATTTATGGTACAATAAATCATCCAGATGATATTGATAGCTGCTGGACTCTTGAAATAGCATTCCCATGGGAAGCATTTAAGGAGATTACATCATTTCAAATACCACCTTCAGATGGTGAACAGTGGAGAATAAATTTTTCTCGTGTTGAATGGAAAACACAAACTAAAAATAATAATTATGAAAAAGTAATTAATCCAGAAACGAATAAACCATATCCAGAAGACAATTGGGTTTGGAGTCCACAAGGCGTTATTAATATGCACTACCCGGAAATGTGGGGCTATGTTCAATTTTCAATTATCAAAGCTGGTGACGAGAAGAAAGGTTTTGTTATTAATGATTTGGAAAGAATAAAATGGTACCTAAGAAATATTTACTATCAACAAAAATCATATTTTGAAAAAAATAAAAAATATGCGAAGAATATATCTGCTTTAAAAATAAAACCATTAAAAATAAACGGATACATATACAAACCGGAGTTTGAAACAATAAGTGATTTTTTCAAATGCTCAATAACTACTTTTGATGAAATAAATGTTTCTATTTATAGTGATGGATTAATTACAATAACTAATAAAAAATAATAATGAATTCCCGTCCAAGCTTAAAAGAAAGAAAATTTATCAGCAAAGCAGTTGAAGAAAAAATTAAAGAGATTTCAGATTTTCTTGTTGATAAAGATATAGCCCGACTTTTCTCAAATTGTTTCCCAAATACACTTGATACAAGTGTTATTTTCAAATTCGATAATGGACTGCCCGATACTTATGTTCTTGCAGGAGATATTGCAGCTATGTGGCTGCGTGATTCTACAACTCAAGTCTGGCCTTACTTAGAATTTGTTAATCAAGATGAAAATCTCAAATTGTTGATAAAGGGACTTATCAATAGACAAACAAAATGTATACTAATTGATCCTTATGCAAATGCTTTTAATTATGAGAAGAAAGAAAGTATTTGGAGTAACGATTTAACAGAAATGAAACCCGAATTGCATGAAAGAAAATGGGAATTAGATTCTTTATGTTATCCTATAAGATTGGCATATAATTACTGGAGATTATCAGAAGATATTTCCTGTTTTACGGTTGAGTGGAAAAAAGCAACTCAATTAATTTATAATACATTTATTGAACAACAACGCAAGAATGATAGAGGTCCTTATAAATTTGGTAGAATTACATCATGGAGTACAGATACAGTCCCTGGAAATGGCTATGGAAATCCAATTAAACCAAATGGATTAATTGTTTCTATATTCAGACCATCAGATGATGCCACTATATTCCCATTTTTAATTCCTTCAAATTACTTTGCCGTTGTTTCGTTAAGACAATTATCAGAAATGTATAAAGAAATCTTTAACGATTTTGATTTTGCAAATAAATGTTTATTACTTGCTGATGAAGTTGAAACTGCAATAAACAATTTTGCAATCTCACCTCATCTTAATTACAATAAAATTATTGCATATGAGATTGATGGTTTTGGAAATAAATTATTTATGGATGATGCTAATATTCCAAGTTTATTATCTCTTCCATATCTTAATTGTATTGATAGAAAAAATGAAATATATCAGGAAACAAGGAAATTTATTTTAAGTGGAGATAATCCATATTTCTTCAAAGGCAAGTTTGCAGAGGGTGTAGGAAGCCCGCATACATTGATTAATAATATCTGGCATTTGAGCATAATAATGAGAATTATGACAAGTATTGATGAAGATGAAATTATTCAAAATATGAGATATCTGAAAAATACACATGCTGATATGTACTTTATGCACGAATCATTTAATAAAGATAATCCTTATGAATATACAAGGAGCTGGTTTCCATGGCCTAATTCACTCTTTGGAGAAATGATATTAAAATTATATAAAGAAAATCCAGATTTACTAAAAAGAATATTTTAGAATCTTTATGAAAAAAAATTTTTGGATTACTACAATTATCGCATTAACAAATTTTGTATTCGCACAGAATGTGCCAAAGTATTTGGATTATAATTTAACTGTTGACGAAAGAGTCGAAGATTTAATTTCAAGAATGACTATTGAAGAAAAAATTTCTCAAATGACTCATAATTCTTCTGCAATTGAAAGATTGAGAATACCAGCATACAACTGGTGGAATGAAGCTTTGCATGGTATTGCCCGTAATGGATTGGCTACTGTTTTTCCTATGCCGATTGCTTTAGCAGCAACATGGGATAAAGATTTAATATACAGAATTGCAAATGTTATTTCGGACGAAGCAAGAGCTAAATACAATTTAGCATTGAAAAAAAATAAGTTTGGAATTTATAACGGTATTACATTGTGGGCTCCAAATATTAATATATTTCGAGATCCTCGATGGGGCAGAGGAATGGAAACTTATGGTGAAGACCCATTTCTTACAGGTGAGTTGGCAGTACAATTTATTAAAGGACTTCAGGGGAATGATAATACTTATCTTAAAACGGCTGCTACTCCAAAACATTTTGCAGTTCATAGTGGTCCAGAATCAGAGAGACATCATTTTAATGCTGTTGTAAACGAGTATGATTTAAGAGAAACATATTTACCACATTTTTATAAGTGCATCAAAGAAGGAAATGCTCAATCAATTATGTGTGCATATAATAGAGTTTTAGGTGAACCATGCTGTGGGAGTAATTATTTGCTTAATGAAATTTTACATAAAGAATGGAATTTTAATGGTCTTGTTGTATCTGATTGCTGGGCTGTATCGGATATTTTTAATTCTCATAAATTTACTAATTCTTTAGAAGCAGCAGTTTCTTTATCGTTGATTGCAGGAACAAGTTTAGAATGCGGAAACTCTTATCATTTATTATTAAACGCACTTAAAAATGGATTAATTACAGAAAACGATATTAATAATGCATTAAGAAAAATATTAAAGATAAGATTTCAATTAGGAATGTTTGATCCACCAGAAAAAGTCCCATATAGTAAGATAGATGAGAGTTATGTTGATTCAGAACAAAATAAATTACTTGCACTTGAAGCTGCAAGAAAATCTATTGTTTTATTGAAGAATGAAAAGAATATTTTACCATTAAAAAGAAATTATAAAAAAATTGCTGTAATTGGTCCCAATGCAGATAATCTTGAAAGTCTATTAGGTAATTATCATGGATTCCCTTCAAATCCTATAACTCCACTAAAAGCAATTAAAAATAAAATAAAAAAATCGAAAATTTATTATGAACGGGGTTGTTACTTTGCTGAAAATGTTCCTTCATTTAATTTGATTAGCAGTGATTATTTATTTGTTACAAAAGAAAGAAAACAAAATGGATTAAAAGGGGAATATTTTTCAAATACAAATATGGAAGGACGAGCAGATTATGAACGCATTGACAGCACAATTGATTTTAAATGGTTAATTAATAGTCCAGTATCAAATTCAGATACATTTAGTGTAAGATGGACGGGCTATTTGATGCCCCCGGAAACCGGTTTATATGCGATAGGCGGATATGGTTACAATGGTTTTCGTATTTATATTGATGACTCGTTAATTGTAAATTACTATGGTGAATTCGATCCATCTATTACATACAGCTTTATCAAATTAGATAAAGAAAAACTTTATAAAATAAAAGTAGAGCTGTATAAAAAAGAAAGATATTCATTTATGCAATTATTATGGGCGCTGCCGGAAGAATATTCAGAAAAGAAAGCAATTGACGCAGTAAAAAAATCTGATTTAGTAATGATGTTTATGGGATTGTCACCAAGACTTGAAGGAGAAGCACTTAAGGTTGAATCAAGAGAATTTAAAGGTGGTGATAGACTAACTTTAAATTTGCCTGAAGTTCAATCAAAATTTATAAAAAAAATTCACAAGCTTGGTAAACCAATTATTCTTATCTTGATGAATGGTAGTCCGCTATCAATAAATTGGGAAAGCAAACATATCCCCGCAATTATTGAAGCGTGGTATCCTGGACAATCAGGTGGCGAAGCAATTATGGATATAATATTTGGTGAATACAATCCATCTGCAAAACTTCCTGTAACTTTTTATAAATCTGTAGAACAACTTCCCCCATTTACAGATTACAATATGGATAATAGAACATATAGATATTTCAAAGGAGAAGTTCTTTATCCATTTGGTTATGGATTGAGTTATACTTTATTTGATATCAGTAATTTAAAATCGGAAAAGAAGACAATAAATAAGAATGATACATTTTATGTTTCATGCGATGTTACAAATAAAGGTAAGATTAAGGGAGAAGAAACAATACAATTATATATTAAATGTAAAAATGATACAAAAGAATTAAAAGCTTTAAAAAGTTTTAAAAAAGTAATATTAAATCCAGGTCAAAAAAGTGAAGTGAGATTTAAGATTACACCTGATTTATTAAAAAGATGGAGTGATAATGGTTTTGAAGTAAAAACAGGGGAATATTTAATCATCATAGGTAATTCTTCTGAAGAAAATACTAAGAAAATAAAGATATTTGTTAATGATTAAATCTCACTCAGTTTATTCTATACCAAAATATATTTATCTTAATACTGGAAACAAAAAAATAATATTTTTTATTTATGATTATTATTGCATTTTATTTTTGATTAGTATATTTTTATCACAAAAAAACTAATCTATCTAAACTTTGGATTAATTAAAAACGAGGTTTGTATGACCCCAAAATTATTATTTAAAAGTAGTGTTTTATTTTTGTTTTTATTTATGAGTTCGATAGTACTCTCTGCTCCAGGCGGAACTATAAAAGGAAGAGTCAGAGATGTGCAAACAAAAGAGCCTTTACCTTTTAGCAATGTAATTTTGGTAGGGACGAGCTTTGGCAGCGCTACTGATATGGATGGATATTATATTATCAAATCTGTTCCTGCAGGCAAATATACTTTAAGGGCATCATTCCTTGGATATAAAAGTTCAGAAACCTCTATTGAAGTTCAAAATGGGAAAACTACTGTCCATGATTTTTACTTAAGTCCTGAAACTGTTTATGGTGATACTGTTGTAATTACTGCACAAGCAGAAGGTCAAGCTAAAGCAATTAACGAGCAGCTTACTTCTATTGCAATTAAAAATGTTGTTTCATTTGCACGAATAAGAGAGTTACCTGATGCTAACGCTGCTGAGTCTGTTGCAAGACTACCAGGTGTATCAATTATTAGAACTGGTGGTGAAGGTTCAAAAGTTGTAGTTCGTGGTTTATCGCCTCAATATAATAGAGTTACTATCGATGGTGTAGAACTTCCTTCTAATGTTACTTCGAGCGACCCTAATGAACATAAATCTGAATACAGAAGTAATGATGAACTTTCTTTTTCTGAAGATAGAGCTACAGATTTGAGTATGATTTCTTCGAACATGTTGGGTGGAATTGAAGTAGTAAAGGCTATAACACCTGATATGGATGCAACATTGTTAGGAGGTGTTATTAATTTTACAATGCGTAAAGCAATGAAAACACAATTTGGTCAGCCAGGTTTTGAAGTCTTTACACAGGGTGGATACAATAATCTCAAAGACACATATAATGATTACAAATTTGTTGGTTCTTATGAACAACGTTTCTGGAATAATAGTTTTGGAATCTTTTTACAGGCAAGTGCTGAGAAAAGAAATCTTAGTTCAAATGAACTTAATTCTAGTTATAACTTTGCAGGAAAATTGTTCGTAACAGATGAGGGTAATCCTGAATTTCAATCAATGAGTTAGTCTGACATTGTTAGAGACCGTCATAGATATGGTGCTACTCTTGTTCTTGATTATCAATATGAAAATGGTAGCGTAGGCTTCATGAATTTCTTTAGCAGGAGTGATACAAGAGCAGTTTCGAGAAATGAATCTTATTCTTTGCTCGATGATGATTTATTCTATTCTGCAACTAATTCCAAAAATATTCTTGATGTATATAGCAATCTATTAACAATTAGACATAATCTATTTGGTTTTGGCATTGATGCAAAATTATCACACTCTTTCTCAGGCAGTAAATATCCTGAGGACGTTCGATTTAATTTCTGGCAGAATGCTGCAGGTTTTGCAAATAAATTTACATTATTAAGATATGCTCCTCCAAGTGAAATAGTTAAACATGTAATTCATGATCCTGAAAATGCAGTCTTCTTTGATATTTACAATGTATCAAATACAACTAAAGATAGAACTTACAACGCAGTTTTAGATATTACAAGGGATTTTACAATTTCAGAATTATTAACGAGTAAATTAAAATTTGGCGGAGCTTATCAATATCGAAGCCGTAGTTATGATTATAATGAAAATAGTGGTTCAGTATTTTATGATGATGGTGCACAAGTTTCTGCAGCAATTATGCGTGCGTTCCCTCAATTTGGTACAAGCATAACATTTGCTGATTTTATTGATTCAAGCTATAGCTATGGAAAGTTCCTTGATGGAGATTACACACTTGGTCCTCCTTTTAATGTAAACTTAATGCTTGATGTAATACAGGTAGCAAAAAGTAATTATGGTGTTGGAGCCGGAGGAGGTGGTTATAAACCAAGAGTATTGCAATCAACTTTGTATGATTATTCTGGACATGAGGTAAAGAGTGCAGGCTATATAATGGCTACATTAAATATAGGCCAGATGTTTTCAATTTTGCCGGGGGTCAGATATCAAAATTTAACTACTAAATACAAAGGTATTAGAGGAGAGCAAATTCCTGGTGGAATTCAATATACAAATGCTGAAGAAGAAGTTTCTCATGGTTACTGGTTGCCTATGTTCCATTTTAGATTCAAACCTTTTGATTGGCTGCAGTTACATGTTGCTTATACAAATACTTTGAATTATCCTGATTACAATACAATTATTCCAAGATATTATATTGGTTCTAACTTTATTTTCTATAATAATTATAGATTAAAACCTGCAACTTCAGAAAATGTTGATGTTGTACTCTCAGTTTATACTAATAATATTGGTTTATTCAGTATAGGTGGTTTTAAAAAGAAAATCGAAAATTTAATTTTTCCGATAAAAGCTTACCCGCAGGATTTCAGCAAGTATCCTGAACTTGAAGAAAAATTAAAGAATAAAAAAGAAAAATATACATTATATACATATGATAATAATTCAATTCCTATAGATGTAATTGGAATGGAGACAGAGTGGCAAACTCATTTCTGGTATTTACCTGGTCCATTATCTGGTTTGGTGTTGAATGTGAATTACACTCATATTTTCTCAGAAGCTGATTATCCTAAGTCTTATCTATATACTTACCTTGACCCTGAAACCTATGTTCAAAAAACTATTAATGTAGATACTTTCTATACAACTAGATTACTAAATCAGCCAAATGATATTATTAATGTTGCATTGGGATATGATTATAAAGGATTTTCATTAAGAGTGTCAATGCTTTATCAGGATAATATATTTAAAAAACCTGATTTCTGGTTACAAAATAGAGTGCACTCAGATAAGTATGTAAGATTTGATTTGTCAGTTAAACAAGAATTACCATGGTATGGAATACAAGTATACTTTAATCTCAACAACTTCACTGGTGAAGATGATGTGGATATTAATCAAAAGACAGGTTTTGTAACTCTTAGACAAAAATATGACATGACTGCAGAACTCGGTATGCGTTTGAAATTATGAAGTATAAAAATAGGAAGGAGGTAATTATGAAATGAAATTTAATTTAATCCTTTATTTTAATCTAAATAAATAACTGCCTGTAAAGGCAATCTTTTAACAACATTATAAGGAGTAATACTATGAAGGTGAAAAAGCATTACATTTATCTGTTTTTATTGATTGTAGTACCTTTAATGAGTTCATTATTTGCACAATCAACAACAGATACTGTTTATATCCCTGGTGCTCAATCATTAAAAATTAGTGACATTATTAATGCGGATACTTCAGTAACCGGATATCGAGTTTATGTACTTGACCGTGGGGCAATTTATTATATTGAAAAAGCATTTGAAATTAATCACCCATGTAAATTTATGGCAAAAGGTGATCCAACAAAGAGACCACCAGTTTTAGCTCCTGCTATAAGAGCTGATGGTTCTTCTGAAGAATGGTTCTTTAAACTTATTAAACAAGGAATCAATGTTGAATTAAATGATTTGTACTTATTATCAATGCGTGCTGATGGCAAAACTTTGGGCTGGAGTAGAGCAATTCACATTGGTGCCGATAATATTTCTTTGAAATTAAGAAGAGTTGTTTTTGATGGTTGGACTGAAGCTGGTATTAGAGTTGACGGTGCAGATTTTGTAAAATTAGATGTTCAGGATTGTCATTTCAGAAACTTAATTCATTCAACTTCTTACTTTGGCGGACAACCATTCTTATCAGGAGGTCTTGACCAACCTGATACTATTAAATTTATAAACAATACTTTCTTTGCTTGTAACTCATATATTTTCTCAATCCGTGGTTATGACCCATATTCAGTCTTTGAACATAACACAATTGTTTATGGTGCTGTTAATCCATTCTTGACAAGACAGGCTTCAAATTTGTACATGAAAAATAATTTAATGTATGCAGCTCATGCTTGGGGTGGTGATCCTGAACAAGTAATGGGTGGATGGTTCTTTAACTGGCCTGATACTACAGCATCCAGTATTTATCAAATTAGAAGAACTGGAACATATCAGGGACGTTCAGTTGTTGGTCCTGAAGCTTTTGTTGAAGAAGCAAAAGGTATTACTGCTGACCTTTTTGTCCCAAGTAAAAGAGTTCATATAACAGAAAATAACGTTTATCATTTCCCTGAAAAACTTGTTAAATTTTATAATGATTGGAATGATACTGTTAAAGTTGCTGACAGTGTTGAGGTTCCATCTGGTGGCAAAGGTTACTTCGTTCGTAAACTTACTCTTGCAAAATGGATTAATGATTATGGTATAGATGCTTTAGATTCACTTACAAATCCAAATTCATGGGATTATTCACCATTTATTTCATGTACTAACAATATTGATGCTAACCCGGGATTTACTGATTCTAAAGTTGTTGCTCATCTCGATGAATTAATTGGATATGTTTATAGAATAGCTGCACGCAAACTTGACAATCCTTGGCATTATGAACTTAACTTTCCACCAAAGTGGCCATTACCAGAAAATCTTGCTTACTCAAATTCTGCATTAATGACATTTGGTTCTGATGGTTATCCTGTTGGTGATTTGAACTGGTTCCCTGAAAAGAAAGCTCAATGGATAACTGGAATTAAAGAAATTGAACATGTTGTTCCTGCTGAATTTTCATTATCAGATGCATACCCAAATCCATTTAACCCAGAAACAAAAATTAATTTCAGTGTACCTAAACAAACTAATGTTAAATTAATTATCTATAACATTCTTGGCCAAAAAGTAAGAACATTGATTAATCAAGAATTACAACCTGGTAAATATTCTGCTTCGTGGGATAGTAAAGATGATTTAGGCAGACAGGTGGTAAGCGGCGTATATTTAATTGGCTTGGAATCAGATTCATTCAGAGCTTTCAAGAAGATTGTTTTGATGAAATAAGCCTCCTATATTAGTTGGTTAGGTCAGCCGGTGTAAAAGCCGGCTGACTAATTTTTTATCTGGTTTAGTTTTATAGATTCTCATACAATTAACTTTTCAGTTCACTAAACAAAAATTAATGCACATGAAAACAAGAACCTTTCCAATCTATCTAATTTTTTTATGCATGGGTTTTGGTGATGTTGTTGGTCCTCTGGTAGGATTAGCTAAAGAATCTTTTACATTATCTTATACTATGGCTCAATTAATTCCCTTTACAGGTTTTATTATGTTTGGTTTTCTTTCTATTCCTGTTGGAATTATTCAAGATAGAGTAGGTAAAAAAATAGTTTTAAGAATTGGTTTATTGATAGCTTTAACTGGTTTAATTCTTGCACTATTGAGCGGTTTGTATGGTAATAATATTTCGCATTCAAATAAAAATACACTAAACTTTTTTTTGTTATTAATTACAATCGTAACTCTATGTGCAGGAGCTACTATACTTCAGGTAGTTGGTAACCCAATTGTATACGATGTTTCACCCGAAGGGAAATATTCAAGAAATTTATCTTTAGCACAATTTTACAAATCAATTGGTTCTTCTATAGGATTTTTGCTTCCTCCCATTGGTGCAATATATTTTAATTTAGATTGGAGTATTTTATTCCCTGTATTTACAGCTTTGGTCTTATTGACTTTCTTTTCTGTTCAACAATTGCAAATTGATGATAGTAAATTAAAAAGTAAACATGCAACATTTAGATCATGTTTGAGCTTGTTAAAAGAAAAATATGTTGCATTAATGGTTATTTCTATTTTTCTATATGTTGGAGCCGAAGTATCAATGAGTTCAGGCATTCCAATTTATTTGAAAGAGTATTTTGGAGTATCAGATTATTCATTATGGTTAAGCTGGTCTTTATTTTTTCTTCCATTAGTAATTGGAAGATATTCTGGAGCTAAAATATTAAATAAAGTTCATGCAAAGAAATTTTATTTGATTACAACATCATTATCAATAATAGGTTTATGTTTATTATTTACGGGCAAAGAATATTTAGTTTATTTTGGAATAATTATTATTGGTTTTGGATTCGCTAATATATTTCCACTGATATTTTCTCTTGTGGTTGAAAAGTTTCCTTCAAGGTCAAACGAGCTTTCAGGATTAATGATTTCTGCAATTTCTGGCGGTGCAATTGTGCCATTAATTATGGGTAAAATTAGTGATATAAAAAGTTTATTAATTGGATTTACCGTTCCTTTGATTTGTTTGTTGTACATATTACTTACTGCAATATTATCTTATAAAAAGTCTTAATTGTAAACTAAGGAATTAAATTATGAAATCAGATTCTCGTGTGGTAATGACTTTAGATGCAGGAGGCACAAACTTTGTGTTTTCTGCTATACAATCTGGCAATCAAATTGTTGATGAAATAGTTTTTAGTTCAGAGGCTGATAATCTTGATAAATCCTTAAAAAATATAATTGATGGGTTCACACAGATTAAAAATCAACTTAATGTTCCACCTGATGCAATTAGTATTGCTTTCCCGGGTCCAGCAGATTATCCTAATGGAATTTTAGGTGACTTAGGAAACTTGCCAGCATATAGAGGTGGTGTTGCATTGGGACCATTATTAGAAGATAAATTTAATTTGCCTGTTTTTATAAATAATGATGGCGACTTATATGCTTATGGTGAGGCATTGTGGGGATTTTTACCATGGATAAATAAAAAGCTTGAAGAAGCTAATAATCCAAAAAGATATAAAAATTTAATTGGTGTTACTCTTGGAACTGGATTTGGTTTTGGTTTAGCGGTAAATGGTGAATTGTATATTGGAGATAATTCTATGGCAGGTGAAATTTGGTTGTTAAGAAATAAAATATCACCAGATGAATATGTTGAAGAACATGCAAGCATTCGAGGTGTGAGAAGAGTTTATAGTGAGAAAGCTAATATCGAATTTTCAGAATCACCATCTCCAAAAGAAATCTATGAAATTGCTTTAGGATTACTTCCCGGAAACAAAGATGCAGCAATCGAAGCTTATAAAACAATGGCTCGCGTTGTAGGCGATGCGATTTCTAATGCTGTAACATTACTTGATTGTAATGTTGTTATTGGCGGAGGTCTTGCTGGGGCAAGTTCTCTTTTTATGCCTTTTTTAATTGAGGAGATGAAAAGCTTTTATATTAAATCTTCTGACGGTACAAAAGTTAAAAGATTAATGGCAGATATTTATAATCTTACAGACGAAACTGACATAAAAAATTTTTTGAAAGATGAGTCAGTTGAAATAACTGTTTATGGAACAAATAAAAAAGTAAAATTTAATGCTGCCAAGAAAATTGGTGTTGGTATATCACAATTAGGAACAAGCAAAGCAATAGCTCTTGGAGCATATTCTTTCGCAATAAATGAATTGAATAAGCATGAAAAATAATCTGGAAAGGAGTAAAATGGATACCAATTCTAAAGTTGAATATTATTTCTTAAAAAAGTCTGGTAAAAAATTTATTTATAAACCCACAGAAAAAATACCTGTTATTCAGGTTGAAAATATTCCAGAGCTTGGTGAACTAACAGCATTGAGATTTATAGAATGGCTGCAAAATAATTTAGAAGGAGTTGTCTCACTTCCTACAGGCAAAACACCAGAATATTTTATTTACTGGTTTACTTATTTAATGAAAAATTGGGATAAACCTGATGTTGTAGAAAGACTTAAGAAAGTTGATTTAGATCCCAAAAGAAAACCTGATATGAAAAAAATTAAATTTGTTCAAATAGATGAATTCTATCCTATAGATTCTTCACAACATAATAGTTTTTATTACTATGTAAAAAAATTCTATATCAAAAAATTTGGTTTTGATATTAATAATGCATTACTTATAAATGTTAATAAAATCGGTACGGCAGAAAATCTTCCTCTGTCAACTATTTTCCCTGATAATTATGTCGATCTTTCTTTAAGAACAAAACTTCCTGGGAATAGACAGGAAAGATTACAAAAAGAAACTATTGAAATCGTAGATGAATTTTGTACTCAATATGAAAAGAAAATAAGAGAGATGGGAGGTATTGGATTTTTCCTTGGTGGTATTGGACCCGATGGACATATTGGATTTAATGTACAGGGGAGTGACCATTATTCTACAACCCGATTGACAGCAACTAATTATCAAACTCAAGCAGCAGCTTCGACAGATTTAGGCGGTTTTGAAGTAGCATCCTCAAGATTGGTAATAACAATTGGACTTGATACAATTACTTATAATCCTAATGCAACTGCTATAATAATTGCAGCCGGAGAATCAAAAGCTAATATTGTTAAGGAATCCATTGAAAGCTATCCAACCAATAAATATCCTGCTACTGTTTTACAAAGACTAAAAGATTCTAGATTTTATTTAACAAATGGAGCAGCATCAAAATTAAAAGAAAGAATTTATGCTAATGTAGAAAAGGAAGCTAAACTTTCTGAATTTTCTCTTGAAAAAGCAGTCCTTGATTTATCAACTGAATTAAATAAACCTGTTCTTTCGTTAACAAAGTCAGATTATGAGAGCAATAGATTAGCTTCATTGGTTTTGAAGAAATCAGGAAAATCTGTAAGAGAAATTAATGAAAAAATTCATGCTGCAATTATTGAAAGATTTAATAAAGGAATGAATACACCAGTTAATCAAGTTATACTTCACACTGCACCGCATCACGATGATATTATGCTTGGTTATCTTGCATTGATTACACATTTAGTCAGGACTCCTCTTAACAAACATCATTTTGCAATTTTAACAAGTGGCTTTACTGCAGTTACAAATAAATATATGTTAGAAATTTTAGAGCAATTAAAAGAGCACTTAACCTCAGGAATTTTTGATTCTAAATTAAGTGATGGTTATTTTGATGCTGATAATACTATGGCTAAAAATAATGATGTAAGTTTATTTCTTGACGGCATTGCTGAAAATAATCCTGCAAAAAGAACCGAAGCTATATCAAGAAGATTATTAAGAAATATTATTGAGATATATGAAGAAGACAGCGAAAAATATTTGCTTGATAGAATAAATGAACTGATTAATTACTTCAAAACTCAATACCCTGGTAAAAAAGATATTTCTTATGTTCAAAGGCTTAAAGGGATGGTAAGAGAATGGGAAGAAGAATTAACGTGGGCATATTATGGATTCAGCACAAAAGATATTTCCCACTTAAGATTGGGATTTTATCAGGGGAATATATTCACAGAAAATCCGGAATTGAACAGAGATGTAATTCCAATTTATAAATTATTGAAAAAAATCAAACCAACAATAATTACACTTGCCTTTGATCCCGAAGGAAGCGGTCCCGATACTCATTATAAAGTTCTTCAAGCAATATGTGAAGCATTGAAATTATATGAGAAGGAAGAAGATGTTTCCAATTTGAAAATATGGGGCTATAGAAATGTTTGGTATCGATTTCATCCTGCCGAAGCAAATATATATGTGCCAGTAAGTTTAAATTCGATGGCAATACTTGAAAATGTTTTTATGAATTGTTATGGTTCACAAAAAGATGCAAGTTTTCCAAGCTGGGAATATGATGGTCCGTTCTGCCGCTTAGTACAACACATTCATGTTGACCAATATCAAAAAGTAAGAACATATTTAGGAAAAGATTATTTCTTAAATCATCCTGTTCCGCGAGTGCGTGCTGCACATGGAATGTTGTTTTTGAAAGAAATGAGTGTAAATGAATTTTATCAGTATTCAATTGAACTTAGAAAGTTAATAGAGTTTATAAAAAGTGAACAATAATAAAGATTTATCGTTATGGTAAGACACGAAAAATGGAAATGATATTATGATGTAGGTAAAAGGCAGAAAATATTTGTATCATTAAAACTAAATATCAAAAATCATTGAGGTGATATATGACAGCTGATAGCAAATTCATTTACCGCTTAAAAGGTGACCCACCTAAAGTTGGAATAAGACCCGTAATAGATGGCAGAAGAGGCGGAGTAAGAGAATCTCTTGAAAACCAAACAATGCAAATGGCACAAAATACTGCAAAGTTAATCGAAGAGAATTTGCGTCACCCATATGGAATGAAAGTAGAATGTGTAGTCCCTGAGTTTTGTATTGGAGGAGTAGCTGAAGCTGCAGAGTGTGCTAATTTATTTAGGAAAAATAATGTTGGCGTTTCTATAACAGTTACGCCATGCTGGTGTTATGGAACAGAAGTAATGGACTCAGACCCATTAATTCCAAAAGCAGTATGGGGATTTAATGGCACAGAAAGACCAGGTGCAGTTTATCTTGCTGCTGCTCTCGCTGGTTATAATCAGTTTGGATTTCCAACTTTTGGTATTTATGGAAAGGATATTCAGGATAAAGACGATGAGTCAATACCTAAAGATGTTAAAGAAAAATTATTATTGTTTACAAAAGCAGCACTTGCAGTTTCAGAAATGAAAGGGAAATCTTATCTGTCCGTTGGTTCTGTTTCAATGGGTATAGCAGGATCAATAGTTGATACACACTTTTTTAATGATTACTTAGGAATGAGAAATGAATTTGTTGATATGAGTGAAATAATTAGAAGAATTGATAATAAAATTTTTGATGAAGAAGAATTTAATAAAGCTTTGCCATGGGTTGAAAAATATTGTATTGAGGGAAAAGATTATAACAAAGAAAAATCAACTCCAGATAAGAAAAGATATGAATGGGAAACTGTTATTAAAATGACAATAATCTTTCGTGATTTAATGATTGGAAATAATAAACTTGCTGAATTAGGATTTATAGAAGAATCGCTTGGACATAATGCTTTAGTGGCAGGATTTCAGGGACAACGTCAATGGACAGACTTTATGCCTAATGGTGACTTTCTCGAGTCAATCCTAAATTCTTCTTTTGACTGGAACGGGAAACGACAACCTTTTATTGTAGCTACTGAAAATGATAGCTTAAATGGTGTTGCAATGCTCTTTGGACATTTATTAACTAATACTGCTCAAATTTTTTCTGATGTTAGAACATTTTGGAGTCCTGAAGCTATAAAAAGAGTTACAGGAAAAAAATTAGAAGGACTTGCTAAAGACGGCATCATACACTTAATTAATTCAGGTTCATCAGCACTTGATGGAACTGGGAAACAAAAGATTGATGGGAAACCTGCTATTAAACCATTCTGGGAAATTAGTAACGAAGAAGTTGAAGATTGTTTGAAAGCTACAAAATGGTGCCCGGCTATTAAAGAATATTTTAGAGGAGGAGGATTTTCTTCTCAATTTTTAACAGAAGGCGGAATGCCAGTAACAATAAGCAGGTTAAACTTAATTCATGGCTTAGGTCCTGTACTGCAGATAGCAGAAGGTTATACCGTTGAATTGCCAGAAGATGTAGATTCTATATTGCAGGAAAGAACGAATCCAACCTGGCCAACTACGTGGTTTGTTCCAATTTTAACTGGGGAGGGTGTTTTCAAAGATGTCTATACAGTAATGCTTAATTGGGGTGCAAATCATGCTGCAGTATCTTATGGTCATATAGGAGATAAATTAATAACACTTGCATCCATGTTAAGAATCCCTGTTAATATGCACAATGTTCCAAGAGAAAGAATTTTTAGACCAAGTGTTTGGAGTGCTTTCGGTACTACTGATTTGGAAGGTGCAGATTTTAGAGCTTGTAAAAATTTTGGTCCACTTTATAAAAAAATTAACAAATTTTAATAATATTTATTTTTAAAACAATATTTGTGAAATAACATTTAATAATTCTTGGAATTAATAATTATTTAATTATCAAATGTCAAGAATAGATAATTAATATGAATGACCTTTTAGTACCCAAAAAAAATTTAATCCCTTTTATTTTAGTTACAAGCTGCTTTGCTTGGTGGGGATTAGCTAATAATATGACAGATACTTTGCTTGCTGCTTTTAAGAGAATTATGAGTATGAGCGATTTTCAAACTTCATGGATTCAAATCGCATTCTATGGCGCTTATTTTTGTCTTGCTCTGCCAGCTGCTATTTTTATTAAGAAATATAGTTATAAATCAGGAGTATTGTTAGGACTTGGTTTGTATATAATTGGGGCGTTGTTATTTTATCCAGCGAGCAAGTCAATGAATTATTTTCATTTCCTTTTCGCACTTTATATTCTTGCTGGAGGTCTGTCAATTTTAGAAACTTCGGCTAATCCTTACATAATAGCAATGGGTCCATCTGAAACTGGTACACGGAGATTAAATTTAGCTCAATCTTTCAATCCACTTGGTTCAATCTCAGGAATTCTAATAAGTCAACTTTTTATTTTAAGCAATTTGAATAGAGCTTCAGCAGCAGAAAGAAAAATGATGTCTCAAGAGCAATTAACAAGAATTCAAGCACAAGAATTAGAAGCAGTTATGGGACCCTATGTGGGTGTTGCGTTAATTCTTATAATTATATGGATTTTAATTGCTGTATTAAAAATGCCGGCAGGGTCAGATGAATCTACAAGTATTGAATTAATGAGAACATTCAAACGTCTCCTTAAAAAGAAAAATTATCTAAAAGGTGTAGTTGCACAATTTTTTTATGTAGGTGCGCAAATTGGTGTATGGTCTTTTACAATTAGATATACAATGAAAGAATTGAACCTGAATGAGAAAGATGCAGCTTCATATTATTTGGCTTCATTGATATTATTTGGTGGATTTAGATTTCTTTGCACAGGTCTGATGAAATATTTGCATCCAAGTAAATTGTTATCATTGTTATCTTTTTTAGCAATTTTGTTAACTAGTATTGTAATATTTTCTGGCGGCGCTATTGGAGTATATGCTCTTGTATTAATCTCAGCCTGTATGTCATTAATGTTTCCCACAATATTTGGATTAGCAATCAAAGATTTAAAAGAAGATACTAAAATTGGAAGTTCTGGATTAATTATGGCAATACTGGGCGGTGCTGTTTTAACTGCAGTTCAAGGTTTTGTTTCGGATTTAACAGGAAGTATTAATACATCTTATATAATACCTTTAATTAGTTTTGTTATTATTCTTTATTATGGTTTGTCATTTTTGAATAAATCTGAATTACAAGAAAATATTTAATAACTACTCAATTGAAATTTCGTCGATAAATAACCAGGCTTTATCACCTTTACCGATGTGCCAGTCTGGACAAACACCAATGTTTTTTACTTTTAATCTCACATATCTGCATTTAAGATCTTTAATGGAAACTTCATAATTTTTTATAACTACTTCATTATTGTTTTGATTTTCTTCCTTAAATGTGTAAACAGTTTCATAATTATTTCCATCTAATGAGGTGGAATAATTGATTTCTTCAGGAAGAAATATATATGCTAAAATATCTCTTAAAAAATTTGCTGATATTTTTTTAATATTCTTAGTAGTTCCTAAGTCAATTATAATATCAATATCGTTTCCGTGATAACCCTGCCATCTTCCATCCTTAAAATGTTTGCTTCCATAAATTCCATCAACAACTGAATATAATCCTCCGCCTGAATATTGACCACTGTATTGTGAATTATTGATTATATCATATTTTGATTTATAAAATGTTTCTGTTACTGGAAGACTTTGTTTTCCATCTTTTGAAACTGCATAGGCAGTTATTGTGGTTGATTTATCTATCTTAAATTCTTTATTATATTTTTTGAAAGATTCATCTGAATTGAGTTTATAGTAAATAGTAGATTTTTTTTGGTCTGATAAAATTTTGACAGTAGCACTATCTCTAAAAATTCTTTCTTTTGATTGGATAGAAACTTCTGGCGGAGTAAGATATAATCCAAATGAAGAAAGTGTTGGATTTGTTCTCGATTGTTCAATTATTATTTTTATTTTATTTGTTGTCACTTCAGGGAATTTTAATAATCTTTTATAACCAACAGTTGTTCCATCTGTCAAAAATTGCCATGAATTACCATCCCAGAATTCGATGTGAAATTTTTCAATGCGCTGACCAATCAAAATATTTTCTTGAAGCATTATGCAGTTAAAAGTTTTTTCTGAAGGCAAAATAATTTCGAGCCATGCTGTTGAAACTGTATCTGGAATAGTCCAGTAAGTATCTAATTTATTGTCTAAAATATTTTTTGATTTATGTAATTTAGATTCACCAGAAGCAATAATCTTTGCGTTTTTAGCTAAGTTATTCTTGAAAGTTTTGTCGAGCAAATATTTTAGTCCTTGTAAGCTTTTAATATCATTTTGATGTATTAAACCATTTTTGTCAGGCGGAACATTTAATAACAAAACCCCATTAAGTCCAACTGAATTAAAATAAATATCGAATAATTTGTAAGGGGATTTAACAAATTCATCATCTTCTTTATGATAAAACCATTTGGGACGAATAGATACATCTATTTCAGCAGGATACCATATTAATGAAGAAGCCTTGAAAATTTTTTCTCTGCTTCCTAAGTCTTCATCTGTTAAATCCTTTGGAATGAATGCACCATCAAGAACTTGTTGCTGAGAATTAGCTGCAATCTCTTCCAAATTCATGAATGAACCTGGCAGAACACTCCACTCAGTTTTTCTGCCGTAACCGGATTCAGTGCCAACCCAGCGGACATCAGGACCCATTATTGCAATAACAGCATTTGGTTGTAATTCTCTAATTAATTTGTAATAACTATTCCAATCATATATTTGTTTTTTACCATTTGGGCCTTCGCCGCAGGCACCATCAAACCAGACTTCTGAGATTTCTCCATAATTTGTTAGTAGTTCTCTTAATTGATTCATAAAAAATTCGTTATAAGCCTGCGAACCATATGTCTTTTCGTGTTTATCCCATGGAGAAAGGTAAATACCAAATTTTAATCCGGCTTTTTTACAGGCTTCAGAAAGTTCTTTAACAATATCACCTTTACCATTTTTATATGGTGTTCTGGCAATAGTATGATCTGTATATCTTGAAGGCCATAAACAAAATCCATCATGATGCTTGGCTGTTAGTATTATCATTTTAATTCCAGCATCTTTTAATACTTTAACCCACTGATTACAATCAAGTTTTTCAGGATTAAAAATAGATATATCTTCGTTTCCGCTGCCCCATTCTTTCTCCGTAAATGTATTAATTCCAAAATGAATAAAACCAATGAATTCTAATTTTTGCCATTCATATTGACGTTTGGATGGAACTACATTCGCAGCTTTTTTTATTATTTCTTCTTTACTATATGTAGGTTGAATTAATACAAAATTATTTTTTGTTTGAGCATAAGTTATTGCGTAAATAATTAATGAAGTTATTATTAAAAATTTTTTCATGGTTATTCTTTAATTATTTTTATTGTTAATGTTAAATCATTTTTGGCGCGGTTTTTTATTTCTTCCGGCAGATATATAATAATTTTATTATTTCGGTTAATCCAGCTTAAATTGATATTATAATTTATAAGAGAAATATTCCTGATATTTTTAGCATAATATTTTTCAAAAATAAATTGCTCTGGTAAAATAGTATTATTGCCTTCAATTAAATAAAAAGCATAATTTATTTTGTCATTCAGCTGAGTGAAGAAAAAATTATTTTCTTCATAAGGGAACAATGGCTTAGTATTATAAATAGCTTCACCATTAATTTTCATCCAATCACCAATTTCTTTTAATCTAGTATAAGCTTCTTTTTCAAATTCACCGTCTGGTTTTGGTCCTATGTTTAATAAGAAGTTGCCGCCTCTGGAAATAATTTTTATCAAAGAATGAATTAGGAATCTTGTTGATTTATATTCCAATCCAGGTTCATATGACCAGCTTGGTGTCATTGGCATACATGTTTCCCATGGATAGGGAAGTGGTTTATCTGGAATTTGATTTTCTGGAGTGAGATAATTTTGAAAAATTCCCGGTACTGCTCTATCAACAACAATTAATCCTGGTTGTTTTGCTCTTGCTTTCTTTACAAGTTCCGGCATATTAATATCTTGATTTTGAATTCTGTAGATATTAAAGTTTGCTCGTTTTCTTTCTTCTTCAAGTTCTTCTTCGGTATAACTACGTACCCAGCATCCATCAAGCCACAGAATATCTATTTTGCCATAGTCTGTCATTAATTCATCGATTTGGTTGTGAGTAAATTCTACAAACTTTTGCCAGCGTTCTGGATATTTTTTAATGTTATAATTTACATTTCTATCAGGAGTTGCAAATCTTCTCCACCAGTAATAATCTGAATGCCAGTCTGGTTTAGAGAAGTATACGCCAATCATAAAATCTCGTTTGCGAAATTCATCAAATAAAACTTTTGCAATGTTTGCATTTTGATTTTTATGAAATGGACATTTACTGCTTGTGATTTTGTAATCAGTATATTTTGAATCATACATGCAAAAACCATCGTGATGTTTTGTAGTAAATACAAAATATTTCATGCCGGCATATTCGGCAGCTTCTGCCCATTTTGCAGGATTGAATTTTTCTGGATTAAATGTAGTTATCAAATTTTCGTATTGCTTTCTGTATTCACAGTAATCTTCTATTTTACGTTTACACCATTCTTCATCTTCTGAACATAATGACCACGATTCTACAATTCCCCATTGACTTGATGGTGCCCAGTGAATTAATAACCCAAATTTGAGGTTTTGCCATTTTTCTAATTTTGATAACACAAGTGGATCAGATTCTGGATAATATTCCTTTATTGCTCTGGAAATTTCTACTGCACCGGCATGCAGAGATTCTTTTATTTCTTCACTCATAGTTAATCCTTTTTTTATTCTATTACAATTTCATCTGTAAAAATCCAGGCTTTCTCAGGATAACCCGAATGCCATATTGGACATGTTTTAATACTTGTAGCTTTGATTTTTACAAACCTTGTTTTAACAGGTTTAAATTCGCAAATAAATTCTTTTATGAATGCATACATCGGTGATTCTAATTCTTTTCTTGTTGCTAAGATTGTATTTGGTATTTCAGAAATTGTATTGAAATTAATTCCATCTTTTGAAATACTTATTTCAACTTTTTCTGGTAAAAAAATCCATGAAAAAACATTTTGTAGAAATGCAATACTAATTTTTCTTATTGTTTGATTTTTTTGGATATCAACAATTACTTCCATGTCATTGCCTTCATAACCTACCCAATTGAAAAGATGATCTTCATCCCCGCGCAAGCCGTCGGTTAATGATTTTTTCCCGTTCGCTGGATATTTCCAATTAGGCTCAGTAAGAAAAATAACAGGTTTATTTAGTGCAATTGGATTATACATTGTCTTTGAGAGAATGTATTTATAACGCTTAACATAAGATTCAGCAGGCAAGCCATGTTCATGGATAAAAACATTTTTTAAGTCTCTAATTGTTTTTTCAAATTCATTAAGTAAAGTTGTTATTGCAGGATTGATTTGATATTTGTTTTTATATTTTCTGATTACCAGTTTATTATCATCTTTGGCAGTTGCTTTGGCTTGTTCAAGTTCAGCATAAATAAGTGGAAGTCTTGCAATTTTTACTCTTTTAAAAAAATCATTCTGGCTTTTAACGGAATATTCAGCTTCATCAAAAATTTTTTTGTATTTATTCATAAGTTCGGGGGTTAGAAAATAATTCATCTGCATTACTGGATTGCTGTAAATCCATAAATCATGACCTGATTTTATTAATTCCTTTTGCATTAGGTCTATGTATTTTCTTAAGTATTTCCATGCTGGACCGTAATATCCTTGAAGGAAATCATTCATTAAAGAATCTACATTAACATTTGGGTCCCATAGTAACTTTGCAATTAAATAAGTTCTTAATTCACCAAATTCTGCAGCACATCGTTTACCGGCTCCCTGCTGAAACATCATTTTTACATTATGTTTCGCAAATAATTGAATATTAGGTTGAAGCACCTGAAAATTGGGGAAGGGGCTGATTAAATTTGTAAATTGAACGACATAATCCCATAGAAAAATATTATCTGTGATTTTAGACCACTTAATTAAATCATTTACAAAACTTGCACTGTTTGAATCGATATCAAGGGGTTTAGTACGAAAACATTCTATTGAACAAAGCATTATATTAACATTTTTTTCTGGCTTTAAATTTTTTGGCGGTTTTCTACTGTATTGATAAGCTAATGTAGAGATTATTTTATCTGGAAATTCTCTTGCAATTTTGTTTACAAAATTTATTATAGAACCAGAAGGCGAACCTTCTTGCACGTCAATTTTGCTGCATTCTGGACATTGGCAGAAAGAGTAATTATCATTTTGCGATACAGACCAAATTTTTGCTTTCGGATTTTCTGCCATTCTTTTTCTTAGTTCATCAATAACAATCTTTAATACATCAGGATTACTTAAACATAATTGTTCGCGCACTCGTATATTACCACGCAGAGCAAAATATTCCGGGTGTGAATCAAAATATTTATCTGGTGGAACTAATGTTTGAAATGTATGAACAAACAACCCCCATTGTTTCTTATCATTAGAATCAACCAGTTTGTGCCACCTGCAATATGTATCGTTTGTTGTCTCATAATAATAAATATCTCTGTATTCAAACACAGGATTTTCCAGAATATTTATTTGTGGCAGTATAATTGTTTTTTGATGTGGAATTATTTGAACAGAAGCAGAGTACATACTACAATGAAGATATTTTTCTAAAAATGAATAAACAGCATTAAGTGTTCCTTTCTCTTTCCCTCCAATAAAATATATTTTTTCACATTCAGTTTTTATGATAAAACCATCATACTTAATAATAGAATCATCAATGTTAAGTGAGCGTTTATTTTTACCAATAATAACTTCTTTTGAAGAAAAAGGTTCATCATCATTTTTAATTGGTAAAACAACTCCAGAAATTTTTTTAATATAGTTTCTTAGTTCGAATGCTGCTAAAGAATCCCATTTAGAAGCAAATTTTGAAATAATAATTTTATAATCACTTTTTCCGTTAATCGTTAGAAAAATCTTTTCAGATTCAGCATTTATTAATGTGAAAGAAAAAATAAAGATGAAAATAAGTTTATATATCATAAGAATTTTTCTTTGATTTTATTCAACAATAATTTCATCAATAAATAACCATGTTTTATCGCCAGCAGCTGGATGCCATTCTGGGCATTGTTTAATGTTTTCTGCAAAAACTCTTATATATCTTGCTTTTTCTTTACTGAATTGTGCTGTAAAATCTTTTGTTAGTATTTCAGATGTTTTTTGAGATATATCATTAACAATTACTTTTTTATTATCAAAATTAATCTTGTCTTTTGATAATGCAATTTCTACTTTATTTGGTAAAAATATCCATGAGTTTACAGCCAGATAAAATCTTGGAGAAACTTTAGAAATTTCTTTTTCTGAGCCTAAATCAATTATTACATCAAAGTCTTTGCCTTCAATACCCTGCCATAGACCATCGTGAAAATCATTTGTGCCTCTTATTCCATCAATAAGTGTTATATCACCATTGGCTCTGTACCTTGGCTCGTAATTATTTATATAAGTTACTTTTCCTTTTAATGCTTTGTGGAATACAAAAGAGAATTCAATTTTCTTATTAATAAAATGATTATCAATAAAGCCGCCAACAATTACTTTAGCGGATTTATCAATCAAAATAGGTTTTTCATAAATCGAAGAATTTGAATCCAATTTATTTCCATTTGTTGTAAATCTAATTACAAGATTTTTTTGATGGGGAGTAAGTGTAAGAATGAACTGATTATTGATTTCATCGTAATCAATTTTATATGTAATAATTTTAGATTCTCTGCCATACTTTATGCTTAATGCATTGAGGTCTGAATAAGTTTGCTGAACTCTGTTGTAGAAATCATCATAGTTTTTATTTTGTGGAAAAGCCCAGAAAACTTCTGACAGAGCTAGTAATCTGGGGAAGAGTTTGCTGTCAACAGTTTCTTGAGGAGCGTATTCTGTCCATAAATTTGCTTCACCGCCAAGAATGAATTTTTTTTCTTCATCATTTAATTCTTCAGGGATTGGTTCAAAAGAATAAACGGTTTTAAGGTCTACATTATCAGGTTCATAATTAAGGTAAGTGTAAAAAGTAGGTGAGCAAATTGTGAAATGTTTTTGTCTTGCTGCCTGTATAGCACCCTCATAACCTCGCCATGATTGAACAATAGCTCCCTTAGCAAGACCGCCTTCAAGTATTTCGTCCCATCCAATTGCTTTTTTGTTTTTTGATTCAAGATAATTAACTATTCTTTGAATGAAATAACTTTGTAGTTCATGTTCATCTTTTAAACCTTCCTGTTTAATACGTGCTTGACATTTTGGACAGGCTTTCCATCTGTCTTTTAATACTTCATCTCCGCCAATATGAATGTATTCACTTGGGAATAAATTTATTACTTCATCAAGAATATCCTGAAGAAAATAAAAAGTAGAATCTCTACCAGCACAATATACATCTTTCATTACACCCCAAAGATTTGTAACTTCGAAAGGTCCACCAGTACAGGAATTTTCTGGATATGCAGCCAGCGAAGCAAGACAATGACCAGGCATTTCAATTTCTGGAACAACATTTATAAATCTGCTTTTTGCATATTCAACAATTTCTTTAATATCATCTTGAGTATAAAAACCGCCGTAGATAGAATCATTTGATTCTTTTCGCCATGCTCCTATCTGAGTTAATTTAGGATATTTTTTTATTTCAATTCTCCATCCCTGATCATCGGTTAGATGCCAGTGAAGAGTATTGAATTTATAATATGCAAGTATATCAATATATCTTTTAATAAAATCTTTAGTCATAAAATGGCGGCTGCAGTCTAAATTGAGTCCACGCCATTTAAATCTTGGTTTATCTTCAATAGTGCAGCATTGTAAATTGACAGGTGAGCCTTTTTTGCTCGATTTAATTTCTGGTGGAATTAATTGAAAAATTGTTTGTAAACCTCTAAATAATCCCGTAGTTGAATTAGCAGTCAGCTTGATATAATTTTTTGTGATACTGAGCTGATATGCCTCATCGTTATTTATTTCAAATGATTTGTCTAATTCAAAAATAATTTGACTATTAGATTTTGCTTTCTTTTTTGTATTAGATGATACAAGTTGAATTCCTGTAAATTCTTTTATCTTTTCTATAAAATAAGATTTAATAAAATCATCTTCGCAGATAAGAATAGTTTCTGAAGTCAATAAAAATGAACCGTTTTTTATTTCAACTTTTTCAGGATAAGGAATTAAATGCAGTTGGATTTGAGAAGCATCAACCTTTAATTGTTGAGTAATAAAAAATAATATGAATGTAAATAAAGTTAAAAATTTCATGTTTTTTAACCCTTATGTATATTTTTAATAAAAATAATCTTAAGAAATTTATCAATTAAATAATAAAAAAACATAAAAATTTCTTTGATATTTTGCATAAAATTCTTTAGAATAGTTGTTATAAAAATATAGTATTTTTTAGTAAAATAAAAACATAATAATTTTCGAATCAAATTTTGATATAATAGATTAGAATTTATCAGTCCAAATTAGTTTTAATTAAAATTAATTTTACCTTTTTAAAAATTAAGTTTTAACTCAATAACATAGTTCTCAATAATACAGCAGGTGTTTATGGACATAACATTTATAGAATTAATTATTGTAGCCATTTTTTTAAGTATTCTGTTTTATGGAGTATATCTTGGAAAAAAATATTTAAAAAGTGTTGCTGATTTTTTATCAGCTGGCAGATCTGCTGGCAGATATATGATAACTGTTTCACAGGGGATGGCCGCAATTGGTGCTATAACAATTGTTGGGCAGTGGGAGATGAATTATGTAGCTGGTTTTTGTTTACGCTGGTGGGAATTTTTTATGGCTGTTGTGCTATTAATAATTACAGTAACAGGTTGGGTTATTTATCGGTTCAGACAAACTCGAGCTCTAACTGTTGCACAATTTCTCGAAATGCGATACAGCAGAAATTTTAGAATTTTTGCAGGTATACTTGCTTTCATTTCAGGTTTATTAAACTTTGGAATTTTTCCTGCTGTAAGTGCACAATTTATAATTTATTATTGCGGTTTGCCTCTCTCTGTAAACATTTTTGGCTTGAATATATCAACTTATCCATTGGTAATGATTGGGTTCTTAAGTATATCTTTATACTTTGTTTTTGCTGGTGGACAAATTTCCATTATCATTACTGAATTTATACAGGGAGTTTTATCTAATATTACATTTCTTGCAATAATTGCTTTTTGCCTTATTGTTGTAAGCTGGAATCAAATTTCAGAAGCCGTTAGTACTGTTCCTGAAAATGCTTCTTTAATTAATCCCTATAAAACAAGTGAGGTGCCAGATTTTAATTTCTGGTATTTCTTAATAAATGTTGTAGGTGTTATTTATGGTAAAATGTCATGGCAAGGTTCACAGGGATTTTATTCATCTGCTAAAAGTGCACATGAAGCTAAAATGGGAGAAGTTTTAGGAAATTTAAGAGATATACCAAAATGGTTATTTCTTGTTTTTATCCCAGTAGTTGCTTTTACAATTTTACATCATGTTAACTTCCAGTCAGTTACTGATAATGTTAATCAAACATTATCCACAATAAATAATGAAGCTGTAAGAAATCAATTAAGAGTTCCACTTGTTCTTTCAAAAATTCTCCCTGTTTATTTAAGAGGTGCTTTACTTGCAGTTATGATTATGGCTACAATTGGGACTCATAGTTCTTATATGCATTCATGGGGAAGCATTTTTATTCAGGATGTATTAATGCCTTTCAAAAAAATAACTTTTACTCCAGAACAACATATTAAAGTTTTACGATTATCAATTTTAGGTGTTTGTTTATTTATTTTCTTTTTCAGCTTAGTATTTCCAATGACTGATTATATATTTTTATACTTTGCCATAACAGCAGCAATATTTGTTGGCGGTTCTGGTGCTGTAATTATTGGAGGTTTATACTGGAAAAGAGGGACTACAGCTGCAGCGTGGTCTGCTTTAATAATTGGTTCTGTCACAGCAGTTACCGGAATTATACTTCAACAAATTTATCCAAACTTTCCTATAAATGGTCAATATTTTTGGGCTATTGCTATGGGCTTATCTTCTCTTGTTTATATTTTAGTTTCATTACTTGGCAAGAAAAATGAATTTAATATGGATAAAATGCTTCATCGCGGTAAATATGCGATAAAAGAAGAAACAATCATCGTAAACGAGGTTCCTCTAAAGGGATGGAAAATGCTTGGAATTGGGAAAGAATTTACTAAGGGTGACAAAATTATCTATTTGATTTCATATATATGGACTTTTATCTGGGTGGCAATTTTTATCATAGGAACAGTTTTAAATCTTGTTAATGATGTCTCGGATTCTGCATGGATGACTTTCTGGAGATACTATGTTATCATTAACCTTATTGTTTCCTTTATGATTATTATCTGGTTTTCGGTTGGAGGACTTAAAGATTTTAAGGATATGCTAAATCGATTGAAAAATATGGTAAGAGACCATCAAGATGATGGAACAGTAAGAACTGATTTTAAAAATTAAATTAGGGTAATAATTATGAAAACAAAAATTAGAATCATATTTCTTTTCTTAATTGTCATTTTTATGAATTCGCTTTCAGGTGCGGCTGATACTTTGGTAATTAAGAAAGGATTAATGATTAAACTGCCATTTTCAAGGAGTAATGTGATAGCACCTAATCCAATTACATCACAAATAGAATGGGGCAAATGGAAAACTCCGCAAGTAGGTGATGAAATCAAAATTAAAAACGGTGAATCATCTAAATGGCAGGAAATTGTTGCAGATAACTCAGGATGGTTTAAAGATGAAGCACTAAGAAATGCATTTATATTCTTGGAATATAATTCAGATAAAGAACAAATAATTCTGCTCGAAGCTATGGGACATGAAAATGTTTATGTTAATGGTGTAATTCGTTCTGGTAATCCTTATCGATTTAAAGATACATACGAAGATTGGGAGCCAAGATTTGATTATTCTTTAATTCCTATTCAACTTAAGAAAGGGAAAAATGAATTTTTATTCGAATGTAACAGAGGTGTATTAAAAACAAAATTACATTTTAATATTCCTGAATTAATTTTTAATGAATATGATTTAACCCTGCCTGATATTTTGATAAATGAAAAAGTTAATCTTTTTGGTGCAATCCCAATAATTAATGCTTCGGAAAAAATATATAAAAATTTGTCACTTAAAGTCACTTCACAAAATTCTAATCCTGTTTATTCATCAATAGCAGTTATAAATCCTTTATCAATTTATAAAACACCTTTTCAAATAGTGCTGCCTCCACAAAATCAAAAAGGTGAAATTGAATTAAAACTATTTTTAGTTGAAAAACAAAATGACAATGAAAAAGTATTAGCTGAAACAAAAATTAAATTAAGAGTATTATCGCCCGAGGATACTCACAAAGAAACTTTCATAAGTAAGCTTGATGGAAGTGTTCAGTACTATGCAGTAAATCCACCGGAAAATTTGAAAACTAAGCCAGCTTTATTTTTGAGTTTACATGGTGCTGGTGTGGAAGCTATTAATCAGGCAAATTCTTATGGACATAAAAATTGGGGATTTGTAGTGGCTCCGACAAATCGCAGACCTTACGGATTCAACTGGGAAAATTGGGGAAGAATTGATGCTCTCGAAGTTTTAGACATCGCAATGAAAAAATTTAAAATTGATGAAAACAGAGTTTATTTGACTGGCCATTCGATGGGAGGGCATGGAACATGGCATCTTGGAATTAATTATCCAGATAAATTTGCTGCTATTGGTCCAAGTGCTGGATGGATAAGTATCTGGTCATACAGAATTAAAAGTCTGGTTGATACAACAAAGGTTAAGGAAATGTTGTTAAGATCAGCACGTCAAAGTGACACATATAAATTTGCCGGAAATCTTAGTCAAAATGGAATTTATATCATTCATGGTGATGCTGATGATAATGTTCCAATTTCACAAGCACAATCTATGGTAGATGTGCTGTCGAAATTTCATAAAGATTTTCAATTTCATATAGAAAAAGGAGCTGGACATTGGTGGGATAATTCTGATGAAAGCGGTGCCGATTGTGTTGACTGGCTTCCGATGTTCGATTTCTTTTCACGTCATTCTATTCCTTCAAAAGAAAGAGTAAAATCAATTAATTATGTAACATCCAATCTGGCTGTTTCTCATAAAAATAATTGGATTGAAATTATTAACCAGAAAATTCAACAAGATGAGAGCAGAATTGATATAAAACTTGAATATGGCAAGAGAAAGTTTATAGGTACAACAAAAAATATTGAAATATTAGGTCTTGATGTTTCAATGTTATCAGATGATAAAACATTTTCAGTTGAACTTGATAATCAACTCATTAAAGATATAAAAGTGCCTTCATCAAGAAAAATTTATTTAAGAAATCAGAATAATAAATGGATGCTTTGTGAAGAGCCTTCAAAGAAAAATAAAAATCCTGAACGATGTGGTAATATTAGAGAGATTTTAAATAATGATGTAATTTTTGTTTATGGTACACATGGTAATAAAGAAGAAAATAAATGGGCGTATGAAAAAGCAAGATATGATGCAGAAAAACTCTGGTATCAAGGAAATGCTTCAATTGAATTAATTAAAGATGACGATTTTAACCCAGCTCAATATAAAGATAGAAATGTTGTTTTGTTTGGAAATGCAAATACCAATTCGGCATGGAAACTTTTATTTGATGATAGTCCTATTCAAGTAATGAATGGTAAAATAAAAATTGGGAACAAAGAATATAAAGGAAAAAACTTTGCTTGTTTGTTTATTCGTCCTCGAAAAGACAGTGATATTGCAAGTGTTGCTGCAATTTCTGGTACAGGAATTAAAGGTATGAGAATTTCAAATTTTGCTTCTTATCACCATCCATATATAAATCTTCCAGATGTTGTCATATATGATGATAATATTGTAAATTCTGATGACGAAGGAGTTAAATTTATTGGGTATTTTGGCAATGATTGGAAATTGGAAAGTGGTGAATTCATAAATAAATTTTAGGAATATTATGAAAAAAATAAAATTAGTTTTGAATATTTTATTATCATTAACATTAATAACTTTTGCTCAAAAAAAATTAACTGATTATGTTAATCCATTTATTGGAACTGGAGGACATGGTCATACTTTCCCCGGAGCATCAATGCCTTTTGGTATGGTTCAATTAAGTCCTGATACAGATACTGAAGGATGGGATTGGTGTTCAGGTTATCATTATTCTGATAATTCAATTATTGGATTTAGTCATACTCATTTAAGTGGAACTGGATGTGGTGATTATGGAGATATTCTTTTTATGCCAATTACTGGCGAATTAAAAACAACACCGGGCACAAAAGAAAATCCGGATTCAGGTTATCGTTCAAGATTTAAGCATAGCAAAGAAACAGCAAAACCCGGTTACTATTCTGTTTTTTTAGAAGATTATAAGATAAAAGTTGAATTAACTGCTTCAATACGCGCAGGTTTTCATAAATATATTTTCCCTGAATCAAAAAAATCTTATGTATTAATTGACCTTGAACATGGAATTCAAGATAAAGTAATTGATTCTAAAATTGAGATAATCAATAATACTACAATTCAAGGTTATAGAAGGTCGAATGGATGGGCAAAAGACCATACAGTATACTTTTATGCTGTGTTCTCTAAACCTTTTATTTCATATGGAATTGTGAATAATAAAAATATAGAGAAAGATATAAAAGTAATTAATGGCAAAAATCTCAAAGCATTTTTTGAATATAGAACAAAAGCAAACGATATAATATTAGTTAAAGTTGGTATCTCTCATACAAGTCTCGAAGGTGCAAAGAAAAATTTAATTACTGAAATTCCTCACTGGGATTTTGAAACTGTAAGAAAAAATGCAGATGCTGAATGGGAAAAACAGCTTTCATTAATTTTAGTAGATGATAAAAATATTAACAAGAAAAAAATTTTTTATACAGCATTATATCACTCATTTTTAAGTCCAAATATTTTTTCTGATGTTGATGGGCAATACATAGGAATGGATGGTAAAATACATATTGCAAAAGATTTTAATATGTATACGGTTTTTTCTTTGTGGGATACTTTTCGTGCTTTGCATCCTTTGTTAACAATTGTTGATGCAAAGCGAGATGAAGATATGATTAAATCATTAATTGCAAAATATGAAGAAAGTGGTTTTCTGCCTGTATGGGAATTAGCCTCAAACGAAACAGGTACTATGATTGGTTATCATTCAGTTCCAGTAATTGTTGATGCATACATGAAGGGCATTAAAAATTTTGATATAAGTAAAGCATACGAAGCAATGAAAAAAAGTTCAATGCAGAATATTAATGGTCTGGATTTTTATAGAGAGATGGGTTATATACCTTCGGATGCTGAACATGAAAGTGTTTCTAAAACTCTCGAATATGCTTATGATGATTGGTGTATTGCTCAAATTGCCAAGCAATTGGGAAAAGAAGAAGATTATCAATATTATCTTGAAAGATCAAAATATTATATGAATTTATTTGACCCAACAACAAACTTTTTTAGACCGAAGAAGAATGGAAAATGGATAGAACCATTTGACCCATTTATGGTCAGCAGGGATTTTACCGAAGCAAACGCATGGCAGTATTGTTTCTTTGTTCCTCATGATATGAGTAATTTAATAAACATTATGGGCGGCTATGATAAGTTCGAGAAAAAATTAGATGATTTATTTAGTGCTGATACTAAACTGTATGGCAAATATCAACCAGATATATCAGGATTGATTGGCCAATATGCTCATGGAAATGAACCAAGTCATCATATAGCTTATTTATATAATTTTGTTGGGAAACCGTGGAAAACTCAAAGAATTGTTCATAAAATTTTAAATTCATTTTATACCAATAAACCTAATGGATTAATAGGCAATGAAGATTGTGGACAAATGTCTGCGTGGTACATTTTTAGTTCTCTTGGTTTTTATCCGGTTTGTCCTGGTGATAATAATTATATAATTGGTACTCCAAATTTCAGGAAAGTTAAAATAAAAGCACATAATGAAAAATATTTTACTATAACGGCAAAAAATTTAACTGATGAAAATTATTATATTCGTAAAGTTTATTTAAATAATTGCAATTATTTGTATTCATACATAAAACATTCGGATATTATTAACGGAGGAGATATTTTATTTGAAATGAATTCCACCCCAACAGAATGGGCTACG
>CAZNFW010000016.1:0-7192 GCA_964572725.1 uncultured Melioribacter sp.
TGAAAATTAGTGTAATTAGTGTCATAAATATTTTATCCCGATAGAATCGGGATCGGGATAAATCTTGATTTACATTTTTAAACTAAACTGCTTAGTCAACAGATAAAGTTTCGTGTTACAATTATCCAATTTTGTAATTTCAACTTGCAACCTTCAACCTGTAACTTTTTTACAATACATCACTAAAAATTTTTTGTCTTGTGGTAAATGAATAGTATAAGACTTAATGCACTTCATATTTTCTTTTTCAATAATATATTTAACTTCATCTGAATCAATCAGCTTCATAATAGAGCTTAATGATTTTAAAGAATGATAAGGAGTATCAGATACCGGATTAGATTTTTCAGACGGAAGTTGAAATACCATGCTCAATATTCCATCTGTTTTCAACCATTTTGAAATTTTTCTTAAAAGATTTTGAACATCAACATATTCAAATATTAATGCTGCATATATAAGGTCAAAAATATTACTTTGTAATTCGAGTTCGTCCAAGTCTGCACAAATTAATTTTAGTTGAGGTAATTCCTTACCATAACGATTATTACATTCATCTAAATAATTTTGATTAATGTCTATTCCAACAATTTCTTCAACACTTCGATTAATCAAATGTTCAAAACCATTACCAGTGGTGCAGCCTAATACACAAATTGATTTAGGATTGAATTCATCTAAAACATCTTTGAAAATTTTATTGAGCACTTGAAGCTGACCGACATTTGGTGCAGACATATGATTTTCATAATCATCTGCAGGAATTTGAAGCCATGGATTTTGCAATTTCATTATAAATTTACTTTATATAAAAACCGAGTGTAAAAAAACCAACCCAATGTTTTAAAGAAAATGGGGCTGTTGTACCCATTTTAGAATTTTTAAATGGTAATACTTTTTCTGTAAAAGTATCAGAGTATTTAATCAATCTACCTTCAATATTTTTTATTCCAAGAAAATTTTTTAATTGATTTAATGTTAACAAACCAAATATAATTGGATATCTCCCACACCATAGCGGAATAATTTTTTGATTAGCTTCTTCAGGCAAAATTTCTTTTGCAAGATTTTTTATTTTCTCAGGTTCAACAATTCCCATTAAATACTCATTAATAATCCGCTGATCATTTTCTACTGCCATTTGATGTGCATTCAAATCCAATCCATATGGTGAATTATTAAAATCTTCCCCATAATGATTTGCATCGTTCGAAATAAGTATAAAAATGTCTTTGCCTAATTTCAATCTATTTGCTTTGATATAATCACTTATAATTTTTGAAAGCTGCAAAGATATTTCTTCCAGCTTTTCTACTGACATTTGAGCAACCATGATTGGTGTAATCTTAACATCAGGATTATAAAATTGAAGAAAAGGAATCAATGCTTCGATTGAATGCTCAATCTCATGAGCTTTATTGTTGACAATAAAATATTTTCTATCGAGCTTACTTTTTATAATTTCACGCAAAGGTGAAATTTTGACATCATTATAAATTCCTTTCCAGGAATCAAAATTGTCTAATATCAAAATTTCTGTTGGTGGATTAACTTCTTTTTTAACACTGCTGTGAGTAACACCAAATATTATCACTTCTTTTGCATTTATCATTCTAAAAAGCGGATAATAAACATTTCCTGCATATAAATAGTCATCATGAGCTGATATTGCTGCAATTAAATTTTCTTTGTAGTTATTTTCTTTGAAAGAATTGTTTCCAAGATATTCGACAAAATTTTTCATTTCTTTTTCATCCCAGCAAAAACCAACATTATCTCTAATCGGTCGTACATTTTGTGAATGCAATTCGCAACTTAACATTAGAACAATAAGTAAAATTTTTCTTAACATAATTATAAGCTCTTTTATTACATAATTTAATTTTTATTTTATCAACATAATCTTCTTTGTGCTTACAAAATTATTTGCTGTCATTTTATAAAAATAAACACCGCTTGTTAAATCATCAGCTTTAAGTTCAATTTCATGCCAGCCGGGTTTTTTATTTTCATCAGCTAATGTTTTTATTTCTCTGCCAATTAAATCATAAAGTTTGATATTTACAAGTGATTCCTTCGGTACATAATATTGAATTATTGTAGTTCCATTAAATGGATTGGGGTAATTTTGTTTTAATTCATATGTTTTTTGAATGGAGTTATTTTCTAATTTAGTTTTAATGCCTTCACCATAACATTCTATTCCAAACCAGAGTGTTTTATATAATGTCTGATCAATTTCCAGTAAAAAGTGATTTGCTTGAAATGGTTTTAATAAAAAAGATTGTGATAAAATTTCTTTACCTTTATTATCCAATGGATATACTCTGATTGAATCCGCATAAATCATTAAATCGAGTTTTATTTTTAATGGATAAATTTGTGTAGGTGAATGTCCCCAATTATTATTAATCGTTGTATTCCCATTCCAAATCATTCCAGTATTTTGAATTTTAGAACCAAGTGTAATTAAAGATTTATCTGAACTTGAAACTGGATTATCTGTTAAAGACAACCAGGTTAATATTCCAAAATCATCTGATGAGAGAACATCTGCTACATAAATATTACCAATTCTTTTCCCTTTTAATTTAGAAAGATAGCCTGTAAATCCATTAAATCTTGGCGAAGCAATAGTCAATGTTCCATCACTTTGATTCCAGTTAATTTCTTCTGTATCTGTAATAAATGAAGTTCCTGTTACTTTAGGCAATTGATTAAAATTAGTTGTGCTTGTTCCGAAATAATTTTCTGTTTTAATTGAATGAATAAGTGAAATTTTTCTATCATAAAATGAAGGACCATACCAGTTTGCAGCATCATTTTTAGGAAGAGAATAAAGAGTATCCGCTGTGTAATTAATATAAATTGGATTTCTTGAAGGCATAATTAATTCATTTCTAAAAGCATAAGCTATTGATGGAAAGAAAGACATTAAAACAGAATTTCTATTAATACCAAAAAAGTTGCTGATAAAATCTTTTTCCCATTCAAATGCTTCGCTGTAATCAAAATACATAAATGCATCAGCATCATTAAAAGATGCATATCCAACACTGAATAAAATTGATTCTACTTGATATCGATTTGGAAATGGATGATTGTATTCACTAACTGTAAATGGTTTGCCAACTATTGGAACACCTGCATACAAAGCTGGAATTACACCTCCATTATTATCTTTAACCATTGGAGTATTATTAATAAACCAATCAGTAGAAGACCATGGTTCTGCAGGAAATTGGGGGTGATCCCAGTAAGCATGATTATCAACATAATCTGCATCTGACATAGAAGCTAAATCTGCTGGTCCTACATTCCAATTAGTTCCAACAATTGGTACTCTAACACCAAGCGTATCTTTTAAAAATTTTATCATCTCTTTAAAATAATTTCTTTCAAGATTGATATAGAATTCCGACATATCTTTCACGCGTTGATTTGTATACTGAACACATTTTGAATAATCTATTCTTGCAACATTTTTTAATTCAAGAGATTCATTTTGTTCTAATCCTTTAAGACCAGCTTTTGTAAAACTAATTTCATCAAACCAATATGTGCCTGTTACTTTTCCAAGACTAAAAGATAATCTCGTATGACCTTTATTATCTTCAGGAGCTTTGATACTAAAAGAAAATGTTTGCCAATTTGTTGTCAACTTTATTGAATACCATCCATAAGAATTCCATGGGGAATTATCATTCATAATATTAACAGAAATTTCTCTTTCTGAATCTGAACGAGCTGCGAAGGCAAATGTATATGAAGAATCTTTTATAATTACTGCTGAAGGTATTTTGAATTGAATGTGCCAGTCAGTTCCAGTAGCTTTTTTTACAACCACTTTAAAACTATAATTTCCTTTATACGAAGTTGAATTGTCTCTGATAGTATCTGCATCTGCTCCATTATGTTCTTCTAATGCCCAATAATTTCTTGGATTCAAATTTTCAAAACCACCATTTTTTATCTGTTCATTTTGACCTGAGGGAACAATTCCTTTATTCCAGCTTGCAGATAAATTTTCTGTAGTTCGATATTTATTAAATAAAAATTCATTCCACAGACTGTCAAGCATTTTTGAATATCTGTAAGGAAGTTTACCGCCAGAAGCAATTGGTTTTAATTGATTATCTCTCCAAAATCTATAAAGAGAATTTTCATTTGTAATTTCAACCATTGCCATCACCGGGTCATCAACTAACGATTTACCTGTATAAGGATTAACATGAGTTAATAATTGTCTTGCATATTCTTTATGAAGACTTTTTATATAAGGATCAAAAAAATTAACTCCCTTTCCAAATTCGGGTAAAGAATCATAATCTGCCACACCATCAAAAACTCTAAAAGTTCTGGAAACATGAAGATTCATATTAACATAAATTCCATTCTCTTTTAACTTTGCGATAATATATTCAAGAGTATCGAGATAAGCAGGAATTATTATTCTTGTATCACTCTTGCCAACCAAACTTCTATTAGACCATGGATTATCGAGATGATGCATACGAACAAGATTAAAGCCAAATTTTCGTAACCTTCCAGCTAAAAGTCCTGCTTTATCTCTTGGAGGAAATGCATTATCGGCTCCAAAGTTTGTTCCCCAAAAACGAATTCTTTTTCCTGCAATACTAAATTTTCCTTCAGAATTTATTTGAATGAAATCTTTAATTTTTTCCGCAGGAAATCTTGGTAAAAATTTTTGAGATGTCGTATCACTCGATGGCAAATAGAAATTAAATCCATCGGAAAAATTTTGAGCGTATAATGCAAATGAAAAAGAAAGGAGTACGAATAAAATTCCTTTTTTATCCATAGTATTTTAGAATTAATATTAAGTTTTTACAAAAATAATATAACAGAATTAAAAAGTATTCATAAAGTCAAATTAACAAAATCAGGGCTCCAATTATTAATAATATTTTTTGAATTCTTTCATCTTATACTTTTTTGTTGTTTAGCAATAGAATTTTATTGCTTTCATTCTGATAATTAGATTAATTCAGAATCAGAATGGTTAAAAGATTGTAATTCAAGTCTGTATGCCCGCTTGCTTGAGTATGATAGAGCGTGTTAATTGCCACTACCATGTAAACGGAAATCCACTTTTTCAATTACTTTTATGGATACCCGCTTTCGGACATGTTACCGGTGTCATTCTCGCGTAAGGGGGGATCCATTCTTCATCTGTCATTCCCGTGAAAACGGGAATCCACTTTATTCAATATATCGTTTCTTTCTGGATACCCGCTTTCGCGGGTATGACATTGTGCGTTTAGTGTCATTCACGCGTAAGCGGGAATCTAATTTTTCAATTGCTATTCTAAAAACCTAAAAGCAATTTTATGTTCAACATAAATTTTTTAACCAATAAGACTTAATTAGATTTATAATAAACGAAATTCTTCATACCATAAATCGAATTCAGAATGACATTTGATTTCAATTAATAATAATAAAAAATAATCGTTTACATTTATTTATTCAGCAATTCAAATATGACAGTATTCTTTGAGATGATATAATTTCTGATTGTCTTTCCAGAAAGTGTTAAATCATTTTCTAACCAATTACCTGAAGGATTTGAACCAGGTATTAATGCAGCAGAGCTTTCTGCTTTATCCATAATTGACCAGTTGCAATTCGAAAGTTTATTAGATTCCATAAAATTCATCCAGATATTTGCTTCGTTCAAATCAATATTTCCATTACCTGTTGCTTCACTTATTCCATACTCGGTAATAAACAAAGGGATGCCTTTATTGAGAGCTGTTGTTGCTTTGTTTCTTAAAAATTGTCGATGAGTGCTAGAATAAAAATGTAAAGCGTAAGCAACATTATTATCTTGAATGGGATCGTTTGCTGCTACATCAACATCTTGAGACCAAGTTGGAGTTCCTACAACAATTAAATTATCAGAATCATATTGACGAATTGTATTAATCACTTCTTCTGCATAAGGTTTAATAACTTTGCTCCAAGAAACTTGAAGAGGTTCGTTGAATATTTCGTATATTATATTTGGTTTATCACCATACTTCTGTGCAATTGTTTTAAAAAATTCTTTTGATTGTTCTAAGTGATTTTGTGCATTATGGTCGTGCCAATCAACAATAACATATATGCCATATTTTATTGCAGCATTAATTACAGTTTCAGCTTTCTGCATTTCAAGTTGAGGATTAGTTAGATAACCACCGTTTTCAACTCCAACAGCAGCACGAACAATTGTGCATTTCCAATCATCTCTCAACCATTTAATTACATTCTCGTTATAAAAATGTCCACCCCATTGACTCCAAAACAGACTCATCCCCCGCAGAACAACAACACTGTCATCTTTGCCAAAAATTTTATTTCCTTTCACTTGTAATCTGCCGTATAATTCAACAACACTTTTGGGAGAATTAGTTGCTGGGGGGTCAGTAATTGTATCACCTTCTTTCTTACAAGAAAATGAAGAAAACATTGTTATAAATAAAACCAAACAAATAATTTTTTTAGATTTCATTCAGCACCTTTATTATTTATCCTCCATAACTTTTTGTTTATCATCAAAAGAGTTCAGAATTTTAAAATTATTTTTTTCATTACATCAACATCATAAAGAAATTAAACTTCTTAATTTAATATCACGAGAAGAACTTCCAATTAATATTTCGTAATCATCTTTATCAAGTTTCCACGAGCGAGATGATTCGTCGTAATATGAAAATGAATCTTTCTTAAGTTCTAAAATAATTTTTTGTGTTTCACCTACATTTAGATAAACTCTTTTGAATGCTTTTAATTCTTTTGGTGGTCTATCTACTTTTGGATTTTTTTGACTAACATACACCTGTACAACTTCTGAGCCATTCATACTTCCAGTATTTTTCAAATCTATACTTAATTCGAGTTTATCGCCCTTATCGACAATACTTAAATTAGAATATTCAAATGTTGTATATGAAAGACCAAAACCAAATGGAAATAGTGGTTCAATATTATATTTGTCAAAGTATCGATATCCTACATAAATATCATCAGAGTAGTAAGTTCTTGCTGGAAATTTTTTATATGATTCATAAGCTGAACAATCTTCCCATCTTTTAGGAAATGTAATTGGTAATTTTCCGCTTGGGTTATAATTTCCAAGTAATACATCAGCAATAGCATTTCCACCTTCACTTCCGCCGAACCACAT
>CAZNFW010000016.1:7292-57696 GCA_964572725.1 uncultured Melioribacter sp.
TTCCAAGTAATACATCAGCAATAGCATTTCCACCTTCACTTCCGCCGAACCACATCTCAAGGACAGCATTTACTTTGTCAATCCATTTATCCATTAAGACTGGTGCACCGGTAGTTAAAACAACTACAGTATTTTTATTAATCTCTGCTATTTTTTGAATTAATTCATCCTGGTCACTAGGCAAAATTAAATCTGCTCTATCCATTCCCTCAGATTCAATTCTATCTGAAGTTCCAACAAATAATAAAGCAACATCAGATTGTTTTGCCAATTCAATTGCTTTATTTAACAAGTTATCAGCTGGAGTTTGCCAGCCAAGAATTGCAACAGCTTCGCCGCTTTTTTCATAATATTCCATTTTAATTTTATAGAGTTTTCCTTTTTCTAAATTAACTTTTCTTGAAATTGTCATTACTCCATGGTCTGTCCAATCATTAATAATTAACTCATCATTAAACCATAGACGAACACCATCATCAGTAGAAGTATTAATCATAAATTCTCCACTCTCAGGAGCTTTTAAGTAACCAGTCCATCTTACAGAAAAGTTATTATTTCCAACTTGTTCTGCTGGTTTTTCATCTGCCCAGTTGAAAGAAATATTTTTATCTATTCTCTTAACTTTTGGTGAACCTTCGAGATTAATATTATCATAATATTCAGCTATTAATCCATTTGTTTTTTGAGATTCATCTGTGTATAAATATTCAGTTGGAATTTCTTTTGCATCTCCTTGAAGAGAAACTCCTGATGTAAAATTTATTTTAATATTTTTAGGCAGTTTATTTTTCAAAGCATTTAAAGGTGATACTGGGTCAATGGCTTTAACATAAGCGCTGCCTCCTCCGCCTGTTCTGGCTATTTCGGCAGATGGTCCTATCACTGCAATAGAATTAATTTCATTTTTATTTAATGGAAGTAAATTATTTTCATTTTTTAATAATACAATAGATGCCAGCGATGTTTCGTATGCAATTTTTCTATTTTCTTTGCTGTTAATAAGTGCTGGATTTTCTTTCCATTCAGGTGTATCGAATAAACCGAGTTTAAATATTACAGTTAGAATTCTTCTTACTTTATCATCAATTTTTTCTATTGTTAATTCTCCATTTTCAATTGCGGGCAAAAGATTATTTTTATTTAGAAAAGTTCCGAAAGGCATTTCAAGGTCGAGCCCGCCTTTTGCAGTTAGAATAGAAGAATGAACCGCACCCCAATCACTCATAACCAAACCTTTAAAGCCCCATTCTTTTTTAAGTTTTTCAATTAACAAATAATCATTCTCGCTTGCAAAATATTGATTCACTTTATTGTATGCACTCATTACACAAAGAACATCAGCTTCTGTTACAGCAGATTTAAATGCTGGGAAATAAATTTCATTCAACGCACGTTCGCTTACCATAACATCAACAAACATTCTTTCATGTTCTTGATTGTTGGCTGCAAAATGTTTTACAGTTGCAGCAACACCTTCTTTTTGAACACCTTTGATGTAATCCGCCGCCATTCGAGATGCAAGGAATGGGTCTTCACCAAAAGTTTCAAAATTTCTTCCCCACATTGGCAAACGAGCAATATTAACACATGGGCCTAAAATTACATGTCTGCCTTTACCTTTTACTTCTCTTGCAATGGCACTTCCAACTTTATCAATTAAATCTGGCTGCCAGGTTGCAGCCATTGCAATTGATGCAGGAAATGCAGTCGATGGATTCCATCTCACTCCAACTGGTCCATCTGTCATTCGTAGTTCTGGAATACCTAATCGAGGTATTGGTTTAGTTGCAAATCCAGTCCCGCCTAATAATTCAATCTTTTCATCAAGACTCATTCGTGAAAGCAAATCTTCAACTCTTCTTTCAATTGGCAAATTAATATCTTGATATGGAAATTTTGTTTGCGCTAAAATTATTGACGAAATCAAAAATAAAATCATTACATATTTCATATTTCCTCCTGATTATAATAAAAAATTTCATGGAGTAATTGTTAACATTTTTTTTGTAATTAGTAGAATATTTTCAATAACTTAACCCAAGTGCTTTCAAATAATCATTATTGATTACACAATTCTTGAATTTTATGTTTTCAATTAAATCGTTCAGTGCTTTTATAACAATTTCTCTTGAAGGTTTATTTTTTCTAATTTCCTCAAAATTTTTTCTTGAACCTTCGGCATATTTAATTATTTCATCCCACTCTTTAGTTTTTTTGAACGAAACCACACCGCGTGTTGATTCCATTTTTTTATAGGGCCAGAAACACCAGCCAATTTCATTTTTCTCTAATAATTCTCTAAAAGATTTTATCCATTCATTATCATTTTCACCGGACTCACCCAGCCATATAGGAACATTATGCTTATCTCTAAAATCAACATATTCCTGAATTTCTTTTTGTTCTATCGGCATCCAGTATTTATGAAATGTGTATGCCAAATTCGAATCGAATGGTGAAGTAAAAACATGAAAGTTTGTATTCCATTGTGAACCACCTAAAAAGATGATATGATTTTTATCAACAGATCTTATTGCACTTACAATTTCTTTGTAAAGCGGTTCTAACAACTTATTCAATTCTTCTTTATTATCCAGATAATGTGGAATTGGTTCATTTAATAAATCGTAACCAAGAATAATTTCTTCATCTCTGTAACGTTCTGCAATTTTTTTCCATAGATTTATTGTTGCCTGCTGCATCAGTTTACTTTCGAACAAAAATGGATAGCCCCAGCTGTCGTCAATGTTATCTCCAGTTTGTCCGCCTGGAGCAGCATGCATATCAAGTATTACATATAAATTAAATTCTTTACACCATTGAATTACATTATCAAGTCTTTTAAAACCTTCATCAATAAATATTTCAGGATGGTCTTCAATCACAAAGAGTCTAAAATTAAAAGGCAGGCGAATATGATTAAAACCAGATTTTTTTATGAATTCAATATCCTCGCGTGTTATATAATTATCACGAAAAGATTTCCAGAATTTATTTGTTTCTTCAGGTCCTACTAATTCTTTAATTACATTATCAATTAATCGATATGAATTAATATTTTTGAGATGAAACATATAACCTTCGGGATTAAGCCAGTTGCCAAGATTAATTCCTTTTAGAAAAATTTTATTTCCATTTTCATCAACAAAATTTTTACCTACCACCCGAACAATATTTTTAGACTGAGCATTTAATGCGATATTAAGAATCAAAACAGTAATCAAAAATTTTAAAAATTTCATCGTAGTCCGTTTTTTATTTTTAAATTGACAATTGAGAGTTGAAATAGTTTATCTAATAAAAACTTTTAAATCCTCAAACCTTTTTCAAAATTTATTAATTATTTATTTCTATTTTCTAATGACTGATTTAAAAGCCATTCATAGATTTCTGGATTGTTATAAGTTTCGGTCCATGAATCGTGTTCGGCTTCAGGATAAATTGTTAACTTAGCATTGCCGCCGCACATATTTAATCTATCAACTAAATCTTGCGATGCTTTTACTGGAACAACAGGATCTTTGGCACCGTGAAAAGCCCAAACAGGCATTTTGCCTAAAAAGCATACTTCAAACAAATCTCCCCAACCACAAATTGGAATGATAGCAGCAATTCTATCTGGAATTTCTGCTGCCAATCTCCATGTTCCATTTCCGCCCATGCTCAATCCCGTTACATAAATTCTGTTTTTATCAACTTTATAGTTTTCAACAAGATAATCTAATAATGCAATTAAATCTGAAGTGTTCCATCTTTTATTAAGCGGGCATTGCGGACTCACAACTATAAAAGGAAATTTTTTACCTTCTTCAATTAATTTAGGAGGACCATGCTTTTTAACTAATTGTAAATCATTACCTCTTTCACCAGCACCATGAAGAAACAAAAGTAATGGCACTTGTTCTTTTGTATCATAATCATTCGGTAAATAAATTAAATAATTAATTTCTACAGGTTTGCGATATTCTGTTTTAAGACTTTTTTCCATTTGTAAACCATTATTTTTTTCATTAGCTGATTGGGGAAAGCATGTAATACTATAAAATGTTAATACAATTGCAATTATATTTTTCATTTTTCCCTCTATTCTATGACAGTAAATGATTCTTCAAGAACATCGACTGAATTTTTTCCGACAAAAATTTTAAAATCTCCCGGCTCAACTACATAATTCATATTGATATCATAAAATTTTAGTTTCTCTGGAGTGATAATAAATTCTACTGTTTTACTTTCTCCCGGTTTAAGATAAATTTTTCTAAAATCTTTTAATTCTTTTACCGGTCGTGTTACACTGCCAATAAGGTCTCGAATGTATAATTGAACAACTTCTGCTCCTTCACAATTTCCTGTATTTTTAATATCAATGCTTACTTTAAGTGTCTCATCTTTTTGAATTTGTTTTTTACTGAGTTTCAGATTTGAATACTCAAAAGTTGTATAACTCAAGCCATAACCGAAAGGATATAGCGGTTCTACAGTAAAATCATTGTAGAAAGAAGTAAAGCGTGGATTATCTGGTCTATAAGGTCTTCCTGTATTTTTATGATTATAATAAATTGGAATTTGTCCTACATGTTTTGGAAAAGTCACAGGAAGTTTTCCGCTTGGATTAAAATCACCAAATAAAACATCAGCGATCGCATTTCCAGATTGAATTCCTAAAAACCATGTTTCAAGAATTGCAGGAATATTTTCTGAAATCCAGTTTATTGTAAGAGGTCTGCCATTCATTAATACAACGACAATTGGCTTTTTAGTTTTATATAGTTCTTTAATTAAATCTTCTTGAACTCCGGGTAAATCGAGTGTAGAGCGGGATTGCGCTTCGCCGCTCATATTTCTTGATTCGCCAAGAACTACAACAGCAGCTTCTGAATTTTTTACTGCTTCAATTGCTTTCTCAAAACCACTTTTATCTTTTCCCGTTATAGAACAGCCTTCTGCAAAATTAATTTTAACTTTATTGCCCAATTTATTTTTAATTCCTTCAAGAACTGTAATAACATTTTGTGGTTCACCTTGCTGAGCCCAAGGACCGAGTGGATCATCTTTTGAATTTGCAAGTGGACCTATGACAGCAATTGATTTTAAATCTTTTTTCAAAGGCAATAAATTATTTTCATTTCTTAAAAGAACAATTGATTCAAGTGCAACTTTTTTTGATGCTTCTATAAGTTCTTTACTTAAGACAATATTTTTTTCTCTTTCTTCATTACAATATTTGAAAGGATTATCAAACAAACCAAGTTTAAATTTTGCTCTGAGTATTCTTCGCACTGCATCATCAATTAATTTTATGTCAATTTTATTTTCATTTACTAATTCAACAAGATGATTGAAATAAGCATTACTTTCCATATCCATATCAACCGTAGCTTTTATTGCAAGTTCAGCAGCATGTTTTAAATCTTTTGCAACACCATGAGGGATTAATTCACCAATTGAATTCCAGTCGCTAACAACAAATGCGTCTGATTTCCATTCATCGCGTAAAATTTTTGACATCAAAAATTTATTTATCGAAGAAGGTACACCTGCAATTTCATTAAAAGAAGCCATAAGCGAGCCAACACCAGCATCCACAGCCGCTTTGAATGGTGGTAAATAAATTTCTCTTAAAGTTCTTTCGGAAATATCGACTGTATTATAATCTTTTCCAGCTTCTGCAGCTCCGTATGCGGCATAATGTTTTGCACAGGCAAGAATGGTATTTTCTGCTGATAAATCATTTCCCTGATAACCTTTTACTCGAGCAGCAGCTATTACGGAACCGAGATATGGATCTTCGCCGCTTCCTTCGACTATTCTTCCCCATCGAGGATCTCTCGCTATATCAACCATTGGATTAAAAGTCCAGTGAATACCAGCTGCAGATGCTTCTATAGCCTGCATTCTTGCAGAAAATTCTACAAGCTCTGGATTCCATGAACTTGCTTCTGCAATTGGAACTGGAAATGTTGATTTAAAGCCATGAATTACGTCGAGACCGAAAATCAAAGGAATTTTTAATCGTGATTCTTCAACTGCAATTTTCTGCAGTCTTTTTGTTTCTTCTGCTCCAAATATATTTAGAAGTGAACCAATTCTTCCCTGTCGAATTAATTCTTCGTGACCTTCTTTGGGTTTTCTCGTTTTAGTTCCAGTATCAAAATTAGTTGTGTATTGAACAAGCTGACCAACTTTTTCTTCAAGTGTCATCAAAGAAATAACTGAATCAACTTTTTGTTCAAGTGATTTTACTTGTGCATTAATTGAAAATGCAATTAAAACTAAGAACAAAATTTTTTTCATTATATCCTCAAAGAATTTAATCAATATGTTAAACCATATCCATATGGGAAAAGCGGATTGTAATTATTATCACCTATATTAATTGGAATTTGAGACATACTTCTAGGCCATGAGTGAGATAATTTACCGGTTGGTTTATAATCACCAAATAATACATCAGCAACACCATCTCCTTCTGTTCCGGGCAGCCATGCAGCAATAAATGCATCACAGTCTTCAATTATATTTGTTATAATCATTGGTCTGCCAGAAATTAAAATAACAACTAAAGGAATTCCTTTTGAACGAATTTTGGTAATTAATTCTATATCTTCTTGAGATAAATTCAAATCAGTTCTGTCTCCCTGTCCCTCTGCATAAGGCTTTTCTCCAATTACAGCAATAGCAACATCTGCATCAGATAAAAAATTCCCATCAATTGAATAAGTAACAGAACTACTTTGTGAAACTGCTTTTTTAATTGCTTCTAAAATTGTAGTTCCTTTTGTAATATTGCCTTCTGCTCCCTGCCATGCAATTGTCCATCCTCCGCACTGAATTCCGATATCATTTGCAGCTTTTCCTGCAACAAGAATTTTTTTATTGTTTTTTGACAGAGGTAATATTTTATTATTTTTTAACAATACTAAGGATTGCCTTACAGCTTCTCTTGCTATGTCTCTATGTTCCTGACTTCCAACTTTTGACAGCAAAGAACGGTCTGCAAATGGTTTTTCAAACAATCCAAGTTGAAATTTAATTCTCAAAATTCTTCTTACTGCATCATCAATTCTGCTTACAGGAATTCTGTTCTCGTTTACAAGTTGTTTCATATTTATGAAAAAGTTTTTATAGTCATGTGGCAGCATGACCATATCAATACCAGCATTAATTGCAGTTTCAAGTTTTGTTTTATTATCGCCTGGCAGCTGATCAACTCCACCCCAATCACTTACAACGAATCCCTGAAATTTTAATTCGCCTTTCAAAACATCAGTAATCCAATATTTATTTCCATGCATCTTCTGGCCAAAAATACTGCTGTAAGAAACCATTACACTGCCAACCCCAGCATTTATAGCAGAAATATAACCTGGGAGATGAATTCTTCTTAAAACTGATTCATCAACTTGAGTATCGCCTTGGTCTTTACCATCTTTTGTTCCACCATCACCAAGAAAATGTTTTGCACATGCAAGAATAGAAGAATTGCTGCTTCCAAGAATCTCTGTTTGATAACCACGAACAGCAGCTGCTCCCATCATTTCAGCTAATTCAGGTGTTTCACCAAATCCCTCATAAGTTCTTCCCCATCTTTCATCTTGTGGGACAGCAATGCAGGGTGCAAAAGTCCAATCGATTCCTGTAGCTGCTACTTCAATAGCCGTAGCTCTTGCTACTTGCTCTACAATTTCTGGATTTCTTGTGCATCCAAGTCCAATGTTATGAGGAAAAATTACTGCTCCATAAACATTATTATGTCCATGCACTGCATCAATTCCATAAATAATTGGTATTTTTAATCTTGTTTGAAGGGCATAAGACTGAAATGTATCATACATATTAGCCCATGCTTCGGGTGTATTGATTTGAGGAGCTGAACCTCCTCCGCTTAAGATTGAACCTATATAATAATTTTTAATGTCTTGAGGATTATTAATCACAGCACTTCTATCAACCTGAATCATCTGACCTATCTTTTCATCAAGTGTCATTTGAGAAAGAAGTGCATCAACTTTTTTATTAATCTCTTCAAATTCATCCTGATTAAAAGAATTAATAGAACTATTTCTGCAGGAAAGCAGTGTAAAAAGAATAACAATAAGGTATAAAAATTTTTTTCTCATATTTATTTCTCCAATTCGTTCCAGATTAATGCAGCTGCTCCAAGAACAGCTGAATTTCTTTTAATTAATGATGACTGCAAAATTTTTACTTTGTTCTTAAAAATATTCAATAAGTTTTCTTCCAAATATTTTTTTGTGGGTTTAATTAATAAATCACCAGCAACTGCTAAACCTCCAAAAAGAATAATTGCTTCTGGACTGAGATGAGCAACTGTATCTGCCAATTTAAAACCAAGTATCTTAGCTGTAATATCGAAACATTCTAAAGCAAGTTTATCTCCGCTCTTTGCAGCATTATAAATGTCTTTAGAAGTAAGTTTGTCGTATGGTATTTTTCTTAATTTACTTGGGATACATGTTGATGCAATTAATTCAAAAGCTGTTCTTTTAATTCCGCTTGCCGACGCATAAGTTTCCAAACATCCTCTTCTGCCACATCCACATTGTCGACCGTTTGGGTCAACAATTGTATGACCTAATTCGCCGGCAAATCCATCATTTCCATAAACTAATTGACCATTGACAACTATTCCGCTTCCTAAGCCAGTTCCTAATGTAATCACAACAAAATTTTTCATCCCTTTAGCTGCACCAAAAAGCATTTCGCCAATTGCAGCTGCATTTGCATCATTAGTAATTGCTGACGGCAGAGATGAGTATTTTTTTATTTCTTTAAGAACATTAACTGTTCCCCAATTTAAATTAGGCGGTTGTTCAACCGTGCCTTTGTAATAATTTGCATTTGGTGCTCCTATTCCTATTCCAGCAAGCTCCAGTTTGTTTTCAAACTTTTTATATGCTCGATTAATTTCCAAAAAAAGTCTTTCAAAAAATTGTTGCGCTTTTTCTTCTGCATGTGTGGGAATAGATTTCTCGTAATAACATTTCCCATTCTTGTCAACGAGTCCAAATTTTGTATTAGTGCCCCCGATATCCACTCCTATTACAACTTTAATTTTAGACATTAAATTACTCCCTTATTCAAATTAAATTAACGTATAAATACAAAAATTATACCTCGTGAAATGAGAAATATGAATTAAAATGTATTTAGAAAAACACAAAATAAAACTATTTATAAAATAATGGTAAACTATTAAGAAAAAAACCTTATTATTTTGATAAAGTTTGTTATTAAAATAATAACGAATTTAGCTGTAATGTTACTATTTAGAGAAACAAATTCAGTTATGAAATATTTATCTATTAATCATTTACAATTAACAATAAGAGGCAGAAAAAACATCTGCCTCTTAGAAGATATGAAAATCGAAATGCAGAATTAAATTTAGAAATTAATTCCAAGAGAAAATTTTTGAACATTTGTTAATCGTCCAAAATTGCCGTAAGAATAATCTACTTTAATTGCAATGTTGCCAAGTAAAAGTTGTTTTACACCAAATCCAAAAGTAAAAGATTCTTCTGAATCTTTAAGGAATAAGGATTTGTAGCCGCATCTTAGAGAAAACATATCATTAAATATATACTCAACACCAGCATTAACACTTTCATAATTATCACTTGGATGCATAGCATCAACAGCCAGATTTAATTTATGCATTTGTGTATCTATTGGACGGTATGCGATACCCACTCTGAAATTTAATGGAAGCTCCCATCCTTCTGTTTGGAGATAAGCAGGAATCTGTCCATTGTTACCGCTGCTGTATGGGTCAAGGTCTACTAACACAAGAGCTGTATTTCCATCCAGTTTCATTTTAGTTCCAAAATTAGAAATTGACATAGCAAGAATTGCCCCGTCGAATGGAGTAACATATTGAACACCCATATCTACAGCAATTGCAGTTGCAGTCATTTTCCAGATTTTTTGCATTACAAATTTTGGATTAAATCCAATAGCAAAATTATCTGTTAAGTTAATTGCATAAGCTAAGCTAACCATAGCATCAGACACACTAAAAGTTTCACCTGTACCTTCAGGTTCTTCAATAGTTGTTACTTTCATTTCATCCATATTAGAAGTAAGAAAACTTAAACCAACTGTTCCAAAATCTCCAAGATTATAAGTAGCTGCAAAAAAATTATAATTTATGTCTGCAATCCATTTTGTATGTTCAACAAGAATACCAACACCCGGTAATTTTGCCAGACCAGCAGGGTTCCAATAAATTGCACTCTGGTCATCTGCAACTGCTACAAATGCACTCCCCATTGCTGATGCACGAGCTCCCTGACTAATTGAAAGGAAGGGTGCAGCACTTGTTCCCCTTTTTGATACATTTGAAACAAAGCTCTGTGCATAAAATGAACAGCTCATCAAATAAACAAGTAATGAAGTAAATATTATTCTTTTCATATCATTTCTCCGTCCTATTTAATTACAGCAAATTTACCAATGTATTCGCCAACACCAGGTGCATCAACATGAAAGATATATAAGCCATAAGCTATTTCCATTCCATCTTCAGATATTAAATTCCATGATAAAGAACCATCTTCTGGACCTGAATCTTTATGCAATGTTTTAACCAAAGCCCCATTAACTGTATAAATTCTTATTGTGCATTGTGCTGGCAGATGAATGAAATCAATTCTTCTTTCACCTCTTCCTGTTTGATTGAGATTTCTTCTTTCCCAGATATTTGCACTTATGTATGGATTTGGCACAACTTGAATTTTGCTCAATTGAGAATTTGCAAGTTCTTTATCCACTGAAGAAGCTTTGGTCTTAAATGTAAAGTAATCACCTGTTCTAAAAGGTTTAGTTGTTGAAAGTAAAAATTTGTCACCTGCGCTGGGTTCAACAACATCTACTCCTGCAGGTGCATTATAACTTATTCGCCATGTAAGTTTATATGCTGTTCCAACATATTCAATAATTACAATGTCATCACCAAGATCAAATTTTTTATTATTGTTGTTATCAAATACTTCTGCTTTAACTATATCACCTCTTATTAAATTATGAATTTTGAAAGGAACACTGATTTTTGTAAATGGAGTAATTTCAGTTGGTGCATTTAACCATTCAATCATATAATCTGCAGGCCATGCAATATTTCTTGCAGGTGAACTTTTATCTGGAGTAACAAGCATTACAACATTACTTTTTCCAGTAAGCCATCCAGAACTTTCAGGTCTATATTGAATAATATTATCATTTGCAACAGAAATTGAAAGACCATCAAAAGGAGGACTGTATTTTCCAGCACCGATATTTGATGAATCAACTGATGCTAATAATGTATCAGTTCTGTTTCCAGAAATTTTTATAACTGAGTATGATATTGTTTTATAATCATATTCAGTTCCAGAAGAATTAAATACAACTTTATATTCCGTTCCTTCTTCAATAATATTTGGATTAAGAATTTCAACTGAAATTTTTCCAGTTCCAACACCAGATGATACTTTATTCAAATCACCAACAATTTGAGGTGGAACATAACCAGCAGCAGGTGCATTGGGAATCACAACTGCACAATTAATATCAACAAATTGAAGTCCACCTACTAAATTTTCTGTAATTATTTTTGTTGTTTCAGATGGAATTAATCCTTTGGTTCCAAAGTTTGGGTCGCCTTGGTCGTAAGCTACAACAGCATAATAATATTTTTGACCATTTACAACATTGGTATCAACATAAGAATGCTGCAGTCCTGTGTCATCACCTCTCCAGAAATGAGCACCATTAATTCCAATTGGGTCAGGACCTTTAATTCCATCTTTCAAATCGAACTGAGCAATTGGTTTCCAATACTTAGGTTCACCTTTTGAATCTGTAATAACTTTAATATCATTAAATTCTGGTTCCTGACTTCTATAAATCAAATAACCTTCAAAATCTTTCTTATAACCTTTTCTTGGATCTCCATCTTGATAACCAAGGAATGGGTCACGAGATTCCTCTGCTTTATTATCCCAGTAAAGAAATACTTTTTTATCACCAGCCACAGCAGTTAGTGTTGGTTTATAGGGCGGTTTAGAGAAATTATAATTAGCATTATAAATTTGTTGAACAGTTTCTTTATTAAAAATCATATCCTCTTTATCACTTCCAAATACAAGAGCCATTGAAAATCTTTCACGTCTATTTAACTTAAGCGGGAAAGGACCTGAACCAAAAACCATACTTATATTAGAATTTTGCAATAAGGTATCAAAGTTTGCGTAATTCATTTTTCTCCACATTACTTCATCATTTTTAGGCCATCCGTCAGTTGGACCTTTGCCTGCAAGGCGATAAATAGACAAACTTGTTAAACCAATCTGGTCTGATTCATCTTTATCTGTTTTATCAAAATTTGGTTCGCCATCTGTTGGTATTCCATCTGCTTCACCAATATCCGGACCTTTATATTGTGGATCCCAAGGACCTACACCATCCTGTCCAACATCATCATTGAGAGGTTCGCCAACATCCCATTCACCATTTCCATTCAAATCTGAGTATGGGACCCAATCACCATCATTATCAATTCCATCGTCTCTTCTTTCGTCAATCATTCCGTCTTCATCGTCATCAAAATTATTCCATGGGTTACCGGGACTTTCGAGATAAGCATAGCCTACATAACCAACTTTCCAGTTATCTGGCGGAGCTTTGCCATCGTTATCAAATCCATAAGCAATATCAAGTTTTGTATCATAAGAAGCACAATCATCACCATTATCATCAACACCACCTACACCAGTATCGCAGTAAAATCCAAAGTAAGTTGTATCATAATCGAAATCAGACAGGTTTACTATATCGAAATGCCAGAAAATAATATCCTCGGCAAGCACATGAGACCATTGAAAGCCGCGGACTTCGACTCTAAGTCCAAGTCCACCACGATTGGGGTCTGCAGCAATTGGGAAATAATTGTAAGGCTGACGAGTAAATTCTTTATCTTTTGAATCATCCATTACATAAAAAGTTTCGAAGTCAGCATTTTGAACGCCGCGACCAAAGTAACCATACCAATAGCCATCCCAATTCGCATCAATATTAGGAAGTGCACGGGGCCATTTTTCAGGCCAGGTTTTTGGTTTGTTGCTTATTGCTGGTTCTTCTGAAGCCGGTGCAGCATAACCGGGTACAGGCTCCATAACCCACAACTCATTTGTAACAGGGTCAAAATCAACTTCTTCTCTATAAGATGTTTGACATGGATGAATTAATTGTCCATTTCCGGGAGCTATTACAGCAGAACTTATCAAAGGAGTAACACCATCAATATAATTATGTCCTGTACCTTTAGGCCATTCACCGGAAGGTCTATCGGGCCAGGAACCTACCTGACCATCATTTCTAAAAATTGTTCTGATTAAATTTCCATCCATTATTCCTTTCTTTCTGTATGTTTTATCCCCGTACGGTTCATTTCTATATTTTTGTATCTGGGGATCAATTTGCGGTAAAATAATTCCCGCATTTATCAAAAAGAAAATTATAATCAAAATATTTCTCTTCATTCTTAACTCCATTTTCTATACTCAATTTTGTCTTTCTAAAAATTGACATTTACCCCTAAACTTATTCTGCGTGGTGTAGAAAAATTACCGGGGTTTTTAATGTATTCATCAATTGTATTTAAACCGATTATTGGACCGGCAAATTTCACATTCAAATCTTTATCTGCTCTTCCAGTACTTGCATAAACTCCAACTTCATTTTTTATATCAAATAAATTGTATACCAGCAAGAATAAGTTTACATCATAACCAAAAATTTTAAAATGTTTATTAGCTTTTAAGTCAACATTCAAATAAGTTGGGCGACGACCGTTATTTTCAAATCTTAATCCTCTTGTATATCTTGGTTCTTCTGTATACGGCATACCTGAACCATAATTAAATATAATTCCTGCAACCCAGTCAGCAGGGTCACCAACATTCAAAACGACATTTAGTGTGTGAGTTTGATCCCAATTTAATGGAACTACTTTTTTATTTGATTCAACAGGAGGATCTGATTGATTGTTATTAAATTCTGCCATTGGGTCAGAAGCATTGCCAGCTGCAATTTGATAAGTATAATCAATTCTTGCGCTGAAGAAATCAACAAATCTTTTATCAAGAGATAAAATTACTCCTTTTACATTTCCATAATCTCTGTTTATGTATCTACCAAACAAAAATCCTTCATAAGTTTCCATAATTTGCATGCCGAGTAGATTTCTAATATCGCTGTAATAAACAGAAAGATCAATTGAAACATTCGGAAAAATAACCTGCTGCAAACCAAGTTCATACTTAACAGTTTTTTGTGCTTTTAATTCTGGATTACCAATATATGATGAAAGAGAAGTTGTTTGGTCAATTATGTAATTCGGATTAGTATATAAGTTTGAGAAAGTTGGAATCTGGAAAAAGTGACCATAAGAAAAATGAATTGCCCCCTTATCTGAAATTGGGAAAGAAACACCAAGTCGTGGACTAATTTGATATTCTGAATTTGCTTTTCTTTTCTGATTAGCTCCCGGGAAATTTGGGTTGTTCAAAGGATTTCTCAAATCTGCTGGTAATTCAGCATTAGAATTGAAATAATCGAAACGAATACCTGCATTTATAATCATTATATCATATTCCATTTTATCTTGAATATAAGCAGATATTTCATAAGGATTTCTTTTATAAGATTGATTGTACTTTGTGCCCGGGTCACTGTAGCCAAGAGTAAAAATTGGATTACCCAGCGAATCTAATTGTCCTTCGGTCAAATTTCTAATTGTTTTCCAATGGTCATAAAGTGTATGCAGTCTTCCCTCAATGCCTAATTTTATTTTATGTTCTTTTGTTATTTGTGATTCTAAAGTCCATTGTGCAATATATGTTAATGTATAACGATTATATCTATCGGTTTCATTTCCTCCCTGACTGAATGTATAACCTGAGTAAGGGCTCCCCTGATTAGGTTCAACATATCTCGGGTCATATTCATCTGCATACAAATGTCCCCAATACTTAAAAAGATTTGAAGATAATTTTAAAGAAGAATAAGTGCTTTGACTGGGGAAGTAACTTATTTGAAAATTATTTGTGGTATTTACTCTATAATGATTTTTAATTGCATCAGGAGTCCAGCGATAATAATGATTATAATATTTATTCCAGTTATATTCCCATGCAAAATTATAACTGAACTTAAAATGTTGAGTTATGTATGTAAGCTTACCATTGAATGACCTTCTTTGGGTTGGATTCATAGGAACATAAGAACCATCGCCAGTATGCTGGTCAATCCAAATTGTATTATCCATTGGGTCGGGAAATATTGGTCGATTATCTGTAGTATTATAAACTTTTTTACCATAAATATGGCCTTCGTCGCCAAAATATCTTCCAGAAATAAAGAAAGTAAGATTATTTAAAATTTTTGTTGGACCACTTAAACTGAATTGAACATCTCTTGGACCTTTGGGATTAAATTTGTTCAAATTATAAAATATATCTGTATGATTTGTGAAATAACTTCCCATATATGCAGAAACATTGCCTTCAAATTTTTGTCCACCATCTTTAGTTACGATATTGACAATGCCACTCATAGCCTGTCCGTATTCAGCATTAAAAGTACCACTGATAACTTCCATCTGACGAATTGCATTGTTTTCAACCTGTATACCCAGACCACCATTGTAAGCATCTGTAACTGAGACACCATCGACAAGATAAGCAACCTCACCTGTTCTACCGCCTCTAAAATGTCCGTCAATAACACCAGCCTGAAGATTAATTATCTGATGAATATTTTCTACAGGCATAAGTTTAATATCATCAGAAGAAACAATTGCGGAAGATGCTGTTAAATCTTTAATTACTAATGGCTGAGTTGCTGTAATGACAACTTCGCCTACACTAACAGCAGTTGATGTTAATTGAACATCAAGACGAGTTGTTAAATCTATTTTAATTACTACCTTTTCAATAGTAACTTTATTATAACCAACCATACTGACAGTGACTGTATAAACACCTGGAGGAATATTATTGATATAATAATATCCGTCCATGTCTGCAGCAGCACCAAAGTTAGTTCCATTAATTATTACATTTGCACCCATCAGCGGTTCTTTAGTATCTGCATCTGTTATTTTGCCGGCTAACTTACCGGTTGTTCCAGCATATAAACTATATGCAATGAAAAAGAATGTTATAAATGTAAAAACTATTGAATTGCATGGTTTACAAAATGGATTAAATATTATCATTTTATTACTTATCATTGATTTTATTTTACACATAGTCTAATCCTCAAAATTTTATAATTGTAAATAAAAGAGCGCAGCATATTTCAGCTGCGCTCAATAAAAATTATTTAATGAGAATCATTTTCTTAACATCAACAAATGAACCGCTTTCTAATTTGTAGAAATAAACTCCTGTTGAAAGTTTGGAAGCATCAAATGTTACATTGTAAATTCCTGGATGCTGGAAATTATTTACAAGTTCTGCAACCTGACGTCCAAGTATATCATAAACTCTCAAAGTTACATTACCTTCTTTTTCAATTGAATATTGAATTTGAGTTGTTGGATTGAAAGGATTGGGATAATTTTGTGAAAGTGAGTAAGTAAAAGGAACTGAACTAATTTCTACATCTGTAATTGGACTCATTCTGTTTCCAATGAAAGTATAAGTCCATCTTGATACATCTGCCCATGATTGATCCTGATTATCTGGTGAATAACATAAAATTCCTTCTCTGTTGCCGGTAGCATCATTATCGTTAATAGAAAAGTCAATTGGAATTCTATAACCTTCTTTTACATAAATAACATCTTTCTTAGCATCTGGATTTTGGCGTTTATTCATTAAATCATTCAAAGGAATTCTGGCTTCTACGATATAACCTGTTGGGAATTTTTCCTGCCAGTAATAATTTACACCGGGTACAACCAGAGAATCTGTATCACTCCCGCCGCCTTCTATTCTGATATGATTCTTATGAAATCTTATGTGATAATCTGGTGCAGTTCCTCTCATATATGATGTATGTTTTAAGCCGCTCATATTATATAAACCAATAAACAAATCTGGCGCATCATTTAAATAAGATTCAGGTCTTGATGTAGGATTAACAATATCATCATTTACATCAAAAGCGACATAAAGATTATCCTGGTCAATTGCAATCCAAGATTTTACTGAAAGGTCATCATCATTATCAACAAAAGTATTAGGAGCTACAAAAGCAGTTCCTTGCTTTAACTCAAATGGTACAATATCATTCCATTCATCAAGGTTACCATCCGCATTAAAGTTTACATTTTTAATTGCTACAACAGGAACACCTTTAGCCATATTAGTAACAGGATTATCTGTAATTGCTGGAAGCGAAGTATTACCAGCTTTGTCGGTGCAAGTAATAGCATAGTAATAAGAAACATTCTGGTCATTAAGAGGTGCTCTCAGAACATGTTCTACAACTCCAACACCCTCAGGTATATTAGCTTTAACAGAACTTACATTTGGCGAATTTAAATCAGTAATTGGTTCAGGACTAAAGTATATTGTATACTTTTCACTATTTTCGCCGGGTACATCACTCCAAGTAATTAAATTAGTATATTGACCTGGTACAACAGTTAAACTTTGTGGAGCTTGAGGAGGAGTTTTGTCTGTTTCCTGGAATCCAGATGGAATTAAGAAGTCAAATAAAATTGTCCCTTCAGCAATAACATCAGTACCTACTGGTCCATTAGCATCAATTGAAAATTCAATTTTGAATCCACTTATAGCACTGGTATTAAATTTTCTATCATCATTTCCCTGACCATCAGGATTTTTAAACGTACCAACTTGTAAAGCCCAATCATTTACATCTGCCTCTACAAGTGGAATACGAACAGTTGTCCAGTCAGAGGGTTCGTCAATATTTAAGTTAAATAAAGTAAACCAGCTTTCGCGTGTGCTTCCGCTGTTATCATAAAGTATAAGTCTTGCTTGTAATCTACCTTTTAATTGATTTGGTTCAAGATTTTTAATAGCAATATACAAATCAGTATTTGCAGCTAAATTCACAGTCTGATCGAATAAGTGTTCAAAATTAACATATCCACCCCAGCTTTGAGATGCTACAGCTTTGTAGTGAACTTTGAGAGCTGATTCACCTTCAAATTTATCTACAGTTTCATCAGACAATTCCAATTTAGTAATTGGAGCTGCTGCACCATCCCAGTCCATTTTATCAATGTTCCAATAACCTTGAGTAGCAGCAGTATTATCGAAAGTCGAAAGAGGAGTATATCTTGCACCAACAAGTGTAATATGATCCCAGAGAATAACACCTTCAGCCATCCCGCCACCAGTTAAAGGAGTTGTACATTCGATACTATAACCTACAATTTTATCTAAATCTAATTCGCCATTATTTGCTACACCGCTCCATCCTGGTAATGTAAATCCTCTATCATCAGGATTTGCAGTTCCGTTATTTACAAGAGGAATTAGTAATTCTTTCCATCCGGGAGTGGCATCATAAGGAACAGCTGTTTCAAAATACCAGTCCTCGTGATCAGAAGGACTATCCCAATAATTTGCACCGCCGCCTGCTTCGTGTAATTTAAATCTCATGTGAACGTAACCGGGTTGACTGGAAGGAACTAAATTATTATACCATATGCTGATATGAGTAGCCATACTCATATCGATATATTGTTTGTATTCTGGACTTGCAGGGTCTGTAGAATTTAGATGCATTACCTGAACAAAACCTCCCCACGATTCAGTATAATTAACATGCCATTCAACTTTTAATGCTCCTGCACCAAATTTTTGTTGGGATGTTTCATCAGATAAAACAACATAGCCTGTTCCGGTACCCAGACCATGCAAATTGCCAGGTTCAGGATAATTCCAGAATCCGTTTGCTACTGTATTATCCAGTGTGTTAACAACCCACTGTGCATTTATCAAAGTAGCAAACACGAATAGAAATAGTAAAGTAAATTTTTTCATACAAGCCTCCTTTAGTTGGTTTTTTAGATATTTTAAGTTACATGAACAAATACCATAAACTTAATGTAAGCAATAGTATTACTCCCGAAATAAGGATATTAAATTTTACAGTTTGTACATTAACATTTACATTTTCATTCAGAATATTTTCCCGGAATAAATTCTTTGATGTAGTTAATTCATATTGATTTTGAAATAAATAATTAAAAGTAAACAGCATTAAAGAACTTAACAGAAACAGAAAAATTGTAAAGTGCAGATAATTAATTTCAGCGTAAGCAATTAAAAGTGGATTTGATATTAAATTTGATTTCATCATTAATTCAATTACAAAACGAGAAATACCAAAAAATTCACCTATTAAAAGTGTCATAAAAACACTTTTGGGATTTATCTTTTTGAATAATAATCCCAGAACAAAAACTGATGTAATTGGTGCACTTATAAATGCTTGAGTACTTTGAAGAAAAATATAGATTTGATTGTTAATTACCTTAACAAATGGCACAAGCAATAAAACAAAAACAACAATAAAGATTGTTACCATTCTTCCAACCAAGACTAAAGTTCTTTCAGATGCATCAGGATGTTTCGGTTTATAAAAGTCCATTGTATACAATGCACTAATGCTGTTAAACGAAGCAGAAAGAGATGACATCATTGCGCCTAAAAATCCTGCAATTATAAAGCCTCTAATACCTTCAGGCACAACATTGCTTGATAATAAAACTGGATAAGCTTCGTCTCCATTTATGCCTGGGTATAATGCTACAGCAATTAAACCAGGCAAAACGAGAATAAAAATCGGAAAGATTTTTAGAAACGCTGCCAATAAAGTTCCACTCCTTGCATCTTCAATACTTTTTGCACCCAAAATTCTTTGAACCATATAATTATCTGCACACCAATACCAGAATGCAATTATTGGCGCTCCAAATAAAATTCCTGTCCATGGGAAAGCAGGATCGTCAATTGGTTTGAACATTTGAAAATAATCTTCTGGTAATTTGTTAATTAACCCATCAAAACCACCGACCTCTTTTAATCCCAGAATTGTAAATACAGAAGCACTCACAAATAAGAAAATTCCCTGAAAAACTTGTGTTCTAACTACAGCAGAAAATCCACCAACTAAAGTATAAATGCCTGTAATAAGCACAATCGCAGAAGCAGAAGAAAAAATACTCCATCCCAATATTCTGTTAAATAATATTCCGCCTGCAAAAAGTGTTACAAGAATTTTGGTTATGAGATAAGTAAAAATTGAAAGCCCGGAAAAAAATCTTCTGCTTGCAGCATCAAATCTTAATTCAAGAAATTCTGGAGTAGTAAATATTCCTAATTTTTTATAAATAGGAGCAATGACCCATCCAAGAAGAATTAACAAGAAAATTGCAATTAGTTCAAACTGACCAACTGCAAGTCCCCTCATAGCACCTGAACCTGCAAGTCCAATAAAATGTTCGCTTGAAATATTTGTTGCAAATAATGATATGCCTACAGCAAACCATCCTAAATTTCTATTCGCTAAGAAATATTCCTTAGTGTTTCTATCCTGATTTTTTATTCTAATCCCTATACTTAAAACAATTATCAGGTATAGAAAAATAATTACACTATCCAATAAGCTTATTGCATTTTCCATGAAAATACTTTGTTCAAAAACAATACCACAGGAGGGATAAAAATTTTTATGATTTTTTGAAGATTTGAAAAAAATATAAATTTATCACTTATTATTATAATAAGTTCAGGTTATTATTTTAATAAGCAAGATGATAATTACTTGAGCAGTATCATATTCTTTGTTTCGCTGTAACTACCTGCCTGTATTCGATAAAAATAAATTCCGCTTGATAACCCTGATGCATTAAATTCAACTTCATATCTTCCGGGTTGTTTTATTTCATCAACCAGTGTTTTAATTTCTCTGCCAAGCACATCATATACTTTTAATATAACTCTATCCGTTTGCGGAATTTGATATGTGATTGTTGTGATGGGATTAAATGGATTGGGATAGTTTTGAGATAAAGTATAAGTATTAATTTTCTCTTCATGATTATTTTTTAAGTCTGTAATTAATTCTTTGCCGTTTGCAGGTGTTGGTATTTTTTCTGATGTATAAATTCTAAATTCACCTGGCTTAAGTTCAACTGTTATTTTCCCGTCTTGAATTTCTATACTGTCCCCTGTAAAATATTCATACCAGTATCTATTCTTTGAAAAACTAAATTCATTTGTTCTTGATATTACATCAAAGTTACCAATAATTGTTACATCCATTGTTGAATCGTATAAATCAATTCTTTTTACTGAAGGATAAACATTAGAGAAAAATTTTCTGTATGAAATACTTTATATTTTTTTCTGAGCGAAATTAATTCGGAAATAAACTTAAATAGTTTTTGCCTTTCACTATTAGTTTGATTTGTATAGTAATCCCATCGAATTGGTTTTTCCCCTAATCTTCCGTTATAATCAATTGAGTAATCGTAACCTAATTCACCAAATTGCCAAATCATTTTTGGTCCGGGCACAGTCAAGAAAAATGCGGATGCTAGTTTAATTCTACTTAAAGCAATGTTTAGTTTTTTTATATCATATTGTCCAAGTGCATTTCCCCATTTGAGATTCTTATACATTAATCTTTCTTCGTCATGACTTTCCATATAACCAACAAGATGCGGCTTTGTAAATCCCCTTGATTTATAAGAAATTCTGCTAAAATTAGATTTACCACTTTCATTCCATCCCATTGACGCTTCTGAATACTGATAATTAAGATTTCCCCAAACCATCATTCCATAATCTGTTAATTCTTTTTCTTCTCTATCTTCTGCAAAATGTTCTAAAATTACATATGCTGCTGAATCAACAGACCAGACTTTATCAGCCATTCTTTTCAAAATTTTTATTCTTGCTAAATCGTAAGCAGAACCTTCACCTCTTGTGTTTGTAAATCCTTTTGTAAAATCGAATCTGAATCCATCGACTTTAAATTCCTTAAGCCAGTAACTTGTAGCTCTATCAACATAATATTTTGTGTTATTGCTTTCGTGATTAAAATCGTATCCCCATGAATAAACTGGATTTGGTGAGATTGGATTAAACCAAGGACTATTTGCAGCAGGACGTGCATTCAAAGTATCCCAGTACATTCTCACTAATGGATTTAGTTCATAAACATGATTTAAAACAATATCAAAAATTACTGCAATGCCATTGGAATGACAGCTGTCAATAAATTCTTTTAGTTTGTTTGCTGTGCCATAATATTTATCTACCGCAAAGTGCATCATAGAATTATAACCCCAGCTGGAATTACCCTGAAATTCCATAACTGGCATTAATTCAACTGCATTAACACCAAGTTTTTTGAAATATGAAATTGTATCAATTAATGTCTGAAATGAATGTGTAGATGTAAAATCTCTTACAAGCAGTTCATATATCACTAAATCTTCTTTTTGCGGCTTGTTAAATTTTTCAACTTTCCACTTGTAATCATCTTTTTTTATCTTAAAAACACTAACAATATTTTCAGTCTTTCCATAAGGATAACTTTTTAAATTGGGATAAATGTTAGATGGAATATATGCATCATTCCATGGATCAAGAATTTTTTCTGAATATGGATCGGGAATTCTTAAGTTTCCATCTATTAAATATTGAAAACCGTATTCAGTATTTTCATCAAGATTCGTAAGCTTAATCCAGTATAAAACGCTATCTGGACGAATTTCGTATCTGTTCATAAAATAATTTGTATCAACTTTCCAATCATTAAAATCACCAATTACATAAATAAATTTTTTATATGGTGCAAATAAAACAAGATAAACATCCGAGTTAACGAAGTTAATTCCATGTTCTAAGTTTAGAGGTAATTCTTTATTCTTAACTGCAGGATTTTTCATTATAACAAAATAAACTGAATCAACTAAGTTAGAAGTATCAACAGCAAATATTTTTATATTATTAATTCCTGAAGAAAAATTTTCAGCATCAAATAAATATGAAATTGAATCTGTTTGTGTTTTTAATATTTCCGAATTGTTTATTAACAGTTTTACTTCTTTAGTTTTTGTCCCAATAGCTACAGATTTTGCTGCAATATTAACTTTGCTATTTTCATTAATAAAATAAGGTGAATTCAGTGGATGATTAAATTGAAGATTAGTCAAAGGACTAATAAGTTTTAATGTTATACCCGGTTTGTAAATTGTAACAAAAACATTTTCTGTTTGTTTTGAACCATCACTGCTGCGCAATACAAAACACAATTGAACAATTTTAATTGATGGATTATTAACATTGTAAAATTTTCTTGGATTATTTATTGTAATTTGATAAAGATTATTTCCAATTCTTGTAAGTTTTGGCTGTAAAAAATTATTACCCCACGAACCAATAACATTTTGCCAGGAGGAAATATTCCCATTCGAATATTTTAATGTTACGCCTGTATGCGCATAAACATCGCCAGTATAACCAGCAATTTTATTTTGATGAGTTGCATAAGTAACATCAAATATAATTGTAATGCTGTCAGTTTCTACCGGGTATTCAGGAATAGTTGTAAACTTTGTTTGAGCAAATATTAGATTAGAAATAAATAAAAGTAATATAATTTTTATTTTCATATTGTTCTTTTATTAAGGGGAGAAATTAATCTTTCTCCCCTTTAATGAAATATTATTTAAGTAAAAGCATTTTCATTGTTTTTGTATAAGTGGTGGTTTTCAAAGTATAGAAGTAAACTCCGCTGCTTAAATTAGAAGCAATGAAATCAACTTCGTAAGAACCGGCATTCATTTCATTATTAATTAATGTAGTTACTTCCTGACCCAATACATTATAAACTTTTAGAGTTACAAATTCTTTTGAAGGAATTGTAAATCTAATTTTTGTAGAAGGGTTAAAAGGATTCGGGAAATTTTGTTCTAATGCATATTTAGTTGGAATGCCCAAATTTATTTCGCGAACATCAGATGGCAAACCCTGCGGCCAGAGTTCTACCTGATCGGATTTATCTTCTTTGTCGGTCCACTTATCAAGAGGTGCAGTATAAGGTTGAACAAATTGACGTGAATCAGACATTGCGCAATAACGAACTCTGTAAGCATTTCTGCCAAATCCCGCAGTTTCTTGTTTAAATGAACCATCTCTTGCCCGCTGGAATGCATAACGATATTCAAAAGCATTAATTCCCGGACCTACTACAGTAAGAGTTCCTTCATAAATTTTATCGCCATCCGGGTCAGTTAATTCGAAATATGTTTGTTCATCACTATCGACCCAATTCATTAAACGGGCAAAAACAGGCTGTTCACTTATCCAGTAAACTTTATCACCCAATTGCATCGGGTCGCCTGTTTTGTTTGGGTCCATTGCATCTGTCATATCAACACGGAATTTAACTGAAATTTGTTGACCTGCTGGTACTACAAATTGCGGATATACATCATCATAATAAACCATACTTAATTCTTGATTATCAGTACCTTCAAAATTTGTGACTCTGTTACCACCACCCATGCTTAATGGTCTTTCCCATCCGTCTTTCCAGAGTTCGTCTGTATGGCCTAAAGCAACATAATATTTATATTCCTGCTTAGACCCAACTTCAGTTTTAACAAAAGGAACCTGCAAGAACCAGTTTGATGGAATTAATGGGTCCTGATTCATTACCGAACGAGGTTGATCACTATCACTCCATCCATTAAATCCGCCTCTAACCTGTAACTTATCTACTGCAGGGTCATAAATACCGAGTTCTTCCATCACACTCATATCAACTTTAAATGTAATATTGCCATCAGCCAATTGAACATTTGGATTGATATCATTAAAGAATCTTTCAATTACATTATCCCCATCTTCAATCCATGCTTGCTTATTAGGATCTCCTTCCCATGTAGTTCCTCCGGATTTGTTAGTGTAAAGGAATTTGTAATTAATCATCTGTCCGGAATTTATTTGAACTGTTTTAGTATAGACAGAGTCGTTATTATCATCAATAAGTTCGTCCTGAGAAGTGCTCCATCCATTAAAATCTCCTGCTACAAATACCTTACCAGTTCCGGGAATGAGTTCTCCCTGTTTAATTGGCAGACGCATATCTGCTTTGAATGTAACATTTGCAGGATTACCAGATGGCATTGGGATATTATCATAATAAACAACATCGAGAACTAAATCAGAAGCAACATTTTGAACAACGCGATTGTCGATGCTTTCCCATCCACCGTTAGTTGCTTTAGCACCATTATGGAAAAATTTGTATTCAAGTTTACCAGCTGGGACCTGCGTTGTAACTTCATAAATTTTATCGCCATCTGCATCAGACATTGGAGTTTCACCCCATCCGTTAAAGCTTCCTCTTACGGAAACTTGATTTTGTGTTGGATCAAACTTACCTTTTGCAATTTCTACACTCATATTTACCTTAAAGGTGACATTATAATTTTGAGCGTAAATTGCAAAGCAGAAAAAGAAAAACATTAAAAAAATAGGAATGATTTTTTTCATGAAGCCTCCATTATTATTAAGTAAATTAATTAGTTTGTTACGATTCTCCATTAGAATCCTATAATTATTCCGAAACTATGTACGTTGTCAAGATATTTATATTTCTGATAAGAATAATCCACAGAAATTCTAAATAATTCTATTCCATATTTTACTCCTACACCAAGTGTTAAACCTTCCTGATTATCTTTCAGGAATAAACCTTTGTAACCGGCACGCAGATTTAATAAGTTGTCAAATAATGATAGTTCTCCTCCAACATTTACCCATTGATAATTATCATTAGGATGAATTGCATCAACTGCAATTGTTAATTTCTGATTATAAAGAAATTGAAATTCTCTTGATAATCCAATTTGTAATCGAAGCGGCAATTCAAACTCGTCGGTTTTGTAGTATGCATCTAATGTTTCATTATTGCCAGCTCGTTGAGGATCTGAGTCATGTCTTATTAATAAATCCTCTCCTTCCATTTTCATTTTTGAACCATAATTTGTAATGCTGCTTGCAAATTTGATTCCATAGAATGGTGTGTTAAATATTGTTCCAATATCAATTCCAAAACCTTGAGCTGATGAATTAAAAATATCTTCGCGGATGTATTTAATATTTACACCAATTGTAAAATCCTGTGTAATAAATCTTGCATAAGAAAATCCAAAAGCATAACTCGAAGCATTAAATTTTTCACCTGTTCCTTCAGGAAAATATTCAGTAGTAACATCCATTTCTCCAACATTAAATGCTGTGACATTAAAGCCCATAGTTCCAAGATTTCCAAAAGGAATTGCAAGCCCAAAATAATTCACATTCAAATCGGCAAACATTTTTGTATAAGTAAAAACTGCTTGCACTTCATTCAAATTAGCAATACCTGAGGGATTCCAGTACATTGAAGTTACATCATTTGCAACCGAACTGTAAGCACCGCCCATTGCATTTGCACGAGAACCAATCCCGATACTCAAAAACTTTGCAGCGGTTGTTCCTGTTTTAGTAACTTTTTGTGAAAAAATTTGACTGCTGTTTATCAAAAGAAATGAAAGCGCAATCAATAAAAATTTATAAATCACATTAAAATTTTTTTGCATTTTCATTTTATCTTAAACTCCATTTTTATTTTATTATTGCAAATTTTCCAATCTTGGTTCCAATACCCGGGGCATCAACCTGATAGATATAGACACCATATGAAATTGATAAATTATCTTTACTTAATAAATCCCATTCTGCCGAACCATCATTTAATGGGCTATTGTGTTCAATTATATCTACAAGTTCTCCATTGACTGTAAAAATTCTTATCGTGCATTTATTTGGAAGATGTGTAAAGTGAATTGAACGAGGTCCTCTTCCACTTGAGTATGGATTTCTTGGTTCCCATAGAGCAGTTGCAACATAAGGATTTGGAACAACTTTAATTTTATCTAAATCTGCTTTTGCTTTTTCTACATCTATAAATCCTTTCTTAGCAACGAATCTATATTTGTCGCTTGACAAAAATGGTTTTCTTAATTTAATATTAATTACATCTCCGCTCTTCGGCAATCTTGTTCCTAAAGTTGGATTTGGAGTATCCAATAAATAGAACCACCATGTGTAAACAGGAACATTATTTTTATCTGGTTCAACAAATACAATTCTATCTCTTCTTGCACCATTTGTTGATAAAACTCCGTCATTGCCATCAATTTCCACAAAAATAAAATCAATGTATTTGTTTTTGCTTACATTGAAAACTCTAAAGTTAACAGGCTTTGAAGGAAATACATTGTTCCCAAATTTTCCTTCTATTGAAGTTCCAATTCCAACATCACCGAATTCAATTCTATAGTCATTTGGTCTTTCTTCCCCTCTTAAACCAGTAGGCCATACAAACTTTTCAAATTGATAATTTACTATCGTTGTATCATTCCATTTAGATTCTTCTCTGTTTAATTCAACACGGGTTTCATTTTTGAATTTTAACTTAAATCCATGTTCTTTTATTAAATACGGTTGCTCAGGATCTTCAACTATATCAGTTGATTTGTTAATTACAATTTTATTATCAGTAGAATCAATTAAAGAATAATTTTTAGTTGTAAGAGTATCCGGCTGACCAACTTTTTTAGAGACTTTAATAGTATCTTCAAAAACAATGTAATAAACATGCCCATCTTTAATTTTATTTATATCTACAATTTCATAAGAAATTTGTCCAGATGATGAACCTTCAACTCTTGAAATACTTCCAAGAGTTGGTTCAATATAACCTGCCGCTGGAGCTTCTGGGGTTACTCTTACAACATTAGAACCCAACTTTACAGAACCATCCTGCTGCAAAGAAACTCGTATTGGAGATTCAGAAGGAATTATATCACCTTCAGGAAAACCAAAGTCATAAGCAACTAATGCATAATAATAAGTAAATCCATTTTTAACTGTTGTATCTACAAAAGTGTGTTTGATGCCGGAATCAGTCCCGAGAAAATATCTTACTCCATCTATGCCAACTGGATCAAAACCTTTAATGCCATCAACAAGATCAAACTGGGCAATCGGAGTTTTGAATTGTTTAATGCCATAACCATTAGTAATATTTTCTGCATCAAGAAAAGCAGGGTCAGAAGAACGATATAATTTGTAGCCTTCGAAATCTCTTCCATTGCCACCAATCGCATCAATGTATGGGTCGAAAGAAGATTCAGCCACATCATCCCAGTACAAAGTAACTTTATTGTCGCCAGGAATTGCAGTTAAAGTTGGAATTAATGGTGCATTGGCAAATCTATAATCGTTGTTATAAGTTTCTTGAGCACGAACTCTTTTACGCAAGATTTCTTGTTTGCGATATTGACCATTTGGGTCTGGAACTGGTCCATTAGCCAATAAAACAACGAGAGAGATTGGTTCTGTTTGTCCTGATTTTAATGGGAACAGACTTGAAGATACAAACAAATCATATTCACCTGCTACAACTTCAGCGGGGTCATAAAATTTACCTGGAATCATAAAATCGAACCACATTTGAGCATCACTATTAATATTCAACCCGCCTGCAGGAACATAATCGGCATTAGTAATACCAATCTGGTCTGTTTCGCTTACATCTGTTACATCAACACCAGGTTCGCCCGGCAGTCCATATCTTGCACCCGAAGTTGGTTTGCCGTCATTTTCTCCGGGATCGCCTGTATCTGCTACTCCATCCAATCCTACATCATCACGCAGAGGATTCCAATCATAATCATTATCTATTCCATCATCTCTTGCTTCGTCAATTAACACATCTATTCCATCATCAATTCCTTCATCTATTGAACCATCATTATTATTATCAATGCCATCTGCATATTTCATTCCTAAAGTTGATTGAACAACGTTGTATAAAATTATTTTGTCATTTACTCTGTATCTAAAAAATGGAGCATCTTTTGCAGCTTCATTAATCATTTGTTGTGTAATAACAGGACTACCTACTTCTCCATCGTCATCATTATCAATTCCATCTTTAAATGGCAAACCTATTTTATCAGAAGTAACCATTAACAAATGAATTTGATTTTTTTGAAATTCATCAAGCGGAGGATAGATGTGCCATTTGTTATTAGAAGCCTGATTTACCATATCTTCGGTAACAAGAGGGCTGTTTTTTTCAACTTTAAATCTTGGATGTTTAGATAGCCATGCAGGGTCAATCGGTTGAGCAATTCCATCTGCATAAGTAACACCTCTTTGAACCCCAAAAGGAATGTGAGTTTGATTTTCATCAATTAATCCATTGCCATTATCATCAACAAGATTATCGGGAATTTCGCCTTCAATCATTTCTGCAGAGATAAAATTATTTAATTCCGGGCTATCTCCGTCGTTGTCAATTCTATCAGTTGCATTACCGGGTGTTTCAAGAAAGGCAACAGCTACAATACCAACGGGGTCTGAACCAAATTGAGGTGCTTTATGGTCATTATCTCTTGACCATGCAATATCTTCGAGTAAATCAAATTCTGAAATATCGTCCTGAGAATCTCCATCGCCTCCAACAAAATCTGCATACCAGACTGTAACACCTACTTTCTTAATATCTTTTGTTCCATCATTTTTAACATAATGAAGAAGATAGAGAGCATCTTCAACAAGAACCTGCGACCATGCTAAAGCTCTTACATCAAGAAGAATTCCCAGACCTTTTCTTGTTAAGTCAGTTGAATCCGGGAAATAATTAACATATCTATCATATTTATCATCAGAGGCTCTGTAGAACATTTCTTGGTCTGCATTAAAAATATTTTTTCCAAAATAGCCATTCCACGAACCGCGCCAACCCGGGTCAATTGGATCATTCATTCTATCTGGCCAGAATGCAGGCCAGGTTTCTTCGTCTACACTTGTTGCTAATTCATTTTTTCTTTCGTTGAAATATCCGGGCACAGGTTCAAAATTCCATGTTTTGCCTTCAGGTGAACGTCTGAAATTAAATACATCGATAATTCTTTGAGTTGTGCCTGTATTGTCAACAACTTCGCCGCCAACAAAAACACCCAGCATTGCAAGATAAACATTACCTGTATTTTTGGGCCATTCATAGGGAGTTTGCACCGATATAGGATATTGTCCCCCTTCTCTTCCTGTCATACCAAAATTAAATACAGTAGTTCTAATTCTATTTCCTTCCATCTGCCCCTTAGTTCTTTTAGTTGGATCTCCTCTTTCTTTGCCGGGAACATATTGTGCATATAAATTAATTGTCATAAGAAATGAAATCAGCAAACAAATTATTCTGAAAACTTTATTCATATTTTTTCTCCTGCTTTTAGAATGATAATTCAATACCAAATTGAACTAATCTTGGTTCACCATAATTAGTAGGATATCTTAAATATTCTTCAACTGTATTGGGTCTGTTTGGGTCATATCCAATATTTCTGCCTTCAGTTGTGTAATCAGCTTTTCCAGTATCACCATAAACATTAACAACGACTTTTGTATCGAACAAATTGAATACATTTAAGAATGTTGTTAAATCAATACCAGCAATTTTAAATGATTTGTGAAGTCTTAAATCAAAAACATATTGATTTGGTTTGCGTCTGCTGTTTCTCTGTAATCCGGAAGTAATACCTCTATCCGCTGTATACTGAGTTATTGAAGGTGTGTATGGAAGTCCGGTTCCATATCTTGATACAAAAGAAATTCCCCAATCAACATCACCAACAAATATTGAGAAATTCAACAAATGTCTTTGATCCCAATCCAGTGGAATCAAATACAAAGTTGGTTCATTGTTTCCTAATTGTGCATAAAATTCATCTTCTGGATTAGAATTGCTTCCTTCTGCAACCTGATATGTATAATTTAAATCGATCGAGTAATGATTGCTAAATCTTTTGTTTAGATTCAATGTTATTCCCTTAACATTAGAATAATCTTTGTTAATGTAAGTAGAATAACTTACAAGATTGCGAGTTAATATAAGCGGTCCTGCAGTAATCCAATTTCGAATATCGCGGTAGAATGTTGTTAAATCAATTGTAAAGTTTTCAAAGAATTCCTGTTTAAATCCAATTTCGTACATTGTTGTGCTTTGTGGTTTTAAATCTGGATTGCCATACGGGCCATAACTGCTGCCTGTATTCGGTACATAATATGGTCCCAAATTAAACAGATATTGAAAAGTTGGCACCTGCAAAAATTGTCCATAAGAAAAATGCAGAACACCTTTATCACTTATTGGATAAGCAATCCCAAATCTTGGTCCTATTGCCCATTTAGGAGATGCCTTTTTATAAAAATAAGGTTCTCTTTCTTGAAGACTCAAATTAACAAGCTCTGACCTGAGGGGCAGATTAATATTTGGGTCTGTTGGATCAACAAGCACTTTTCCTTTCGAATCAAAATAATCAAGGCGTAAGCCAATATTAATTATCACACTTTCTAATTCTATTTTATCTTGAATATATGCAGAGAACTCAAAAGGTGAGTTAGAATATTTTGTTCTATTAGGTGTATTCTCATCAGGTATTGAAGGAACAAAAGGTTCAACAGGAACTCCATTTACTCTCAATGGTTCAAGGTTATAATCATCTACATCTAATTTATGCCATCTTCCTTCTGCACCAAATTTTATAAGATGTTTATCTGTGAGTTGCGTTGTAAAATCAAATTTGCCAATTAATGTATTCATTGTTCTAAAATACCTATGAAGATTGGTGCCTTTAGAAGCAAAAGCATAACCAACTGTTCTTAAAGAATCGGGGTGAATATATCTTGAATCAAATGGGTCGTCATATAATTTTTCTTTAAAATCTCTAAAGAAGTTCGATACTTTCAAAACATAAAATGATTTGCTCGAAAGTGTATGAGTTAATGTATAAGTAGCATTATAACTCATATTATATTTTTTAACATCACCATCAGGATTTAATTTGAAGAAGTGATTATAGTCTTTATAATTATTTGTTGAATAAAGAAGTTCAGCATTCATTTTTATTGATGTGGATGCAAACAGGCTTAGGTTAATTTGTCCAATAAATCTTTTACTCCAGTTCATAGGAGTAATTTTATTATCACCCTGCGAACCATCAGGATTAAATTTTCTGATTCCATACAAATATCCATCATCATAAACATAACGCAGGTTAGAAAAGAAAGTTAGTTTATCATTCGTAAAAGGTATAGGTCCGCTTAAACTGCCCTGCAAATTATAATTTGTTAATGGGTTAAATTTATCTATTCCTGTAAAATATTCGGTAAAGTTGGATAGATAATCACTACTGTACATTTTTATATTTGCATCAAATTTTCTCCCGCCTTCTTTTGTAACAACATTAACAATACCAGACATTGCCTGTCCATATTCAGCATTAAATGTTCCGCTTATTACTTGAAGTTCCTGAACACTGCTGTTATCTATATCAATTCCACGACTATTATCGAATGCATCTGTAATAGAAACACCGTTGACCCAATAAGCTATTTCAGAGGCTCTACCCCCGCGTATATGAAATTCTCCACCTGCCCCTTTTGTAACTCCTGTCTGAAGTTGTAATACATCATTTAGTTCAACTACAGGTAAATTGTTTATTTCATCTGCAGTAACTTTTGCCTGACTCGAAGTAATATCTTTTTGAATACCCGATACATTAGCCTGTACTACAATCTCTCCAATCGCAACTGCTGTTTCTTCCATCTCTACATTTTGTACTGTAGTTAAATCAATTGAAATAACAACATTGCTTACAACTACAGTATTATAACCAACAAACTGATATTTTACATTATACTTGCCGGGAGGAATATTAAGAATTATATAATTACCTGATAAATCTGTTGCACCTCCCAGATTGGTACCTTCGAGCGTAATGTTAACAAGCGGTAAAGGTTCTTTTGTTTTTTTATCAATTACTTTTCCTACTAACTTACCTGTTGTTCCACCATATGTTAATCCCGCTGCAATTAATAAATAAATTATAATCGTAATCAATCTCTTCATGTGCGCTCCTTACAAATTTATTTTTATATTGCTTAATTTTTTTTCGTCTAATGTTACCTTAACTTTTGATGATAACTTTTCAATATATGTCTGCATAATGATCTTTGATTTTTCTTTTTTTAGTAATCGATGAGCCAAATTATATACTTCATTAAAATCTCTAATATATCCTTCTTTTTTATCCAATATTTTGAAGATGACATAATAATTATCATATCTTACAGGACCATAAACTTTATTCAATTCTCCCTTTATTAAATATTCTTTTAGAATTCCAAATTGTGATAAATCTGAATAATCAATCACACCGCTATTTTCTGCGGTGGTTTTTCTCAAAGAAAATTTTTTAGCTAACTTACCAAAATCCTCTCCTCCGTTAATCAATGTAATTAAACTGTCTGCCAATTTTTTATTGCTTAGAATTATCTCCTGAATTTTATATTGAGGTTCAGCCTTAAAATAAATTTCGTTGTTTTTATAAAACTCATAAACTGCACTGTCGGGAAATTTATAATTATTATGAATCTCATTGCGTTTATATTTTAGAAATATATTTCTATTATATTTTTCAATCATTGAAATTACTTCAGAATCTTTATGATAATTTTTTTCATGTGCAATGTTCATAAGCAAATCCTGTGTTACAATTCCTTTGATAGCACTTTTTAAAGATTCAAGAGAATTAATTTTTATTCGATGAAATTCTGGTATTTCGTAAATACGATTTAATAATTCATCAATTGAATATTTTTTCTCATTATAAGCTGCACATATTTTTTTATCTCTGATTGTTTCGAGATTTTCATTGTTAATTAATTTTGAATAAAGCATTTTTAGATTGTCTTCATCAATGATAATCTTATTTAAATCAACCACTTTATTTAGATATTCCAGCTCTGCTGTTCTTTTCTTTCTTAATCTTATTACCTGTTTCATGTGATTTTTCTTTTTCTGAAACTCCCATTCAGTAATAATTGGTCGGGTAACTTTATCTTCAACTTTAATAATGCTGTAACCATATTTTGTTTTAACTGGTTTTGATATTTCACCTACATTAAGATTATAAGCAGCTTCTTCGAAAGCAGGGTCCATATCACCCCAGCTGAAATAACCAATATAGCCGCCGTTGTTCGCAAGTGTAGAATCTGTAAAAATTTGTTTTGCAAGACTGTCGAAACTCGCACCATTTAATACAAGATTATAAATACTGTCGGCTTCCTGTTCTGTAAATGCAAATAAATGACGAGCAGCAATTTTTTGATTAGTTTTCAAAAATGCATCTCTTAATTCCTGTTCTGATGCAGTTATTTTTGCATAAACTTCTCTGTCTTTTAAGAATGCCAGTATAGTTTGCTTTTTTGCCCATTCTAATTCTTTTAAATATTCTGGATTATTAAAAATTTTTTCATTGTTGTCGTAATAATAAAGTAATATTTCATTTATCATATTCTGAAGAATAGAACGACGTGTTACAATATTGTCTTTTATACCAGATGTTAATAAGTATTCTTCATAACGAGATTTAAAATCTTCTACTTTAATTTTATGCGTACCAACAGTTGCAAGAGTATCTTCGTCATAGAATTTGAATGACAAAAGCAATAATGCAATAACTGCTGTTACATACTTTATATATTTTTGAATTTTTATAAACATTATTCGATAACTAATATTTCATATGGTGTAATTAAAATCTCTTCTGTATTTAGATTTTTTTCTGCAATTAAATTCTTGAACAGTATCTTATCGTTATAATCAATTAATGAATTCAAATTTACCATGATATTATTTTTAGAAATATTAGCAACAACAAAAATTGATTTATTCTCTAATGTTCTTTTATATGCAAGAAGATTTTCATTTTTCATATTAATAAACTCAACAATACCAAGCGATAAAATTTTATTTTGATTTCTAATTGCTGCTAATCTTCTATACCAATTAAAAAGTGAATCATCAAAGTAAACACTATCGGGATTACGATATTTTCCTAATGGATGAGATTTTTCTGCATCATAATTAAATTCTTTCCATACCATTGGTTTGCGGCAGTCGGGATCGTCGCCTCCCCACATTCCAGCTTCGTCACCATAATAAATATGCGGCGCTCCCGGAAGTGTAAATTGAATAGCAACTGCAAGTTTTTGTTTTTTACGTTCTTCTTCATTCGGCTTTCTTACATCAAATTCAGGATTTTGTCCTGGATTTCCATTGTGGTCATACAAATTATCGGGATTTACAATTAATGATGCTAATCTTTCTGTATCGTGACTTCCAAGTAGATTCATCATCACAAAATAATTTTCGCCGTATTGTTTCATCATTGTTTTAATTGTATCAATAAATCCATTTACGCCAGCAAAATATTTTTTTGAGAAGATTAAGTTTTTAATTGCACGTGTAAATCTATAATTCATTACTGCATCAAATTCATTTTTTAGCCATGGAGCTGCATTATACATTTCATCATTGCGCCAGTCTTTCCACCAAACTTCTCCAACAATATATGCATCGGGATTAATTTCACGAACCCATTTTCGAAATTTTTGCCAGAATTTATGATTAACCATATCTGCAACATCAAGTCGCCATCCATCAATTCCGTCTTCGGGATTGCCGTCTTTATTTGGATCCATCCATCTTTTAACAATTTCATAAATATGATTTGATGGACCTTCAACAATTCCATTTTCATCTTCTCTTATTTCCGGTAAATCTTTTACACCATACCATCCTTGATAATCAAATTCATTTTCAGGTGTAGCCGGGTCATCAAATCTTTTTATTGTATACCAATCTTTGTAAGGAGAGTTCTGCTGATTTTTTACAACATCTTGAAATGCCCAGAATGTAGTTCCAGTATGATTAAATACGCCATCAATAATAATTTTAATATTTCTTGAATGAGCTTCTCTAATTAATCTTAAAAATAAACTGTCGGCAGATGTCCACTTCCACGTGTTTGGATTAGCAGGATTTTCACTCTCCCAGATTTTTCTATCGCCTTCAGGATTTGGTCCAAAATTGTTATCGATATGATGATACATTGAAGCATCGTATTTATGAAGTGATGGAGCTTCGAATATTGGATTGAGATAAATTGCATTAATACCAAGTTCTTTCAAATAGTCGAGCTTGTCAATTACTCCCTGCAAATCTCCGCCATACCTTCTTAAGCCAGCATTGCGGTAAAAATCCATACCTGTAGATTTTTCCCACGCTTGAAGTTCATACCAATCGGAGGTCCAGGGATGAATCTGCCATCCGTCCGGTACAAAATAAGGCCATGAGCCTTTTAAGTCGATTGGTTTTGGGTCGTTCGATTTATCTCCATTAAAAAATCTCTCTGGAAATATTTGATACCATACAGCCTCTTTAGCCCATTGAGGAGGTTCATAAAAATTTGATTGAGAAAAAAGATTACAGAAAATAAAATTCAACACAATAAAGTATTTAATTATTTTTTGGTTCACCTAATTCCTAAAAAATTAATTCCAATGTTCTCACTTCATAAGCAGAAGTATTTATTTTCAACATTTTATTTTCATAAGAATAATTTTTTATTTCCTTTCCATTTAATAAAATCTTGTTTGGAGAGTTAATTCCAACAAAAGTCAAAGTAAATTTTTTAAGATTACTTTGATAATCGTTTTTAATTTTTTCTACAGTCATTTTAATTGATTTTGAATTTTGTGAAACAGAAAATTTTGTCAATGAAAATTTCCCGTTTTTGTGTTCATATGAAATTCCATCATCTTCATAAAAATTATATTCAGAATAAGCGGAAGGGAAAATCATTAATTCAAGTGAATCAATAATTTCTTCATCAACATAATTTAGAACTTTTTGCATTGGTATAATTCCGCCTTCTTTTAAGAAGAGAGGAATTTTATTAATTGGAACTTCTTGAACAATCCATTTTCCGCCATCTATTATTTTATTTTCATTAATATCATACCATTTACCTTCTGGCAGATATAATTTTTTAAATTTATCAAACGAGTTTAAAACTGGAGCTACAAGCAAATTCTCTCCCAACATAAATTGATATTGAGCATCGTTGTAGTAACAATTTTCATCATTTTGAAAATTTACAAACATTGCCCGCATTAAAGGCAGACCTGTTACAGAAGAATTATAAAATTCATTATACCAGAAAGGGAGCAACTTATATCTTAATTCAATTGCATTTTTAATATAAGGGTTAACAAATTCACTAAAATGAAATGGTTCACGAAATCTTGTATCACTTGAAGAATGTGCTCTAAAGAAAGGTGTAAAAGCTCCTAATTGATACCAACGAATGATAAGATTATCAGAAGGTTCACCAATAAATCCTCCAACATCAGAACCAATAAAAGGAATTCCGCTCAATCCCATATTTAATGACATTGTACATGCAAGATAAAGATGTTCATCATTAGCAACATTATCACCAGTCCATACTGCAGCATATCTTTGAATCCCGGCAAAGCCGGCACGAGTTAAAATAAAATGTCTTTTGTCAGAATATTTTCTCAATCCTTCGTAAGTAGCACGAGCCATTGAAAGACCATAAACATTGTGAATTTTTTTATGTGAGGCTTTAAAGCCATTATCATCAAACATAACAATGTCTGGAAAACTTTGTCCCCACACAGCAGGTTCATTCATATCATTCCAGATGCCTTCAACACCGTATTTTAACCAATCGTTTAATTTTTCGCCCCACCAGATTCTTGTTGCTTCTTTAGTAAAATCAGGAAAGTATGCCCAGCTTGGCCAGACTTCACCTTCATAATATTTGCCATCAGGATATTTGGCAAATAAATCTTTTTTTACTCCTTCTTTTGCAACAAAATAATTTGTATCGGCTTTTACACCCGGATCAATTATTGTAATAACTTTGAATCCGAGAGATTTTAATTCAGAAAGTAATTTTTCTGGTTCTGGAAATCTTTCTTTGTTCCAGGTAAATACACGATAGTCATCCATGTAATGAATATCAAGATAAATAACATCACATGGAAATTTTGTTTCTCTAAATAATTTGGCAATTGTTCTTACTGTTGATTCTGGATAATAACTATATCTGCTTTGCTGGAAACCAAGTGCCCACAAAGGAGGAAGTTCAATTCTTCCGGTTAATCTTGTGTAGTCAGAAATTACTCTTTTTATCTCCGGTCCATAGATAAAATAATAATCCATCTCTCCGCCTTCTGCACCAAACCAATAAAATCTATTGTTGCTCGCTCCAAAATTAAAATATGATTTATAAGTGTTATCAAAGAAAATTCCATAGGCTTTATAATTTCTCATACCAATAAAAAATGGAATTGATTGATAAAGTTCATTAGTTCTGCTTGAATAAGCTGGCATATCAGTATTCCACAGAGTGTATTGTTTTCCTTTTTTATAAAGACCATCAGATTTTTCACCAAGCCCAAAAAATCTTTCATCATTAAAAAGTTTTTTAAAACATCGAACTTCATTTCCATCGAATGAAACACCAAAACTTTCTTCGTCTGCATTAATTAAGTTGTTTTCGGTATCATGAACTGAAATACGGCATGGATTTTTGGAAATCTTAATTATCAATTCATTTGTTTTAATAATTATATCATTTTTTTCTTCTTTAAAACTAAAATTTGATTTTTTAGGGAAAGGGTAAATAACTGCATAAGATGGTGCCTGAGAAAATTCTTTTTCATCTGTAAATCGGAACCTCACTATGTTATCATCAATTACATAAAGATTGAACTTTGCATTGGTTAATTCAAACTCAACTCTGTTATCAAATACCTTGTAATTCTTAACACTGCCAACAAAATTAAACTCAGCTTTTAAAAAGGAAAAAGTAATCAATAAAAGTATAAATAACTTTTTCATGATCATACCAATTTGTTTCGAAATTCATTTGAGAGCAAGTTAATCAATTTTCAGCAATAATCAATTTGTTTTTTATTAAATGAAAGGCAAAAATTTTGTAGTCTCTATCTTAATAAATCACCTTTAAAAAATTTACAGCTTAATAAGTGCACAAATTATATACCATTAAAAAATTTAGAAAATAACCTAACTTCTAACTTTCTTTAAACAATACTGTAACGATTACTTATTATAATAATAAGTTTTGATTATTATTTTAATAAGCAAGATGATAATTACTTGAGCAGTATCATATTCTTTGTTTCGCTGTAACTACCTGCCTGTATTCGATAAAAATAAATTCCGCTTGATAACCCTGATGCATTAAATTCAACTTCATATCTTCCGGGTTGTTTTATTTCATCAACCAGTGTTTTAATTTCTCTGCCAAGCACATCATATACTTTTAATATAACTCTATCCGTTTGCGGAATTTGATATGTGATTGTTGTGATGGGATTAAATGGATTGGGATAGTTTTGAGATAAATGAAAATTTATGATTGAATTTTTTTCATATACATCTGTATTAATTATTCTTGGCAAGTAATAAGAATCTGCTATTGCATTTCTATATGCCTGCAAGGACAACTCTGAAGAATTAATGCGCCAATCAGTATCAACACTTCCTTCATATTTTCTTATATGAAACCATGTAACAGCTTTTATTTTAGGAAAAGAATATTTCAAATAAATTGAATAAGCTTTTCGAATCCATTCAGATTTACTGCCGCCGATTTCAACAGAAGCAAATTCTGCAATCATCATTGGTTTATTGTAATTAACAAATTTTTGATATAATGCTGAGTAGATATCAAAAAATTCAATCCAACCAGACCAGCTTTGTGTTCTTCCAAAATTATAACCATCAAATCCAATCCAATCAACATATTCATCACCTGGATAATAATTTTCTGGAACATTCCAGTTTTCGTTTGGAGAACTTCCATTGTTAGGGCACCAGATCCAGACAACATTTGTTACACCTTCTTCTTTAAATAAATCATGAACTCTTCGATAAGCTGCTATGAATCTTTCGGGACCATCTGGTTTGTTTGGATCTCCAAAACCTGTTTTATTACCTCCTCCATTTTTTGCACCACCGTAAGTATACCAGTCACCATTAAATTCGTGTCCTAATCTGATGAAGAGAGGGTCACCAAAATTTTTTACTTGTTTTGCATAACCTCTTATGTAATTATCATAACTGCCATTAATAATTCCATCAAGAGGATAAGGCGAACCACTTACTTGAGGCATCCATGTAATATGAGGAACAGAACCATTTAAAACAATTTCATTACATTTTGAAAGCGGGAAATCAGGAACTTTATTAGCTGGCCACCCGGTAAAGAACATTTCTATTGCAATCTCTTTGCCTGCAAGTTCAACAAATTCTTTATGTGTATTATTTCCTGTAAATGCTGCATGATAGCAACCTGTTTCAGGAATAGGAATTATTTGAGCAGCAATTTTAAATGAATATAAAAATATCAGAACAAAAAAATTTTTTTTCATACACTTTCTCACAAAGTTATTTTAAATACAACATCTTTCTAACTTCGAAATGATTATTATATTTTAACTTATAAAAATATACACCTGCGGCTAATCCATCAGCATCAAATTTAAATTCGTATTTACCCGGTTGCTTTATTTCATTAATCAATGATTTAATTTCTCTTCCTAAAATGTCAAAAATTTTTAATTCTACTTTGCCTGTTCGTGGAATTTCAAAACTAATTTTTGTTACTGGATTAAATGGATTCGGATAATTTTGATAAAGCTGAAATTCATCTGGAATTTGTAATCTATTTTTTTCATTTATTTCAGTAAGAATTCCATCAAAATTATAAAAAGGTGCATAAAGAGATTTCAATGCATTTGCAACTGGCTTTGCTGTTTTTCTATCCATTGAATATAAACCCATTGTCTGCCAGCCGCCAGTTCTATTTTGATACCAATCAAATACTGTCCACCATGTTGTAGCTGCAAGACAACCATAAGCTTCGTTCAATTTACCTGATTCATCATACGGAAGAAAAAATTTAAATGCTCTGAAAGTTTCATTTAATACATTAATTTGAGTTTGTTCTTCACCTCCATCTTCTCTTGACCAATAACCAAATTCTGTATCAATTATCGGCTTTTTAGGATAATAATTTTTTGCATCAAGAAGAAATTTTACAGTTCCGCCGTAATAATCAAAAGTCTTTCCATAAAAAATTCCGAAGTACATTGTCCAGCCGGCAGCATCTAAGGGAAATTGAGTTAAATCATTATACCCCGGTGAATTTGCAGCAGCAGATTGAGTTAACAACCTACCATCTGGATAATTATTTTTTATGTCATCTTTAATTCTGTTATTGTAAATCAATCTGTTCGTTGTTTCTTTACACTCATTTGAAGTACTCCACATTATAATTGAAGGACGATTAAAATCCCTAAATACCATTTCACGAAACATCTGTTCGTGAATATGTCTTTGATTATTCTGAATTTGCCACTCTTCTGCATTATCGAACCAATAGACTGGAATTTCTTCCATTATAGAAATTCCCAATCTATCAGCAATTAAATAAGTATAAAGATGATTCGGATAATGAGCAGTTCTCAAATATTTCACATTAAGTGATTTTACTAATTTTAAGTCTGAAAAGATTACATCAAGTGGAAGACTTCTTCCATAAACTGGATGGTCTTCATGACGGGCAACACCAGGCAAGAAAACAATTTTATTGTTGAATATTAATTTGTTGTCTTTTGTTTCTACTTTTCTTATTCCAAATTGTGTGTAATATTCATCAACAATTCTGCCTTCATTTATTAAACTTACTTTCATTACATAAAGATTTGGTTCTTTCATTGACCAAAGTTTTGGACTTGTTATTTTTAGATTTGTTCTCCACACTGCTATCGAATCATTAGGTATTTCAAAAGAAAAAGTAGTTGTGCCTTCAAACTGAATTTTATTTCCAATTATCTCTGATGCATACTCAGATGAAATATTGCTATCATTTAAATTTGCTTCATAAATATCAATTAATGCAGTTACATTTTTTATAAAACTGTTTTTATTTGACATAACAATTGTTGTTTGAACATTTCCATCTAAATCGAGCGGGACAATGTTAGTTCTAATTACTGATATTGGATTACTGAATTCAAGGTAGACATCATGAATTATACCTGTGTAATTAAACCAATCACACTGGATAAATGGAACAATATCTTTTCTTGTGCCCCATTTAGGATTATCAACTCGAATTGATATATAATTCATTCCACCAAAATTAATTTTATCACTTACATCAAATGCAAAAGGAGTATAACCACCTTCATGATAACCTACATATTTATCATTAAGCCATACATCAGCAATGTAATTGACTGAATAGAAAATGAGTTTTACAAATTTTCCCCTTAGAGAATCATCAACAAAAAATGTTCTTCTATACCAAACTCCATCTTGATAAAGTTCTGGTGGAGTAGTTGATGAGGTTGTTTTATTTTCAACAGAAGGAATTTGTTTTAATTCCCATGATGAATCATCATAGTTGGATAAATATCTTCCAAGAGCCTCATTAATTAAATTGTTATATCCAGCAGCATCTCGTTTTGATAAAGAAATTTCATCTGATGCATTGAATCTTTGCTTTTTCCATTCTCCTTTCAAATTAATTATAAATCTATTTTGCTTTTCGAAAGTTGGAACTGGAATACCATTTTGATATGGGATTTTAATTCCATTAAAATCGATTAATTTAAGTGTTGGTTCGAGAGCAGCAGTTTGTGAAAATTCTATTTCATAAAAAAATGAAATAAAAAAAATTATCAAGTAAAAATTTCGTAAATATATTTTCATATACATTTTTCTTTTTTAAAAAAATAGACAAAAAGAATACCATTAACACATCAGCTAATAAATAAAAATGATGCAATTTTTTTAAGAATAGATTACTTGAAAGATTGGATACTTATTAAAGTGATAAGTGAATGTTATTAAATTAATAATCGGAGTGATACATTGTTAATAATTATTTTTTCAACCGCGATTCTAACTCGGTTAGCTCTTTAATTTTTTTGTCTAAAATTTCATTCTGTTTTTTTAATTCATTTAGTTTATTGTTGATTTCATTTTCAAACTCTATTTTATTCCAATAACCTCTTTGTTCAAAGTAACCTTTAAATAGCCAGTTGTGTTTAAGAGCTTCCATGTTTTCTGTAAAACTTGATGTAGCCATTCTTGCTTCTTCTGATGTTTTAGTAAAATTATATATAAGTGTTTTAATTGAATCAGCTACTGCCTGATCTGAAATTAATGTTCCTAACAGTCCTTCTCCTTTATCTACACGACTAACAAGATTTCTTATACTCATCGAAGCACTGTCAACATTTTCAATAATAGTTTTAATATTTTCTGTCATATTAATAATTACATCAGAAATATCAGTCAACCTTTCAGTAACTGCCGTTAAACTTCTATCGGCATTTTGAGTAATACTTACAGCAGAACGATAAAGTCTATCATCATTGACAATTTTGCCGATTGTACCTTCACCTTTATTTACTTTATTTACAATGTCAGCCAAATCTTTAGTGAGACTTTTAAGATAAGATATAACAGCCTCAGATTCTTCAACAATTACAGAAATATTGAGTGGATTTTTTGATTTAATAATTCCTCCGTCAGAAATTTCTTCGAGATTTGGCGAGCCCGGAGTGATTGTTACAATTTTCTTTCCCACCAATCCTTCTGTTTCAATTGCAGCCTGACTGTCAAGTCTGATAAAGCGTTTCAACTTACTGTCAATCCTCATACGTACTTCAACATTGCCAGTTTTTTCATCCACAAGAGAAATCCCACTTACACTTCCAATATCATAACCACTAAGTCTAACAGGTGCACCAGTCTTTAAGCCTTCTATCTGGTCAAAGTATGCTTTTATTTCGATTGTGCCTGTAAATAATTGTTCTCTGCTTCCAATAAGGAAGATAGAAATAATAAGTAAAATAGTACCTATAAAAATAAATATACCAAGTCGGGCGCCTTCAAGTTGTTTTAACATTTATACCTCATACAGCTTTTATAAATTCATGACTAAAAAAGTTTTTCAAAAATGGGTCATTCGAATTTGTAAATTCTTGAATAGTTCCTTCATAAGCAATTTTTCCATCTTTAAGGAATATAGCTCTATCAGCAATTATTTCTGCACAGATTAAATCATGTGTTACTACAATTGATGTCATATTTAATTTTTTCTGAAGTGTTAAAATTAAATCACTTATTTCTTTTGTTGTAATTGGATCTAATCCCGTTGTTGGTTCATCATAAAGCATAATTTGAGGGTCAGTAATAATTGAGCGAGCTAAACCAATTCTTTTTCTCATACCGCCGGATAATTCTGAAGGCATTTTATCAATTGCATCTTCGAGTGAAACTAATTCAAGAGTATATTTTACTTTTTCTTCGATTTGTTTCTCTGTTAATTCTGGAAAAAGTCTTCTCAAAGGAAATGCAAGATTTTCTCGAACTGTCATAGAATCATACAAAGCAGAACTCTGAAAAAGAAAACCAATATTTTTTCTCAATTGATTCAGTTCATTAAGTGATAATTTTAAAATATTCTGACCATTAATAAAAATATTTCCCTCGTCAGGTTTCATAAGTCCAATTATGCATTTTAATAGAACACTTTTTCCTTGACCACTTCTTCCGAATACAACAAGATTTTCTGCACGATTAACATCAAATGAAATCTTATCGAGTACTGTTAAAACTCCAAAACGTTTAGTCAAATTTTCTACTATTATTATCCGAGAGTCGGCCATAACCATAATGAAATTTTTACTAATATCATATCAAAAATAAGAATTAAAAGTGAAGAGAGAACGACTGATGTAGTAGAAGCTCTCCCTACGCCTTCTGTTCCTCCTTCTGCAGTAAAACCTTTATAAGCTCCAACAATTCCAACTATGTAACCGAACACAAATGTTTTTGCAACACCCGGGATAAAATCTCCAAATTCAATTGAACGAATTACAGAATCAATATAATATTGAAAGCTCATATTTTCAGTAATAATAATTGCAATAAATCCACCAAAGATTGCAATAACAATTACATATATTGTTAATAAAGGCAAAATCATAGTAGTAGCTATTACACGAGTTACAACAAGGAATTTGAAAGGATTAACAGCAGAAACTTCCATTGCATCAATTTGTTCTGTAACTCTCATTGAACCAAGTTCCGCACCTATTCCAGAGCTAACTCTGCCAGCAAAAATTAAAGCTGTAATAACAGGAGCTAATTCCCTTACAACAGAAAGAGCAACCATACCCGGCAAAAAATCTGAAGCACCAAATCTTTGCATAACAGGTTGACTTTGCATTGTTAATACAAGTCCAATAATTAATCCAGTCACACTTACAATACCAAAAGTTTTAACACCAAGTTCATCCATATGTTTTTTTATTTCTGATATTTCATATGGGGGAATAAAAACTTGCTTAAAAAATTCTATGTTAAAAATTGTAAGACCTGTTATTGTTGCAAAAAAATTATAAATATAATCAGCAGTTTTTAATCTTCTTCCATATTTTAATCTTGGTAATTTCATCAGAATTAAAGTGAAATCTCGATTTCAAAATAATAAAAGTATATGAATTTATTTATTAAATAAACTTATTTGTTTTAGTATTATTAAAGCTTATCTACTTTTAATTTTATAAAAAAATATTTATGAATAATTTTATAACTTTAAAATAAAGGTTAATAAATCTATGGAAACATTTAAATACTCTTTTTTTGCCAAGATTATTTACAGATATGGAAATATTATAGCAACTTTAATGTTGTCAATCCACCTAATTTCATCAGTTTATTATATAAGCGAAAAAATTTTTTTCATAATACCAGCAATTATTAATAGTATATTAATTTTCTACTTGAATAAATATTTTTTCAAAACATATAAATTATTTCCATTCGAAATTACGGTATCAAATAATAAATTGATATGTAAAGACTTTTTCTTAAGCAAAAAAAAAGTTGAAATTGATTTTAAAAATATTGATAAGATAAGCGGCGGGATTTTTTCAGGCTATCCAACAAGACCAATTTATATTCACGATAAAGAACAAAATGTAACAATTGGATTTTATTCTCACGTTGGGAATTTTCAAAAATTGCTATCTCAAATTCTTCAAAACATTCCTGAAAAGCTGTACAATGAATTAATGACAAATGTTCAAAGAAAAAAGCCCACCAGATGATGGGCTTTCTTTTATGCCTTATAAACTAAGATTGCATCTTTAGCTTGTTTTGCAACTCTAAACTTTACAACTTTTTTTGCTGGAATTGTAATAACTTCTCCCGTTTTAGGATTACGTCCCTGTCTTGCTTTTCTTTCTACTAAAACCAATTTTCCTAAACCTGGAATAGTAAATGATTTTTTTGCTTCTTTATAAGCAAGTTTTACAAACTCACTTAAAAATAAATTTGCTTGTTTTTTGGTAATTCCTGTTTTCTTTGCCATGTGATCAAGAATCTGGCTTTTTGTCATTGCCATTGTATAACTCCTTAATTTATGGAAGTTAATTCACTCGAAATTTAATATTTTTTTATTTGAAAACAAACAATTTTATATTTTTTATTTAACAATTGATAAATAAAACCTCATTAATGTTAATCAATATTTTTATTCAAATTTTCTTATTATTAGTTTATAAATATCGTATTAATAACAAATAAAATTCTTCTTTCATTGTAATTCAATTAAATCTATTTTAGTAAAAAACATTTTAGAATCCATGAAAAAATTTATTGCTGCTTTAATTTTTCTTTCTTCTATTATTTACTCACAAGGCATAGTCAAAAATTTTTCAAAAAGTTATGCATCACTAAACAATAAAATTTTATTAGAAGATACTTCTTCAGCAAAAAGTGATTCATCGAAAATTATTTCATTAAAAGTTCCCGGGTTGTTATCAAATTCATTATTAAAAACAATCATTAAAAAAGAGGAAATAAATTTTACTGATTACAGATATGCAGGAAATTTTTTTTCAAATATACCTTTTGGATTTTTAAGAGATTTGGGTTCACTCGGTCAACCAAATGAAGTTTTATTATATGGAAATGGATATAATAACTTTTCTTTTTTATCTGATGGAATTACTCTTAATAATCGATTATTTAATTCATATGATTTGTATTTATTTCAGTCAGAAAGCATTGATTCAATTGAAATAATTTCATTGCCGAGAGGTTTTTTTTATAATAATTACAATAACTCTGCCGCTGTTAATTTTATTTCTAAGAATATTTCTTCATCAAAACCTTATACACGAATAAAATTTTATCAGGCACCTAACGAAGAAGGAATGGTTGATGGAATTTTTTCCTCCAATTTTGGTAATCGATTGAATATTTTTTCTGAAATAACAAATCAAAGTGTAAATCCATTTTACAGAAATACAGATTTCAGTCTCTGGCAAGCGAGTTTAAGAATTAGTTATGCTTTATCAAATAATTTAAATCTCAGAGGCAATTATCAATATTCTAAATCAATCATTCAATTAAATGGCGGTGTTAATGCAGATTCAATTTTATATTCATTTCCAGAAGAACAATTCGAAGAAGTTCTTTACAATAATATTCTTGCACCTGTAAAATTTTACAACAGATATCAAAAAGTAACTGCAAATAATTTTACTCTAAGATTAACAGGAGAATTTTATAAAAAATCTTTTACTGATTTTTCAATTTATTATCAGACAGGATTAAATGAATTCAGACAAAACGATACAACGGGAACAAATTTTCAAAGTAATGCAGAAAAAATATTTCATAACAATGAATATAAGACATTTGGAATCAGACTAAAACATGATTTATATTTTTCTGTTTTTCAAATTAATTTAATTAATGAATTTGAAAATAATGAATTTTCCACACCACTACTTAATAATAAATCATTGAACTCATTTTCTTCGGGAATTTTATTGAATTCTTTTTTGCCAGATAAAATTGCTCAAATTTCTTTATATGGAAAATATTTGACACACTATGGAAAATCTTTTTTTGGTTTTGGTGGTGACATTTCATTTTTACACAATGATAAAGTAAAAATATATGCAGGGGCATCAACATTTCAAAAAGCTGGAACTTTATTCGAAATCAATTATGCTATCACAGATAAAAAACAAAGAAATACTGTAGCAGAAATTAAATCTATTTTTTCAATCAATCTTTTGAAAATAGAATTAGGTTATTTTTATTCAACAGCTATTAACAAATACATTGCTGCAGTAATCCACAACAACTCTCTTCTCAATGATTATGCGGTATATTTCAAAACTGATAATTTATATTTGCAGGGAATGAATCTTTCCATCAATGCAAAAATCTGGAAGATAATTTTAAATACAAATTCGAGCTATTACTTCTCAAAAGATAACAGAAAAAAGCAAGCTATACCTGAATTCACTTCTACTGGAGGAATTTATTATCATGACACTCTGTTCAATTCAAATCTGAACTTAAAAATTGGTTTGAACTATTATTCAATTGGAAAAAGAAATGACTTATTAATTGATTTTGAGAAAAGCATTACAACACCATATTTGTGGTTTATTTCTTCAAATATTAGAAGCATTCCACAATTACTTACGAACGAGTATCCATCAGAATTTCAATTAGATATATTTATTGCTGGACAAATTCAGAAAAATGCAATCATTTATTTTGTTTTTGAAAACTTATTGAATCGAAAGTATTTTATAATTCCATATTATCCAAAACAGGAACGTGGAATAAGATTTGGCGTTGCCTGGGAATTTTTTGATTAAGAGATTACCTATTAATTTTTTTTGATAGTTCAGATAAAACAACAGCAGAAGCAGAAGCCACATTAAGCGATTCAGCATTGCCAAAACGGGGAATTGTAATTTTTAGGTCTGAAACCTGCAACAAATTTTCTGATGGTCCATGTGCTTCGCTTGAAAAAACAACAACACATTTTTTAGAAATTTTCAATTCATAAATATTGCTGCCATCTAAATCAGTACAATAAATTTTGTATCCAGATTTTTTTAAATCTTTTAATGTATTATAAAAATTATCTGTCTCATAAAATTTAACATGGAACAAAGAACCAGCAGAAGCTCTTATAACTTTTGGATTAAAAACTTCTGCACAGTCAGGACTAAGCAAAATGTTATTAAATCCAAACCAGTCACAATTACGCAAAATAGTACCAAGATTTCCGGGGTCTGATATATTTTCGAGTGCAACAATTAATTTTTCTTTCTCTAAAATATTTTTGCTTTTGTTTAGATTAGATTCAGGAAAAAGAAAGACTCCAATAATTCCCTGAGGTGTTTTTGTATCGCACAACTTTTCAAAAAGATTTTGATTAATTATTTCTGTTCTAAGATTTTTATTTTTCAAGTGAATTAATATTTCATTATTTTTTTGCGCATAGAGGAAGGATGATATAATAATTTCACATTTATAATTTGAGTTGAGTGCTTCCTGGATTAAAGTAAATCCTTCTACAAGAAACTTTTTATATTCCTGTCTATATTTTTTTTGGAGGAGCGAAGCGTAATATTTTAGTTCATTTTGTGTTAGCATAAAAACAAAATTTGTTTTCTAAAAATAAATAATAGTTGCAATGAAATGTAAAATATTTGTAGATTTGCGCACAAAAATTTAAAACTGTTATAGCTCAGCTGGTAGAGCAGTCCCGATAAAATCGGGATAATCTCTTAAATGACTGGTTCTTGATAAATAAATTTGATTTTTAAGCTGGCGTAGCTCAGCTGGTAGAGCAGTCCCGATAAAATCGGGATAATCTCTTAAATGACTGGTTCTTGATAAATAAATTTGATTTTTAAGCTGGCGTAGCTCAGCTGGTAGAGCAGCTGACTTGTAATCAGCAGGTCGGGGGTTCAAATCCCTTCGCCAGCTCAAAAAGCCCGAAAATCAAGCAATTTCGGGCATTTTTTATTGTCCATTCTGATAAAATTTTTAGGTTTCTAACGAATTTAATAAATATTACTTAATGTGATTTTATAACACTTAATAAATACCCATCAAATCAAAATTATAAACAAAGCTTGAAGATTTTAGTTTATGATAAAAAACTAAAAATTTACTTAATCGAAAAATTCTCTTCCGAAATGGTCATTTATATCAATAGACAAATATGGTAAGTCATCACCATTTTCACCTTCAATGCAGTAAAAATCGTTTGGACTTGTCATTATATTCAACGCTATAATTTATATACTCAATTGCATTTTTTATATTCTTTTCTTCATCACCTGTGTCAAGCAACTCTCTTAACTTTTCATTCGTATAGTTAAATTTGTACTGTCCCCGAAAAAGCAAGACAATTTTTTGGATAATATGTTTAGAGAAATTAAGCGGCATTTTTATAATTTAATTGAGT
>CAZNFW010000017.1:0-28696 GCA_964572725.1 uncultured Melioribacter sp.
AAAAGAGAAGACCTGACATACTTTATGGTTTCCCGAATTTTATTGCATCCTATCCCGTTGCTTCTGTTAATGTGCCTGCATGGTTTGCAGAAGGAACAGCTCAATATATGCGTAAAGAATTTGGTTATGACAATTGGGATACACATCGCGACATGATTTTACGATGCTATGCTTTAAATAATAAAATGTTAACATGGAATCAAATGGGTGTTTTTGATAAAACAAGTTTAGGTAATGAATCTGTTTATAACGCTGGTTTTGCTTTAGTTCGATATATCTCTCAAAAATATGGGGAAGACAAATTAAAAGAGATTTCACATAAACTTGGTAAACTTTCTAACTTTACAATTGATGCTGCAATTAAAGATGCAATTGGAATTACAGGCAAGGAATTATATAACGAATGGACAAATTTTCTTAAACATGATTACAAGAATAGAATTAAAGATGTTCTTGAAAATCTTGTTGAAGGAGAAATAATTACCCCAAAAGGATTTGGCAACTTTTATCCAGTATTTTATGACAGCAGTAAAATACTTTACATTTCGAATAAAGAAAATGATTACTTTGGAATGTCTTCAATTTTTCTACTCGATTTAAAAACAAAAGAAGAAAAATTGCTTGTCCCACAGGTTCGTTCTACTATTTCAAGAATACCCGGTGAAGAAAAATTTGTTTATGCAAAATTGAGTGACGATAATCCTAAATGGAATAATATACATGATTTGTATATTTATGACTTTAATACGTATAAAAGTAAAAGAATAACTTTTGGTTTAAGAGCAAATAATCCTGATGTTTCACCTGATGGCAAAAAAATAGTTTTCTTATTTCAGAAGGATGGAACAACAAATATTGGGATTGTAAATGTTGATGGTAAAGATTTTCGTCAACTAACCTTTTTTAATAATGGGGAACAGGTATATAAACCAAAATTTTCTCCAGATGGAAATTTTATTGTCTTCGGATATTCATTAAAAAACGCAAGAGATATTGCTAAGGTTAATATCGATGGGAATGATTTTTCTATTTTAATAAGCAATGGTTATGATAATCGTGATGCAGTTTTTGATAATGACGGGAATTTAATTTATTCATCTGATGAAACAGGAATTTTTAATTTGTATAAGATTAATTTAAGAACGAAAGAGAAAATAAAATTAACAAATGTTATTGGAGGAGCATTTCAGCCAGCAGTTGATTCCAATGGGAATATAATCTATTCCGGATATGCAGCTGATGGTTTTAAATTATTTTATTTACCAAAAGATGAACAAAGTAAAGTTGACAATTCTAAAAATTATATATGGAAAAATAATCCGCCACTTTCAGAAGATAAACCTAAGGGTGATTTAGTTAATTATGATTTATTTCGTTTAATTAATTACGATGACTCAAAAGTGGAAAATTATGAAGCACAAAAATACAGAGGTTATTTTTCACGTGTAAGTATCATACCTTTTGTTCGTTATGATAATTATACTACTTCAAATTATGTTATAGATAGAATTAAACCGGGAATTTATCTTGCTTCGAGTGACTATTTGAACCGCTTCAGTATTTTTGGAGGTGGTGCAGTCAATAAACGATTTGAAAGAGATTTATTTTTATCTTTTGAATATCGAGATAAATTGCCAATACTTTTCAAACTTGGTTTGAGACCAGAAGCTGGAATAGAAATTTACAGTGTAAGCAGAAAAGCAAACGCTTCAATTATTTTTGATTCCCTTGATACATCATTTAATACAACAACTGATGTAACTTATAATCTATTTGAAAGCGATTTCTTCTTGCGGCATAAAATTGTTACTGAAGGAAATACCTTAGAATTCAGATTTATTTTGAGCAGTTATACTGCTACTCTTGGCAGTTTTATATTTCCTAATACTAACATTCTATATCCAACTACAAATGATACTTATTTTATTGGCAGAGATTTACAAATAAAATATGTTCATGATGGAATTAAACCTGCTGTGGACTCGGATATCAATCCAGTTGGAAGAAAGATAGAATTAAAATATGATTATGAATTTAACCGATATAATCCTGATGGGGAATATACAGTTGAAGGAGGGATTTTAAAACCCAAGTATAAAAATTTCAATTTCCACAGAATTGAATTAAACTGGAAAGAATTTTTTGAAATAAAGAAAGACCATACTTTAACAACACAATTGAGGATAGCATCAATTTTGGGACCCACAGTACCTGACTTTTTTGATTTCTATCTTGGTGGTTTAATCGGAATGAAAAGTTATCCATTTTATTCAATTAGTGGGAATGAATTAGGCTGGATTAATTTAACCTATCGGTTCCCATTAATAAAAAATATTGATACAAGAATTGGTCATCTTTACATTGATAAAATTTTTATGTCTGTCTATGGAGATTTTGGGAATGCATGGAATGGTAGTATTCCTTCTCTAAAAGATTTCAAAAAAGGGGCAGGCATTGAATTGAGAATCAAAATGAATTCATTTTATATATTCCCTACAAGTTTATTTTTAAATGCAGCTTATTCGTTTGATAAATTTTCAAGAAAAATAATGAACGAAAATGTTACTTATGGAAAAGAATGGAATTTTTACGGTGGAATTTTATTTGACTTCAATTTTTAAATGATGAGGAATAAATATGAAAAAGATTCTTTTAATTATATTTTTTAGTGTATCTATTATTTTTTCTCAGCAAAATAATTTATCTGGATTATTAAAAATTGATTCTAAAATTTCTTTTGATAATTCTTTACAACAAGAATTGAAAAATGCAAATTATAGTTTGAATAAAAAATCCCCTTTACTCGGAGCTGTATTATCATTTGCTCTTCCGGGTTTAGGACAGATTTATTCAAAAAGTTACATTAAAAGTGCAATTTTTGTAGCTGTAGAAGCAGCAGCAATTACTGTTGGATTAATTTACGATAAAAAAGGTGATGACCAGACAGATTTTTTCCAGAAATTTGCTAATGAACATTGGGATGTTAAAAGATACGCTTTGTGGACAATCACAAATGCAGCAAAAATAAATTCAGAAGTTAATCCAAATAATTACAGAATTTTTAATTCAGATGGTTCTGTAAACTGGAAAGAGCTTAATCGTCTTGAAAGTGATATTGGCGGTTATTATTCTCATCATCTTGCTCCATTTGGCGACCAACAATATTACGAGATGATTGGCAAATACCCTCAGTTTAATGTAGGATGGGATGATTTTGGCGATGAACATACACCTTTCAGTTATGGCGACCCGCTGACTCCAAATTTTTATTATTACTCACATGAACGCGGCAAAGCAAATGATTTTTATAATATTGCATATAAAGCAGTTTTAATAATTATTACCAATCATATAATTAGTGCAGTTGATGCAGCATGGAGCACAAGCAGATATAACAGGAATTTGAGGATATCTGCTGAATTGAAAAAAGATGAGATTGGTTTTAGAACAATTTATTATCCGCAATTAAATTTGCAATACACATTCTAAAAAATTTATATGAAAGAACCAGTAGTAGTTATAGTAGGCAGGCCAAATGTTGGCAAATCAACATTGTTCAACAGATTGACAAAAACTAAAAAGTCAATTGTTGATGATATTGCAGGTGTTACAAGAGATAGAATTTATGGTGATGTTGAATGGAACGGCAAACATTTTAGATTAATAGATACCGGTGGATTTGTCCCTGATTCTGAAGACCTTTTTGAAGCGGCAATACGTGAACAAATCAAAATTGCTCTTGAAGAATCTGATGCAATTCTTTTTGTAGTTGATGGTAAAAGTGGTTTAACTCCTCTTGATAGAGAAATTGCAAATATGATTCGTAAAACAACAAAGCCATATTATTTGCTTGTTAATAAAGCTGATGCACCAGAAATGACTTCACGCAAAAATGATTTTTATTCACTCGGGATTGAAAAAATTTACGATATCTCAGCTTTGAATGGAAGAAATCTGGGCGATTTCCTTGATGATTTACAAGGGCATTTAAATTTTCCAGAAGAAAAAGAAGAAACAGATTACAGATTACGTCTTGCTATTATTGGCAAACCAAATGTTGGCAAATCCTCTCTTGTTAATGCATTGCTTGGTTATGATAGAACAATTGTTACTAATATTCCCGGTACAACAAGAGACAGTATTGATTCTATTCTTAAATATTATGGTGAAGAAATTGTTCTTGTAGATACCGCTGGATTGAGAAGGAAATCGAGAATTAAAGAGAATGTAGAATTTTTTGCAAATGTTAGAACTTACAGAGCTTTGTGGGATTGTGATGTTGCAGTTCTTCTGCTTGATGCAGAACTTGGTCTCGAAAATCAGGACCAGAGAATAATTCAGGAAGCAGTAAGAAGAAGAAAAGGATTAATAATTGCAATAAACAAATGGGATTTAATAGAAAAAGATGTTAATACAGCCAAGAGATATGAAGATGCAATAAAAGCAAAAATGAAAACTGTGGATTATGTCCCGATAATTACAATTTCAGCCTTGACAAAACAAAGAATTTATAAACTTATTGACCTTGCTAAAAAAATTCATGAAGAAAGAAAAAAGAAAATTCCTACAAATCAATTAAATGAAGTGTTACTCCCAGAGATTCTTAAAACCCCTCCACCTGCTACTCCAACAGGGAAAGAAATTAAAATAAAATACATTACTCAGGTAGGTGAACATTATCCAATCTTTTTATTTTTTGCCAATCAGCATAAATACATACCCGAATCGTATAAGAGATTTCTTGAAAGATTAATTCGTCAGCACTTTGGTTTTGAAGGAGTACCAATTACAATTTCTTTCAAAGAAAAATAATTATCAGATAATAATTCAGTAATCTAATTTCCCAATCATCATAAAAATTAATTATATTTCTATTAAAATTAATTGATGGTAGATGTTTCCTAAGCCTCAAAATATAGTAATTGTTGGTGGTAATGCTGCTGGTCCTGCAGCTGCTGCAAAAGCAAAAAGAACTTCTCCTGATTCAAATGTAATTATGTTTGAAGCAGGTGAATTTATTTCAACTGGAACTTGTGAATTGCCATATGTTCTTTCAAATGAAATTAAAGATTGGAAAGAAATTGTTTTTTATAATCAGGATACTTTTGAAAAAGAAAAAGGTGTTAAAGTTTATCTGAATCACTTTGTTGAAAAAATTGATAGAAGAAAAAAAACTGTTACAGTACTTAATAGAATTTCAAATCAACGATATGAACAGCCATATGACAAGTTAATACTTGCGACAGGCTCCATAGCTAAATTAATTCCTGATCTATCCAGAAATCTGAAAAATGTTTTTACTCTGAAAAATGTAAAAGATTACTTATCAATAAAAAATTATTTAGAAAAAAATAATGTTAGAAAAGTTCTAATTATTGGAGCAGGTTATATTGGACTCGAAGCAGCAGAATCATTTAAAATGCTTGGTTTTGATGTTACGATACTTGAGAAAGAAAACTTGCCAATGCCTGCAGCAGATATAGAAATTTCACACTTAGTTAAAGAAATTCTTCAGGAAAATAATATAGAATTTCTTGGCGATGCTGTTAATGTTAAATTCAAAAGTGAAAATGATAAGTTCAAATCAATTCAGTATAAGGGATGGGATTTTGAGTATGACCTTGCTTTATTAGCAATAGGTATAGAACCAAATAACTTTCTTGCTGCATCTTCATCTTTGCAAATTGGAAAATTTGGAGGACTGAAAGTTGACCAAAAATTGAGAACATCTGATTCTAACATTTTTGCTGCTGGTGATAATACCGAAGTTAAAAATAAAATAACGGGGAAAGATGATTACATTCCACTCGCAACTATAGCACATAATTATGGACATATTGCAGGAGAAAATGCTGCAGGTGGAAATATTTATGCAAAACCAATTATTAAAAATGCAGCAGTAAAAATTTTTAATAATTATCTTGCTTATGTTGGAATTAATACAAAAGAAGCACATGAACACAAATATAATTTTACTTATGTAACAGCAACTGCAGATAATTTAATAAAAGTTATGCCGCACTCAAGAAAAGTTTTTGGTAAAATATTATTTGAGAAGTATACTAAAAGAATACTTGGTGCATTCTTTCTTGGTGATAAAGAAGTAGCTGGTTATGCAGATTTAATTTCCTCATTTATTCAAAATAACATAAAAATAAGTGAACTATCCAATATTCAATTTAATTATACTCCCCCTCTTTCACCGTTTGTAAATTTATTATCTATCCTTGGAAGAAAAATTAATAAGGAATAATTATGAATAATCTTATTATTGTTGATAATCCTCTTGTTAAAAGGGATATTTCTATTTTAAGAGACAAAAATACTCATCCTGCAGAATTCAGATATGCATTAAGCCGTATTTCTTTTTCCCTTGCAATTGAAATATCAAAAAATTTTGAACTGGAAGAATATGATGTAGAAACACCTTTAGAAAAGACTAAAGGTTACAGATTGAAGTACCCTGTAGTTTTAATTCCAGTTTTAAGAGCAGGGTTAAGTATGGTAGATTCATTTTTAAAAATGCTTCCGGAAGCAAAAGTCGGGCATATCGGGCTTCAGCGTGATGAAAGAACTTTGCAGCCAATTGATTATTATTATAAAACGCCAAACAATCTAAACGAATCAATAACAATTTTACTTGATCCAATGCTTGCCACAGGCGGAAGTGCTGTTGCTTCTTTTAATTATTTGAAAAAAAATAGTGCTGGAAAATGTATTTTAGCTTGCTTAATTTCTGCTCCGGAAGGAATAGAAAAAATGAATAAAGAACATCCTGAAATATTAATCTATACTGCAGCACTTGACCGTAAACTAAATAAAAATGGTTACATATTGCCAGGTTTGGGAGATGCAGGAGATAGAACTTTTGGAACTTTTTAATGAACTTCACAAATTGATGATTGTATAATGCATGGAATTAAAAATAATTTATTATGGAAACTGCAATAAGAATAAAACATCAAAAAATGCTAAATGAATTGCTTAATGTTTGCAAAGAAAATCTTCGTTCAGTAAATGAAGAATTAATTCGTAAAGCATTTCAATTTAGTTATGAGTGTCATAAAAATGATTTTCGTGCTTCGGGGGAACCTTATTTTTACCATCCATATGAAGTAGCAATGATAGTGGCTCGTGAAATTCCTCTGGATGATGTTTCTGTAGTAAGTGCTTTATTACATGATGTAGTAGAAGATTCAGATACAAAACTTGAATTTATTGAAAAAGAATTTGGCAGAGATGTAGCTGAAATAGTTGATGGCGTAACAAAGATGGGAGGATTATTCAAGGATCAAGAAATTCTTAAAACTGAAGACCAAAGAAAAGCTGAAAATTATAGAAAATTACTTTTATCAATGATAAAAGATGTTCGTGTGATTATTGTAAAGTTTGCTGATAGACTTCATAATATGAGAACACTCGAATTTGTCTCTCCACAAAAACAAAGAAGAATTGCTCAAGAAACACAGGAAATATATGCTCCTCTTGCTCATAGATTTGGTCTTGGTGCAATTAAATGGGAATTGGAAGATCTCGCATTCAAATATCTAAATCGTGAAGCATACGACAGCTTAGCAAAAAAAATTAATGATACAAGAAAAGAACGGGAAGCTTTTATTAATAAAGTAATTAAACCTATTGAAGAAAAATTAAAACAAGAAGAGTTGGTTTTCGAAATTAATGGACGCCCTAAACATCTTTACAGCATCTACAGAAAAATGATTAAACAAAACTTACCATTCGAACAAATTTATGACATTCTTGCAATTAGAATTATTCTCGAAACAGAAGATAAAAATCAATGCTACCTTGCTCTTGGAATTGTAACCGAATTATTCAAACCAATCCCAGATAGATTTAAAGATTTTATATCAGTACCTAAAAAAAATAATTATCAATCGCTTCATACAACGGTTATTGGACCAGAAGGAAGATTGGTGGAAATTCAAATTAGAACAAGAAAAATGCATGAAATTGCTGAAAAAGGTGTTGCTGCTCACTGGAAATATAAGGAAGAAATTACAACTACAGACAAAGAACTTGAAGAATGGGTAAGCTGGGTAAGGGATATTTTTGAAAATGCATCTAAAGATGAAGCCACAAAAGAAATTTTGCAAAGTTTCAAATTAAATTTATATCAGGATGAAATTTATGTTTTTACTCCAAAAGGTGAATTAAAACGACTCCCGGTTAATTCGACACCTGTCGATTTTGCTTATGAAATTCACAGCAACATTGGTGACCAATGTATTGGTGCAAAAGTCAATGGAAAAATTGTTCCATTAGATACAAAGCTTCACAGTGGTGATATGGTAGAAATTATTACTTCAAAGAATCAGCATCCGAATAAAAGCTGGCTGCAGTTTGTTCAAACACAGAAAGCAAGAAATCATATAAGAAAATATTTAAATAAAGAAGAAGAAAAATTAGTTGAGGCAGGCAAAGAATTATTTGAAAAGAAATCAAAGAAATACAAACAAACTTATACTCCAGATGAAATTGTGAAGATTTCACGCAAATTAAAATTTGATAACATAAGATCTTTTTACAAAGCAATTGCAGAAAATAAAGTTAATCTTGATGAAATACTCAAACCAATCGAAGAACAAGAACAAAAACAATCAATAGAATTACCTTTTGATAAATTTGCCGACATTGCAAGGTATACTGCTGGGGGAGTTGTAGTTGAAGGTGAACAAAAAGGTTTGGCAATAAGCTATGCTAAGTGTTGCAATCCTATTCCGGGTGATCCAATAATTGGTTATGTAACTATAGGAGAAGGGATTAAAATTCATAGAAAAAATTGCAAGAATTTAATTGATAAACTTCAGGCAGGGGATGAAAGATTGGTGCCTGTAACATGGCCTAAAGCAGATGGTTCTTATTTTATTGCCGGATTAATAATTAAAGGGGAAGATATACCCGGTATTCTTAAAGATATTTCTAATTGCATAACAAATTTTGAAAATACTAATATAAAATCAGTCAACATGAGTGCAGAAGATTCTATTTTCAAAGGAACAATTACCGTTTATGTAAAAGATTTGGACCACTTAAATAAACTAATTGATAGACTAAAAAAAGTAAATGGAGTTTATTCTGTTGAAAGATTTGATTCCAATAAACATTAAATAAAAAGAAAAATTTATGAATCAGCATAACGAAGCAAGAATTCTGGCAATTGATTATGGAGAAAAGAGAATAGGTTTAGCTATAACTGACCCTCTAAATATTTTTGCCTATCCTCTCATAACAATTGAGAATAATAAAAATTTCTGGAAGGAATTAGAGAAGATTATTAAAAACTATAATGTAAAAAAAATTATTCTTGGTAATCCAATTAAAGAAAGCGGAGCAGAATCAAGTATTTTTAAGTTGATAAAAAAATTTAAGGAAGAACTCGAAAAAAAATGTCAGCTGCCTGTAGAATTAGTCGATGAGAGATATTCTTCTGTAATTGCAAAAAGGAGAATTATTGAGTCGGTTCCATCAAGAAAAAAAAGAAGAGAAAAAGGATTGCTTGACAAAAATTCTGCAGCAGTTTTACTCGAAGATTATTTAAAAGAGAATTCAATAACAAGATAAATGAAATTGACATTTTTAACTATAAAAACTATTTTGAAGCAGAAAAATTAACCAATATTGGGAGCAAACTTATGACACTTGATGCACTTGGAATGATCGAAACCAAAGGATTAGTCGGGGCAATTGAAGCCGCCGATGCAATGGTTAAAGCAGCAAAAGTAGAATTAATTGGCAAAGAAACTATCGGTGGTGGATATGTTACTGTTATGGTTCGAGGTGATGTAGGAGCTGTAAAAGCAGCTACCGATGCTGGAGCAGCTGCAGCTCAGCGTGTTGGTGAATTGGTTTCGGTTCATGTTATTCCGCGCCCTCATTCGGATGTTGAATTGATTCTGCCAAAACGTCCCAAATAATTAAATTATGGACTTAGCACTAGGATTAATTGAAACAAAAGGATTAATTGGTGCTATCGAAGCTGCTGATGCAATGGTTAAAACTGCTAATGTTAAATTAATTAGCAAAGAAAAAATATCTGCAGGATTAGTTACTGTAAAAATTGTTGGCGAAGTTGCAGCAGTGCAAGCAGCTGTAGAGGCAGGTGCAGCAGCAGCTCAGCGCGTTAGCCAGTTAATTTCTGCTCATGTTATCCCTCGTCCTGACGACCAGCTTGAAGATATTATTTATTCTGAAAACAAATTTGATTCTTTTGAACAAAAAAATATTACAAACGAAGAAATTCTGGATAATCCTACTTTGTTTGAACAAAAAAACTTTTCTGAAGAAATCCAAAAATCCAATGTAAAAAAGAAGGCAGCTGAAAACGAAAATGCTAAATCAAGACTGGAAGAATTAAAAAAAGAAGCCATTGAAGAATTATCAAAAACTGAATTTGAAAATGAAACAAAAGAGAAAATAGTAAAAGAAGTTCCTTCTGAAGAAGAACTATCGAAACTCAATGTTCATAAATTACGTCATCTTGCACGCAGTTTTGAAAATTTCCCAATTAAAGGAAGAGAAATTTCCCGCGCCAATAGAGAAGAACTCATTGCATATTTTAATCAAATCAGATAATGAATTACTGAAAGTGATGATATTATTAACTCCACAATAGTGGAGTTTTTTTTATATTTAGTGTATGAAGAATAAAATTATTCCAATAACATTTATTATTATATTTTCACTAATTCTCTGGGGTTCTGTTACTCTTTCAGAATATTATGTTGAAATTATTACAGTACCAATTGAATTAGTTGATTTACCTAAAAATTATTCTCCAAGTTTTATATCAAACCCGGGAATTTCTTTGAAAGTTAAAGCTAAGGGATGGGAACTTGCAAAATTGATTTTAACAGGTGAACATTCATTTTTTGTGTCCGCTCATCATAGAATTGGAAAATTTAAAGTTGACTTGAGAAATGAAATTGAGAATAATATCTGGCTTACTTCATCTTTTAATGTTCTCGAAATATCCCCTGTAATTTTTGAATTTGAAATCGATAAGACAGTTACTAAAAAGGTTCCCATTAAAACAAATATTAAAATTAATTTTGCAGAAAATTATGATCTGGTATCAGATATCACATTGACTCCGAACGAAGTAGAAATCTCGGGCCCAGCAAGTATTTTGCAAAATATAAATTATGCCGAAACAGATTCTGTTGTTTTTAATAATGTTAATGAAAAAGTAGTTTATGAAGTTAATTTAAAAAGTATAAATGGCGTTAAATTCTCAATAAATAAATGCAAACTTGAGTTTGATGTTCAAAAAATTGTAGAAAGAGCTTTTGATGATTTATTCGTTGAAATAAGAAATGTTCCGCCTTCAAAAGAATTAAATCTTTTCCCCAGTAAAGTCACTGTAATTTTACGAGGCGGGATTAATCGACTTGGCAAACTTACAAACGACAGCATTAAAGTTTATGTTGATTACTGGGAAGCTGTTCGGAGTGAAGAAAATTTAATTGAACCAGTTATTGAAATTCCAGAATTCACAAAATTACTTGATGTAAAACCTAAAAAACTTGAATTCGTAATTAAACAATATTAAATATGTTTATAACATTTGAAGGATTAGATTTTTGTGGTAAATCCACACAGGTTAAACTCTTAGAAAATTACTTAAAAGAAAAAAATAAAAATGTTATTGTAATTCGTGAACCTGGTGGAACTGCAATTTCTGAACAAATTAGAAAAATTTTACTTGATAGAATTAATGATAATATGAAAAATGAAACGGAGTTGCTGCTTTTTGCTGCAAGCCGTGCACAACTGGTTCATGAAATAATTTTGCCATATCTTGACAATAATTATTTTGTTATATCTGATAGATTTCATGATTCATCTATTGCTTATCAGGCATTTGGAAGAAATCTCCAGCTCGAATTTGTTATGCAGCTCCAAAAATTTGTAATTGGTAATGCTGTTCCTGATATTACTTTTTTTATTGATATTCCTGTTGAAGAAGTTTTAAATAGAATGTCAAAAGTAAAAAATATTGAACTTGACAGAATTGAAACATCTCCTGATGGAGTAGATTTACAAAAGATTAATTTCTATGAAAGAGTAAGAAATGGTTATCTTTATCTTTGTGAAAAAGAAAGCAGAATAAAGAAAATCGATGGACTTCTTTCCATCGAAGATATTCATAATATAATAATTAAGTATATAGAAAGTATTAAATGATTTGAAGGTTAAACTATGAAACGAAGTAAAATATTTATTGCATTAACATTAATTTTAATCTTTTCTGGCTTTATAAGAAATGATTCAGATTTTTATTTCGAAATAAATAAAAGCATAGATATTTTTGGAAGAGTTTATAAAGAAGTAGCTCTTAATTATGTCGACCCAATTAACCCCGAAGAATTTATGCTTGCTGGAATTTCTGGAATGCTTGAGTCGTTAGACCCATATACAAATTTTATTGATGACAGCCATCAAAAAGATATTGACATAATAACTAAAGGGAGATATGGTGGAATTGGAGCAACTGTTGGCTTAAGAAATGAAAATGTTACTATAGTTGATTTAATTGAAGGATATTCTGCTCAAAGACAGGGATTAAGAATCGGAGATGTTATTATTAAAGTGGATGATGTACCTGTAACAAAAGAAAATTATGAATCTCTTAGTAATCTATTAAAAGGAGAACCAGGAACAACAGTTAAAATTACTATCAGGCGTGAAGGAGTTAATGAAGAACTAACATTTAATTTAATCCGCGAAGAAATAGAAATAAAAAATTTATCGTTTTATGGATTTGTTCCTGAGAATTCAAATAATGTTTATCTAAAGTTAAGTGGATTTTCAAGAGCTGCTGGAGATGAAGTAAAAAAAGCTCTGCTTGAATTAAAATCACAAAAGAAAATTGAATCGATAATTTTAGATCTTAGAGGAAATCCAGGCGGTCTGCTTGATGCAGCAATTGATGTTTGTGAAAAATTTTTACCGAAGGGACAATTAATTGTTACTGTTAAAGGAAGAGATAGTTCTAATTTTAAAAAGTATTTTTCGCAGGAAGAACCAATTGCATCAACTCCAAAACTTGCTGTACTAATTGACGAAGGTTCAGCATCGGCATCAGAAATTGTTGCAGGTGCAGTTCAGGACCACGATAGAGCTGTAATTGTTGGAACAAATTCATTCGGTAAAGGTTTAGTGCAAACCGTTATCCCGCTTTCATTTAATACTTCATTAAAAATTACTACTGCTCGTTATTATACTCCGAGCGGAAGATGTATTCAGAAAATTAATTACTCCGATAAAAATAAAGTTTTACAAAAAAGTTCTGTTCAGGAACAAACAGAATTTCAAACTGACAACAAAAGAAAAGTACTTTCTGCAGGTGGTATTACTCCAGATTCAATTGTAAATAATAAATCAAAATCAATATTAATTCAAAGATTGCTTGCAGATGGAATGTTTTTCAAATTTGCAACATATATTTATAATAATTCTTCGATGAATTTAAAAGAAATTTCTGATAATTATTTGATAAAAGAATTCAAGAATTATATTCAAAAACAGAGTTTTCAATTTGTATCACCTGCTGAAAAGTTAATTGACCAGTTAAAACAATTAGCTAAAGATGAAAACCTTGGTGAAAAATTTATTGAACAACTTGAAAATGCAAAACATCAAATTTCAGAAAATAATTTTAAAGAAATAGATAAATTTAAAAATGAGATTGTTAGTTTAATAAAAGAAGAATTAGCTGCAAGAACTATTGGAAGAACTGGAAGAATTTTGGAATCATTAAAACACGATAATCAATTTGAAGTAGCTTTGTCGATTTTGAATAATCCAAATATCTATAATAAATTGTTGAGTACAAATGTTCATTGATATATTGCTTCTTTTTATAATCTCTGCTTTTGCAGGTTTATTGGGTTCTCTTGTGGGGATAGGAGGAGGAATAATAATTGTTCCTGCTTTAACACTAATTTATAAAGTGCCAATACACAACGCAATTGCTGCAAGTTTAATCTCTGTAATTGCTACATCAATAGCAGGGGCACATAAATATGTTGAACAGGAAATTACAAATATTAAATTAGGAATGTTTCTTGAAGTATCGACTACACTTGGTGCATTGATGGGAGCATTGTTAGCTTTAATTTTACATGGCTGGATTTTAAGTGTGATATTTGGTTTGCTTGTTTTTTCAATGGCAGTTTATTCTTATTTAACACGTTCAAATGATGACTTGAATAAATTTGATTCAGAGTTCAGTCCTGATAATAAATTAGAAAACCTTATCGGAATTAAAGATTCATTCTACGATGCTGCTCTAAAAAAAAGAATTGATTATGCAGTACATAATCCGCTTAGTGGAAGTCTTGTGTCGTTACTTGCAGGCATTGGATCAGGATTGCTTGGAATTGGCGGGGGAATAATTAAAGTTTCTGCAATGAACGGTATAATGAAAGTACCTATGAAAGTTTCGGTAGCAACGAGCAAATTTATGATAGGAGTTACTGCTGCAGCAAGTTCTACGCTTTATTTTTTAAGCGGTTCTGTTGACCCTCATTATGTCGCACCAGTTGCACTTGGAACTATAGCTGGAGCTACTTTTGGAAGCAGCATAATGAATAGATTCAAAAGTAAATTTATAAAATTACTTTTTACGGCAATTGCAGGCTACCTTTCAATAAGAATGATTTTGAAAGGATTATCTGACGGATTGAATCTAAATATATTTTAAGGTTATTATTTGTGGAAAAAGTTAATTTAAATAAAACAGTTTCAAGTATACTTGCTGCTGGAATTTATACTACTATATTTTTTTACATAATCGGTATTATTCTGTTGCTAATTAAACATGAAGACTTGACTGACTTTAACCAAACTACATTTAAAAACGTTAGTGACTTTTTGAAAAGCATTTTCAAACTTGAACCTGAATCATTTTTATATGCAGGCACTGTTACTTTAATTTTAACACCAATTCTAAGAGTTTTTATTTCTGTTCTCTTTTTTTATAAAAATCACGATAAAAAATTTTTTTACATTACATTAATGGTAGCAGTAATTTTAGTAATAAGTATTTTAATGGGTGTGTTTCTATCAATTAAATTAGGATAGGGGATAGGTATTGAAATCATTTAAAATATTTATCAGTGTGAATCCTCAGTATTCCAAATGTCCTTCATGTAAAGCAGCTTTATCATTACATAGCTCAAGAGCAAGAAATATGCGTGAACAAATAATCAAGCAAATTACTTTTTTTAAGATTTATCGATGTAAAGAATGCGGATGGCGAGGTTACAGGGCAACTTATACAATTACAAAAGATTCTTTAAAAGCTTTGTTACTTTATGCTGTAATAATTTTTTTGTCAGCATATCTTATTCGAATTATAATTTTAAGATTCGTTCCAAGATAATCATAGACTATATAAATGTTTTTGAGTGAAAATAATACTTTTTGATAATTCAGAAATTGAATTATAATCTTTGAGATAATGAATTTTTATTCTGTGTTTATTTCTTACCAACCAGTTTAATGCAATTTTTATTCGTTCTAAATCCTTTTGAGTTACATCATTGAAAATATTTTTTACCCCTTCAAAATAATCTTCAAGTTTTTCGTCAAAGTAACATTTTTCTTCGATGAAAAAATTTTTTATATAGATTTTACCCTCAAGTAAAAGAAGATAGTCATTATTTCTTATTCCAAAAATTTCAATTAACACATTAGCTTTGTTAATTGGTTCAGCAAGTATCGATGCTTTATTTAGTTGATTGAAAATTGAATTAATAATATCTCTTGTTGCAGCTGCTTCTTCATATTTTTTTTGTTCACTATATTCTTTCATTTTTTTTAAGAGCCTGTCAACTACTGACTGATTGTGTCCTTTTAAAAACTCGCTAACAAGATTTAATTCGTTGTCATATTTATCTTTTACATTTTCAATGCAAGGAGCCAGACATCTTTGAATATCACTCAAATAGCATTTTTTCTTTTTACTAAATTCTTTATCGCTGCATTCTCTTATTAAAAATGTTTTGTCAATTATCTCTTTAATTGAATTTGCAATTTCTCTGTTGGGATAAGGTCCATAATAATCATTGCAATCAAAATCAAATGTTTTAACAACTTCAACATTTGGATACAAATGATTATTATTTATTCTTATAAAATAATTGCTTGTATATTTTTTTAATAATGTATTTAATTTGGGATTATATTGTTTGATTAATTCTGCTTCAGCAAGTAAAGCAGTTAATTCAGTATTAGTTTTTTGAAAATCAATATGCTGAGCTTTTCTTACAATTTCTTTTGTTTTACGCGGTGTATTATTCAAAAAATAATTGCTTATTCTTTGCTTTAGAGATTTTGCTTTGCCTATATAAATAATTTCACCTTTTGAATTCTTGAAGAAATATACTCCAGGAGAATCAGGGACAGTAGATAAATCATGTGCTAATTTCTTTTTAATTACTTTGAATGGTTTTGTTATTAAAATATTCTGGAAATTTATAATATCTGTTACAGTTTCGATATTATGGTCATTGCGCAGATATGAAAACATTTTAATAAATATTTTTGCTGTTGCCATTGCATCTCCCAATCCCCGATGTATGTTGCGATGTCGTATTTTAAAAAACTTTGTTAAGCTGCTCAAAGATTTACTTGGTAGTTCAGGGAATAATCTTTTTGCTAATTTTAATGTACATATTGATGGATTGGGAGGTATTTCAAGATTTGCACTTAAACATTCTTGTCTCAGAAATGAGTAATCAAAATTAAGATGATGAGCAACTAAAATTGAATCTCCAATAAATTCTATAATTCTTGGATAAAGTTCTTCAAAGTATGGTGCATCTGTTACGTCAGAATTTGTTATCCCTGTTAATAAAGTGATTGAATATGGAATTTGTCTGCCTGGGTTTATAAAGGATTGGAAGGTATCAACAATTTTCCCATTATTAATCTTAACAATTCCAATTTCGATTACTTTATCGAATATTGCAGAAGTTCCTGTAGTCTCAAAATCAAATACGCAATAATCTGCATTCTCAAATTGTATTTCCTTTAATTCCATATTTTTTGTTTTTTATTTTGACAAATTTAATAAACAGACAAAAATTAAAATGAGGAATAATTGGTACTCATTAAATTTGCTTTTATCTGTTATTAAATTTTTTATAAACATTATTAAGAAAAAATTTTAAACTGAATCATAATTATTTCGTAATTCTTTCTATTTTCAATATATTTCTAATTAAAAGTTTTGATTATGAATATAAATATACTTTTTATTGGTGATATTGTAGGTCAACCGGGACTTAACATAGTTAACATGTGGCTCCCCTCATTGCAGAAAAAATACAGAGTTGATGTTACTATTGTTAATGGAGAAAATGTTTCTGATGGCAAAGGTTGCACTGAAAAAGAAGCAAAACAACTTTTCGATTTGGGAGTTCATGTGATTACAGGAGGAAATCATACTTGGGATAAACATCAGTCGCAGGAATTTCTTAAAAAGGATTCCAGAGTATTACGCCCTTTGAATTATCCGAGAGGAACTTTTGGGAATGGTTATTGCATGGTTGAAACTCCAAAAGGAAAAGTTGGTGTTATTAATTTGCAGGGCAGAGCGTTTATGGCTGCTATTGATTGTCCATTTAGAACAAGTGATTGGATTATTCCCAAAATAAAGCAGGAAACTAATATTATAATAGTAGATTTTCATGCTGAGGCTACAGCTGAAAAAGTGGCACTTGTTAATTATCTCGATGGCAAAGTATCTGCAGTTATCGGAACTCACACTCATGTTCAAACTTCAGATGAAAGAATTTTTCCAAAAGGCACTGGTTATATTACAGATTGTGGAATGACTGGTCCTTATGATTCTGTAATAGGTATGAAAACTGATGCAGCTATTAATAGATTTCTTTATCAAACTCCTCAAAAATATCAAACTGCTGTAGACAATGTGCATCTCTGCGGTGTTTTTCTAAAAATTGATGTTCAAACTGGTAAAACAGTAGAGATAGAAAGAATTTTTATCCCAGAGTTTGAAAGAAAATTAAATTTATAGATAAAAAATTATTAATTAAAAATGTTAATTTATGGCAATATTAATTGATGGTAAAAAATCAGCAGAAGAAATTAAATTAGAACTAAAAAATAAAATTAATGATGTCAAAGAAAGGTCGGGTAAAGTTCCAGGATTAGTAGCAATACTTGTTGGGGATAATCCTGCGTCTCAAGTTTATGTATCATCAAAAAGTAAAGCCTGCAATGAAATCGGGATGCACTCGAAAGTTGAAAATCTCTCAGCGAATATTGGCGAGAAAGAATTAATTGAGTATATTAAACGTTACAATAATGACAACAGTTTTCATGGTATTCTTGTTCAGCTTCCATTGCCTAAGCATATTAACGAGCAAAAGATAATTGAAGCAATTATTCCTGAAAAAGATGTGGATGGTTTTCATCCTGTAAATGTTGGGAATCTTGTAATAGGTAAAGATACTTTCTTCCCCTGTACACCTTATGGAATTTTAGAATTGTTGAAAAGATACTCAATTGAAACTAAGGGAAAACATGTTGTAGTAGTTGGAAGAAGTAATATTGTTGGTAAACCAATAGCGAATATGCTTTTACAAAAAAGAGAAGGAGCTAATGCAATTGTTACTGTGTGTCATTCAGCTGCTGATGATTTATCGAGATACACGAAAGATGCGGATATTCTCATAGCAGCGATTGGTAAAGAAAATTTTATAACTGCAAATATGATTAAAGATGGTGCTGTAGTGATAGATGTAGGAATTAATAGAGTGGAAGATAAAAATTCAAAAAAAGGTTATAAAATTGTTGGGGATGTAAAATTTGATGAGGTTGAGAAAAAAGCCTCTTATATAACTCCAGTACCTGGAGGAGTTGGACCAATGACAATTGCTATGTTATTGAAAAATACATTTCTTGCATTCACAAAATTTTTAGAGAAAAATTATGGATTCATCGTTAATTGACAAAATTGTGTCACAGGTTTTAATTGAAAAAGCTTTACAAGATTTTTATTGTCACGCAGGAACATGCAACGGCTGGGAAAGAAATGTAATTGATCAGCCTGTTGCAGTAAAAAATATAATTGAAAATGGTGCCGAAAGAATTGCTGCAGGTCCAGGAATTGGTGAAGATTTAACAAATAAAGACATTGCGAGAATGATAGACCATACTTTGTTAAAACCAGAAGCAACACCTGATGAAATAAAAAAATTATGTGAAGAGGCAAGAACATACGGCTTTGCTTCTGTATGTGTTAATCCGTGTTATGTTACTTTATGCAGAGATTTATTAAAAGATTCTGATGTTAAAGTATGTACAGTAATTGGTTTTCCTCTTGGTGCAACAACAACCGAGGTAAAACGATTTGAAGCCGAACAAGCAATGAAAAATGGTGCTCAGGAAATAGATATGGTGATTAATATTGGAATGCTCAAACAAAAAAATTATCAATATGTTTTTAATGATATCAATCAGGTTGTTTTAGCTGCTAAAAAGTATAATGGCATTTGTAAAGTAATAATTGAAACTGCTTTACTTACAGATGAAGAAAAAGTGATAGCATGCTTGATAAGCAAAGAAGCAAAAGCTGATTTTGTAAAAACATCTACAGGATTCAGTAAAGGCGGAGCTACTGCAGGTGATGTTGCTTTAATGAAGTATGTGGTTGGTTCTGCTGTAGGTGTAAAGGCATCTGGAGGAATTAGAACTGCAGAGGATGCTCGCTTAATGATTAAAAGTGGTGCTGATAGAATCGGAGCAAGTGCAAGCGTAAAAATTGTAAAAGGTGAATCTTAAAAGGCGATTGTCTGTGGTACTGGATTTAATAGTAACAAAAACCGATGATGGATTCACAGCAGAAATTCCTTCCATTAAAGGATGTGAAAGCTGGGCTCATATTGAGGATGATGCAATTGAGAAAACAATTGAACTCTTTAAATTCTATATCCAGGCTAAACCTGATGTAAAATTGAAAATCGATAGAGCAAGAAAAGAAGGGAATAAGATTATATATAAAATAATTTTTGATAAATAATGATGAGAAAATTTAGAACACCGGAACGCCTTCAAAAAATTATTGCTGCTGCATCATCACGACAATTTTCATTGAGAGTTGTAATTGAAAATATTCATGATGCTCATAATGTCAGTGCAATATTTAGAACATGTGATGCTGTTGGTGTTCCTAAAATTACTTTGTTATATACCAAAGAGACATTTCCTAAAATTCACAAAGTTACCTCAGCTTCTGCAAATAAATGGGTTGATATCGAGAAATTCGACGATATACATAAATGCATTGAATCACTTCATTCAGAAGGATTTAAAATTTATGCAAGTTTTCTAAATAAAAATGCAAAAAACTTGTATGACATCGATTTAACGCAGAAAGTAGCTTTAGTTTTTGGTAACGAACACAGAGGCGTATCAGAGGAAATGATAACACTTGCAGATGATTTATTTTATATTCCTATGCGTGGTATGGTACAAAGTTTAAATGTTTCTGTCGCAGCAGCAGTTACTCTTTACGAAAGTCAACGCCAGAGAGCAGCTAAAGGAATGTATGATAAATCCGAACTTACAGAACAAGAATTAAATGAACTTATTGAAAAATGGTGTGAAAAATGAAATTTTATTACACAGAAAATTTTAACGGCGAATTATCACTCCCCGGAGATAAATCAATTTCACATAGAGCAGTAATGTTTGCTTCTATGGCTGAAGGAGAATCAGTCATAAAAAATTGTTCTAATGCCGATGATGTAAAATCAACAATTTCTTGCTTTAGAAAACTTGGTGTTGAAATTCAAGAAAAAGAAAATTTATTGATAGTTAAAGGAAAAGGTTTTAAAAATTTTTGTAAATCTGAAGAAGAATTGTATGCGGGAAATTCTGGTACTACATCCAGATTAATGAGTGGAATTTTATGTGCACAGGATTTTGAATCAATAATTACTGGCGATGAATCCCTTTCTAAAAGACCTATGAAAAGAATTGTTGAGCCTTTGAATGAAATGGGAGCAAATATTTCTGCTTCAGAAGCAGGAACTTTACCTTTAATAATTAAACCATCTCAAAATTTACATGCTGTTAATTATAAACTAAAAGTACCAAGTGCTCAGGTTAAAAGTGCTTTAATTCTTGCAGCACTTCATCTTGATGATGAATCAATAATAATTGAGCATATTCCAACGAGAAATCATACAGAAAAATTACTTGGACTTAAAACAGAAAAGACTGAAGAAGGGACATTGATTTATGTTGCTAAAAAAAATTATCCTAAGAATTTTGAGATAACTGTTCCATCTGATATTTCTACGGCATCTTTTTTTATTGTTCTGGGATTGCTGTCAAAAAATTCAAATATTCTTATTAAAAATGTTTCTCTCAACGAAACAAGAACCGGCATACTTGAAATATTAAAATCTATGGGAGCAAACATTACAATTGAAGATGAAATAATTCAAAGCGGGGAAAGAAGAGGTAATATAAGAGTAAAAAGCAGCGAATTAAAAAATATCGAAATACCAGAAGAGATTATTCCAAACATAATAGATGAAATTCCGATATTATCTGTAGCAGGAGTTTTTGCAGAAGGGAAATTTAGAGTTAAAAATGCAGCAGAATTAAGAGTTAAGGAAACAGACAGAATAAAAACATTATGTGAGAATTATAAAAGAACCGGCTTGAATGTAGAAGAATATGAAGACGGTTTTGAAATTAGCGGAAGAATTAAAGAGGGGAATTTAATTTTTGATAGCTATGGTGACCATCGAATTGCAATGACTTATGCTGTATTGTCAATGCTTTTGAAAAGCGGTGGTCAAATTAATAATTTTGAATGTGTCTCTGTGTCAAATCCGGATTTTCTGACTCAACTTAAGTGTCTGGGTTATAACTCTAAAATTTGATGCTCGAATTTGTTAATAGTAAGTTCATTAAAAATCCATTTCAAAATATCTAAACCATATTTATTAGCAAAGTAAATGAAATTTATTTCTCTTTCCTGCAAGTTGTTATTTGGATACAAAATATTTCTTGCTTTTGTGAGCTGGCGTATTGTTACTTCATGTTTGCTTTTCTCGAGTTCAAGAGCTTTTGTTTTAAGATAATTTAGAATTTCTTCAATTTTTGTTTTTGTCTTGTTTGTTACATCAAGCAATGATTTATCAATACTGCTCAAGTTATTACCTAATTCAGATAAAATTTTTTCCACGTTAAGTTGTGTATTTTCAAATAATGCGTTGATATCAGTAGTAGAATTTTGCTCGATTATTTTTGTGATTAATTCATCTTCAGTTGTAAATAAATTAACATAATCAAGATTATATTTTTCAATGATTGATTTAATATTTTTTTCAACAATTGTAGCTGATGCGCGAGGGTAAATAATTGGCTGAACTATGTTATAAATATCGTAAAGCGGAGATAACTGTGCAAAATAACTTATTTCTGATGGACCGCCAACATAAAATGCAGTTGGGAACAAATAGTCCTGGCAAATTGGTCTGAGCAAAACATTAGGACTGAATTTTTCGGGAAATTTATTTAATTGATCCAGCAATTCATCTTTAGTGAATTTTTTTCTTCTTCCCTTTAAGCGATATTCCTCTTCAACAGGTTCAATTAGAAGTCGTTCATTGTTTTCAATAAAAAATAAATTTATTGGTTTAACTTTTACTTGTGCATGATAAGTTTCTTCCAGCTCAGCACTTCTTTCAACAAGTTGAATTGTATGCGCACGGTAATTTGTTATTTCTTCAGAAAAAATTGGGGTAAGTAATTTTTTTACTTCTGAATCAAGCGGATTAAAAACAATTAATCCATAATCATCAAATAATTTTATCATTAGATTTCGGAATGAAGTTAAAAAAGTATTATCAGATTTATAAAAGGATTTTAATAATTCAATTACAGAATTCTTAAATTCAGTTTCTCTCAAGTGTATGCTTAAGTCTTCGAATAACTTTTCTGTATTATTATTAAAAGACTTTAAACCGATGCAGCCGCGGTTTATTTCTTCTTCTAGTCCATCATCGTATTTTAAGCTAATAAGTTCATTGTTATTATTTAGTATGGTGAATTTTCTTACTTCTTCAAAATCATGGTCATCACCTTCAAGCCAAAAAACTGGAACAAACTGATAATTGTCATATCTTTCTTTAAGATATTGAGAGAGTTTAATTGCAGTAATTGTTTTATAAAAAGTATAAAGCGGACCACCAAAAATTCCTAATTGCTGTCCAGTGCAAACAATAAATGTTTTATTTGAATAGAGAGCATCAATATTTGATTCAGTTTGTTTGGAAATTCTAATATTTTGATATTGCTTTTTAATCAACTCAACAAGTTGATTTCGATGCGGCCTTTTGAAATTTTCTAACTTATTAAATAATGTTTCATAAGTTTCTTGCTCTCTAAAATTGCTTTTATAAAACTTTCTGACGTTATCGAATTCGTATAAATAGTCAAGAAATAAATTTTGTTGACCCGGGATATCACAAAAGTTTATATACATTTAAGCTCCATTTATAATTTGGAAATAATTTATTTTTAAGTACTAATTAATAATAACATTTTATGAAAAAGTGAAATAAGTATTAAATTAATAGTCAATTTAATAAAATTTTATATTGACTGAAATTCTTTATTAAAATAAAGAGGAAAACATGGATAAGGATTACATTATCTCTGTAGACCTTGGCGGCACAAAAATTCTTTCAGCATTAATTGATTCACAAAATAAAATTGTATCGAGAGTGAAATTTCCTACGGAGATAAAAAAAGGAGAGCAGGGATTAATCGACTCAATTATTCAATCGCTTGATCGGCTGGTTCTTGAAAATAATATTTCAGAAAAGAATGTAAAAGCATTGTGTTTGGGTGTGCCCGGGACTGTAAATCCTTTCACTGGAGTAATTTCCAATGCACCAAATATTTTTTTAAAAAATTTCAATATAAAAGAGGCTCTATCAAAACATACGATTATTCCGGTTTTAATTGAAAATGATGTTAACCTTGCGGGACTTGGAATAAAAAAATTTGAGTTCAATGATGAAATAAAAAATATGCTTGTAGTTTTTATTGGCACTGGAATTGGGAGCGCCCTGTTTTTTGAGAGTAAACTTTATCGAGGTTCAACATTTTATGCTGGTGAAATTGGACATATGATTGTAAACGGCAAAGGAACATTCGCATCTAAAAAATCTCCTTCTACTTTTGAGCTTGCAGCAAGCAGATTAGCAATTATAAAAGCAATTAAAAAAGAAATTAAAAAAGGCAAAAAAAGTATTTTGAAAGAATTTTTGTCTTCAGAGAAATCAATTAAAAGCAAAGCGCTTGCCTATGCTGTTGCACAGAATGACAATTTAGCAGTAAAATATGTTTCAAAAGCTTGTGAAACAATTGGAACTGTTCTTGGCAGTTTAACAACTTTCTTAAATTTTGACACTATTGTTTTAGGTGGCGGTGTAATTGAAGCAATGCATAAATTTATGCTTCCAAGAATTAAAGAAGCATTTAAAAATTCTGTTTTACCAGAATGCGGAAGAAATGTTAAAATGAGTGTTACAAAATTAGGAGATGATGCTGCATTATTTGGAGGAGTTGCACTTGCTGAAGAATTTTTGATAAATGAACCTTGATAATTAATAATCAATTTATTTAACAGTATTTAAGTGTTATTGATAAACTCTTTTTCTATTTCTTCAATTTTGTAATTTAGTTCTTCCCATCGGTTATATTCGTTATTAAGCAGCTTTTTTATTTTTTCGTATTCAAGATTTTTTTCTTTTGCAAGTTCAGGATTGCTGAAAATTTCTGGCTTTGTTAATTCATATTCAATTTCACTTTTTAATTTTTCCAGTTTAATTATTTCTCGTTCAGAATTTTCTAATTCTTTTTTAATGTCTTTAGTTAAAATATATTTTTTCTGTCGTAATTCTGCTTCTAATCTTTTTTGTTCTTTTCGGTTTAGCTTTGGTGATTCTTTTAAGTCATATAGTTTTTCTTCATGAATCTCTTCATATTTTTTCTGAAGATAATATTCAATTCCGCCATAGTAAACTTTCAGGTTGTGATTCCTGATTTCAAAAACTTTATTAACAATGGGTTTGAGAAAATCAATGTCGTGCGAAACAATAATCAAAGTACCGCTAAAATCAATTAATGCTTTTTGTAATATTTCCTTTGAAGATAAATCGAGATGATTTGTTGGTTCGTCAAGAATAATTAAGTTGCTTTTTGTTAATAGTAATCTTGCAAGAGCTAATCTGCTTTTTTCTCCGCCAGAAAGAACTTTAACTTTTTTGAAAACATCATCTCCAGAAAAAAGAAATGAACCGAGAAGTTTTCTTATCTGGCCGGGTGTTAGTTCATCATTAACCTCTTCAAGTGTATCAATTAAATCAAATTCTAAATTTAAGCTGTCTGCAACTTCCTGCTCATAGTAAGAGATAATTGTGTTATAACCATAAATAACTTCACCTTTTGAAACATTAATTTTATTTCCAATAATTTTTGCTAAAGTAGTTTTTCCTGCACCATTTGGACCTACAACTGCTATTTTTTCTCCCCGTTCAATTTTTATATTTATATCACTTAATACTTCCAAATCTTCATAGAACTTATAAACATTTTTTAATTCAACAGGAATAACACCACTTTTAGGGGGTTCAGGAAATTTTAAATCAATTTTTTTCTCCTCTTGGATTAATTCAATTGATTCAATTTTATCCAGCATTTTAATGCGGCTTTGAACCTGTCGTGCTTTTGTTGCTTTGTATCTAAATCTTTCAATAAATCGTTCAATCTCTTTTATTTTTTTCTCTCGATTTTTTTCAAAAGCTTTTAATTGAGCTTCTCTTTCTTTTTTGAAATTCAAATATTGGTCATATGTTCCTGGGAAGAAATTAATTTGTTTGTTGAATATTTCAAGAGTTTTGTTTGTAACTTTATTAATGAAATGTTTATCATGTGAAACAATTATTAATGCACCTTTATACTCGCAAAGAAAATCTTCTAACCACGTTAATGCATCAATATCAAGATGGTTAGTTGGTTCGTCGAGCAAGATTAAATCATTTTCTCCAAGAAGAATTTTTGCAAGTTGAATTCTCATTTGCCATCCACCGGAAAATTCCTGAGTTAATCTGGAGAAATCTTTTTCTTGAAAACCTAAACCTGTAAGAACTTTTTTAATTTTTGATTCAGCTCTATAAAAGTTAATGTTATCTTTCTGGTTGTGAAGTTCTCCAAGTGATTCTATTAGCTCATGCTTGTCACTTTCTGAAAGATTATCATTATTTAATGAGTTGAGAATTTCTTTTTCTTTTTTAATTATAGTATCTAATTCAATCATGGAAGATTTTACCTCTTCGAATAATGTTTTATCACGGAATGAAATTAAATCTTGTGGAAGGTACCCGATTCTGATTCCTCTTTGCTTATTAATTTCTCCTGTTTCTGGTTTTTCTATGCCATATATTAATTTTAGAAAGGTTGATTTACCTTTACCATTTGAACCTACTAAAGCAATTTTGTCGTGCTTACTAATTTTTAGATTTACATTTTCAAATAAATTTTCGCCAGTAAATTGAATCGATAAATTTTTTATGTCTATCATATTATTTTCTAATTACTGCAATTTTTCCTGTTGAAACGTTGTTGGCTTCTTCATCATATGCTACAATTATGTAGATACCACTTGCTACCAATTTGCCATTCAAATCTGTTCCGTCCCATAAAGCAATTCTACCACCTGGAGTTTTAATATTTTTAATAAGATTTCCGCTTATGTCAAGAATTTTTATGTATGAATTCATAATTAAACCATCAATTGTAACAGTTTTGTTATTACTATCAATTATAAAAGGATTAGGATAAATCAAAAGTTCATTGAAATTTTCAAGAGGTTTAACTGCGAGGGTTTGAATCATCGCAAGACCATAATCTGTTCCTATATAAATTCTGCCGTTAATTTCATCTGCAGCAATACTTCTTATATCATCATCAGGAATAGGAGAATCTTTTGAAGTATAATGAGCGAGCAATTGTAATCCATCTGAAGAAAGAACAAAAACCCCATTTTTTGTTCCAACCCATTTCTGGTCTAAAGCATCAACAGCAATGCAAGTAATACTTTGACTTCTTAAAGAAGGAATTATTATTTCCGAAATTCTTGGATTAGAAGGGTCGGGAATAAAATTCATACCTTGACTTGTACCAATCCAAAGCATTCCATGTTTATCTACAGCTAAAGCAGTAACTTCATTTGTAATTAATCCATTATTTGTGCTTAAGTATCCAAGTTTATCATCATTCAAATTATCATATGTTCCATTTTCGTTGAAATAATAAAGTCCTGTTTTCCCAGAAAATAATAAAAACCATTTGGTATCATACTGGTCAATTATCATTTTGTATATTCCGTCATTTTCTGTAAATCCAAAGTTTGTCAATGAATAACTGTACCACATTTTATCTTTTGTTAATACACTTAATGGTTTGTTATTTGCAGGAGTAAAGTTTGCAATCCAAATATTTCCTTTTGAATCTGTTTTAACATCAGATATTGCAATAAAATTAGTATCGATGGATATTCCAACTAAAGGACTTGAATTTTTATTGTAGATTTGAAAATTGCCATTCTTAAAAATTGTAACACCATTTCCCCAGTTAGCAAGATAAACTGTATTGTCTTTTCCAGAATGAATATTAAAATAATCATTTGAAGGAATCTGAGGATAATTTTGTTTATTGAAGAGATACCAATTTTCACCATCAAATTTCATAAAACCTATACCTGCTCCATCTCTTCCTGTTGCAATCCATAAATTTCCTGTATTGTCTATAGCAAGATTTGTAAACAAATTTCCAGCTGGTCCTTTAGGATATAATTGTTTTACATTTCCGTTATAAAATTCAATTAATCCACTATTTGTACCTATATAAATTTTATTGTCATTGCTGATTACTGAAGAGAATGTGATGTTATAATCTTCATAAATTTTTGTTAGTGTATTCTCAGAATATTCATATACGGTATTATCAGCTGCAATAAATAATCTATCTGCTGCAGGATAAATATCAATGATATTAATTCCTGATAGAAGAAAGGAATTCCATTGATTATTTTCAAAAGAAAAAATTCCATTATCAGTAGCAATTAAAATTTTTTTATTCCATTCAATTATTTTATTAATTGATGAAGCATTTATGTTGGTATTTAATTTATATGTATCCCATGATTCTGGAGCAGTAAGATTGATAGTTCCAGGCTTTTGAACTGCGACTCCATTTTCTGTGCAGGCATAAATTAAAGAAGTTTTTATTGCACATTTTACTTTTGATTCAGAAGGGAAATCTCCTAATTTTAAAAATGTATCATAAAGAAAATAATTCTTAGAATTTATTAGCACTAAGCCAAAATCGGTCGATACAAATATCGTATCGTTCTTTGAGAATATATGATTAATTTGTTTTTGAGTTTTATTGGACTTAAAAATATCAAGAATATTTTTTACATAATTTTCTTCGGGATTGTATGAAATAATATAGCCTTCAAAAGAACCTAACCAGATTTTACCTTCACTGTCAATATTAATTGATTTTAAAACCTGACTATTTAATTTATCTGCTTTTGTAAGAGTCGAAA
>CAZNFW010000017.1:28720-57044 GCA_964572725.1 uncultured Melioribacter sp.
TGAAAGCTCCACCGTTTGTTGCTGCCCATATACCGTCATTTGTCAAAGCTACTGCTTGTATATTTTTCATATCTGAAAATATTTTCCATTGACCAATGTTTTGTGCATTACTGAGAACAGTTAATATAAACAGTATTAATAAAAATATTTTTTTCATTCTATTACCCGATAGATTATAAAATCGAAAACAAATTTAGGATTTTTTGGATATAAAATTTGTAGAGGCATTTTGATAGCAGAGAATTTTTAAGCTGTATTTTTTAGAAGCATTTTTCTCATTGCATCTATATGATTTAATGAGATGCAATATTGACCAAGATTTGCTTCATCATTTTTTTTGCCTCCATGAAAATCCGAGCCGCCAGTTTCTAATAAGCAGTATTGATTTACAATGCCTCGATAAAAATTAATTTGATTTTCATTATGACTTGGATGAATAACTTCTATTCCATCTATTCCAGCTTTAATGATATTTAATAATATAGATTCTTTCATGTAACCGGGGTGAGCTATAAATGATAAACCACCACTATCGTTGATTAATTTTAATGCACTATTGGGAGAAATATGAATTTTGCGTTCATAAGCCGGACAGTTATCACCCAGATATTTTTCGAAAGCTTCTGTATAATTATTTACTAAACCGAGATCAACTAATGTGTAAGCAATATGTGGACGCCCAACAGCTGAGTTGTTTGCTCTATCCAGTACATCATCAATAGTAATTGATAAACCTAAGTTTCGTAGTTTTTGAACTATTCTTTTTGCTCGATAAAGTCTTTCTTCTCGAAAGAATTTTAAATATTTCTGAAGCTCATCATTTTCAATATCAATAAAATATGCTAATAGGTGAACCTCTTTGTCTTCGATATCGGTGCTTAATTCTAAACCTGGTATAACTTCAATACCTTTTTCCTTTCCGTATAAAATTGCATCTTTGATTCCATTAATGCTATCGTGATCTGTTATACTAATGATGCTCAATCCTGCATTATAAGCTTTGTCTATTATTTCAATAGGAGAATAAGCTCCATCAGAATATGTTGTGTGTATGTGTAAGTCAACTTTGGCGGTCATTAACTATAGAGTTCCTTAAATTTTTCGTAGTCAATTATTCTAATTTTTGAACCATCAATTTCAATAAGACCTTTTTTTGCGAATGCATGCAGTGTTCTTGAGATTGTTTCTCTCGAAGTACCAGCCATATTTGCCATATCTTGCTGTGTTGGAAGATTTTCTAATTCTACCTGCCCATGTTTAATTTTTCCAATATCATCAGCTAATTGAAGTAAAACTGTTGCAACTTTTCCTTCTGCATCTTTTAATGAAAGAGCTTTTATTTTTACATCAGCTGCTCTTAGTCTTTTGGTTAATTCCTGCAATAAAGATATTGAAACTTCTGGATGTTTAGTCAATAATGATACAAAGTCATTGCGCTGAATAATAAAAAGTTCAGTATCTTCAATAGCTGTAATTGTTGCAGAACGAGTTTGTCCATCTATAATTGCCATCTCTCCAAAAAAATCACTTTCATTTAAGATTGTCAAGATTACTTCTTTACCGTCTGGACTTGTTCTTGCTACTTTTACTTTACCTGATATTATTACAAAAAGTGCAGAACCGGCCTCATCTTCTTTCAATATTATTTCATTTTTATTGTACTTTTTTCTTGTACCAACTTTTTCAATTTTCTCCAATTCAGAAGGAGGCAAATCAGAAAAAATTGGCACATAAGATAAAAACTCAGATGAGTTCATACTAACACCCGCTGATTTAATTATAATTGTCATTGAAAAATAATCTTTTCAAAATTAATCACCAATTATATTTTCATAAAAAATCAAAGGCGAAATTTTATTATTTCCTCAATTAATTAGATTATTTAGACAAAAAAACAAAAAATATTAAATTAATTATATTGATAAATTGAAAATACTTTCCTTAATAACTATATTTCGAATATAAATTTACACAAATTCGTACATGGAGGAAAAAATAATGGCAACAAAAGTCGGAATTAATGGATTCGGTAGAATCGGCAGACAAATTATTAATGTACTGGCAGAAAAAGGATACCTCGGTAAAGAGGTTGATGTTGTTGCAGTAGTAGATATTTCTACAGATGCAAAATATTTTGCATATCAATTAAAGTATGATTCAATTTTTGGAAGATTTAAAGGCACTTTAGGCAGTGAAAAGAGTGATCCATCATTAGAAACAGATGATATATTAATTGTTAATGGACATAAAATAAAGTGTTTAATGGCTCAAAAAGATCCTTCACAGTTACCATGGAAAGATTTAGGTGTAGAATATGTTCTTGAATCGACAGGTTTATTTACAGATTCAGAAAAAGCAAAAGGTCATTTGGCGGCGGGTGCAAAAAAAGTTATTATTACTGCCCCTGGTAAAGGTGATGTAAAAACTTTTGTTATGGGTGTTAATGACCACGAATACGATCCTGAAAAACATCACATTGTATCAAATGCATCTTGTACTACAAATTGTCTTGCCCCAGTTGTTCATGTTTTAATTAAAGAAGGAATTGGAATTGAAACTGGATTGATGACAACAATTCATTCATATACAGCAACACAAAAAACAGTTGATGGTCCATCAAAGAAAGATTGGAGAGGCGGTCGTGCAGCTGCAATTAATATAATTCCGTCAACTACAGGTGCAGCAAAGGCTGTTGGTGAAGTTCTTCCTCAAACAAAAGGCAAATTAACTGGAATGTCATTCCGCGTTCCAACTGCCGATGTTTCTGTAATTGATTTAACTTTTAGATCAGAAAGAGAAACATCAATTCAAGAAATTGATGAATTAATGAAGAAAGCATCTGAAACATACTTAAAAGGAATACTTGGATATTGCAACGAGGAAGTTGTATCCACAGATTTTATTCGTGACGAACGTTCATCAATTTATGATTCTCTTGCAACTCTTCAAAATAATTTGAAAGGGGAAAATAGATTCTTCAAAATCGTTTCATGGTATGATAATGAATGGGGTTACTCCAACAGAGTTGTTGATTTATTGATGAAGATGATTAATACAAAGTAATTATTAATGAATTAAAGTAAAAGACGCAGTCCGGAAATTACGGCTGCGTCTTTTTTGTATATATCCTTTCTAACATCTAATTTTCGATAAAAGAAAATTCCTAAAACAGGAGGATAAAATGAAAAAACTAAGTATCGACAAAGTTAATCTTAAAGGGCAAAGAGTTCTTGTGCGTGTTGATTTTAACGTCCCTTACGATGAAAATATGAACATAACAGATGATTTAAGAATTACGGCAGCATTACCAACTATTAAAAAAATTATTAGTGAAGGTGGAAAGTGCATTTTGATGAGTCATCTTGGAAGACCAAAAGGTGCACCAAATCCAAAATACTCTCTTAAACCCGTTGCTGTTCGTCTTGGAGAATTACTTGATATGGATGTAAAGTTTGCACCTGACTGCGTTGGTGAACAGGTTAAAGCTATTGTAAATTCATTAAAAGAAGGGGAAGTTTTACTTTTGGAGAACTTAAGATTCCATGCAGAAGAAGAAAAAAATGATCCGGCATTTGCACAACAGCTGTCTGAATTGGGAGATGTTTATATTAATGATGCTTTTGGAAGTGCACACAGAGCTCATGCTTCAACTGAAGGTGTAACAAAATATATTAAAGTTTGTGCAGCTGGTTATTTAATGCAAAAAGAATTGAATTACCTTGGCGAAGCAATTTCTAATCCTGTGCGACCATTTACAGCAATTCTTGGTGGTTCTAAAATTTCTGGCAAGATTGATGTTATTGAAAATTTATTGCCTAAAGTTGATAATCTCTTAATCGGCGGTGGAATGGCTTATACATTTTATAAAGCAATGGGTTATGAAATTGGTAAATCATTGCTTGAAGAAGAAAAAATTGATTTAGCAAAAGAGACATTAGAAAAATTTAAGAAGTCAAATGCAAAAGTTTTATTACCTGTAGATAATGTTGTAGCAGATGAATTTAAAAATGAATCCCCAGCTGTCATAGTTGATTCGAATAAAATTCCGGCTGATAAGATGGGATTGGATGTCGGTCCAAAAACTATCGAAGAATTTCGCAAGGTAATACTTGAAAGTAAAACAATAATATGGAACGGTCCTCTTGGAGTATTTGAGTTTGATAATTTTGCAAAAGGAACAAATGCTATAGCTCATGCATTAGCAGAAGCTACAGAAAAAGGCGCTATCACAATTATTGGGGGTGGAGATTCTGCTGCAGCAATTAAAAAAGCTGGTCTGGAAGATAAAGTATCACATGTTTCAACAGGCGGAGGTGCATCTCTGGAATTCCTTGAAGGAAAAATACTACCCGGTGTTGCAGCTTTGAATGATGATGTTTGATATTAATGAGTTAATTTATACGAGCAGGAGCTAAGATAAATTTTTAATGATTTTTTAGCTCTTGCTCATTTTTTTTTATTGTTGTTTTTGGATAATTTATAAAAGAAATAGTAATTTTATAATAATTAGATTTAGGCAGATAAATGAGTTTAGATTCAAGAGATTATTATCGACCTTCGGGATTTGGAGGATTTTCTTTTTTTCCCCCAGTTATTAAAAATCTTTTAATCATTAATGTTGGTGTTTTTTTAATACAAATGATTTTCGATAACATCAACTTTAATGGTGTCCCGGGGTGGTATATTTTGAATAGATATTTTGCATTAAACCCAATTACAGGAATTGATAGTGCAGGAATGCCATATAATTTTAAAATATGGCAATTCCTTACATATCAATTTATGCATGGCGATTTTACTCACATACTTTTTAATATGTTCATGCTCTGGATGTTCGGAATGGAATTAGAAAATATTATGGGTTCAAAAAAATTTTTAGTTTATTATCTGTTTTGTGGTTTTGGGGCAGGTTTATTCCAAATCTTTTTATCACCGCTTATTTCAGAATCATTAGCTCCTACAATTGGTGCTTCTGGAGCTGTATTTGGCATAATGATAGCATTCGCAATGTTTTTCCCTGACCGTTACATTTTTTTATACTTCTTAATTCCAATTAAAGCTAAATATTTAATTGCATTCCTCGTTGTTATTGAATTTCTCTCTGTAAATGAACCGACAATTGTAGCTCATCTTGCTCATATAGGTGGAGCTGTTACTGGATTTTTGTTTATTCTGCTAGATAGAAGATTCGATTTTCAATTTAGCAATCTTTTTGGTTACTCTAAAAGAAAAACACATATTAAATTTTCTTCAAGATTTCGAAAACCCTCATTTTCAAAAGATATAGAAGAGGCAGAATTTTACGATTTAGAATCGAAAGATGAAGAAGAAATTACTCAGGAAGAAATTGATAGAATACTGGATAAAATTAGTCAAAGTGGTTACAAAAATTTAACTGAACGTGAAAAAAGAATTTTATTTGAAGCCAGCAAGAAGAAATAAATTTATTTTCTCTTTGCTAGTTGTTTCTTTTCTTCTTATAACAAACTGTACAAAAAAGATAATTGATGAAGAAGTTGCGGTTCGCATTTATGTAGAGAATATAATCTTAGAAGAAAAATATTCTTACAATACTGATTCATTAAGAATTTACAGGAAACAACTGTTTGAAAAATATAAAATCAGTCAAAACGATTTTGAAGAATATTTAAGAGGATTGAAAGCTAATCAAAAAAGCTGGGAAAGTTTTTTTAAAAAAGCCGATGAATTTCTTAATGACTTAAAAAACACAAATGCCATTAATTGACTCTTCTCTTCGCTAATGCAATTCTTAATTTTGCGTAACTAATTTTTTCATTAAAATGTTTTTTAAGTTCTCTTAAATCAGTAATTCCCTCATCAATTTTTTCAAAAATCATTTTAAGTTCACTATAGTCAAAAAGTGATTCGATTTCCAGTTCAGGTATTGCGTCAATTAATGTTTCAATCTGAACAGAAAGAATAGATTCAGGAATTTTTGTAATGTTCGCAATATCTTTAAGTGAATACTTCTTTTGTATTAACTCAAGTATTTGATAAGAAATGTGCGGCAGTCTTTTTTCTTGAATTTTGCTGATATTTTTTTCTTTATTTTCGAATTCCTTTATTGCTTCGATGAATTCCACTCCAATTTTATTGAACATCCTGTTATTAAAACCATCAATATCAAGAAAATCTGAATATGATTTTGGTCGCAGTTTTGCTATTTCTCTTAAAATATTATCAGGACAAATTAACTGTGCGGGTTGGTTAAATTTTTCAGATGCTTCTTTTCTTATTTGCCTGAGTATATTAAAAAGTTTTAACTCATCTTCAAAGTTTTTTTGATTAAAGTTAGATTCCTCAGAAAGAAATAAATTCAGTTTTTTTTGTTCGTAATAAACTATATCATTTTTTATAGATATAATTTTTTCCATTTCTAATGTAGTTAGAACATCGTCTAACTCAATTGATGAAAAATGACTGCATGAACCATAAACAGAAATATTTTGGTATTTTGGATTCTTCCCGATTAACATATTAAAAAGTTCTTTTTTGTGTAACGGATTGTTGAATTCATAGAGTGCTGTAATTATATGACTTCTTAGATAATCATTATCATTTAATTTGTCTGATTTTCCAAGGCATACGTCGCATCTTCCGCATTTATAATTTTCTTTTATCTCTCCAAAATAATTTAATATATATGCAAATCTGCACTCATTTGATAAAATATAACCAATCATTTTTTCAAGTTTATTTTTATTGTGTTCGATAAGTTTTTTAGTTTTCGAAAAATCTATAAGTAAATCTTCACTTTTTATTCTTGATTTTAATAGGGTTACTGTAGGAAATAAAAAAGGCGGTTCATAAAAAATTATACCTGAATTGTTAAGCAATTTTAGATATTCAATTAGATTCTCTAAGTTTGAATTTATTATTTCAGAAAATCTTACAAGATTAACATTTGTTTTTGTTTTGAAGATTTTATTCCCATAATCTCTTACAAGAATAAGTATAAAATCTTTCAATTCGTTGTTATTAATTTTGTTAATAAATGAATTTAATTTTCCCGGTTCTATAAGAAATTGAACGTGGTGTTTTTGATAGAAATCTGGATTAAATCTTATATAGCCCGATTCTTCAAGAATTCTAATTGAAGATTCAATTATAGCTTTGTTTAATTCCTTTGACTGCAAAAATGAGATTAGGTTTTTATCAATAGGAACTTCTTTTTTTGGGATACTTCCAAGCGAAATGCTGCCATAGTCACAAATTGCATTGTAAACTAATTCAACTTGCTTTCTTTGAGGGTAAGAATTTTTAATAAAGTATTCTTGTATCGCTATATCGTTTTCATCAAACAATAAAAAAACATTTGATTGATTTCCATCTCTCCCAGCTCTGCCTATTTCCTGATAATAATTTTCAAGATTAGCAGGCATGTTAAAATGTATGACCGTTCTAATATCACTTTTGTCAATTCCCATACCGAAAGCATTAGTAGCAACAATAAGATTTATTCTGCCTTCGAGAAAATCATCCTGAACAATTCTTCTTCTTTCGGGATTTAATCCTGCATGATAATAAGCACAATTAATTCTATTGTTTTTTAAGAATTCATAAACTTCTTCAGATAATTTTCTAGTTGCTGTATAAATAATTGCTGGTATGGATGAGGGAGTTATTAGTTTTAACAATGTTTCTTTTTTCTCTTTTGTTTTAATTACATTAAGATTTAGATTCTTTCTTTCAAAACCGTGAATAAAAACTTTTGCATTTAATATTCCAAGTTGTTCTAATATATCTTTGCGGACATCTTCAGTTGCTGTTGCCGTGAAAGCTGAAATTTTTGTAATTCCCGTATAATCAGCAAATTGTTTGATTTTTCTGTAACTCGGTCTGAAATTGTGACCCCATTCACTAATACAGTGAGCTTCGTCGACAAATAGATAAGAAGGTGAAAGCTGCTTTAATGTTTCTGCAAAATTAAGGTTATCCAGTTTTTCGGGTGATAGGTAGAGTAATTTTATTTTTCCATTTGAAATTTCATTTAATACATTATTTATTTCTTTTTGTGATAAAGTGCTGTTTATAAATGCTGCAACCTTAAATTTTTTATTTACTGTATCTACCTGATCTTTCATAAGTGCAATGAGAGGTGAAATTACGATTGAAAAAGAATTTGCAAGAATAGCAGGGACTTGATAACAAATTGATTTTCCCCCTCCAGTAGGAAGAACGGCTAAAACATTTTCTCCATTAAGAATAGCTTCAATTATTTCTTTTTGTGCAGGTTTGAATTCCTCAAAGCCGAAATATTTTTTTAGTACTTCCTGAGGAGTCATATTTTATTTTTATTTTATAGTAAAAATAACATTATGAATTGAAAATTTTGATTAATGGCATGTAATTTTTCATTAAAAACTAAATAATAAATTAAAAATTTCGAATTTCTTGACATTCTAAGACTATAGAAATATATTTGAAACCTTTGAAAAATATATTTTTGTATTTGGAGGATATCTTGAAGCAAGAAAAGATTACCAAGTTCATTAAACCTGAAGAAGCAAATCGGAAATGGTATATCGTTGATGCAAAGGATCAGGTTTTAGGCAGATTGGCTGCAAAAGTTGCAAGAATTATCAGGGGTAAACATAAACCTGTATTTACACCCAACATGGATACAGGCGATTTTGTAATCGTGATTAATGCCGATAAAGTACGTGTTACAGGTAAAAGAGAAAACCTGAAAACATACTTTTGGCATACAATGTATCCAGGTGGAGTTAAAATCAAAAGCTTTCAAGAGCTGCTTGCTACTAAACCTGAATTTGTTATTGAACATGCAGTAAAAGGGATGTTACCTAAAAATCGGCTTGGAAGAAAATTAATTAAGAAATTGAAAGTTTATGCTGGTGAAAATCATCCTCATGCAGCTCAAAAACCTGAAATATTAAGTTTATAACGGAGTAATTTGATGGCAGATAAAATATTTGTCGGTAGAAGAAAAAATGCAGTTGCCAGAGTTTATTTAAGAAATGGTTCTGGCAAAGTAACAATTAATGAACGAGAGTTTGAAAATTATTTTCCACTTAAAGAACATCGAGAGAACATTTTGCTGCCTTTTGTAGTTACACAAACATTAGGTAAGTATGATGTCTTTGCAAATGTTTCGGGAGGTGGGGTTTCTGGTCAATCTGATGCAATAAGACTTGGAATTGCACGTGCACTTGAAGATATTAATCCTGATTTACGACCATTATTAAAAGCAGAAGGTTTATTGAAGCGTGACCCGCGAATGGTCGAACGTAAAAAATACGGACAGAAAAAAGCAAGAAAGAGATTCCAGTTCTCTAAGAGATAATCAACTAATTTATTTAACCATTCATACTCTCGTATTTGCTTCCTGTGTCCCATTAATCTGGGATGAAAAGCAAACTTATCCCAGCCACTGCTTAATGCATGGAGGATAAGATGAGAGTAGAAGATAAAACAGGAGAAAAATATGCCAAGAGTACAACTTACAGATTTAATTGAAGCAGGTGCACACTTTGGTCACCTGACACGCCGTTGGAATCCCAAAATGAAACCTTACATTTTTATGGAAAAAAATGGGATTCATATTATTGACCTTAAAAAAACACAACAAGCTATTGACCGTGCAGCTGAAGCCATAACTGAAATAGTTGCACAAGGTAAAAAAGTGCTTTTTGTTGGGACTAAAAAGCAAGCAAAAGGAACAATTGCAGCAGAAGCAAAAAGATGTGATTCAAACTGGGTAAGTGAAAGATGGCTTGGTGGAATGCTTACAAATTTTGCTACTATTCGTAAAAGTGTTAAAAGACTTCAAAATATCGAAAAAATGGAAAGTGATGGTACGTTTGAAAAAATAACTAAAAAAGAAAGACTGGTTTTAACAAGAGAAAAAGATAAATTAAGAAAAGTCCTTGATGGTGTTGAAACAATGACAAAACTGCCGGGTGCATTATATGTGGTAGATGTTAAAAAAGAAGCTATTGCCGTTAAAGAAGCCGTGAGATTAAATATTCCTGTATTTGCAATTGTTGATACTAATTGTGACCCTGACCCAATTGATTATGTTATTCCAGCTAATGATGATGCATCTCGTGCAATTGAAATTATTACAAAAGTTATTGCAGATGCAGTTATAGAAGGTAATGCAAAAGCAAAAGAATTAAGGGCTCAGGAAGTTGCGGAAAAAGAAAGAGAAAAGAAAGTGACTGAAGAGCAGGAACAACAGGAACCCGAAAAGAAACAGACTAAAGGAAGAATAAGAAGAGTAAAATTTAATAACGATGATAAAAAAGGTGAACCCAAACGAAAAACAGAATCTTCTGCATCTAAACAAGCTAACTTAGAACAAAATCAAAATGTAAAAGAGGAAAATTCTTCACAGGAAAATTAAAATTGAAAATGGAGAATAGATTATGGCAATAAGTGCAACTCAAGTAAAGGAATTAAGAGAAAAAACCGGCGCAGGAATGGTTGACTGCAAAAAAGCTCTTGAAGAAGCTAATGGTGATTTTCAAAAAGCTATAGAACTGCTAAGAAAAAAAGGAGCTGCTGTTGCTGCAAAAAGAGCAGAGAAAGCAGCTAATGAAGGTTTGATTTTAACTCGTGTTTTTAATAACGGCAGTTCTGCAGTTATTGTTGAAATTAATTGTGAAACAGATTTTGTGGCTAAAAGCGAAGACTTTGTCAATTTTGCAAATTTTGTCCTCGATGCACTTGTTCAAAATAAACCTGCTGATATAAGTTCATTATTGCAATTATCAATGAATGGGAAAAATGTTCAAGATGAACTAAATGCTTTAATAGGCAAAATTGGCGAAAAAATAGAAATATCAAGATTTGCATTTGAAAATGTTGAAAATGGTCTAATTGTAGATTACATTCATCACGGCTCTAAACTTGGTGTAATTGTCTCAGCAGAAAATGTACCTCAAGATAAAACTTCTGAACTGCAGCCAATTTTGAAAGATATTGCAATGCAAATAGCCGCAATGAGACCTATTTCAATTTATAGAGAAGAAGTTGACAAATCTGTTATAGAAAAAGAACTTGAGATTTATAAAGAACTCGCTCGTAAAGAGGGAAAACCTGAACAAGTCCTCGAAAAAATTGCTATGGGTAAGTTAAATAAGTTTTACGAAGAAAATTGTCTGGTTGAACAAATTTTTGTTAAAGATAATACTAAGAAAGTTGGAAATCTTATCGATGAATTTAATAAGAAAAATAATACACAGGTAAAACTGGTAAGATTTAAACGCTTTCATTTAAGCGACGAAAAGAAGTAATTGTAAAAGGTCTTATTTCTTAATAAGACCTTTTTTTTTATATTGACTTACAAGAATTCATAAAAAATTTATGCATCCTAATTTGAAATATAAGAGAATACTTCTAAAGCTGAGCGGTGAATCTTTGATGGGGGATCAGGCTTTTGGTATTGACCCAAAAATTCTTAATTATTTCGCTGATGAGATAAAAAAGGTTCATGACCTTGGTGTTCAAATTGGAATTGTAATTGGCGGAGGAAATATTTACAGAGGATTAAATGCTGCATCTCAGGGAATTGATAGAGTAACTGGCGACCAGATGGGAATGCTTGCAACAATTATTAATTCCTTGGCATTGCAAAATGCTCTCGAAAATAAAGGAATATTTACAAGATTAATGACTGCAATTAAAATGGAAGAGGTTGCAGAACCTTACATTAGAAGAAGAGCTATTCGACATCTTGAAAAAGGCAGAGTTGTTATTTTTGGAGCAGGAACTGGTCATCCTTATTTCAGTACTGATACTGCAGCGACATTAAGAGCTGTAGAAATTGAAGCAGATGCAATTTTTAAAGGAACAAGAGTTAACGGTGTTTATGATTCTGACCCTGAAAAAAATCCACATGCAAATATGTTCGAACAAATATCTTATCTGGATGTTCTTAAGATGAATTTGAGAGTTATGGATCTCACTGCAATTAGCATGTGTCAGGAAAATAATTTACCAATTGTTGTTTTTAATATGGATGTACCAGATAATTTATTGAAAGTAGTTACTGGTGAAAATGTTGGAACATCAGTCGGAAATTTTTCTTCAAAATAAAATTATTTCCAAAACAGCGAGGCAGCCATGATTAATAATCAAGTTATTAAAGATGCCAAACAAAGAATGGATAAAACAATAGAAGCTTTTAGAAATGAAATTGCAAAAATAAGAACTGGCAAAGCTACAACAGCACTTTTAGATGGAATTAAAGTAGATTATTATGGAACTATGACTCCTTTGAATCAGGTTGGTAATATATCTGTTCTTGATGTTCATACACTATCTATCACACCATGGGATAAAAGCATGGTAAGTGTTATTGAAAAAGCAATACTTGCTTCGGAACTTGGTTTAAATCCGGTAAGTGATGGAACAAATATTAAAATTCCAATACCACCGCTTACAGAAGAACGCAGAAAAGAATTAGTTAAACTTGTTAAAAAATTTGGAGAAGATGCAAAAATAGCACTTAGAAATGTAAGAAGAGATGCTAATGACCATTTGAAAAAAATGGAAAAAAATAAAGAACTTACGGAAGATGAATTAAAAGAAGCAGAAAAAGAAGTTCAAAAAATTACAGATGAACATATTGTCAAAATTGATGAGCTAATTAAACATAAAGAAAAAGAAATTATGGAAGTTTAATAATTAATTTCATTAAAATTTTTTACCCTGGAATTTATCCAGGGTTTTTTATTATTAACCTTGACTTGCGAAATTGAAATTGGTTATTTTTCGATATATATTTTTACATATTTTTTAATTTAGGAGAATCAATGAAACAAGCACTTATTTATTTAAGTATTTTAGGAATGGTATTGGGAATTACCGCATTCCAATGTGCATCCGCTGAATTAACAGGTGCAAAACTCTATATCAACCAAAAGCAATATGATAAAGCTAAAGAAACTTTATTAAAAGAAGTTCAAAAAAATCCAAGTAGCGATGAAGGCTGGTATTTACTGGGTTATCTCTATGGTGAAGAAGGAGATATTCCAAAAATGCTAGAAGCTTTTGATAAGTCTTTGTCTATAAGCAAGAAATTCGAGCAGGCAATTAATGATTCAAAAAAATATTATTGGGCAACTGGCTTTAATAAGGGTGTAAACTTTTTCAACAAAGCAACTAAAACTGCAGACCAGGATTCTATGAAACTTTTCTTCGAAAAAGCTGCAGAAAGTTTTAATTACTCAATTATGTGTGAACCAGATTCTGCTGGAGGATATATTAACCTGGTATATACCTATCTTAATCTCAATAGAATTGATGATGCAATTGCTCCGCTTGAAAAGCTGGTTAACATTGGTACTGCCCCGGAAGCTTTTGCTATGCTCGGACAAATTTATACAGAAAAAGGCAATCAATTAATGGATAACTACAAAGTATCAAAAAATCCTGCTGATAGTATTCAAGCATTTGAAAATTTCAATAAAGCAATTGAAGTCCTTGAAAAGGGAAGAACTAAATATCCTGATGATGGAGAAATATTATTGAGAATCTCCAATGCATACATAGCTGCAAATAAATTAGATGTTGCTATGAGTGCATTCAAAACAGGAGTTGAAAAAGAACCAAATAATAAATTTTACAGATACAACTACGGTGTGCTTTTGTTAAATGCAGATAATTATCAAGAAGCGGAAAAACAATTTAAAGCAGCAATCGAAATTGACCCTGATTATACCAATGCTGTTTATAATCTTGCTGTTACCTACATTCGCTGGGGTGCAAAAATGAGAGAAGAAATGGAAGAAAAAGGAGAAGTTTCTGATGCATACAAAGAAAAATTTAATGCTGCAATTCCTTATCTCGAAAAGTATTTAGCAGTTAATCCTCAAGAACCTACTATCTGGGAACTTCTTGGTAAAGTTTATGCAAATCTTGGTATGAAAGAAAAATCTGAAGAAGCATTCAATAAAGCTGACCAGTATAGAAAATAATTTTGATTGTGCCCGCATTTTATTTAAAGTGCGGGCATTTTTATGTCTAATTAAATAATAAATTTCATTTCAGAATAGTGAGGGGAAAATGGAGCACGATGAAATAAAACCACAACAAATTAATATTGAACTTGGTGAAAAAGAAGCTGAGGGAATTTATTCTAATTTAGCAATTATTACACATTCACCTGCGGAATTTATAATTGATTTTACTCGTGTTGTACCTGGTGTACCAAAAGCAAAAGTCTTAGCAAGAATTATTACTACTCCGCAACATGCCAAAATGTTGATGAGAGCTTTGAAAGATAATATTGAAAAGTATGAAGCGCGATTCGGTGAGATAAATATCGATTTGCAGCCATCCCCGCAGTTTGGCTTCATTAATCCAGATAAAGAACAAAAAGTTAATTGATTTTATTTCTGTCTAAATAAAATAACGATATTTATTTGTGTAAAAACAATTTCTTCTTATTAGGGGCATTTTCTTTTATTCATTTTTGAGATTTAAATACATTAATAAACTTCCCGTTTCTAATTAAGCCCAGATAAAATTACACTAAAATCATAGTGTGTTTCCAAAAGTTAATGAATGAATCTTTAAAATAATGAGGGAATAGAAAGCCTTTACTTTTATGATTCATCTCCAATCAACATAAATACAAATGGCAAAATCATCGATAAACTTTTTTATAAAAAGTCAATTTGTTTTAAGAATTTAAAAAAACTGTTTTGTGATAAACTGCAAATTATGTTTTATAATTACTATCTAATCAGCAAATTATTCTTGAGTAAGTCTAAATAAATAATTACTTTTTGTTGACACAATTCTACTCTCGTTCCGGACTCTCAATAAATTAAGGGAGGAATTATGCGTATTGTTTATATACTTTTTACAATTTTATTAATTTTTATCATTGATGCTAATGGAATCAAAGCTCAAAATGCAACAATTGATTTGAATATTTTTGCTGATTTATCCACAATTGATTTTGCAGCATTTGCTGTAGAACAGAATCTTGAAAATCAACCCAGAATGGTACAGATAACAATTAACCCGCCTGGAATGGAAGTAATTGTTGAAGGAATATTTTTATGGATGAAGGACCAAAGAGCAGGTTTTCAAGAAGTTGGAAGGTTCAGAACAAAGCCATTTAAAGCAAGAACTTTTTTTAATGATGAAATTGGTGAAATGAACGATATTGCTATAGAAACCAGTTCTTACAATTCTGATTTAACAAAAGAAATTTTAGAAAGAGGTAAACCCAGCGGAATATTTCAATTAAAATTTATCCTTTATGATGTACAGGGTAGACAATTAGATAGTGATGAAGAGCAATTAGTATTTTTGAATCCATTGCCTCCCGAAATAATTTTGCCGCAAAACAACGATGTAATTACTGATATAGGTTCCATAGTGGTATCTTGGAATGAGGTAGTGGGAGCAACAAGTTATAAAGTACTTGCAAATTATTTTAAATCAGGTGAGTCTGAAGAACAAACTCTGAAATCAGGAACTCTTCTTGTTGATAATAAAGATGTAGGCAAAATAACAAATATTAATTTAATAGATTATTTAGACCGTGAACTGCTAACCGATACTGTTATTGTGTTGGCTGTTAAAGCGGTTATTCATCGTCCAAGCGGGATTGATGAATTAATGAGTAATCCAGTTAGAGTAAGAATAGGATATCAGAAAATAGAAAATCAAAGCATTGGAAATCAGAGTACAGAAAATCAAGCTATACAAAATCAAAGCCAGGGTGCAAAAAAAGTAATTAATCCAGATTTAATTCGGCTTGCTGATTTATTAACTGGGAAATTAGATGAAAATTTTATAATGAAATTAAAAAATGGTGAAATTAGTGCCGAACAAATTCATTTTACTGATGAAAATGGAAATATTTTAGTCTTTTCTGATTTTGTAAGAATATTAAATTATCTTGAACAAAATGCTAATGCTGTAATTAATATTCAGTTTAGCGGCAGATAAATTTTAGGAGGGTAATTAAAATGAAAATAAAACTTATGTCATTATTTTTATTATTCCCGGTGATGATAAATTTTTCATCTGATAAAACAAATACCAAAGAGAATAATATAAATCCACCAGATAATCCAGTAGCTCTGGTTAAAAAAGTTCATAAAGATGTTAATTACAGAAAATCAACTCAGCAAACAAATTGGGAAAAAGCTATTATTGGATTGATACTAAATAATGGGAATGAAATTAAAACCGGTACAAAATCTTTAGCATTAATTTATTTTACTGATGGTTCAGGTTTACTTCGTGTACGTGAAAATTCTATACTTCATATTTATGGAGATAAAAAAGAAAGAATCCTGAATAAGAATACATTTATTCAGCAAGGTCTTGTTGGTTTTGATATTAAAAAACAATCGGAAGATGAGGAGTTTAAATTTACAACCCCTACTGTTGTTGCATCTATAAGAGGAACAAATGGATTTATTGACTACAGCGAAGACAGTACATTTACAATGTCTTTAGATTCTGGGAGTGCTTTACTAAATTTTTTAGGACCACAAGGTGGAGAAGGAACACTATCGGCTGGAAATACAGTTGTTATAACATCTGATGGTACTTTTGATTTTCATCCACAAACGGATGAAGAAAAAAATAAATCTGAGGAAACAAAGAAAACAAATGTTAAGAAATTGATAATTAGAACAAATCAAGGAAATGTTGAAATAGAATATTACGCACCTGAAGAATAATTTTTAAGTAATTGATATGTTAATAAACAAGTAGAGATTAACATGAATAAAAAAAATTTTTTGTTTCTTTTTATAATGTGTTTTAATATTAATTTAATTTATTCACAGGAAATTAATTATATCCTGAATGTCAAAATCAGTGACGCCAGGATGAATAATCCAATAAATATTTCTGTAGACTTAATTTCCGGCGAGAACATTTCCTCTATTGAATTAGCTTACCGATTTTTTGATAAGAATGAATTTACAAAAAGAGAAATGCAGATAACAGGAATTACTGCTGCAACTACAATTCCTTCTGAAGATGTCAAACCGCCAACACTTGAATATTACTTTATAATTAATCTAAAAGATGGCACTACCGAAACTTATCCAACTGGCATAGAACAGGGGACTTCACCATTTCAATTAGCTATTGAAGGCGAAACAGAGAAGGGAAAAGAAATTCTTATATTAAGTCCAGAAGAAGGAGAAGTTTTAACTCGAGAAAACTTTTTGATATCAGTTTCTTTCATTAGAGCGCCCTCTAATATTGATGTTACCAGGACAAAAGTTTTTTTAAATGGTAATGACATATCACAAAACAAGTTGATTGCAGAAGATTTGATAGTATTAAATGGAGAAAATATTGGTGATATAAAATATGGTCCAGCAGAAGTAAGAATTGAAGTTTATGATAATGAAGGAAATTTATTCCATACTTATAAAAGAAATATATTAATTGCTACAAGAGAAGTATCGGAGAAAATTGTAAGAAGATGGAATGTGAATGGTCATCTTAGAGCAGAATCAAGAAATGAAAACTATAATACTGCATCAACATGGTATAATAATTTTAGTGCAGAAGCTAAATTAACATCTGAACAATGGCTATTTAGTGGACAAGTGTATGTTACTTCCGAAGAAAAAAATTACTTGCAGCCATACAATCGTTATACATTGACAATTAGCAATGGAGATTTATTGAATTTGAAACTTGGGGACTCATATCCTCAATTTCCATATTTAATTATGAATGGCAAAAGAGTGAGAGGATTTAATGGTGAATTAAATTTAGGTGTGTTAAATGTTCATACTGCTTTTGGAGAAACAGAAAGAAAAATAGAAGGAACTTTATTAGAAACTTATCGAAGAGAAGAAGCTCCTCTTGCTTATGATGTTATTAAAATAAATGAAAGCAAATACGGTTATCCCTATGGCAAAATTAAATATGGAACTTACAAAAGAAATATTTTTGTAGTCCGTCCATCATTTGGAAGTGGTGAAAATTTTCAATTAGGATTCACATATTTACATTCGAAAGATGACCCGAATTCGGTTGAGTTTGCATCACGGCCACAGGAAAATGCTGTCTTTGGAACAGATTTAATGTTTGCAATTGATGATAGAAATATATTGTTTACGTCTCAGGCAGCTTTAAGTATTTTTAATAAAGATATTTCCTCCGGTACATTATCAGATGCAAAAATAGATTCAATATTTGGAGAAGGTTCTGCTTTTGATATTGATCCTGACCAGATTAAAACAATTAAAAAGATTCTTGGGAAATTTATAACTGTAAACCAGTATATTGGCCCTTTGAATCCTCAAAAATTAGCATCGCTTGCAGGCGAGGCAGCATTAAACATAAACTATTTCAATAACTCATTAAAGGCTTCATACATTTACAGAGGGAACGATTATTTTTCCCTTGGACAGTCATTTCTTCAAACAGATATACAAGGATTTAATTTTGCAGATCAGATAAGAATGTTCGATAATAGATTTTTTCTTTCTGTTGGTTATGAAAAATTAGAAGACAATCTTCAAAAAACAAAAATTGCTACTACAACTTACGAAACATTTAGTGCTGTTGCCTCAATATTTACAAGATTAAATTTCCCGAATATCAGCATTGGATATTATCGCAAAAAAAATAATAATGGTTTGAGTATTAGAGATACTTTGTTTAATCTATATATTATTGATGATATTACAAATCGATTTACATTTCTTTTATCGTATGACCTGAAATTATATGTTCGTCATAGTGCTTCATTGTCATTATCCACTCAGCAAAGAGATGATAAAAGCTTAAGAAACTATGATGCGAAGTTTAATTCAATTTCATTTTCGGTGAATAGTTTCTGGGAAAATAATTTGAACTCTGTATTTCAAATACTCTACAGTTCTACAGAAATTGGTAACTCTCAATTCAAATATTTTACATTAACAGCAGGAGCCAAGTATAAATTAATTGAGAATAAATTAATTCTTTCGGCTAATCTTAGTCCAAGCTTTGGAGATTATAAAAGGCAGGCACTTGAATTTATTGCTGATTACAATTTAATCGGTAATCTTAACCTTGCTTTTCAGGCAAGAATTTTCAGATTCCCGGGAAAATCTACTAATTCAATTATTGGTTTAACCACACGCTATGTTTTATAACTTTATAAACAGCGGCAAAAGAATTATTAATGAGCTTTTAAAGCAGGTTTTAATAATTATTTTTGCTGCTGTTCTTACTATTGTTATAACACAGGATTATCTGCTCCCAATTTCTCCTCTAAAAGAATTAGAACTAAAATTAATAGACAGAAGATTTTTAGAAAGAGGACCAATTGACATAAGTGATTCTTCAGATGTAATAATTGTTGACATAACTCAGGATGCTTATGAACAAATTCCACCTCCATATAATCGCTGGCCATGGCCAAGATTTATTTTTGCAAAAGTAATTAATAATCTTACAAAAGCAGGTGTTAAAGCAATTGGAATTGATATTAATTTTACAAGCAGCGACCAATTTTCTCCAGTTTATGATTCGCTTATGATTGATGCAATTAGAAAATCTAAAAAAGTAGTTCTTGCAGGTAAAATTGATATTGAACAGGAAAAACTTTTTGAAGAAAACAAAAGCTTTATAACAAATCTCAATGAAAATTTTGGTAATTATTTTTTTAATGCTGACAGTTCAATTGGAATAGTTCAGGTACCTGCAGATAATGATGGTGTATTTAGAAGATATGTCCCTTATGTTCATTATAGTGTGTTGAATAAATTAATCCCAAGTTTTGGGTTTGCTGTTTTAAATAAATATTATGATTTCCCGAACTCATTTACAGCAAAACGCAAAGGTGAATTTTTTGAAATATCAGACAAATTAATTCCTCAATTTGATAAAAACAGTATACTGATAAATTTTTATGGGCCAAGCGGAACTTTTCCTCGCATTAAATTAATTGATGTGCTTGATGACAGTGAATTTAAAACTGTTGATGAAATAGAAATTGGAGAGGATATAAATACATGGGATAATCCTGATGGAGGTTGGTTATATTCAAATAAGTTTAAGGATAAAATCGTTTTAATTGGTTCAACAATGCCCGAAGACCGGGATATACTTCCAATTTCTTTTGCAAAAGGGAAACAAAAGGGTGATAACTTAATTTATGGAGTTGAATTCCATGCAAATATCATTCAAAATATTTTAAGAGGGGATTTTTTATATAAACAATCAAATTTTGGCGAACTGTTAATGATTGTTTTGCTTACTCTTTATTCATTTCTTTTAACATCATTTCTCAGAAAAATAAAATTACATATTGGTTTGTTAATCGAGCTGCTCAATTTTATTGTTGTTGTCTTAAGCATTTATTTATTATACCAATTAAGTGTTTTTTATTTTGTCGAAAAAAAATTAGTAATGGCAATTGTAAGTCCATCGCTTGCAATTGTAATTGGATATTTTTCAAGCACTGCTTATCATTTTCTAAAAGAAAGACAGCAAAATGTTTTAATTAAAGGAATGTTCAGTCATTATGTTAGCAAAACAGTTGTTAATGAACTAATTTCAAATCCAGAGAAATTAAAATTGGGAGGAGAAAAGAAAAATTTAACTGTATTGTTTAGTGATATTGCAAACTTTACAACATTTGCAGAAAATAAGCAGCCCGAAGAACTTGTCAGTTTTATAAATCAATTTCTGAATGAAATGAGTGAAATTATTATTGCTAACGATGGAACACTTGATAAATATCTTGGCGATGCTGTTATGGCATTCTGGGGTGCTCCTATTGAAGTAAAAGACCATGCTTATAAAGCCTGTCTTACTGCATTGCAAATGCAAACAAGACTTGCTCAATTGAGAGAAATATGGGCGAACAAAACTGAATCTTCTATTCACATTAGAATTGGAATTAATTCTGGTGAAGTAATTGTTGGAAATATTGGAGGCGAAAAAAGATTTGATTACACAGTTCTGGGAGATAATGTAAATTTAGCTTCGAGACTTGAAGGTGCAAATAAGGAATACGGCACAAGCATAATGATTAGTGAATCAACTTATGAATTAATAAAAGATAAATTTCTTGTTCGTTATCTTGATGTGGTAAGAGTTAAAGGAAAAACAAAACCAACTGCAATTTATGAATTAATTAGCATGAAAGGAGATAAAAAAGCAGAAGATGCTATAGAAAATATGGATTTTTATTTTCAAGGGATAGAATTATATAAGCATCGAAGTTTTGAAGCAGCATTAGATTATTTTAGACGCTCTTATGAAAAATTAAAAGATTATCCTTCAAAAGTTTATGTAAATCGTTGTGAGTTTTATTTAAAAAATCCTCCAGATGAAAATTGGGATGGAGTGTTTGAATTGAAATCCAAATAGCATCTTGCTTTATTAAGTAAATTTTCTTTAGTAAGAAAATAAATATAGTTGGTTATTTCATTGCTCTTTTAATATTAAAAATTGCTGCAATCAGAAATATGAAATTTGAAAACCATGCGGTTATGAAAGGGTCTAAAATTCCATTCTTTCCGAATGCCTGACTTACTTTCATAAAAACTAAATAAATAAATGTTATTAAAAGATTAATTCCAAAATGTAATGCAAGTCCGCCTTTCCTTCTTCCAGCTGAAATTGGCAACCCAAATAAAACAACAATTACACTCGAAAATGCATATGCAATTCTTGATTGATATTCAATTTGAATTTGTGTCGGGTCGTTTCCTGTTCGTTTTTGCTCATTAGCTAATTCAGATAATTCAGGGAGCGATAATTCTTCCGGCTTCATTTGTTTTTTTATTACATCCTGAGGCAAAAAGTTTAATCCATAAAATTCTTTGACAACAAATTTTTCTATTGTTTCACTTGTATCATTAAAAGTTCTTTTAATTCCATTGTAAAGTATCCAGCATGTTTTCGCAGTATCATATTTCATTCTAAATGCATCAGTTCTTTCAATTAATTTTGTTTTATCTTTTGAATCAAATTCTTGAATGCTGACTTGATTTGCCTGATCATTTGCAATATCGTAGATATTTATTGTTACTATTCTTGTTTTAGTATCCTGGAAATAAATATTGCTGCCAAAATTAACAATTCCTTTTTTCAAATAAGTTTGTTCAATAAAAACTTTGTGTTTATTTGCCATTGGGACAATGTATCCGCCAAAGTAAACAGAAAAAAGACTGATAATAAAAGCAGTAATAAAAAATGGAATGATAAAACGATAGAAACTAATCCCGCTGGCTTTAATAGCAGTTAATTCATTTTGATTGGATAATTTACCTACTGTAAAAAGACTTGCAAGAAGAACTGATACTGGAGTCATTAATCGAATAATTTCTGGTGTAAATACAATGTAGTATTGAACAATTATATTTGTGTCTACATTTTGGTCAATAAAGTCCCCAAGCTTTTCCATCATATCAATTACAACAAATAGCAGACTAAAAGCAATCAAACCAAAAAATGTTGATTGTAAGAATTGTTTGACAAGATATCGGTCAATTATTTTCATATTCTTCTTCTGGTTTTAGCCATGATTGAGGAACATATTTTCTTATGAAGCTGAAATCTAAAGTAATTTTTTCTCTTGCACTTTTTATTGTCAGAATAATTCCAAGAATACCTAAAAGAATATTTGCACTCCACATTCCCCAGAAAGGAGATAAAAGTCCACGGTCAGCTAATTTTTCACCTCCGATTAAAAAAGCCCAGTAGATTAAAAAGAATATCAAACTTATACCTGCTGCCATTCCAAATCCGCCTTTTCGTGTCATAGTTCCGAGTGGTGCTCCAATTAATACAAAAATCAAACATGCAAATGGCAATGAATATTTTTTATGAATTTCAACCCAGTAACGATTAATTTCTTTTTTATAATAATCTATTCTATATAGAGTATTTAATATAGAACTTTCATCAGCTTTTATTCTTTGCTGCGCACGTATGTAAATAAATTTTGAATAATAATCTGTTCCAATATATTTTTTATCTAAAAAATTTTTTTTAATTAAATCAGAAATTTTTTTATTCAGTTCATTTTCATATTGAGTTAGAAATACATTTAAGCTGTCAACAATTTTTAGCATTTCTTTAGCACCCAATTCTCTATCCCCGCGCGGTCCGCCAGGGGCAGATTGCTCGAATGTGAATTGTTCTGCAGGCATTGCAATTTTATGCCGCTGAAATCTTAATCTTCTGTATTCTACAGAATTAGTATTATCTGTTTCGTGGATTTCACCATTTGTCAAATCCATTATTAATTTTTTTTGATTCTTTGATAAATAAATTTTTCCTTTTGATGCTGTTACAATATTTACTTTTGGTAATTCTGAATAATCATAAATTGTTAAATCTTCTAATTCATTTGTATGTGCATCAACCTTTCGAGCAAGTATTGAATAATTTGGAACATCTTGTGAAAAAACTCCGGGAACAAGAGAAAGTGTGGGTTTTTGTCTTGATATATCTTCCATCAATAACCTTGCTGCATGATTTGCATCCGGATAAATATGATTATTAAAATATATAAGCATTAATGCGAGAATTATACTTGCAATAAATGTTGGCACCATCATTTTGTATAAACTAATGCCGGTTGCTTTTAATATTGTAATCTCGTTATTCTGAGACATATTCCCATAAGCCATCAATACTGCAACGAGTACGGACATTGGAATTACAAGCACAACCATCCATGCTAAATTGTAGACAATTAACTTGATTATAATCCATAAACTTAATCCTTTCCCAACCAGTCTATCTGCAAATTTCATCAGGAACTGTAATAGAAATATTGATATAAGAGTAATTACAGAAAAGAAAAATGGAGCTATATGATTCTTTAATATGTATTTTATCAATATCATTTCTGTGAGCAATGAAAATTACTTTCTTAAATTTACCAACTTTATACTGCAAATTGAAATTTGAATACTTATTTACTTGAATACCGATTAAATGCAATGTAAATTTGAACACAAAAAATTACTTAATTAATTTTATAAAATATTGGGGGTTTTATGGAAGCAGTTCTAAATTATATAAATTCCAACTTGAATAATTATCTTAATGAACTAATAGAATATTTAAAAATTCCAAGCATAAGTACACTTGAATCTCATAAAGAAGATATAAACAGATGTGCAGAATTTACAGCTAATAAATTAAAAGAAGCAGGAATGTCGAGAGTAGAAATTTTTCAAACAAATAGACATCCAATTGTTTATGGTGAATGGCTTGGAGCTCCGGGAAAACCAACATTATTAATTTATGGTCATTATGATGTTCAGCCAGTTGACCCAATCGATTTGTGGAATAATCCGCCTTTTGAGCCTGTAATTCATGATGGGAAAATTTGGGCTCGTGGTGCAAACGACAATAAAGGACAGCATTTTGTTCATATAAAAAGTGTGGAAGCATTTTTTAAAACTCTCGGCTCCCTTCCATTAAATGTAAAATTTGTTATAGAAGGCGAAGAAGAAATTGGCAGCGAAAACTTGTACTCATTTATCAAGAATAATAAAGAACTTTTAAAATGCGATGCAATTTTAATTTCTGATACAAGTATGTATGATAAAGGTGTCCCGACAATTACTTATGGTTTGCGAGGACTTTTATATACCGAAGTTGAAGTTATTGGTCCAAAAGCCGATTTACACTCAGGAAGTTTTGGAGGGGCTGTTGCAAATCCAATTAATGAAATTGCAAAAATTATTTCTAAACTTCATGATAAAAATGGCAAAGTTACAATCCCAAATTTTTACAAGGATGTTTTAAAATTAAGTAAAGAAGAAAAAGAAAATTTCAAACGCCTCAAATTTTCTGATAAAAAATTTGCGCAAAAACTTGGTTTAAAAGAACTTCAGGGTGAAAAAGGTTATTCTACTTTAGAAAGACTATGGGTAAGACCAACTCTCGATTGCAATGGAATAGTTGGAGGTTTTACAGAAAAAGGAGCGAAAACTGTGCTTCCATCAAGAGCATCTGCAAAAATTAGTATGAGATTGGTCCCAAATCAAAATCCACAAAAGATATTTAAAGATTTTTCAAATTACTTGAAAAGTCTGGCACCCAAGAGCATTAAGATTGATGTTAAAATGCTTCATTATGGATATCCTGTTTTAACACCATTAAATAGCAGAGCTGTTAAAGCAGCATCAATAGCACTGTCAAAAGCTTTTGGAAGAAAGACTGTTTTTACTCGCGAAGGCGGTTCAATTCCAATAGTTGTAGATTTTATGAATCAATTAAAAGCCCCGGCAGTTTTAATGGGATTAGGTCTGGATACTGATAATATTCATTCTCCAAATGAACATTTTCACATAGAAAATTTTGAAAAAGGAATTCTAAGTTCTACTTATTTTATTGATGAGTTTTCAAAAATCTAATATATAAAGAGGAATAAATGAATAAACACAATTTAATTTTATTACTTCCTCTTTTATTAATTTCATGCACGTCTGGAAAGAAGGAATCTGGTGATGCAGCTACTTCAACTAATAAAGAAAGAGAAATACGAGAGTACAATATCGATGTTGCAAAAGAGCAAACTAAGAATAGATTTCCATGCGATACAATAGCATTAAAAGAATATATTCTGGAAAATTATCCTCCAGGAACTTATTTGATTGAAAATGAACCTTCTACAATTTATGGTGTCCCTAAGAATGCAGTAATTTATTTTAATGACGGCGGGAATTTTATTCTTGCTTTAATAGCTCGTTCAAAAGAATCTGAAAGATTTATTGAGAAAAAAAATGTTCAAGGATATGAATCAAGTTTTGTTACGCTTGACAGCACAAAATTAGGAACTGCATTTTTTTATTTGACATTATTTGAGTGTAAAGAAAATAATTTTGAAAAAATCTGGGAAGCTGAAGTCCCCATTCATGGTGGCTTTAGCAAAATGTCTATTAAAACATGGACACCGAAGAATATAAAATATGTTGAACTTTTTTATGAAGATGGCATCATTTCGGGTCACAGAAAATATAATTTCTTTCTTGTTGATGGATGGCGTAAACCACCGCATTTGCTCGAAACTTATACCGGGATAGTTCATAAGAGAACTTTAGCAAATATTAATAATGACAAATATCCCGATTATTATGAATATAGATTTATTGAAGATTCAATGCGTATTAGAGTACGGGATTCAATTCCATTTTACTGGAGTGAAAAAAAACAATTGTACATTACAGATAGAAATCCTCGCTGGTTTAGAAAATATTAAATTTGCAGTTGCTCGTCAATTTTGTACTGAACTTTGTTATGTGATATATTACTTTTTGTCAAAAATCATCAAGAAAAAATTTTAGAGGATTTATGTATAAGGAGGAATATTCTGTGTTAAATGTAAATGAAATATTAAAAAATAAATTCAAAAATTGTATTTGTGATGATTCCATAATAAAGGTAATTAACAATTTTAAAGAAGAATATAATTCACTGAGGTATGGAGTTGGTATAAGGATAATTAATCCAGTAGTTTTTCAATTAAAAGGGAAAGATACACTTGATTTTCTGCATAGAATTTCTACTAATGATTTGAAAAATATGCAGGTTTCCGAGAAAAGAAATACGCTTTTCTTAAATGAAAAGGGAAGATTAATTGACAGAACTACTTTATTAAAAATGGATGATTATTTTATTCTGATAGTTTTACATGACACTACAAAGAAATTATTTAATTGGATTAATAAATATATAATTACAGAGGATATTGAAACTGAAGATGTTTCTTCATCATATGTGATAGCTGAAATTATTGGACCACAAGCAGATTCATATTTAACAATGATATTCAACGAACCTGTTGACTCATTAAACGAACGGATTCATTCATTAAATGAAAATAAAATTATTACTATAACGAATGATAATTTGCAATTTAATTTGTTCTTGCATAAAGAAATAAATGGATTGAACATTTATAAAATTCTTTTAGAGAAAAAATATTTTAATTATTTCATCGATTATGTGCTTGAAAATAAAAGTATATTTGACTTGAATTTTGTAGGAGAAGATGCATATCAGGTTTATAGAGTTGAAATGGGGATCCCTGATGCAGCAGAAATTAATATGAATTTTAATCCGCATGAAATTAATTTATTGAATGAAGTAAGTTTTACTAAAGGTTGTTACATTGGTCAGGAAGTAGTTGCTCGTCTTGAAACTTATGATAAGGTTCAAAGAAAATTGTGCGGAGTTGTTTTTGAAAACGATGAAAATTTTTTACCGGGTGAAATAACTAATACAGCGGAAGAAGATGCAGGAGTAATTACAAGCATTGTAAATTCTGAATTATTAAATAAAAAAATTGGTTTAGCAGTAATAAGAAAGAAATTTTTGGATAAACAGGATTTTGAATGTATTCTGAATCAGAAAAAAATAAATTTAATAATAACAAAACTGCCATTTGAGAGATGAAAATTTACACTAAACAGGGAGATGGGGGTAAAACTTCGCTGCTTGGAGGCGAAAAAGTCTGGAAGGATAATCAGCGAATAAAAGCATATGGTACAGTAGACGAATTAAACTCATTATTGGGAATTATAATTACTGAAACTAAATCTGAGGAACTTAAGGAAGAATTAAGAAGTATACAGTGCGAACTTTTTACTATTGGAGCAGATTTAGCAACTCCGAATAATAAATCTGTTAAAATTGTTAGAACAGATGAAAATTTTGCTAAAAGAATTGAAACTTTGATTGATAAGTATGATGAAAAACTTCCCGAGTTAAAAAATTTTATTTTGCCCGGAGGTTCAAAAGCTGCTTCATATTTACATTTAGCAAGAACAGTATGCAGAAGAGCAGAAAGAGAAGTAGTTTCACTAATAAAAGAAGTAGAAATTAATCCACAAATTGAAGTATATTTGAATAGGCTTTCGGATTTATTATTTGTTCTTGCAAGGTATGAAAATTATATTAATGGTATAGAAGATATTAAGTGGAATCCTTGAAAAAATATTAGCCCCGTTTTTAATCTAAAAGTTTGGGGGTGACGTGGTTTCGACGGGGTTACTGGTTCTTTGAACTGCGCACCGTGTTGACCGCAGACACGTTAAACGGCGGTAAAAAAATAAATGGCGAATATAACTACGCTTTAGCTGCTTAATAAAAAACAGCAGCCGCTCTTCAAGTCCTTTCGTATCAGGATTTGATAGGGCGTCGTCAATGATACGATAGCCGAGTCGAGTGTCCGTGTAGACAAGGCGAAATTCTAAACGGAATAGTCCTGTTAAAATCTGTCTGTCGATGTTAACAGGATGAAACTTAAAAGACAGACTATGTGCGTAGACGTTCATTGAAAGGTAACTTCGGACCGGGGTTCGACTCCCCGCACCTCCAC
>CAZNFW010000018.1:0-56516 GCA_964572725.1 uncultured Melioribacter sp.
ATACTACAAATGGAAGTAAAAGCATAGTAAAGGCAAAGTTCTGTGAAAATTTATTTATTGGATGCTTATTGAATCTGCCTGCACTAGCAAATCATCTGATAAATCTTAATCTTGATTTTGAAATTATTTGTGCAGGAACTAATGGGTTTTTCAATCTTGAAGATGCAGTTTGTGCTGGCATGCTAATTAATGAAATTTATTCACAAAATAATGAAATTCAACTTTCTGATTCAGCTGTTGCAAGTTTAACTTTGAGCAAACAAATGGGAAAAAATTTATATGAATTTTTAAGTGAAACAGAACATGGAAAACTGCTAATAGAAAATGGTTTTCTTGATGACATTATAGAATGTTCAAAATATGGAATAACAGATGTAATTCCTTATTTTGTATCAGGTTCTATTAAAAGACTCTAATATAAAAGTCGTTTTTGGAATAATGTCTAAAAAAAGAAATACATATGATAATAAAGAAAAAGAATTTTTTGTAATATCTCCTAAAAAGAAGAAAAAAATTTCGGGTATACTTTTAATAGTCTTATCCCTTTTTACTTTTTTGAGTATACTTTCTTATTCCCGTTATGACGATGCATTTTTTTCTTACCGCTTTACTGACTTGTTCAATATCTTTTTTGCTAATCCAGAATTAAAAGAAAAAGCAGCACATACTCATAATTGGCTTGGCATTTTTGGTGCTTATGTTTCTAACTTTTTCATTCATTCAACACTTGGATATTTTTCTTTAATATTTCCAATTATTCTTTTTGTTTGGGGTTATACAATTTTAAGAGGGGAAGATTCAAAATTAGCTGTTTACTTCACTAATTTCTTCCTTGTTGTAGGAATCCTTATTTCAACATTTTTTGGTGTCTTGCGAAATGCAAAAGAATTCGGATTATTGAAAGATTATTATGAACTTTCTGGCAATGTAGGTGATTATTTTGGTGTTGCATTAAGCAATTTAATGGGCGGATTGGGCAGTTTGATTTTGTTATCTGCAGGTATGATAATTACTTTAATAATTTCATTTGATGTTCAATTTGCTTCGTTGCTTAATTTCATTAAGAAGTTTTATAAAGAAGAAATTAAAAAAGAGGAAGCTGAAACTGAGGATGAAGAAGGATTTTCTATTGATAGTATAATTAAAATAAAAAATCATCAAATTGAAAAATTAGAAGAACATGATGAAAATGAAACAGACAAAAAAACAAAGAAAACAGAGACAAAAATTAGAATTATTAAAAAAGATGAATTAGAAAAAATTCCTGAAGAAGAAAAGCCAGTAAAATCAAAAAAACAAGAGACTAAAAAGCCAGAAAAAATTGATACAGAAGAAATTTTTCCAGCAGTTGATATAGAAAAAGAAGCTGAGCTTCCAGACCAATGGAATGAAGAGATTGATTATAACCCGCCGAGTTTAGATTTGTTAATAACACCTGATGACGAAGAAGTTAAAATTCATGAGAGTGAGTTAAAAAGAAATGCTGAACTCTTAAAAGAAAAGCTCGCACTTTTTGATATAGAAATTGAAGATATAACAGTAACACCCGGACCTGTTGTAACGCTTTATGAAATTGTTCCGGCTCCGGGTGTAAAAATTAGCAGAATTGTTAGTCTCGAGCATGATATTGCTTTAGCACTTGCAGCTCGAGGAATAAGAATTATAGCACCAATTCCGGGCAAAAGTGCAATAGGAGTTGAAATACCAAATGCTGAATCATCTATTGTTCGTGCAAAATCTGTGATAAGCAAATTAAAAGATTCAAAAGCAGAACTTCCACTTGCACTTGGAAAAACAATCTCAGGTGAAGTATACATTACAGATTTAGCTAAGATGCCGCATCTGTTAATTGCTGGTTCTACAGGTTCAGGGAAAAGTGTTGGCATTAATATGATAATCCATAGTTTAATTTATTCCAAACATCCTTCTGATGTTAAGTTCGTAATTTTTGACCCCAAAAAAATTGAATTGTCTTTCTACAAAAAATTGAGCAGGCATTTTCTTGCTGTATCTCCAGATTTGGAAGAAGAAATTATAACTACTCCATCAAATGCCTTGCTTGCTCTTAAAGCAGTTGAATATGAAATGGAAAAACGTTATGATAAACTTGCAAAAGCCGGTGTACGCAACATTGTTGATTACAATAAAAAAGTACTCAATCCAAGAACTCGTCCTCATGATACTGATGAAATCAAACATCATAAACTGCCTTACATAGTTGTAATTATTGACGAGCTTGCAGATTTAATGATGACATCTGGCAAGGAAGTCGAAGAACCAATTGCTCGCTTGGCTCAGCTTGCACGTGCTGTAGGAATTCATTTGATTCTTGCAACTCAAAGACCATCTGTAAATGTTATTACCGGAGTAATTAAAGCAAATTTCAGTGCAAGAATTGCGTATCAGGTAGCAACTAAAATTGATTCTCGAACAATTCTTGATATGAATGGGGCAGAACAATTGCTTGGTAGCGGAGACATGCTTTTCCTGCCGGCTGGAATGCCAAAACCAATTCGTATTCAAAATGCATTTATTACAACTGAAGAGATTGAAAGAGTAACAAATTTTATCTATCAGCAGAAAGGTTATTCAAAAAGATATTTTCTGCCCTCTCTTTATGAAAAGAAAAAAGCAGAAATGAGTAATTTTTTATCTGATCTTGACCCAATGTTTGAAGAAGCTGCAAGAATTGTAGTTCGTCATCAGCAGGGTTCTGTTTCTCTTTTGCAAAGAAAATTAAAATTGGGTTATTCGCGTGCAGCAAGAATTGTCGACCAGCTTGAACAAGCTGGTATTGTAGGTCCTGCCGAAGGCAGTAAAGCGCGCGAAGTAATAGTTGAAAATGAAGAACAACTCGAAACAATTTTAAGGTCTCTATGAAACTGATTTTTTTCTTTTTGGTTTCATTTCAAATTTTATATGCACAAAGTGGCGCTGAATCTTTAAAGAAAATTCAAAATAAGTTTAATTCTATTACAGATTTTACAGCTAATTTTATCCAAACAGATTGTAAATCATCAGTTAAAAACTCTGTAGCATTAAAAGGGAAAATTTATTACAAGAAAAAAAATAAATTTGTTGTTGAATTAAAGAATCAATTAATTGTTTCTAATGGTGAATTTATTTGGAATTATAATCAAAAACAAAAACAGGTTATAATTAGTTATCTTTCTGATGAACCAACTGTATACTCAATAGAAAAAATAATTTATAATTATCCATCCCTTTGCAGCATTAAACTGACAAAAAAAGATAATGAAGAAATAATTCAACTTATTCCGAAGGAAGGTATGCTTGATTTGAAAGATATAAAAATCTGGAAAGATAATAATAATATGATTTCAAAACTCGAAGTCACAGATATAGGAGATATGTGTTATTTCATTCAATTTGAAGATATTACAATAAATCAAAATATACCGGATAATAAATTTACCTTTAATCCTCCAAAAGGAATTCGTGTTGTTGACCTCCGTTAAAGAACATAGAAAATTTCTGAAAAAATTTAGCGGGTATGTGCTGCCCGTTATTCTGACAATCATTTTTCTAATACTTGCTTTTAGAGGGATTGATTTAAAAAAATCATTTACACTCATCGCCCAAACATCTATAATATGGCTTTTATTTTATATTATTATTTTTTACATATCTCATTACATTCGTGCTGTTCGGTGGAAAGTAATAATTCATTCTATAAAACCAGATGCATCTTCATTAAATTTATTTGGTGCTGTAATGATAGGTTATGGTGTTAATTGTGTTATTCCGCGTTTTGGAGAAATTTATAGGGGATTATTTCTTGGCAAGTGGGAAAAAATATCCCGCACTACAATGATTGGAACAATTATAGTTGAAAGAGTGATTGATATAATTTCTTTTGGCCTGGCTGCTTTTGTTAGTGTATTATTATACTCTGGTGACTTGTTTAAAAAAATTGTCTGGTTAAAGTCTACATTAATTATTGGATTTGTTATAATCTCTGTCATAATTTTGCTTTTAATTATAATTGTTAAGTATGAACATGGCTTGACATCATCACTATTTGGGTTTCTTAATAAAATAAATCCGAAAATATCAAACAAACTTACTGAGTTGATTTCTACTTTAGCAGAAGGCTTCTCAAGTATTAAAGGGTATAAAAATATATTTATGATTATTTTTTTAACTGTCTTGATGTTTTGGATCTATGCAGTAAATACTTATGTTGGATTTTTCATGCTCCATATGCAGGATGTTCGGGATATTAATTTGAATATGGCTTGGGTTTTTATGGCTATTAGCGCATTCGGTACTTTAATTCCAACACCAGGTGGAACAGGTTCATATCATATAATATCAATTTTTATTCTTTCTAAATTGTATAACTTTAGTTATGAAGTCAGTGCAGCATATGCAATCTTAACTCATTTTATTCAATATTTTGTATTTGTTGTTTCAACTCTGCTGCTAATTTTTATTATAAACAAGTTGAGAGAAAAGAAAGGGGAGTCGAAAGAAAATTTTATAACAGTTTTTAATTCTAACTCTGGAGATAAATGAAAAAGATACTTTTTCTTTTCATCACGCTTCCCATTTTAATTAATGCACAATGGGATTTCGAAATTGCAATGGGTTTAGATTTTAAATCAACTCCATCTTATCGCGATTATATTAACTCAAATTTTTCTCAGTACGGTAAAAAACTTTCATCTTTTTCGAGTGCAGTTAATTTTAGTGGAGAAGTTAATTATATAATTTCCAAAAATTTTCAATTTGGCGGCGAACTTAGTTATTTAATTGATTCTTATAATGCTTCTGTTGGTGCAGGCGGCATTTATGAAATTTCATATACTTTTTTAAGACCATCAATAGTAGCTTATTATGTGGTTAGTGGAAATGGTTATAAATTTAAATTTGGTGGTGGATTTGGACCAAGATTCATCTTTTTAACCGAAGATAATATTACAAAAATTGATTACTCAACAAATGGATTTGGATTACTGATTAAAATAGAAGGCAATACACTATTGAGTGACAATTTGTATGCTGTGATTGGATTTGACTTAAGATTTGATATTTCTGGTGAACTTAAAGATAAAATTTACCAGAACAAAATAATCAACTTTTATAATGGTCAAGCAGTTAATATGACATCTGTTTCAGGTGGCATTAAACTCGGGATTGCATACTTTTTTTAAGAGTAAAATATGAACATTTTCGAAGCAATAATACTTGGTATAATTCAAGGACTAACAGAATTTTTGCCTATTAGCAGCACAGGGCATCTTACAGTTGCCGGGAAATTAATGAATTTAATTTCTTCTGATAAACCACAACAATGGACCTCTTTCATAGCTGTAATTCAGCTTGGAACTTTGATTGCTGTTGTATTCTATTTTCGTAATGATATTATGAATATCATTAAAGATTTTTTCAAAGATAATTTTGTAGAAAGAAAAAGTTTCAACGCTCAATCATTGAACTCTAAGATGGGATGGTATCTTGCAATTGCGACTATTCCAGTAGCTGTTATTGGGTTGCTTCTTAAAGATGTAATTGAAGGTGAAATTACAAAAAATTTATATGTGATATCAGCAAGTCTAATTATGCTGGCAATTATACTTGCAATTGCAGAAAAAACTGGAAGGTTCAAACGAGAAATGAATGATATTAAATGGTATGATGCATTTGTTATTGGGCTTGCACAATCACTTGCTTTGATACCCGGCTCTTCTCGTTCCGGTACTACAATTACAATAGGTTTGTTTCTTGGATTAAAGAGGGAAACTGCAGCTCGTTTTTCATTTTTAATGAGCATCCCTGCAGTCCTTGCAAGCGGTATGCTGGAATTTTATGAATCATTGAAATATATTGATTTTAATTCTTCATTAAACTTAATTACTGCAACAATTGTATCTGGAATAGTTGGTTATTTATCTATTGAATTTTTGTTAAGATATTTAAAAAGGAAATCAACCCTTATTTTTATTATCTATAGAATTGTTATTGGAATTTTAATATTATTTTTTATCAGTAATGGATTAATAAAACCATAGGTGAATTATGAATCTGCATAAAATTACATTAATGATAATATTTTCTTTGTTGATTTTATCCTGTACATCAAATGGACAAAAGGAAACTAAAAAGCAAAATGATGAAAAAATAAACTTAGAGGAATTAATTACATTAAAGAATGATGAGAAATTAATTGCTATTATGAAAACAAGTTTGGGATCCATTGAACTTGAGTTATTCCCATACGAAGCGCCTAAAACTGTAAAAAATTTTGTGGGGTTGTCGTTAAAAGGTTATTATGATGGAGTAATTTTTCATCGTGTGATAAAAGATTTTATGATTCAAGGCGGTGACCCAACTGGAACAGGAAGAGGCGGGGCAAGTATTTATGGAGGTCCATTCGAAGATGAATTTTCTCCTTCATTAAAGCATAATTCTCCGGGTATTCTTTCTATGGCTAATGCAGGGCCAAATACAAATCTCAGTCAATTTTTTATAACTGTAGTGCCAACCCCATGGCTTGACTTAAAACATACAATTTTTGGAAAAGTATTGAGAGGTATGGAAGTAGTAAGAGAAATTAATTCTGTTCCAACAGACGAAAAAGACAGACCTTTAGAAAATGTGATTATCGAGAAAATTACAATAGAGAAACGAAAATTCTGAAATTATGCAATCAGAATTCTTTACATCACGATGGAGTTTAATTTTATCGATGCTTGGAATTGCTGTCGGCACTGGCAATATCTGGCGATTTTCAAGAGTTGTAGCACAAAATGGAGGAGGTTCTTTTTTAATTCCATGGGTCATATTTTTAATCATTTGGTCAGTACCTTTAATTATCTCTGAATTTGCCTTAGGGAAATTTACAAGGAAAGCACCTGTTGGAGCTTTCATAAAAACTGCTGGTTATAATTTTGCATGGATGGGAGCCTTTGTTGCATTTGTTTCCACAGCAATTATGTTTTATTACTCTGTAGTTACAGGCTGGTGTATTAAATATTTTTTATCTTCAATATCTGGGGATTTATTTAACACATCAAATCATTTGCTATACTGGAATGAATTTTCTTCAGGATTATTGCCAATTTATTTTCACTTATTTGCAATGATTATAGGTTCAATAGTAATATACAAAGGAGTAGTTAAAGGAATAGAAAAAGTAAATAAAATTCTTGTATCTATGCTAGTTGTAATTCTTTTAATTCTTTTTGTTCGCGCAGTAACTCTACCAAACGCAATAGAAGGAATTAAATTTTTTTTTATTCCTAAACTCGAATATCTTATAGATTACAAAGTATGGCTTAATGCATTAACACAAAATGCATGGGATACTGGAGCTGGGTGGGGTTTGATTTTGACTTATGCAACTTATATGAAACACAAAGAAGATATTGCATTAAATGCTTCATTAATTGGCTTTGGCAATAATTCTATTTCTTTATTTGCAGGAATTATTATTTTTTCTACAGTATTTGCTTTGAGTTCGACTGATGCTCTTCAACAAATAATGCAATCCGGTCCTGCTAATACAGGCTTAACATTTGTAGTTTTACCACAATTGTTTTTGAAAATGTCAAATTCCTTAATAGTTAATATTACATTTTCATCACTGTTTTTTCTTGCATTGTCGTTTGCAGCTTTTACATCTTTAATATCAATGATTGAATTAGCAGTCAGGACATTAATCGATTTTGGTATGCAAAGAAAAACTGCAACAATTATTATTTGCTTTTTTGGGTTTATTCTCGGCATACCTTCAGCACTAAATATTAATTTTTTAATAAATCAGGATTGGGTTTGGGGCGTTGGATTAATTTTAAGTGGTGCGTTTATATCTTTTGCAGTTAATAAATATGGAACTGAAAAGTTCAGAAAAGAAATCATAAATGCTTCGTGGCATGACATAAAAGTTGGCAAATGGTATTTTTGGGTTATGAAATATGTTGTGCCAGTTTTAGCAATTTTGTTGCTGACCTGGTGGTTAATATCATCAACTTCATGGGATAGACAATGGTGGAACCCATTCCATCGTGAAAATTTAGGAACAACCTTGTTCCAATGGTTGATTGTGATTTTTTTATTTTTATTGTTTAATAAAAAAATTGTAAACAAAATTTCAGAATGACTTTGTTAGAAATTTTTTTCGGAATTTTTATAACAGGATTTATCTGGGGTGGATTTATTTATCTCATAATAAAAGCAATTAAATTAGAAAAGAAAAAATCCAATAATTATGGCAAAAAAAATATTACCATCACTTAATGAATTAATAAAAGAATTAAAGAAAAAAAATTTTTTGCCGGTTTATTTTATTTGCGGTGAAGATAATTACAATATTAATTATTCGGTGGAGTTAATTATAGAATCCGCAAAACAATTTGTAAAATCTGATTTTGATATTGAAACAATTGATGCAGAGCGCGGACAAAATATTTCTGATATAATTGATATGGCTCTTGCTTTTCCATTTGGCGGCGGCAAAAAAATAATTGTTGTTAAAAATTTTGATAAACTAAGTGATAAAAAGTCGTTAAGCGATTATTTATCTTCTCCAGCAGAATTTACAATTTTAATTTTAGTACAGAACTCAAGAGTATCAGACTTATCAAAAGAACCTTTTGCTGCACTTATTAATAAAGGATTTTTGTTTGAAATAAAAACCGAATCAGGCGAAGAACTTATTGATTGGTTTGAAAGAAAAGCACAAGAATATAAGATAAAACTTACTCGAGAAAATATTTATAATATTCTGGAAATGGTCGGAGAGGATAAAAGTTTACTTGAAAGCCAGCTTAAGAAAATTTCAATTTATTTATTAGATAAAGACAATATTTCTTTTGAAGAGATTAAAAAATTAATTTCATCAACAAAACAATATTCTATTTTTGACTTGCAGGAAGCTATTGGAAAAGGTGATAAATTTAAAGCAGTTGAAATCGCTTATAATCTTATAGATAGTGGGCAAGAAATCGTTGTTATTATCAATATGCTTGCTAAGTTTGTTTTAACTATTTCTCAAATTCTTGAAATGATAAAAACAAATGTTAATGATAATGAAGCAGCACGAAAACTTCAGCTAAGCTGGTATTATTATGTTAATTGTAAAAAAGCAAATTTTTTATTTTCTGATGCGAGATTATTAAATGCAACTCGTGCATTATTTGAAGCTGATTTGGCTGTAAAAACGACAGCAGTTGACCCAAAAACTGTCTTGATAACTCTAATTTCAAAAATAATGCAATAAAAAAATTATTGAGTTGAAAAATTTTTCTTTAATAACTAAAATTAAACGCCTAATTTTGAAACAATCTTAATATTGGATAGGTATAATTGCCGCACAATCAAAATTTAACTGAATTAACGGATGAAGAACTAATTAAAAAGTTTCAAGAAACAAATGAACTTGAAGCTTACGAAATATTAGTTCGCCGTTATAAAGATCCTCTGATGAATTTCGTATATCGATTCGTCGGAGATAGAGATGTTTCATCAGACATTGTACAGGATACAATGATTAAGTTTTATCTCAATAAAGATTCATATCGAGAGTTTGCTAAGTTTTCAACATGGATTTATACTATTGCTGGCAATCTTGCAAAGAATGAGCTCAAAAGACGGCGAAGAAGAAGTATATTGTCTTTAAGCCCAACTGAAGATGAAAAACAAATACAAGTTGAAGATAAGTCATTTGTTGCACCCGACAGAGCTACTGATAGTAATATTAAGCATGATATTATACAACGTGCACTTATGAAAATAAAACCAGTTTATAGAGAAATGGTAATTTTAAGAGACATTCAAGGTCTTTCTTATGAAGAAATTGCTGAAATTACAAAAGTTTCTCTGGGAACTGTGAAATCAAGAATTAATCGTGGAAGAACTAAACTACAAAAGTTATTAAAAAATATATATGACGAGTAAGCCTATGGGAAATAACAGCTACAGTGATGATGAAGTCAAATTTTCCAAATTAATCAGTGATTTAAAAGAACTCCCGAAAATTAAAACCGAAGAAAATTTTGAATACAATTTGATGATACGTATTCAAAATCGAAACTTCGGTAATTTGACGGAAGAAAAACCACAATTTGGCATTATTAAATTGGTTATCCCATCAGCAATTGTTTCAATTATTATTTTATTTATATTGTTTTTACCTACAACTGAACAAAAAATTGATAATCCTTTGATGGTTGACCCACCCAGAATATCTGAAAATGATACAATTAATAGTTCTCAAATTTTAGCTTCAAATAAAGAAAAAATTATTAAACCCAGAAAAAAAATAAACAAAGAAAATACTTTAGCAGAAAACCCAGTTAAAGAATCAAATCCTCCTATAACCCCACATTTAAAATATCCAATTAACAGGAACAGGTCTGTTGTTCTGGATGAATATTTATCGGGACAAAATCCTGGGGGACAAAATTTACAGCGGGGAAATATTGTAAGGAGCGGGGATGAAGAATTTGATTTTGATGGATTTTTACTTCCACAACCTCTTGATAAAAATTCACTGGAAAAGTATCGAAGAATGATTGATTCAATAAAAAAAGCAGATGCCAAAAAAGATTCTTTAAGAAGAATAAGATGATTTTAATTTAATCTCAAATTAAAAATTTCACTTATTTGTTTTTTTAAGCGTTCATGCTTAATTTTGTAACACTAAATTTTAAGGAAAACTTGCGAAATGAAAAAAGGTATTCATCCAACTTATAGAAGATGCGAAGTAACATGTGTGTGTGGCAATTCTTTTGTTACACGTTCTACAGTAAGCAGCATTAAACTTGAAATCTGCTCTCAATGCCATCCATTTTTTACTGGTAAACAAAAAATAGTTGATTCAACAGGAAGAGTAGAAAAATTCAAAAAGAAATATGGCTTAAAAGAAGTTTAATTATTTATTAATGAATAATTTTGGGGGCTGTAAATTGACAGCCCCTTTATTATTTTAAACCTGCCTTTTTAAAAACTTATTTACAATCAATTATGAACCAATTAATTTCAACAGAATTTTCGGGAATGAACTTGTATCAAGGAGTAAGAGGTCACGCAGTTAAAATATTAAATCGCGTTGATAGAACTGATGCTTACCTTGATAAATTGCTTGAAATAGAGTTAAAAAATTCTAATTTGAGTGGAATTGATAAAGCACTACTATTTGAAATTGTTCATGGTGTAATGAGATGGATGGGAAGACTTGACTGGATTCTAAATGGTTTTTATAAAGGTCAATTTTCCAAATGTATCCCCAATGTTAAAAATGCATTAAGAGTTGCTCTTTATCAAATATTATTTTTAGATAAAATCCCAGATTATGCAGCTGTTAACGAAGCCGTTGAATTTGTTAAAAAGCTTCAGGGACAAAAATATGCAGATCTTGCTAATGCAGTATTGAGAAATATAATTCGAAATAAGGTATCAATACGTTATCCTAATCCTGATGAAGATTTAGTTGCATATTTGAGTGCATATTATTCTCACCCAACATGGATTGTTAAACGCTGGTTAAAACGTTTTGGAAGAGAAGAAACAGAAAAACTCTTGTTAGCTAACAATAGTAAACCGGTGATGGCACTTAGAGTTAATAATCTTGTGACTAACAAAGGGGAATTAAAATCTCTGCTCGATTCTGTAGAATTAAAATACACTGAAAGCAAAATTCTGCCAGAATTTATTCGGCTTAATAATTTAACAAATATTACTGACTGGGAATATTTTCAAGAAGGATATTTTTCTGTGCAGGATGAAAGCACAGGACTCCCAGTTATATTACTTGATGTAAAACCAGGAATGAGAGTACTTGATTTATGTTCTGCACCTGGGGGTAAAACAGCATTTATTGCAGATTTAATGAATAATCAGGGAGAAATAATCGCACTTGATAGATTTGACAGCCGATTAAGAATTCTTGAAAAGAATTTAGCTCGTCTCAAAGTAACCAATGTAAAAACTATTCCAATTGATGCACTGGAATACAATGATGAAACTGGTTTTGACCGGGTTCTAATTGATGCTCCATGTTCTGGATTGGGTACTTTAACTAAAAAGCCTGATTTAAAATGGAAAAAAGACTTGGGAGATATTAGAAAAATTGTTAATATTCAATACGATTTGTTGAAAAAAGGTGCATCAATGTTGAAAGCAGGCGGTGTTCTGGTTTATAGTACTTGCACTATTGAACCTGAAGAAAACTTTGAAATTATTAAAAAATTTATTTCTGAGAATTCTAATTTTAAGCTTGCGGATGCATCAGAAATGTTCTCGAAAGAACTTGTTGATGAAAATGGTTGCATTCAAACTTATCCACATATTCATGGTGTTGATGGATCATTCGCCGCGAAATTAATTCGTTTAATTTAATATAGAGAAATATAATGGCTTCCGAAGCCTTAATTAAATTTGCAGAGCAACTTAAATCAATTCGTCAAGAAAAGGGTATTTCACTACAACAAATTTCAAATCACACAAAAATTGATATTAAATTCCTTCAGAAAATTGAAGAAGGAGATTTTAATTTTTTACCAGAAATTTATGTTAAAGCATTTATAAAGGAATATGCGCAAACATTAGAACTTGATCCAAATGAAATTATAAAAAAATTTGTTGATGCAAAAAATAAATTATCAGATTCACGTGTATCACAACAAGAAGAATCAAAAATTCAAGTAACAAAAAAAGAGGAAGAATCTCTCGAACCTGAATCAATAGAAAAAAAATATAAAAAAGAATTTGATGTTGAAGAATATTTTTCACCAGAACTTGAATATCCTGAAAATAATCAAGAAAGAATTTCAAAGAAGAAATATTTTTTATATACAGGAATTGCAGTAATATTTTTAATTGCAGCTTATTTTCTTTTTATTAAAAGTGATCCCAGCATAATTGAAGAAATACCTTACGAAGATGTAATGACTGATAGATATGAAATCGATTCTTCTACTATAGAACAAAAATCAGTTCAAATGGATGACAGTCTTAATTTATCTATAACCCCTTTAAAACTTGTTTGGTTAAAAGTATTGTGTGATAATAAAGAAGTTTATAAGCAAATGGCACCAGCTGAAAAAATTCTTAATTTTAAAGCACAAAAAAATTTCTATGTTGTTGTTGGAAATGCTGGTAACGTAAAAATGAGTTTGAATAACAAACCAATTTCACAAATTGGGAAATCAGGAGAGATAAGGAATTATTACATTTCTGTTGATACAGTAAGGTCATATTTAATTCCAATTCCAAAAAAAGATGAAAAAGAACCCGCAACAAAGAATTGAAGAACTAAGGAAATTAATTAAAGAGCATGATTATAATTACTATGTTCTTGCTCAACCCACAATTAGCGACTACGAGTATGACCAGCTCGTAAATGAATTAATACAGCTTGAAAAAGAAAATCCGCATCTAATAACACCTGATTCTCCAACTCAGCGTGTTGGTTCGGATTTGACAAATGTTTTTAATCCTATTACTCATCGTATTCCAATGCTCAGTCTTTCTAATACTTACAGCGAAGAAGAAATGTATGACTTCGACAGAAGAGTGAAAGAAGGACTTCCAAAAAATGAAAAAGTAGAGTATGTGTGTGAACTTAAAATTGACGGAGTATCAGTAAGCTTAAGATACAAAAATGGATTGCTTGTTACAGCTGCTACAAGAGGAGATGGAACAACAGGAGAAGAAATTACAAACAATGTGAAAACAATTCGACAGGTTCCACTTTCTATAAGAAAACCCGAATCGAAAAAATTGAATCTTGACAATATAGAAATAAGGGGCGAAATTTATATGGAAGTTGAAGCTTTTAAGAAAATAAATGAAGAACGGGAATTAAATGGAGAAAAGACCTTTGCCAATCCTCGCAATTTAACTGCTGGAACAATTAAACTTTTAGACCCGCAGCTTGTAGCAAAAAGACCTCTGAAAATTTTTGTTTATTATTTGTATTCTGAAACTGATGAATTAACAACTCACTATGAAAATTTACAATTGCTAAGAGAAATGGGATTTTCTGTTAATCAGAATTATAAACTCTGCAAAGATATTCAGGAAGTAATGAAGTTTTGTAATGAATGGGAGGATAAAAGAGATGCGCTACCTTATGAAATTGATGGTGTTGTAGTTAAGGTTAATTCATTAAAGCAGCAGAGGATTTTAGGAAATATTGCTAAGTCACCACGATGGGCGGTTGCATATAAATTCAAAGCAAAACAGGCACAGACAAGATTAAATAAAATTGTATGGCAGGTTGGTAGAACCGGAACATTAACTCCAGTTGCAGAACTTGAACCTGTATTTCTTGCTGGTTCTACTATAAGCCGTGCTACACTTCATAACATCGATGAAATTAAGAGAAAAGATATAAGAGAAGGCGATGTTGTAATAATTGAAAAAGGTGGTGATGTTATTCCAAAAGTTGTTGCTGTTGATTTATCTCAAAGGCCTAAAAATTCTCAAGAGGTCAAACTACCATCAAAGTGTCCTGTATGCAACTCAAATTTATTCCGTCCAGAAAATGAAGTTGCGATTTACTGTGAGAATAATTTATGCCCGGCACAAATTAAAGGAAGAATCGAACATTTTGCATCTCGTGGTGCTATGGATATCACTGGCTTAGGAGAAGCTTTGATTAATTTGTTTGTCGATTTGGGTTTTCTAAAAGATTATTCTGATATATATCATCTTAAGGAACATAGAGAAGAGCTAATTCAGATTGAAAGGCTTGGAGAAAAGAGCGTTAACAATCTTTTATCTTCAATAGAAAAAAGTAAAGAAAAACCATTTGATAAGGTTCTATTTGCACTTGGAATTAGATATGTAGGTGCAGGTGTTGCAAAAAAATTAACAGACCACTTTAAATCTATTGATGCTCTAATGAATGCAACCGAAGAGGAAATTGAATCTATTCATGAAATTGGTCCGAGTATAAGCAAAAGCATTAAAAGATTTTTCAGTGATAATAATAATATAAAATTAATTGAAAGGCTTAAAAAAGCTGGACTTAAATTTAAGATCGATGAAATAAAAATTACTTCAGATAAACTAAAGGGGAAATCTTTTGTGCTTACTGGAACTCTTTCATCGATGTCACGGGAAGAAGCAAAAGAAAAAATTATATCGCTTGGTGGTCATGTGCTTTCAGCTGTTAGCAAAAATACTGATTTTGTTGTTGTTGGAGAAAATCCAGGTTCAAAGTTTGATAAAGCACAAAAACTTGGAATACCAATACTTTCGGAAGAAGAGTTCTTAAAAATGATTGAGTAGTGTATGATTGAGAAAATTAAACATAAGTTGGCTCATTATTTATTGTCAAAAAAATATTTGAGAAATGGAAATCAACAGATAGTCTTTACTAAAATTGTTACTAACTCAAATAATTTTTTTGTGATTTTACCTTTTGAAGATATTGATTTAAATAATTCACTTGATTTGATAAAATATTTAATAATTCACAAAAAAAATGTTACCGTTTTCTTGCAGGAACATAAGTATAATTACTTTCCCGCAAAAGATAAGGTTACTTTCTTAACTTATAATTCAGAAGATATATCAAAATTAAATCTGCCATCAAAAGTACTATACAAAAACCTAAAAGAAAAAACTTATGATGTGGTTATTGATTTGAATAGAAAAGAAAACACATTTTTTAGCGCTGTTGCAAATGTTGTTGATTCAAAAGTCAGGATTAGTTTTAAAAAAGAGAAATCCGAAGATTATTATAATTTATTGTATGAAGACTTTACAAATGAATCAGAACTTGCTTTTAGAAATTTCCTCAATTTCTTAAGAATGTTTTGAGGAAATATTCTTTTTAATAATTAAATGAATTTGTAGATTGCAATAGTAAAATTTAATGGTAATAAATATTATGAGTGATAATATTAATTATGAATTGAAAAAAATTGGTAATACCGCAATATTCAAGTTAAATGAAAAGAGGTTTGATGCCTCAATTGCAGGATTTGTTAAGGGTGAATTTACAATATTATTGCACACAGGTGATATTAATAAATTAATTATTGATTTATCAGAAGTTGAATACTGCGATAGTTCCGGATTGAGCGCAATTTTACTTGCATATCGAATTCTCCAAACAAACGAAGGTATGATTCGTTTGGCAAATCCTTCAAAAAATATCAGAACTCTAATAGAAATTTCTCAGCTTGATAGAGTCTTAAAAATCTGTAACTCTGTTGACGAAGCTTTGAAAGATTTAGAAGAAGTATCGAATTAATTCTATCAATTCTTTTTTCTAATTTTTCACAATGTATTTTAAAATAAGATAAGGTAATTTTAAATTAACACCGTTATGAAAGATGAAAGAAATTCTCTTAGAAAAATAAAACTTGTTGTTTTAGACCTTGATGGCACTTTGTTAAATGATAAAAATAAAATTAGTGAAACTACAATAGAACTTGTAAAAAAATTGAAAGAAAAAGGAGTAAAGTTTTCAATTGCTACTGCAAGATTACTTTCCTCTTTTTTAGACCATATCAAACTTCTAGATATTGATATACCAATTATATCGATGGATGGGACATATGTTGCAAACCCAATTACAAATAAAATTTTACTTGAGTCTTTAATAAAGAAAAATCATGTTCTACGTGCATTAAACTTATCTGAGAAATATTCTTTAAATGTAGCATTATGCTGCCATGCTGCAATTTATTATACTGAAAATAATTCTATAATAAAATCGTTACTTGATAAATACGGAGCAGATTTTAGATTAATAAAATCATATCAAGATTGTACAAATAATGTTATTGAAATCATAATGGTTAGCGAATCATCCGATAAAATTAGAAAAGTACATTCTAAAATGATTTTCCCTTATACTTTTGGTGTCCAAACAGTATTTTATAAATCGAATAATCACTGCGGCATTTATTATTTAGAATTGCGAAAAATGGGAGCGAATAAAGGGAAAGCTCTAAAGAAACTTTGCAATTACTTGCAAATTAATTTAAATGAAACAGCCGTTATTGGAGATTGGTACAATGATGTGCCTTTATTTCATTCGAAAGCTTATAAAGTAGCAATGGCTAACGCTGTCCCGGAAATAAAAAAAATAGCCAATTTTATTACAAATAAGGATAATAATGAAGAAGGAATTAATGAGTTTTTATACATGTTACTGGAAGCTAAATCATAAATGAAAAAAAAATTCAAACATAACTTAAAGGAAAGCCCGCAAGTAAAAGTTCTTATTGTTGTACTTACTATAATTTTGATTGTCTTGATGTTTCCGCAAGGAGAATCGATTGAATCAGAAGTTAATGTTGGTTCTATATGGATTAAAGATGATTTGATTGCCTCAACTACTTTCGAAGTATTGAAAGATCCCGAAGTATATGAAAAGGAAAAAAGGGAAGCTGTTGCAAAAATTCTTCCTATTTTTTTGAGGGATAACAAAGTATCTGAAAGCTCTATTGATTCAATTAAAAGATTTAACAAACTAATTTTAGATTTTACAAAGCGTGCAGCAATTAAAGTAGATAAATCTAAAGAAGAAATATTTTTAAGTGAAAAATCATGGAGTACATTTCAAAAGCTTAGAAAATCTTCCTTAAGTTTTAGTGGATTAAAATTAAAATCGCTGAACCAAATTTTACAAAATACGGTGATTTTACTTGAAAGAATTTATCAGAGAGGATTGCTTAATTATTATTACAAAGAAATCAGCAGAGACAGTATAACTGTTCGAGAAGGTCGATATGAACGAAATATTCCCAAAATTTATTATTTCGATAGAAACTCAGTTAAAGATTTTATTAATACATTTCTGGAAACTAATTTTGGAGTTAACAAAGAAGTTAATGAAGCCATTTTTGAATATGTAACTTATTTTTTGCACCCCAATATAATTTACAGTTACGATTTGACTCAGGCAGCAATTGAAAATGCTAAAGAAAAAATTCCACGCAATATTGGAATTGTAAATGAAAATGAAAGAATTGTAGCAAAACATGATAGAATAACACCAGAAATTAAACTCAAAATAGATTCTTATAGAATTGCAAAAGGCGAAGAAATAAGTCTGATTGGTAAAATTGCTCAAGATTTTGGTAAGTTTATTCATATTCTTATTGTAACACTTCCTTTTATACTTTATATATACCTTTTTAGAAGAAAGATTTATCAGGATAATATAAAAATTCTGCTTATAGCAATTATATTTTTATTTATTAGTTTTATAACATTTCTTATATATCAAATAAATGCTTCAATTCAGTTAGAACTGCTTGTTTTAGTGCCTGTAGTATCTATGTTGTTGACAATTATATTTGATTCGAGAGTTGGATTTTATGGTACAGTAACAGCATCATTAATAGTTGCTGGATTAAGAGGCAATGATTATGTTTTTGCAGTAATGAATATTGTTGCTGGTGCATTGGCTGCTTACACAGTCCGCGACATAAAAAACAGGACTCAAATATTTCGCTCATTCTTTTTTATTCTCATTGGTTATATTGTTAGTATTATAGCATTTGGTCTTGAAAGATTCGATTCTTTCAACAAGATGATTTCTACATTTGCATTTGCAGCTTCAAATGCATTAATAAGTCCCGTTTTTACTTATGGATTAATAATCTTTATTGAAAGAATTTTTAAGATAACTACAGATTTAACACTTCTTGAATTAACTGATTTTAATCATCCTTTATTAAAAGAACTTGCAAAAACTGCACCTGGAACATTTAATCATTCAATGTTAATGGGAACAATGGTTGAGTCAGCAGCAGAAGCTATTGGTGCTAATCCAATTCTTGCACGTGTTGGAGCTTATTACCACGATATTGGAAAGACATTAAATCCTGGCAGTTTTATTGAGAATCAGATTAACGAAGAAAATATACATGAGAAAATTAAACCTGAAGAAAGTGTTAAACTTATTCGTAATCATGTAATAAAGGGAATTGAAATTGCAAAACAATATAATCTTCCCAAAGAAATTATTGATTTTATACCAATGCATCATGGAACAATGGTAATTACATTTTTCTATGAGAAAGCAAAAGAAATCTATGGTGAGGAAAATGTGGATGTTGATGAATATCGATATCCCGGTCCAAAACCAAATACAAAAGAAACTGCTCTCGTTATGCTTGCAGATGCTTGTGAATCTACGGTACGTTCTCTAACAAATGCCGAACCGCAAAAAATAGAAAATGTGATTAATAATTTAATTAATGCAAGAATTGATGATGGCCAGCTTGATGATGCACCTATAACTTTTAAAGATATTACAAAAGTTAAAGAGGCTTTCCAGAATATTTTGATTGGTCAGAGACATAAAAGAATCAGATACCCGAATCAAGATGAACTCGAAGAGAAAAAAGAAGATGAAAATTGAATGATGGAAAAGTTTCTTAAAGAATATCTTACAATTCTTCGCTTTGAAAAAAATCTTTCAGAAAATACAATTCAATCTTATGAAACTGATTTAAAAAAGTTTTTTGTTTACCTTAAAGAGAATAATATTAATGACCTTAATGATGTTACATCAGAAATTATATCGAGTTATTTTGATGAACAACGTAAGCTGGGAATTGATACTCCAACTGTAGCAAGATATATGTCTTCAATTAAAGGATTCTGGAAATATCTTGAAGATTCAAATTACATAGAAAAAAATCCTACAGAAAAGCTATATCCAGTAAAAAAATCGAGAAAATTACCATCTGTATTATCATTTGAAGAAATTGAAAAGATTCTTCAATCTGTCAATACTGATACTTATCTTGGAATTCGAGACAGAGCAATATTGGAACTCTTTTATTCATCCGGATTAAGAGTTACGGAATTGATTAATCTAAAGATTTCTGATTTATTTTTTGAAGATGAAGTAATTCGAGTATTTGGAAAAGGCTCAAAAGAAAGGATTATTCCAATTGGACAGAGTGCAATTTATTGGATAAATCAATATTTAAAATCATCAAGACCGCTGCTTGAAAAGAAAATGAAAAGTCAGAATTATGTTTTTTTGAATAAGAGAGGAACAAAACTTTCACGAATGTGGGTCTGGAAAATTTTTAACTATTATGCAAATCAAGCAGGCATTAAAAAAGAAATACATCCTCACACGTTCCGTCACTCTTTTGCAACTCATTTAATTGAAAGAGGAGCAGATTTAAGAGCAGTTCAGGAAATGCTTGGACATGCTGATATTTCAACAACCCAAATTTATACACACATTGATAGGGAATATATTAAACAGGTTCACCGCGACCATCATCCACGGGGTTAATAAATTGAACATTAATATTAGAAATATTTTTATTTTTTTTCTGCTTCTAATTCTATTAAGCTGTACGGAAACAAAAATAAATGATGAACAATATTATTCTTATTCTATATGTCTTGCAGAATTCTTATCTCTCAGTGACGCATATAATTACAAAAATAGAATGAACAAAGATTTACTGGATAGTATTACAATTAAAAATTTATCTTCAAAGAGGTATTTAATTCTTTATGGCAATTATGTTAATTCATTTACTGCTGGGAAAAAAGCTTATGAACTTTTTAATAATTATTCTATCAAAGGTTATAAAATATTTCATAAAGATAAATTCGTTAACGACCTTTTTGCTAATGTTTTATTTGTTGCAAATTATTCTGGTAGACCATCACTTTATAATTTTAACATAATAACAAAACAAACAAAACCTGTATGGAGCCGTTGGGGGCGAAAAGTTTTAACAATAAGTCATTTTCAAAATAGAAATAAAATTTTTGTTACAACTGCTTCAAGTTACAGAAAACAAGGAGCTTTTCCTGTCATAAAAGATATAAGATTGTATTTGTTTGATAATCAGGAAAATAAAATTGATGAGATTTATTCTTTAGGTGATGGTATTCAATTATATACTTATTGGGAAACCGAAGATACTTTTAAAGTCAATTTAACAATCTCAGATTCTATTAAACCTGAAATTATTATTCAAAATATTTTTTCTTTTGATACTGATGGGCAACTTACTCAAATTCAAAAAAGAAATTTCCAAATGTTAAGAGATGGATTCCCAAAACCTCCATTATTAAAACCCGCTGTAATTTCACCAAGAGGAAGATTTCAAATAAGAAATATTAAAGAAAATGGTAAAAGTTATATTTATCTTAGAGATGTAACTAAAAATTCTGAAATACTTCTACATGAGTATGAAGGAAATTTAAAGAATATAATCTGGACTAATGATGAACGATTTTGCTTCTTAATTATAAAGTTGAATGAAATAAGCAGAAGTGAATTACTAATTGTTGATGCAAATGAGATGCATATTAGAAAAAATTATTATGGTCCTGAGAATATGAATTTATTACTTCATGGAAACTTCCTATTTTTTGAAGAACAAAATAATGGAATAAGACAAATAGCCGTATATAATATAAATGAAGATTCTATTTATCATAGAATTCAATTTTATGATGGATGCGGAATAAATAATTTGTGATTTATTTATGAAAACATATCTAAGAATTATAAGTTATATCAAACCATTCTGGAAATATCTAATAGCTTCGATTGTATTTACAATCTTATCTGCTTTACTCGATGGAGCATCAATTTATTTATCAATTCCATTACTTGATACACTGTTTCAGCAAAAGGGAGTAAGTTCTGAAAATTCAGTACAAAATATTAATGTAATACAAGATAAAGCAGGCAATTGGATTTCTCAGTTTATTAATGAGATAACATCAGGATTAAAATCATTTATTTTCAGCGGTTCTACATCTGAAATATTATTCAAAATTTGTCTTTTGATTGTAATTGCATTTTTAGGAAAGAATCTTTTTGGATATCTGCAGGCATATTTTTTAGCTCATGTTGAACAAGGAATGATTCGCAATTTAAGAAATGAAGCATATCAGCACCTGCACAAACTTCCAATGAGTTTTTTTAAGAATGAAAGAACAGGAAATTTAATTTCAAGAATAATGAATGATGTTAATGCTGTTAATTCAAGCGTATCAGCAGTTTTTCTGAATTTAATAAGAGAACCGCTTAAAATAATAGTGTTTCTTGGTATTGCAATAGCAATCAGCTGGAAATTAACTTTGTTTTCTCTTGTTGTTCTTCCGTTTTCTCTAATTGTTATAAGTTATATCGGATTAATTTTGAGAAAGCAGAGTGGTTTACTGCAAGCAAAAATGGCAGATTTAACAAATCGACTTCATGAAACTATTACTGGAGTTAAAATTGTAAAAGCTTTTGGCATGGAAGAATATGAGAATAAAAAATTTTTTAATGAAACACAAAATTTCTTTAAGCTTTCTCTTAAAATTACCCGTTTAAGAAATATTTCAAGTCCAACGACAGAATTTTTAAGTGTAATCGTAGGAGTGGTTATTATTTACTTTGGTGCACAGCTTGTGTTGGTGGAAAAATCACTTACAGCAAGTCAATTTATTGGATTTTTGTTTGCAATATTTCAATTGATGCCGCCAATAAAAGAACTCAGCAGTGTCAATAATCGCATTCAGGAATCAAGTGCTGCTGCAGATAGAATATTTGAAATTCTTGATACTGAACCCAATATAAAAAATGTGAACAACCCAATTTCAATTAGTGAATTTAATGAATCAATCGAGTTCGAGCATGTTTATTTCAAATATGATGATTCAGAAGATTATGTATTAGAAGATATAACTTTTAAGGCAGAAAAGGGGAAAGTGATAGCACTTGTTGGAAGCAGCGGTTCAGGTAAAACTACTTTAGTTGATTTAATTCCAAGATTCTATGACCCAAATGAGGGGAGAATTTTACTGGATGGAATTGATATTAAAAAAATACGCATTGAAGATTTAAGAAAATTAATGGGAATTGTTACTCAAGAAACAGTTTTGTTTAATGAATCAGTAAGAAATAATATAGCTTATGGATTAACAGATTGTTCTGATGAAAAAATAATTGAAGCAGCTAAAGCAGCAAATGCACATAATTTTATCATGGAACTTCCTCAAAAATATAATACAATAATTGGCGAAAAAGGGACTAAACTTTCTGGTGGCCAGCGTCAGCGAATTGCAATTGCACGCGCTATACTTAAAAATCCTCCAATAATGATTCTTGATGAAGCAACTTCTGCTCTTGATAATGAATCAGAAGTTCTTGTGCAGGAAGCAATTGAAAGACTTATGCAGGATAGAACAGTATTCGTAATTGCTCATAGACTTAGTACTATCAGAAATGCAGATAGAATTCTGGTAATTGAAAGTGGAAGAATTGTTCAGGATGGAAAACATCAAGATTTGATTTATGAAGAAGATGGTATTTATAAAAAATTGTACGAGCTTCAATTCAGGGATATTAATTAATTCTATAAATAATGTAGAATTTAAAAGTGAAATTATCATCAATAATTATTGCAAGAGACGAAGAAAAAAACATTAAAAGATGCATCGAAAGCCAACAAAATGTAATTGATGAAATAATTATTTTAATTGATTCACGTACTAAGGATAAAACTTTACAAATAGCATCAGCATATTCCAGTGTTCAATGTGAGATTATAGAATGGAAAGGTTTTGGGCAGACAAAGAATTATGCTCTAACAAAAACAACAAACGACTGGGTTTTGTGGATTGATGCAGATGAAGAGATAACAAGAGAACTTGCAGATGAATTGCTCACATTTAAGAATTCTAATCCTGCATTTAATTCATATTTTATTCCTCGACGAGCTTATTTTTTAGGGAAATGGATAAAACACTGCGGATGGTATCCAGATTATGTTTTAAGATTATTCAACAAAAATTTTGCTCATTTTAATAATAAAAATGTTCATGAAAACTTAATTGTTAAAGGTAAATCAGGTTATTTCAAATTTCCTTTGAATCATTATACTGACCCTACAATTGAACATTATTTGAATAAATTAAATATGTATACATCTCTGGCGGCAGAAGAAATTATATCAAATGATAAGAAAGTAACATTAATTGATATTTTGATAAGACCTGTTTTTCTTTTCCTCAAAATGTTTATTTTGAAATTGGGTTTTTTAGATGGTTTGCATGGTATGATATTATCTATGTTTTCTTCTTTCTATGTATTTACAAAATATTGTAAAGCATGGGAAATCAAAAAAAATAAAATGGTAAAGAAATGATACTTGGAATAATTCCTAATATAACAAAATCAGACATATTAAAAGTTGTAGATACAATCATAGAGGAAATTCAGGAGAATAATTTAGAGTTTTTAATTTGTGATTCATTATTAAAAAAGAAAAATGAATTCAGTCAGAGATTGAATGAATGCAAATATGTTCCATTAAAGGAATTAATTAATGTTTCTGATATGGTTATTTCTATAGGCGGCGATGGAACAATGTTAAATACAGCTTATGAAATTAGAAATTCATGTAAGCCAATAATAGGTGTAAATCTTGGAAAGCTGGGATTTCTTGCTGAATTTGATGTTAACAGCTTCAAAGAATTTATCCCAGATTTAATTTCAAATAATTACACTATTGAAGAGAGAATAACATTAAAAGGTACAATCGATAATAAAGAAGAACTTTTTGCAATTAATGATATTGTTATTGATAAAGGGTCCTGGCCAAAAATGATTGAATTATCAATTGAGGTTGATGATGAATATGTATCCACTTTTTCTGCTGATGGAATTATTATTGCAACACCAACTGGTTCAACAGGATATTCACTTTCTACAGGAGGACCTATTATAACTCCAGGTTCTAATGTAATAACATTAAGTCCAATTGCACCTCATACATTAACAATGAGACCACTTGTTATTTCAAGTGAACAAAAAATTACTATTAAAGCCCAGTCATTATATGGAAAAGTTCACATAAGCTGTGATGGCCAGCGTTCAGATATTTATGAATCTCCTGTTGAAGTTATTATAGAAAAAAGCAAAAAGTGTGTTCAGCTAGTTCGTTCAAAAAAGAAAAGTTATTTTGAAATATTAAGAAATAAATTATTCTGGGGGTTGGATGTTCGTAAAATTAATAACAAATAATTTTCTAAGATTAATCATAATGATTTTTCTTTTGAGTTTAAGAATAATTAATGCTCAAGAAAAATGCACTTTATTAATTGATGAGAAAACTGGCAGTCCTATGTTGATTGGATTAGTAGTTAAAAAAATATTTACTGACACAACTGAATATAAGCCATTTTCAAGCTGGTTCAGAAATGAATATGGAAGTTATAAAATTGATAGTGTAATTGTTGATTCGTTAAGAAATAGTGATTTTCAAAATATTACTATAGATATTATTATGGGGGTATGGTGCAGCGACAGCAGAAGAGAAGTGCCAAGATTGATAAAAATTTTAGATGCAATAAATTTTACAGAAAAGAATTTAAGACTAATTTGTGTAGACAGAAATAAAAGTGCAGGTGAAATTGACATTCAGAATTTCAATATAAAACTTATTCCTACAATTGTAATAAAGAAGAATGGGGAGGAAATCGGTAGAATAGTAGAAACCCCTGTTAAATCGTTAGAAAAAGATTTATTAAATATATTAACAAATAATTGAAACAGTATAATGTAATATTTCAATTATTATATTTTCACTATAAGTATTTTTAGTGAATATCAGTAATTAATTCTTTAATTCTCACTCGTTTCTAATTGTGGAATTTCAACAGTAGTTATTTCTTTATAGTTCTTTGGTTTCTTAGTACTGCCATTTTTCTTATTAGAAATTTCAATCGGAATTTTTGACTCTTCTTTTAATTCCGTTTTTTCGTTTTTAGCTTCTCTGTAAATGTAAATTTCATTTTTATAATTTCTCATTACAATTTTATCTTCATCTCTATGTAAAATATATTGAGGTAAAACAGGAATTTTGCCTCCTCCGCCGGGCGCATCAATTACAAAGTGTGGGATTGCGAGTCCGCTGATATTTCCACGCAATTTGTACATTATTTCTAATCCTTTATCAAGTGTAGTACGGAAGTGATTAGCTCCTCTTGTTTCATCTGCCATAAATAAGTAGTAAGGTCTTACTCTAATTTTTAGAAGTTTTAAAAATAATTCCTTTAGAACCTCTGCATCATCATTAACACCTTTCATTAATACTGCCTGATTATTTACAGGGATTCCAGCATCAACAAGCATTTCACAGGCTTTTGTGCTTTCGGGTGTAATTTCCCATGGATGATTGAAGTGAGTATTAACATAAATTGGGTGATATTTTTTAAGCATCTCTACGAGTTTTGGAGTAATACGATGAGGCAATACGCAAGGCATGCGAGTTCCGAGTCTAATTATTTCTATATGAGGAATTTGTCTTAGTCGTTTTAAGATTTTTTCGAGCATTGTATCGGTGAGCATCAATGGATCGCCACCAGACATAATAACATCTCTTATTTCTGTATGTTCTTCAAGATACTTAAATGCCGATTCAAGTTGTTTCATCGAAATTTTTTCAGAGTTGCCTACTTTTCTTTTTCTGGTGCAGAATCGGCAGTACATACCACATTGACTTGTAGTTAAAAACAATGCTCTATCAGGATATCTATGAGTAATATTGGGTACAGGGCTCATAGCATCTTCTTGCAGCGGGTCTTCATAACCTGAAATATCTTCCAGTTCTTTTACATCTGGAACGCATTGTAGCCAGATTGGATCTCCCGGATATCTAATTAAGCTTAGATAGTAGGGATTAATCCTTGCCTGGAAGAATCCATCAAGTTCTTCGGCTACTTTTCTGTCTAAGTTGAATTTTTTAACAAGCTGGTCAACCGAGTGAATGCTGTCTCTTATCATTTGCTGCCAGAGTTCCATAGCAATTGCCCTTTAATTTATTTTAAGTATTTACCAAAGATTATGAGATTATCATTTATTGTATAAAAATCCTTTATTTCTGCCAATACCGAATAATTATTTCTCAAATAAAAATTTCTTGTTGCGTTATAACTTTCTTTTGATGAAGTCTCAGCAAAAATCCATCTTCCTTTTCTTTCTTTTACAAATTCTTCTGCATGAAGCAATAATTGTTTTCCTATTCCTTTATTTTGATTTTTTGGAGTTACAACTATCCAGTATAAATCATAAACTCCATCAGTAAGAGCTCTTTTACCGATACAATAATATCCATAAATGTCATTTTCATTTTCAAATACATAGATATTATAGTAATCTTGTTCAGGTTTTGAAAGAGCTTCATCAATTAATTCTACTGCAACTTTTTTTTCTTCTTCATTAAAATTTTCTATACAATTAATAATTTCAATCAACTTATCTCTGTCTTTATATTGCAGCTTGCGTATCATAATTTTGTCTTTGTAATGCTAACTCTGTAATTTTATATAAAACCTCTTCATAACTAATACCAGCTGCAGCAGCAGACCTAATAAATCCAGCATCAGGAGAAATATCAGGATTTGGATTAACTTCAATAACATAAGGAATATTTTCTTTACTTAATCTTATGTCAACTCTGGCATAATCTCTGCATTCTAAAGCATCAAATGCTTTCAATGCAATATTTTCGATTCTTAATTTTAATTTTTTTTCTAAATCTGCAGGGCATTTGGGAACAGTATTTTTATAATAAATACTTTCAGGTGACCATTTTGCTTCGTATGTAATTATCTTAGGTAAATTTTCTGGTAGACCATCAAAACAAATTTCTGAGATTGGAAGTACTTGATTTCCAAGTATTGCAACATTTAGTTCTCTGCCCTCAATATATTCTTCTATTAATACTTCCTGACTGTAGTTTTCAAACAAATATTCAAGTTGACTTTTTAGATCTTTGGGATTATTTATAACTGAATACTCGGAAATTCCAATGCTTGCATCTTCTCGGATAAGTTTTGTTATAACTGGGAATTTTAATTTTAATTCTGATGATTTGGGAAATTGATTTACACCAGCAATAAAATATCGAGGTGTTTTTATTCCATGAGATTTTAATATTTGCTTTGTTCTGACTTTATTCAAACAATTTCCAAGAGTTAAAGAATTATTTCCTGTAAATGGAATTCCAAGCAAATCATATAAACCTGCAACATAACTTTCGAGATTCGATTTGCCCTCAACAGATTCTACAAAGTTTATAATCACATCAGGAGAATAATATAAAATTTTTTTGATGAACGATCTTATATCACTATTTACTGCAACTGTGTTAACTTCTGGAAATTTTTTGCTAAGTATTTTTTTAATGTTAGAAATTTGATTTAAGAAATCTCTTTCAGATAAATCAATATAATCATTTTCACTGTTAGTAATTTTTCCTATATAATTATTATAATAACGAACTGGTTCATTATAACAAATCAATATTTTCCTTTCAAAGTTCATACTAAATTGTATCTTTTTACTGCTGTGAATAAAACTTTATTAATCATCTCTTCGTAAGAAAGTCCAGCTGCACGTGCAGCTTTTGGAAAACATGAATTATCATCTGGGTCAGGTAGAATTCCCGGCAATGGATTTATTTCAAGTATAGAAGGTTCTTCGTTTCTGTCAAGTCTGATATCAATTCTGCTCCAGTCCCTGCATCTTAAAACTTTATATGATTTTAGTGCTACATCTTTTATTTTCTCTTCAAGATTTTTGTCAATTTCAGCAGGACAGGAAAAAATCTTTAATGGATTATCACGAGTATCCACAATCCATTTTGCTTCGTACGAATAAATTGGCATCAAACCTTCAGGCAGTTCATCAAAATTAATTTCGACAATAGGAAGAATCTCTATATCAGAATTATTTCCAATTATAGCAACTGTAAATTCTCTTCCGGGTAAAAACTCTTCAATTAAAAAAGGTTGTTTATAAATTTCAAAATTATATTCTAATCTTTCTTTTAATTCTTGGATTGAGTTAACAAGAGATGAATTGAAAATGCCTTTGCTTGAACCTTCTCCAACAGGTTTTATAATAACAGGGAATGTGAGATTGAAGTTTTTTAAATCATCCAGAGTTTCTGCATATAAAAATTTTGAAGTAGGAATTTTGTGATAAGAAAGAATTTCTTTTGTTCGTGCTTTGTCTAAACAAGTTGCAAGTGTAAGCGGGTCTGAACCTGTATAAGGAATTTGAAGCATATCTAACATTGCTGGTATTTGTGCTTCTCTACTTATTCCATTAGCACCTTCGGCAATATTAAAAACTATATCAGGTTTATGTTTTCTGAATTTTTCATATGCATCTTCATTTGCTTCAATCATAATAACATCGTTAAAGAGTTCGAGAGCATCTTTAACTGCGTTAATTGTTTCAAGTGTATCCCACTCGGCATATTTATCAAATAAAATTTCATTTGTATTCTTTTGAAGAGAGAGAAATTTGCCTTCGAAAGAATTTTCTTCTTCCGGTTTAAGATTGTATGTAAGTGCTACTCTAAGTTTTCTATTTAGTAAAAAAGAACTAATACAAAATCCTTCTAATTGTTTGTTACCAATATACTCATTTAAAATTTTTTTTCAAGAAGTTTGTTACAAAAAAATTTTTTTGTGATAAAAAGTTTTTAATGATGTGTTATGCAATTTGAGAAAGGAAAAGATTGTGCTGATAATTTTCTTTTAAAACTTTTTTGATTATAAAATTTTTCTCTGAAGATAAATGAGGATCGTTATTAATTATAGTGAACGCTGTTTCTTTTGCATCATAAAGTATTTCTGAATCTTCAATGATATCAGAATACTTTAATTCTGGTAACCCGCTTTGTTTTGTTCCGAAAATATCTCCAGGTCCTCTAAGCTTTAAATCAATTTCTGATAACTCAAATCCGTTATTTAATTTCACCATTGAATTTAATCTTATGATTGTTTTATTTTTTTCCACCTGTGCAGGTGATAAGTAATCGAAGTTAAATTCAAATTTATTGGTTTGAACAGCAAATTCATCTTTAGTAATTAAAATGCAATAAGCTTGTTTATTACTTCTTCCAACTCTTCCACGAAGTTGATGCAATTGTGATAAACCAAATCGAAAAGCATCATTAATTACTATTATATTTGCATCAGGTATATCAATACCAACTTCTATAACTGTTGTTGAGACAAGCACATTATATTTCTTAGCTGCAAAATCAAACATTACTTTTTCTTTATCCTGCCATTTCATTCTTCCGTGAATAAGTCCAATTCTTAAATCTTTCAAATAATTTTCTTTCAGACTGTTGTAATAAGATTCCGCAGCCTTCAGTTCAGATTTTTCAGATTCTTCAATTAATGGGTAGACGAGATAAGTTTGATATCCTTCATTTGCTTTGTCTCTAATGAATTTATAAACATCTGGCAATTTACTTTCGCCCCGCAGCACAGTTTTAACTGGTTTTCGATTAGCAGGCATTTCATCAATGATTGAAATATCAAGATCACCATATAATGTTAAAGATAATGTGCGTGGAATTGGTGTTGCAGTCATGATTAATACATCAGGATTCAATCCTTTTTTAATTAATTCTAATCTTTGCATAACACCGAAGCGGTGCTGTTCGTCGATAACAACAAGACCAACTTTATGGAAATCAACATTCTCTTCAATTAGTGCGTGTGTGCCAATTACTATTTGAGCAATTCCATTTTTAATTTCGTCAAGAATTTTTTCTCGTTCAGATTTTTTTTGTCCGCCAATCAATAAATTTACTTTGATATTCATGCCTTCTAATAATTTTGAAATATTTTTATAATGTTGGTCAGCTAATATTTCTGTTGGTGCCATTAGAATAGATTGACATCCATTAGTTACAACAATTAACATCGCAATTATTGCTACAATTGTTTTTCCGCTTCCTACATCTCCTTGCAGTAATCGGTTCATAGGCTTATCGCTTTCGAGATCTTTTCTTATTTCATGTAATACATTTAGTTGAGCCTTTGTTAACTGAAAGGGAAGCGAATCTAAAAATTTTTTAATTGGTTCGGGTTTAACCTTGATAAAAAAACTTTTTTTCTTACTGCCAATTAATTTTTTTCTTAATGCAACAAGGCATTCAAAATAAAACAGTTCCTCAAATTTTAAACGCTTTTTAGCTTCAATGAGAGATTTGCTGTCAATCGGGAAATGCATATTTTTAACAGCTTTGCTTATAGGAAGAATTTTTTTCTCATCAAGCAGGTACTGTGGAAGAGTCTCTTCAATACTATCGGAATATTTTTCTACTGCCTGATGAATAATTTTTCTTAAACTAAAATCGCCAAGGTTGCTGTCTCTTAATTCTTTTGGTACTCTATAAAATGGAATAATTTTTCCTGTATGCAAAAACTCAGTTGATTCATTTTTTGATATTTTGTCAAAATCAGGATGGACAAATTGAAGATGACCATATTTTGTAAGAACAGGTTTTGCCGAGATTGCAAAAAAATCTCCTTCATTAAAAACATCAATAAAATATTTTATTCCTTGAAACCAGACACATTCAAATATACCTGTAGAATCTTTCATCCTTACTTTGAAAATACTTTTTTTCCCATAGTGAATTGTTTCTTTGTCAATTACTTCACCTAAAATCGTTACTTCACCTTGATAACCATCGCGAATATATTGGATTACTTTTATAGAATTTAAAATTGTTGAACGGTCAAGATACTTTGATGGAAAATAAAATAGTAAGTCCCGGATAGTATTAATTCCAATTTTAGAAAAAGCTTCAGCTCTTTTAGGTCCAACAGATTTTAAATATTGAACTGATATTGAAAGATTTTCTGACATGTGATGAAATTTTTTAAGAAAATATAATAAATAAAAATAGAATATAATATTAGGAGAGCAAGATGAAAAGAAATTGATTACTCATCTTCTGCTTTCATATCACGCGTCATTAATTCGTAAGTTGCTTTTATTGGGTCAAGGTCTTCAAAAAGTATTTTATAAACTGCTGTGCATATCGGCGTTTCAATATTATGTTTGATTGACAATTGATAAACAGAACGGCTTGTTTCAACTCCTTCTGCCACCATCTGCATCGATTTTAAAACTTCTTTTAATTTTTTCCCCATTCCAATTTGTTCGCCGACATATCTATTCCTGCTGTGCTTACTCATACATGTTACAATCAAATCACCCATTCCTGAAAGCCCCGAGAATGTTTCAGGACGTGCACCAAGCGCAATTCCAAGTCTGGAAATTTCAGCAATACCTCGAGTCATTATTGCAGCTTTTGTGTTATCCCCAAATTTTGCTCCATCAACTATTCCCGCTCCAATAGCTATTACATTTTTTAATGCACCACCATATTCAACTCCAAGAATATCTGTTGATGAGTAAACTCTAAAGTATGAAGTTATAAATGTAGATTGAATTTGTTTTGCTGTATCGCCATCTGAAGATGCTGCAACAACTGCAGTAGGAATTTTTCTGCTGACTTCTTCAGCATGACTTGGGCCTGAAAGAACACCAATTTGTGACGGTGTTATTTTTTTTAATTCATCAAGTATAATTTGAGATACTGTTTTAAGCGAATCTTTTTCAATTCCTTTTGCAACATTTACAAATGTTGTATTTCTGAAATTGAAATCTTTCATCTGAACTAAAACACTTCGGAGGTATTGTGTTGGAATGGCAAGAACAATAAAATGCTTATTATCGCAGCTTTCTTCTAATGAATGTGTAATTTTAATTTCTTTAGGAATTTTTATTCCTGGCAAGTAAATTTTATTTTCTCTTGTCTTATCAAGTACTTTAGCATAGTGACGTTTGTATTCCCACAAAGTAACATCGTGTCCATTGTAAAATAACAATATTGCCAGGGTAGTTCCCCATCCACCTGCACCTAAGACTGAAATTCTCATTACTTAATTATTAGTTTTTGACTTGCCCGATTTTGAAAATGAAATTTGATGCTCGCTTCCTTTTAAAAGTCGGTCAATATTTTTTCGATGTGTATAAATTACCAATAATGCTAATGCAATTATGAATGGTAAAATTGTATTATAGCCGGGTATGTGAACACCAAAAATATTTTCTCGAACAATTAATATTATTGGTACTGATATTGCAGCAGTAAGAGAGCCAAGAGAAACATAACGAGATAAATAAACAACAATCAAAAAGATTCCTAATGCTAAAAGCATATCAACTGTGATTATAGTTATTAAAAATCCAAGAGCTGTAGCAATTCCTTTTCCGCCTTTGAATCCAGCAAAAACAGTCCATATATGACCAATTACTGCAGCTACGCCGCAAATTATTTGTATGAGTGTAAAATCATCAAATGGAGTAACATTATTGAATGGAATATTATCAAGATACATTCTTGCAATAATAACAACGGCTACTGCACCTTTGAGAGCATCGAGTATGATTGTAAGTAAACCCCATTTCCATCCAAGTACTCTAAATACATTTGTACCGCCGGCATTCTTGCTTCCGTAATTTCTAATATCAATACCTTTTACAAGCCTGCTAATAATTATACTTGTTGGAATAGAACCAACTAAATAAGAAAGAATTATAACAAATACTAAGTTTAACATATTACTTAAAATTTTTGTGTTGAAAAGTTAGATAAAAACTAATTGATAAACAATTCAAATGTTAATATCGTTCAAGTTTAGTGATATTAATGAAAATAGTTTTAAGTCATCATTAGTTGTAATCTTAAAATTAAATGCAGAACCTTCAACAATTCTGACTTTGTAACCTGCATATTTAATTATCATTGATTCATCTGTTCCAATGAAATTTTCTTTTTCTGCTTTTGTCATTGAATCACGAAAAATATTATACTTAAAAATTTGCGGAGTTTGAACATAATAAATTTCATTTCTGTCGATGTAATCTTCAACAGACTCATTACCTTTAATAAGAGTATCCTTTGCTTTTATAGCAGCAATTGCGCTGCCATATTGAATTGCTGTTTTAATTGCATTTTCTAAAACTGAGAGAGGGAGTAATGGTCTTACTGCATCATGAACAATTATTAAATCATCATCATTAGCAATGATAGATTTTACAGCATTAAATACAGAAAACTGTCTTTCCTTACCTCCTTCAACAATTTTGGTGATTTTTTTAAAAGAATATCTTGATTTAATTTGATTTAGTAAATCAAAGTAATCTTTCTGTGAAGCAATTATTATTTCATCGACTAGATTACAATTTTGAAATATATTAATTGTATAGGCAATTAATTCTTTGCCATTAATAGATAAAAATTGTTTTGGAATTTCTGAATTAATTCTTAATCCTTTCCCGCCAGCAGGTATAATTGCAAAAATTTTCATGTTATTTTCTTTTTATTAAAAAGCCCCAAATTCTAAACCATGATGTTTAAAATTTGGGGTTTAGAAAAAATTAAAGAATTAGCATAGCATCGCCGTAGCTCAAGAATCTATATCCTTCTTTGAGAGCTTTTTTATAAGCTTTCATAATAAAGTCGTAACCAGCAAAGGCAGCAGCAAGCATAAGTAAAGTTGATTCTGGTGCATGAAAATTTGTAATGAGTTTTTTTGTTATCTTAAAATCATAGGGTGGAAAGATAAACTTGTCAGTCCAACCCGCATTAGGTTTTGAGAAGCCGTCAGCTGTTACACTGCTTTCCAATGCACGGCATGTGCTTGTTCCAACTACAAATACATTTTTCTTTTCCTTTAATGCTGCATTAATTACATTAGCAGTTTCTTCTGGTATCTCATAATATTCAGAATCCATTCGATGTTTAGTTAAATCTTCTACTTCAACTGGTCTGAATGTACCAAGTCCAATATGAAGAATTACTGGAACAAACTTAATTCCTTTCTTTTCAATTTTTTTAACGAGTTGAGGTGTAAAATGCAAACCAGCAGTTGGTGCAGCTACTGAACCATCAACCTCAGCAAAAATTGTTTGATAATTTTCTCTATCTTCTTCGGTTGGCTCACGTTTAATATATGGAGGAAGGGGAGTGGTACCAATTTTTTCTATAGCTTTATAAATATCACCTGCATCTTCATTAAAACGGACTGTTCTGCCGCGCGATGTTGTATTATCTATTACTTCACACCAGAGATTATCATTAAAATAAATTCGGTTTCCAATTCTAACTTTTCTTGCCGGGTCTACAATTACATCCCAGATATTTTCTTCTTTATTTAATTCTCTAAGCACAAATACTTCAATTTTTGCATTAGTTCTCTCTTTTTTACCTATTAATCTTGCCTGCATTACTTTTGTTTTATTGACAACTACCACATCTCCTTTTTCCATATAGTCAATTATGTCAGAAAAAATTTTATTCTCTATCTCTCCAGTAGCTCTGTTTAATACCATTAATTTAGCTTTATCGCGCGGAGAAACAGGAAACTTAGCTATTGCAGTTTTAGGCAAATTGTATTTGAAATCCGATAGCTTCATTTACTCTCCTCTTTACTCCTTAATCATTTTGTTTATTATATTATGCGGCGCAGATTTAATTCTGCGCCACACTGTTTTTAATTATTTCTTTTTTGATTTAACTGATTTCTTAACATTTTTTTTAGAAGACTTTGCAGAAATTAATTCTCTAGCAACTGCTTGAGCAGCAGCTAAACGAGCAATTGGTACTCTAAATGGTGAGCAGCTTACATAATCCAGTCCAATTCTATGACAGAATTCAACAGATTTAGCTTCGCCGCCATGTTCACCACAAATACCTATTTTTAAGTCTGGACGTGTAGCTCTTCCACCTTCAACTGCAATTTTCATTAATGTACCAATTCCTTCCTGATCAATTGATTGGAATGGATCTTCAGGGAGAATTTTCTTTTCAAGATAATCTGGTAAAAAGCCGCCAATATCATCTCTTGAAAATCCAAATCCCATTTGTGTTAAATCGTTAGTTCCGAATGAGAAGAACTGAGCGTATTCAGCAATTTTATTTGCAGTCAAAGCTGCTCTTGGAATTTCAATCATAGTTCCAGTTAAATGTGGAATTTTCTTTAATCCGAATTTTTCACACACTTCAGCATGAACTTTATTAATTATATCGTATTGATGTTTTAATTCTTTAACATCACATACAACAGGAATCATAATTTCAGGGAAAGGTTTTTTACCTTCTTTAATTAATTCAGCTGCAGCTTCAAAAATTGCTCTAACCTGCATTTCTGTAATTTCAGGATATGTAATTCCAAGACGTACACCACGATGTCCCATCATTGGATTATTTTCATGTAATGAATCTGCACGTGCATTTAATTCTTCGAGTGTAATTCCAAGACTTTCAGCTAATCGAGCTCTTTCATCCTGACGATTTGGAACGAATTCATGTAATGGGGGATCAAGAGTTCTTATTGTAACACCAAATCCATCCATTGCTTCGAGTGTTCCTTTGATATCATTTTTAACAAACGGGAATAATTCATCTAATGCTTTTCTTCTTTCTTCTTCTGTTTTCGATACAATCATTTTACGAAGAATGAACAGAGGTTGTTCAGAATTTTTACCGTAGAACATATGTTCAGTTCTAAATAATCCAATTCCTTCTGCGCCGAAAGCTCTTGCTTTAGCAGCATCTTCTGGAGTATCTGCATTGGTTCTTACTTTTAATTTTCTAATTTGGTCACATAATTTCATGAATGCTTGAAAATCTGGATTTTCTTCTGCAGCTTTTACCATTGGGAGTTCACCAAGATAAACAACACCTTTTGAACCATTAAGAGTAAGCCAATCTCCTTCTTTAACAGTATGGTCGCCAACAGTAAGTTGTTTTTCTTGATAGTTAATTTTAATTGAACCTGCACCTACTATACAACATTTACCCCATCCACGTGCAACAAGTGCAGCATGTGAAGTCATTCCACCACGAGCAGTTAAAATTGCCTGTGCAGCACGCATTCCTTCTATATCTTCAGGATTTGTTTCTTCTCTTACAAGAATTACCTTTTTGCCTTGTTTTGCCCATTCAACAGCATCAGTAGCAGTAAATACAACCTGACCGCTTGCACCACCAGGTCCAGCTGGTAATCCTTTAGCTATTGCAGTAGCATTTAATTCTGCTTTTGGGTCAATTATTGGATGAAGAAGTTCATCTAATTGTGATGGATTAACTCTTAAAACAGCTTCTTCTTTGGTTATTAATTTTTCTTTGTACATATCGAGAGCAATTTTTACTGCAGCAGGTCCATTTCTCTTCCCAACACGGCATTGAAGCATGTAGAGCTTACCTTCTTGAATTGTAAACTCAATATCGAGCATATCACGATAATGCTTTTCAAGAATTTTCTGAATTCTATTGAGTTCTTTATAAGTTTCAGGCATAGCTTTTTCGAGTGAAGGAAGATGAGCATTATGTTCTGATTTTCCGATTTCATTAATTGGGTTTGGAGTTCTTATACCAGCAACAACATCTTCACCCTGTGCGTTTGGCAACCATTCACCATAAAAATATTTTTCACCGGTTGCTGGGTTACGTGTGAATGCAACTCCAGTTGCAGATGTATCTCCCATATTACCAAATACCATTGATTGAACATTTACAGCTGTTCCCCAGTCATCTGGAATTCCTTCAAATCTTCTGTAAGCAACAGCACGTTTTCCCATCCAGCTCTGGAACACTGCACCAATTGCTCCCCATAATTGTTCCATTGGGTCTTCTGGGAATGGTTTGCCAAGAACTTCAAGAACTTTTGCTTTGTAAATTTCTACTAATTCCTTTAAATCATCAGCAGTTAATTCTGTATCACTCTTATATCCTTTAGCTTCTTTCATTTTATGAAGCTCAGCTTCGAGTTGTTGACGAACACCTTTTCCTTCCTCAGGTTCAATACCGGCTGCTTTTTCCATAACAACATCAGAATACATTTGAATTAGGCGGCGGTGTGAATCGTAAACAAATCGAGGATTATTAGTTTTTTTAATTAATCCTTCTCTTGTTTCGTTATTTAATCCAACATTTAATATAGTTTCCATCATTCCTGGCATTGAAGCACGAGCACCTGAACGAACAGAAACAAGTAGTGGATTATTTTTGTCGCCAAATTTAGCACCCATTTCTTTTTCAACTTTTGCGAGTGCTTCTTTGACTTGCTTTTCTAATTCTTTTGGATATTTTTTATTGTTTTTGTAATAAGCAGTACAAACTTCGGTTGTAATTGTGAAACCTGCAGGAACAGGTAAACCAATGTTTACCATTTCTGCAAGGTTTGCACCTTTACCACCTAAAAGTTCTTTCATATCTGCTCTGCCTTCGGCTTTTTTGCCACCGAAATAATAAACATACTTTGGCGTTTTTGATTTTGCCATTGCATTACCTCCAATTAATTAAGTTAACAGTTCTTTAGTTATAGTGTCTTTTTTTATTTATTGTGTTAAGAATTAATTCTTCAAAGTCATCCTGATTTTCAAGCTTTAATTCTATCTTTAGATAATAAATATCTATGTCATCCAGATCTTTTGAAAATTTTGTAAGCTTAACTGCATCTTTCTGTGTTGTCAAAACTGAATAGGCATTAGTTTCATAAAATTTTTTTCGTATGCTTTGTATTTCTTTTAATGTATAATTTTTATGATCAGGGAAAATCATTTTATTTGTGATATCAATATCATTATTTTCAAGTACACTTAAAAATGAATATGGTTTTGCGATTCCGCATACAACAAGGCTTTTTTGCCCCTTGAATTCATCAAGAGAAAATTTATGGTGAGTTTTAACATCATAAATTCCACTGGCAGTATAGTATCCATAAAAGATTTTTTTATTATTGAAATATTTCAAAAGTTTTGACGGTATCTCAGTTTTTTCAGCAAATTTTCTGTTTATTATAACAACATCTGCTCTTGAAATAGAATCAAAAGGTTCTCTCATCAATCCAAGAGGTAAAAGTTTTTGTTCTAAATGATTGACTTTGTTTAAAAATCTTTGGTCGAAAATTAATATATCAAGATCTCTGTGCAACCATCTGTGCTGAAATGCATCATCTAAAATTATTACATTCACAGATGAATCTTTTATTAATCTGCTTGCTCCTTCAACTCTTCTTTCAGAAACTGCAGTAGGTAAATTAGTTTCAGATGAAATTAAATACATTTCGTCTCCGCATTCATCTACAGTTGTTCTGATTTTTTCTCCATCAGAAACAAATAAGTATCCGTGCGAACTTCTTCTGTAACCTCTGCTTAGAATTCCAGCTTTGATTTTGTATTTTTTCATTAAATCAGCAAGAAAAATTACAGCAGGTGTTTTCCCTGAACCTCCTACGGTTATGTTTCCAACTGAAATCACAACAGCATTAACCTTTTTTATTTTGAAAATGTCTTTATCAAATAAATAATTTCTAAATTTAATAATAAAAGCATAGACAAATATAAATGGAGATAATAATATTCTTATTAGCTTAAGCAAAGTTTTAATGCATCCTTTTGCAAATTATTTAATTTATTTTCACAATCTAAAATTAATTTTGATGTTTCTTCATAAGTTAAATTACTTTCGACATAAATCGGTTCTGAATATTTTACACATATTCGGCTAAAGGGCAAAGGTATCTCAAACCTATCCCAGCTTTTCAAGTTAATCTTTTTATTACATGCAATCCCAACCAAAAACAATGGAACACTTGTTTTTTTTGCTGCTACTACTGCTCCAGCTTTCATTTTATAAATTGGTCCTGTTGGACCATCAGGAGTAATTGCAAGTGAATAATTTTGTTTTAATAATTCAATCATATCTTCAAGTGCTTGATTTCCGCCAATATGGCTTGAACCGCGAACAACTTTATAACCCCATTTTTCGAGAACATGAGCTAACAAATCACCATCTTTACTTTTACTGACCAGTGCAGCGCAGTTTGAATTTTTATGCAAGAACCATCCTGTAATCATAAATCCATGCCAGAAAACAGCAATAAAATTTTGTTTATTCGAAATATATTTTTCTGAATTATCACTTTTATAGATTTTTATTTTACAAGTTTTTAAAAGAATATTAATTGCAATATCGGCTAAATAAAATCCAATTTTTCTTAAAATTCTTTTTTGAAAATCATTTAACTTCATTCAACATAGAGTAAATTATTTTTGCAGCCTGTTCAGATGCTCCTGATTTTCCTAATTTTGATTTGAGCATCATAAGTTTTTCTTTAAGCTTGTTATATTTTGTTTTATTCGATAAAATCTGAAAAGATTTTTCATAAATATTATTTGAATTCATATCAGATTGAATTAATTCTTCTATAACTTTTTCTTCAAGTAAAATATTTACCATTGCTATGCTGTCAATTTGTACAACAAGCCGACCAATAAAATATGTTAATAAATTAGTGGCATAAACCACAATAAAAGGCAATTGAAAAATTCCAGCTTCAAGTGTAGAAGTTCCAGATTTTATTATGCCAAAATAAGAATATTTTAAAAGATCATAAGTATGACCTTTTATAATTTTGTAATTTTTATTGCTGCTTAAATTAAAAAATATGTTTTCATTTATATTATCAGCACAAGCGACGACAATTTGAAGATTGAAATTATCCGCAAGACGGCTTGAATTGTTTCAGGGAAAATTTTTTTTATCTCATGTTTTCTGCTGCCCGGCAACAATAATAATATTTCTTTTCCTTTCATCAAGTTAAATTTTTTGTATAATTCATCTTTAGAAATAAAATTATAATTTTCAATGTGTTCAATTAAAGGATGTCCAACATAAACCGCATCAATTCCATGTTCTTTGTACAATTTTTCTTCAAAAGGGAATACGACAATCATTTTGTCGACATATTTTTTTATTTTTTTTATTCTCCTTTTTCCCCAGGCCCAAATTTGTGGGGAAATATAATAGATAATTTTTCTACCAAGCTTTTTTAATTTTTTTGCTAATCCAAGATTGAATCCCGGATAATCAATCAAAATAATTACTTTTATATTTTCATCAAGTACAGTATCTATTAATTTTTTTTGAACCTGTTTGATATAAGGTATATGTTTAATTACTTCAACTAAACCAAGAAAAGCCATTTTTTTAATATGGAAAAGAGCATTCATTCCTGCTTCAATCATTCTATCGCCGCCTATTCCAAGTATTTCAATAGATGAATCAATATTTTTTAATTTTTTTATTAAAGCAGCACCGTGTAAATCTCCAGATGCTTCGCCAGCTATTATCATTAATTTCTTGTTCAATTTGTAACCAAGTAAAGAATTGTTAATAATAAAATTGTAACAGATATGGCTTGCAATGTTCTTCTTTCTGATTTTAAGCCAGCTTTTAAATTAAATGGCGGCTGTTCAATATTTGAGTTTTTATATTTTGTAAAAGTTGGAATCCATCTTGGGACAGAATTGAAATAATCTTCGTAATACTTACCGAATTTATTTTTTAAGTAAGTTTCTTCTTCTTTAATTATTGTTTGATACTGCCAGAGAAAAAATAAAATTGCAACAATTAATAAATATGGATAAAGTGCCATAGACATAACACCTATGCCTGTGTAAATTAAAATATTTCCAAAGTAGAGAGGATTTCTTACATGAGCAAATGGACCCGATATAACAAGATAAGTTCCGCCGACATCTCCAGTGGTTCTTGTTTCACTGCCTGCATAAGATACTCCCCACAGTCTGAAAAATTCTCCAATTAATACTATTATAAAGCCGGTAATCATACTTACAATAGTTGCTTTTTGATAAATTAACATTAAAATAAGAAATGGTATTGGTGTATAACTTCTGTATTTAAATATTTTTTTAGCAAAATTGTTCACGATAATTTATCCTTGTATATATACTTCTTTTCTTTTTAATTCTGCTTGATATCTTTTTTTTAATCTTTTTTTCTGTTTAAGTTCTTCAATTTTTTTTATTACATCATTAAAATCTGAATAAGGGAAATATGTTATTCTATTTATTTCACAATATCTCAATAATGATTTTTTTGCGAAAATATAATCGCAGTATTGAGCAGGACATACATCAGAATATCCATCACCAATATAAATGCTGAATTCATCATCACCGCTGAAATTAAGAACATGATTTCTTTTGCAATTTGCGCATCTTTTGCATTCTTCATCAGTGTAAGGGAAAACAGGTATTAAATTATTATCCATATCAAAACTAAGCTTATTTGAATAAACTTCTAAGTGTGGTAAATTTTCTTTCGATAAAATTTTATTGATGTAATAATCAAGTCCATCACTTAAAATTCTTACTTCATAGTTATTTTGACTGCAGTATTCAATAAATTTTTTGAAACTATTATCAATTTCTGAAGCCAATAAGAAGTCATCGAATTTTTTTATATCAAAATTACTGATAGTTTTACAGAGCATTTCCCATGATTGACGAGCATTGATTTTTTCGTTAATCCAGTCGTTTACAATTTCTTTGGCTTTTTGAGCATCGCCAAATTTCAGGAACATAATTTCACCAATATCTTCTTTGGTTATTGTCCCATCGAAATCAACAAATATTTTAAAATTTTTTTCTTTCATTTTTCTTAGTCCTGATATTCAGGTATTTCTTCAAATCTTACTCCAACAAGTTTTGAAATACCTTCTTCCTGCATAGTAACACCATACATAGTTTCTGCAGCTTCCATTGTTCTTTTGTTGTGTGTGACAATAATAAATTGAGTATCCTTACTGAATTCTTTTAACAATTTTGTGAATCTGTCGATATTAGCATCATCAAGTGGAGCATCTACTTCATCAAGAATACAAAACGGACTTGGCTTAACAAGGTAGATTGCAAAAAGCAATGCAGTAGCTGTTAATGTTTTCTCTCCGCCCGAAAGTAGTTCAATAGAAGTTGGCCGTTTACCTTTTGGTTTTGCAATTATTTCAATTTTTGCTTCGAGAGGATCAACATTTTCTTCGAGTGTTAAATCTGCTTCATCTTCGGGATTAAAAAGTGTCTGGAAAATTTTAATAAAGTTTTTTCTTATTTGCTCAAATGTATCAAGGAAAAGTTTTTGAGCAGTTTCATTTATTTCATGAATTGTTTTGATTAAATCTTTTTCTGATTCAATCAAATCATCTCGTTGTTGATGCAGAAAATCTAATCTTTTCTTTTCTTCTTCATACTCTGAATAAGCAAGAAGATTTACAGGACCAAGATTTTTAAGTTTTTCTTTTAATTGATGAACTTCCTGCGCAGTTTCTTCATATTTAAATGTTTGTAAATCGTCAAATTGTTTAAGCTCAATGTCAATTGAATAATTTTCTTTTATGTGCTGGGCAATGCTGTCGAGTTTATAATTAATTTCATTTTCTTTGATTTCGAGTGAATGTATTTTATCAGAAATTTCCTGACGCTTATTTCTTAATTCTCTTAATTGATTTTCATATTTAGATGCTTCTGCTTTAATGTTCTGAAGCTCATTTTCAATTTTATTTTCTTCTTCTGTTAAAATATTCTTTTGAGAAGAAATTTTTTCGAGTTCATTTTTTAGGTTATCAATAAAAGTTTTTAGTGATTCACTTTCTTTTTTATTTAATGATAAATCGTTCTCTCTTTTTTCAATGCCTTTATGTGTGTTTATGATTTCATTTTCATAGTGGTTAATCGTATTAGAAATATTTTTGATTCTTCCTTTAATTCTTTCTAACTCCAGCTTTTGTTCGTTGTATGAATTAATTAATGATGAATATTCTTCTTCAAATGAGTTAAGGGAATTTTCGAACTCATTAATTGTGTTATCAAGATTTTCTCTTTTTTCGTAAAGATGTGAGAGGTTTTTGTTTATGTCATCAAGCTGATTATCCAAAAGATTCGATTTTTCTGCCAGTTCCTGAATTTCTTTTCTTGCTGTTTCAATCTCTTCATCAGATTTTTTCTTTTCATATTCAAGCTGCGAAATTTGTTTTTCGATGTTAGCAATATCATTGGCAATTAATTTTTCCTTGTCACTTAAGTTCTTTAAATCTATTGCTGCTATTTTTTCTTCAATCTCAGAAATATCTAATTTGAGTTTCTCAAGTTCTGATTCTTGTAAGGGATATTGATGTTTAAGATTTTCAAGAAGCTGTTTTCTTCCAAAAATTGTTTCGTCCTGTTTAGGCAGCGAGCCAGCTTCAATAATTCCATTGCTTTGAATTATATCACCGTCGAGTGTCACAAAACTAAAATCAGGATATTTCTTGAACAGAGATAACGCAGCTTCAAAATTATTAATTATTGCAATTGAAGAAAGCAGTTGTTCGAAGTATAAATTCCATTCTTTGGTCGTTTCAACAAAATCCTTTGCCCATCCAATAAAAGATTTATCTTTTTGAATATTTTTTGATTTTTTCTTCAAATTATATTGATTGAGTTTATCTAACAAAGAAAATTTTTTGTTGATATCGTTTTTCAATAAGATAAACGATGCTTTCCCAAGGTCATTTTTTTTCAAATACTCAATTGCGGATTTAAGTTCGTTAATGTTATCGATAATTAAATTGTTAAGAACATGTTTTAATGCAGCTTCGAGAGCAAAACGATATTGTTCTTTTGTATTTCCAATATCAGCAAAAATATTTTTTTCTTTGGTCGTCCAGCTTTTATTTTCAATAAGAACTCTTGAACCGCTTGAAAGACCTTCAAGATTTGTAATGAGAGTTTGCAAAAAATTAATTTTTTCTTTTAAGCCAGCTAATAGTGTTTTTTGTTCTATTTCTTTTTCTTTTAATAAATTTAATTTTTTCTCAAGTTCATCTTTTTCTTTTTGATAAAGAGCTAATTGTAATCCTGTATCGTTTAATTTTTTTTCTGCTTCTGCTTTTTCGTTTGATAGTTCTTCGATAAAACCTACAGTTTTAGCAATCCTGTTTGTTATGTTAAGAATTTTCTGATTCAGTTTTTCTATTTGCTCGTTGTGATTCTTAATTTCTTTTTTAAGCGTGTTAGAAAAATTTTCTTTATCAGATATTTCTTTTAGGAGAGAATATCTGTCTTCATTTAGATTTTTTAATGAATGTCTTTTTTCTTCAAGCAGCGTTCTTTTCTCTGAAATTATATTTTCATATTCGCTTGCTTGAAAATTTTTTTCATTAAGAACATTATTAAACTCTTCTAATTCCTGCTCAGATTGTTTTTTGGCTTCCGAATATTTTTCTAAATTACTTTTAAGCTCTTCAATTTCTTTCTCAATTCTGATTTGATTGTTAGAAAGAGAATTTAATTTCTCTTCGGAAACCGAGTAAGATTTTTGCAGTTGGTAAATCTTGTTTGAATATTCAGCTATTTCTAATCGCTTTTTATTTAAATCAGATTCAATTGAATTAATTTGATTGCGATAAACAATTAATTCATTTTCTATTTTTCTAATTTCTCTATCAGTTTCGTCTTTTTGAGAAATTAACAAAGAGATTTCATTCGAAAGATTTTGTTTTTTATCATAATAAAGAGCATATTCTCTTTCTGCTAAATTGAGTTCCTTGTCTCTAAGGATTGATTGAATTTGTGTGTATTGGTCAGCTCTTTTAGCTTGTCGTTCCAGAGAACGAACTGTTTTTTCAACTTCAGAAACAATGTCGTTAACACGGGTTAAGTCTGCTTTTATATCATCTAGTTTTTTTAATGATAATCTTCTTCTGAGTTTATATTTATTAACACCTGCAGCTTCTTCAAATAATCTTCTTCTCTCATCAGCTTTACTGCTTAAAATTGTTTCGATCATTTTTAATTCTATTACAGAATAAGCATTGGTGCCAATTCCTGTATCCATGAATAAATTTGTAATATCCTTTAATCGGCAAATGTTTTTATTGAGTAAATATTCGCTTTCTCCAGAACGGAAAATTCTTCTTGTGATTGTTACTTCAGAATATTCTGTTGGTAAAATTCCTTTATCGTTAACAAGTGTTAAAGAAACTTCCGCCATTCCCATCGGTTTTTTTTCACGAGTTCCGTTGAAGATGACATTTTCCATCTTGTCACTGCGAAGTGTGGTGGTTCTTTGTTCGCCAAGAACCCATCGAATGGCATCCACTATATTGGTTTTACCGCACCCGTTAGGACCAACTATACCAGTAATTCCACGATTGAAATTAATTACAGTTCTATTTGCAAATGACTTAAAGCCAAATATTTCTAATTTAGATAGAAACAATTTTACCCCGCTAATGCAATATTAAACTATATTGTTCAATAGAATTTTTTATAAAATAAATTGTTGAATTTGTTAGATGAAAATAAAGAATTGTTATACCTACAGTAATTATAATAATTGAAATCCCATAAAAAAAGACTCTAACAGGATTTACTTCAAATAATACGCTTATTCCTTTGAAAATTCTTTGTAATATCCATAAAATCATGAGAATAGTAAAAGCAAGTATATAAATATTAAATTCGTTCATCATTAAAATTTTATAAAGAATTAAATCTACAGGAAGAATTAATACAAATGGGAAAAATGACCAGATAACACTGAAATAAATACTTGAAAAATCAACTTTAGTTTTAATAAACATCGAAGAAATTTTTATAATAAAACTTATTGCCAAAATTTTAATAAAGAACAGAATGAAAAAATAAATAAAACACTCTTCTGGGTGCCATGCAAGATAACTTACTGAATTGATTAACCATTTATGAGCAAATGAGAGTAAAATTTTTTCTAAAATAATGCTCGTTCTAAAATAATACAGAAGGATAGAAAACAGTAATGATATTGCTCCAATTTCAATAAACATTAGTATAATTGTAAAAACACTTGATAAAATTCTGTGGTCTCTTAAATCTGCAAAGAAATTATATGGTCTAAATAATGCTCTCGAGCAATCTTCTTTGAATTTTTTTCTCGAGTTAATTAAGATTCCAAAAATCAGTGATAAACCAAGCGCAATAAAAATGAAAAATAATTTGTTATCACTTTTGCTGATGCCAATTGGAATAGTAACTTTTTGTTTGTTATTCTGTAATGCTTCAACTACTCTGTATGGCAAACTATTTAATTTGTTATTCTCAGTTAAACCAAGTTTATAATAGATGTTGCTGCCGCCATACAACGAATGATAATTTACTGAATAATTAAAAATACTGTTTATAAAGTATCCGCTGAATTTTGTTTTTGAAATTGCTTCGATAAATTTTTCAAAATATTTTCCCTGTGCCTCAGAAGAATTTTTAACAAGATATCCTGAAGAACTTCCTACATAATTTGGATAGTTAACTTCGCAGATAAAATATTTATTTGAAAGAATCCCTGACTCTTCTTCAATCTGTGAAATATTTTCAGGGGGATAGGAATAAAGTTCGATGCCAAGTAAATTTACATTAAACTGATTATCAGAAGGGATTCCAACAAATGATGCATAAGTAAAAATATTTTTATCAATACTTTCCGATAAATTATTTATGAAATTTTTAGCAGCATATGAATTTGGCAGATATGAACTGCCCAAACCAAAAATAATTGTATTCGAGTATTTTCTGTATCCAAGAACCAATTCTTTAAATCTGTTTTCAGCACGATTTTGAAATTCTTTTTCTGACAAAATCTCATCAGGAACAGAATTTAATGGTAATTCAACTAAAGCAATTAAGCCTAACTGCTGACAATATTTTATTGCATATGGATTTGGATAAGCCTTAGCAAATCTAACGGCATTAAATCCAGAATTTTTTATAAATGTCAAATCATTTTTAATTTTTTCATAAGATGTGATTTTATTTAATGCAGCTTCGTCAATGTAGTAAGTTGTACCTTTGAAAGAAAATGGTAAATTATTCAAGTACAAATTGTTGTTATATTTTAAATCATAAATCCCAACTTCTCTATTAACCTCATCAATTAATTGGTTGCCCAAATATAAATTCACACTGAATAAATATAATCTGGGATCTTCAGGTGACCATAAAGCAGGGTTTTGAATTGTAAATTGAAATTGTCTTTTAATTTCTGATTTGTCATTAATAATAAAACTGAATTTTTGTGAAACTGCAGAAAAGTTTTTTGGTATTACATTAATTTCAACTCGAAGTTCATCTTTTTTATCTGGTGATGGATTTATTAATCGGAGATTTTTAATAATTGCATCAGCATTAACAAAAACTTCATTTTGTTTTTCGGGGAATGCAAAAGAATAATGAATTTCTGAAAAGTATGTATTGGGTATAAATTCTAAAAATACATCTCTTAAAATTCCAGCAGAAATTTTGGGGAATAAAAATCCAGTTTTTAAGGGGATTGTAATTTCATTATCATAGTATGAAATAACTTTTAAGGAAATTAAATTATTCGCATCGGGTTTTATAACATCTTTAGGGAGTTCAATCTCAAATGGAATTTCTGCACCGTATTTTTTAATTATGTTATACTTATTTATTGATATTTCAATAGAATTAAATATTCCGCCAAAACAAATTTTAATAGTATTTTTCTGGTAATCATCTTTTGAAATGAAAAATTTTTTTTCAAAAATTAGAGATTGAGTGCCTTCAAAAGAACAGGGTAATGAAATCGAACTTTTTTTTGTAGAGTAATCTTCTGTAAATACAGTCCAATTTTCATTAAATAAAACAAATTTTCTTGTTCTGGAAACATCATAATAAATTGAATCTTTAACAGTTTCAGAAAGAAGAGATTTAATCTTAATCTCAGAAAAGGAATTTGTATATAGTATTATTAAACTTAAAAGAGGGAGTAGAATTTTTGATTTTATATTCATTTTTTACAATTGTTGTAAAATAAACCTCCAAATATATAAAAAATGAGAGGGCATATCAATTTGAATGGAAAGTATAAAAAGTCCGCTATTGAGCGGACTCTATAATTTTAATGAACGAATCTGCTTTTAGACAGGCACCACCAACTAATGCTCCGTCAATATCTGGCTGCGACATTAAATCTTTAGAATTTTCTGGTTTTACGCTTCCACCATATTGAATTATTAATTTTTCAGCAAATTCACGTGAATAAATTTGTGTAATTAATTCTCGAATAAATTTGTGCACTTCTTCAGCTTGTTCTGGAGTAGCATTTCTGCCTGTTCCTATTGCCCAAACTGGTTCGTATGCTATAATTAAATTTTTCAGCTCATTTTCACTTAAATCAGCTAATCCCTCCCGGATTTGAGTTTCAACTACTTTGAAAGTCTCACCATTTTCTCTTTCCTGCAGTGTTTCTCCAATACAAAAAATAGGTTTCAAGCCATTAGATACAGCCGATTTAATTTTTTTATTAATTAATTGATTTGATTCAAGAAAAATTGTTCTTCTTTCTGAATGGCCAAGTATAACATATTCACAACCAACACTTTTAAGCATAAGAGGAGAAATTTCACCTGTAAAAGCTCCGCTTGTTTCAAAATACATATTTTGCGCACCCAATTTTATAGGAGTATCTTTAATAAGTACATTTGCAGTTTCGAGTGAAGTAAATGGGGGACAAATTATAACTTCTACATTAAGATTTTTTTCATTTAACCCTTTTTTGATTTCGTTAATTAAAGTAACTGATGAGTTGATATCATTATTCATTTTCCAATTACCAGCAACTACTTTTTTTCGCATTTTTACTCTCTAATTTATTAATGGATAAGAATTTTCAGCTAACAGCTTCTACTCTGCGAATTCCAGGGACTTCACGAATTAATGCTCGTTCGACTCCTGCTCTTAAAGTCATTTGAGACATTGGGCAGTCAATACATGCCCCTGTTAATTTAACTTTAACAATACCTTCAGGTGTAACATTTACCAATTCAACATTGCCTCCATCTGCTTTAAGATAAGGTCTTATTGTTTCCAGTGCTTTTTCAACCTTCTCTTTTAGAGTATCATTTTTGAGTGTATCACTCATAATTACCTCAATTAAATTAGTTTCCTAAAACTATTTCAATTTTAGGATTATTTTCTGAAAAATTATTTATGCTGATTTGTGCTGCAAGGTTCTGGCTAATTTCAAATATCTTTTTTGCTTCTTCGGTTTCCGGGTCAGCATAAACTATTGGTTTACCAGAATCACCGCCAGCACGTATATTGGGATTAATTGGTATTTGTCCAAGTAAAGGAACAGAAAGTTCTCTGGATAATTTTTCACCTCCGCCATTTCCAAATATATCATATTTTTTACCTGTATCAGGAGCTACGAAATAACTCATATTTTCAATAATTCCAAATATTGGAACATTGACACGTTGAAACATACGTATTGCTTTTTTTACATCAATTAACGCTACATCTTGAGGTGTAGTAACAACTATAGCTCCGGTTAAAGGGATTGTTTGAACGAGTGTTAGTTGAATATCGCCAGTCCCCGGAGGCAAATCAAAAATCAAATAGTCAAGTTCACCCCAATTAACATCTGACATAAATTGCTTGATTGCCCCGCTTGCCATTGGTCCTCGCCAGATAACAGGCGCATCTTCATCTATTAGAAATCCTATAGAAATTACTTTTATACCATAAGTTTCTAAAGGAATCATTTTCCCGGTTAATGTATCCTGATAAATTTGTGGTTCATTTTTAATTCCTAACATTAAAGGTATGCTCGGACCATAAATATCTGCATCTATTAAGCCAACTTTAGCACCAAGTTTTGATAATGCGACTGCTATATTTACGGCTACTGTGCTTTTACCAACGCCTCCCTTTCCGCTTGCAACTGCAATTGTATTTTTTACACCAGGTAGTATTGAATTTTTATTTATCGTTTTTGATTGAACATTTGAACTCATATTAACTGTTACTTTTTCAATAGATGGAAAAGCTTTTTTAATTTCATCAATACATTCTTGTTTAATCTTATCTTTTAACGGACAGGCAGGAGTTGTAAGTTGAATATCTAAATAAATCTCTGAATCATTAATTTTAATTTCTTTTACCATGTTAAGGCTTACAATATCACGATGCAAATCCGGGTCTATCACATTCCTTAAAACTGTTTTAATATTATCTACACTTATATTCATAAATGCTCCGTTATTTAAATACAAAAATAATAATTTCTTTAGTTACTACCTATTGAACGATAAAAATTTCATTATGGTTCATAATTATTAATTTAAAATAAAAACTGCGGTAATAAAGATAGTTTAATAAAATAGTTTAATATACTTGAAATTATATTTAAGTATACTTAACTTTATTATAAAAATAAGATAAATTATGTCAACGATATCGAAAGAAAATTATTTGAAATTGATTTATACTCACAGTATTGAAGGCAAAAATGCCGCTACCTCTAAAATTGCAGAAAGACTTTCTATATCAAATTCTGCAATAAGTGACATGGCAAAAAAACTTGCCAATGAAGGTTTAATTTCATATACAAAGTATAAAGGTATGCGGCTTACAAAAGAAGGAGAAAAAGCTGCACTTAAAATTATTAGAAAACACAGAATCTGGGAAATGTTTTTATTAGAAGTACTTAAAATTCCATGGAGCGAAATTCATGATGAGGCAGAAAAACTTGAGCATTATACTTCAGATTATCTAATTGATAAGATTGATGAATTTCTTGGGTATCCAGAAATTGATCCGCATGGGCATCCTATCCCTCGAAAGGATGGGACACTTCCTAAAATTTCTAAATTAATTCATATGAATTCTTGTGAAGCTGGAAAAGTTTATGAAATTGCTCAGGTTGATGATACAGATAGCAGACTAATAAAGTATTTGACAAAAATTGGTTTGGTTCTAAATACACCTTTTGAAGTTTATGATATTGTCTCTTTTGATAAGTCCATGGTAATTAAATTTGGTGGGAAAACTGTAACCGTTAGCGAAAAAATTGCAAAAAATGTTTTGGTAAGATTTGTAAAGAAAACAAGGTAGATTTATGAATATTTTGATTTTTATATTAATAGGGTTAATAATAGTTCTAATTTTTAGAAAAAAGATAATAGAAAGATTTGTAAAAATTAGAAAGCAAAAAGAAAAAATCTTAATAGAAGATACACTCAAACATCTTTATGATGGGGAATATAATTCTTATCCCTGTTCAGTAGATAGTGTAAGTAAAAATTTATCGCTAAAAAGAGAAGATGCAAAAAAGCTAATAAATAGACTTCAAGAGCTTAACTTAATTAAAAATAAAGAAGGTGTTATTTCATTAACAAATTCTGGAAGGGATAATGCACTTAAAGTTATTCGAATTCACAGATTGCTCGAAAGATATTTTGCAGAAAAGACAAGTTTTGACGAAAAACAATGGCATATATTAGCGGAAGAAAAAGAGCATGAAATTAAAATTGAGGAAGCAAATAAAATTTCTGTTGAACTTGGCAATCCTTTAATTGATCCCCATGGAGATCCAATTCCTACAGAAAATGGAATAATCCATAAAGAGAAGAGCAAATTACTAAATGAATTAAAAGAAAATTCCTTTGCTCAAATTATTCATATTGAAGATGAACCTAAAGAAATATTTTCTACATTAAGTGGGCATCGAATTTATCCGGGTATGCAGCTGCATATTTTAAAGAATTCTGGTAATGATTTGTTAGTAGAAACCGAGGGAAGAACAATATTATTAACCTTAACAGAAGCAAAAAATATTAGTGTTAAAGAAATTGAAGAAGAAAATTTTTTTAAAGAAACAATTAAACCGTTGTCATCATTAAGTGTTGGAGAAGTAGCGGTAATTTCAAGTTTGTCAGCAGCTTTGAGAGGTCAACAAAGAAGAAGATTATTAGATTTAGGAATTGTACCGGGCACAAAAATTAAGGCTGTTCTTGAAAGTATTGGAAGAGACCCAATTGCATATGAAGTAAGAGATACATTAATAGCACTTCGCAGAAATCAATCTGATTATATTTTTGTCAAAGAGGTAAATTAAAATGGAAAAAGAATTAAATAAAAATTGTGTTAATTGTCCTGCTCATAATTTGAATCATCTTGTTAAGCTTGGTATTGATATGACTGATTATGATTATGTTGTTGCTCTGGCAGGGAATCCAAATACTGGTAAAAGTACTGTTTTTAATAACCTGACAGGATTAAAGCAGCATACGGGAAATTGGCCTGGAAAAACTGTAAGCAGAGCAGAAGGCGGTTTTATTTATGCCAATAAACGTTTTAAGATTGTCGATTTGCCGGGAACTTATTCTTTACTTTCAACAAGTACAGACGAAGAAATTGCACGTGACTTTATTTTATTTGGTCAACCAGACGTTACAATCATTGTTGTAGATGCAACAAAACTGGAAAGAAATCTTAATCTTGTTCTTCAAGTTTTAGAAATTACCGATAGAGCTGTGTTATGCCTGAATTTAATTGACGAAGCACAAAGACATGGCATTCAAATAGATGACAGATTGCTATCGAAAAAATTAGGAATACCTGTAATACCAACAGCTGCAAGAGAAAAAATTGGTATTTCTGAATTATTAAAAATGATTTATGATGTAGCTACAGGAAATTATGTTTGCAGACCGTTCAGGGCAACAAATGATTTTCATAAACTTACATATGCAATAAACGAACTTGATAAAGAACTTCAAAAGTTATTTCCGAATCTTAATAATACAAGATGGATTGCTTTACGATTGCTCGAAGGAGACCAGAGAATAATTGACGCAGTTCGTTCGGGTGAAATTGGGAAAATAAAGTTAATAGAAAACATTTCTGCATAAACTCAGAAAGGATTAATTATGGATAAAGAAAATCTAATTGAAACGGCAAATAAACTTAGATGGCAGTTTGGAGATGGCTTGCATGATTTAATCATAGAATCAATTTATAAAAATGCTGAAGAAATTGCTAAAACAGTTGTATCTAAAAAAGGGGATAAACAAAAATTTAATCTTGATAGATTTATTGACAAAATTGTTACAAGTAAATGGACTGGCTTTCCAATAATGTTTTTACTACTTGCATTTGTATTCTGGCTTACAGTTGTTGGTGCAAATTATCCTTCAAAATTAATATCCTTTTTGCTTGTCGATACAGTACACCCATTTTTAAAGGGAATATCTTTCGATTTACACTTTCCTTGGTGGCTAAGCGGTGTTTTAATTGATGGTGCATATCTCGCAATGGCATGGGTTGTTAGTGTAATGCTTCCACCAATGGCAATATTTTTCCCTTTATTTACTTTTCTGGAAGATTTTGGCTACCTGCCAAGAGTTGCATTTAATATGGACAGCCTTTATAAAAAAGTGGGAGCTCATGGAAAACAAGCTTTGACAATGAGTATGGGATTTGGATGCAATGCTGCAGGTGTAATTGCAACTAGAATAATTGACAGTCCTCGCGAAAGATTAATTGCCATAATTACGAACAATTTTTCTCTGTGTAATGGTAGATGGCCAACACAAATTTTAATTGCATCTATTTTTATAGGAAGTTTAGTACCACCTTATTTAGCAGGATTGATTTCAGCTGCTTCTGTTGTAGGTATTGCAATTTTGGGAATCATTTTTAGTCTGATTATATCATGGTTTTTATCAAGAACTATCTTAAAAGGGGAAGCATCTGCTTTTAGTCTCGAACTACCTCCATATCGTCCGCCCAAAATTTTACAAATTCTTTATACATCATTGATTGATAGAACAATATTTGTGTTGTGGAGAGCAGTAGTATTTGCCCTGCCTGCTGGTGCAGTTATCTGGCTTGTAGCAAATATTAATATTAATAATATTAGTCTGGCTGAACATTTAATAAATTGGATAAATCCAGCAGCTGTTTTTATAGGATTAAATGGGGTAATAATTCTTGCTTATATTATTGCAATTCCTGCAAACGAGATTGTGATACCAACTGTTTTGATGCTTACAGTCTTAACAACAAAAATTTCGGGTGTAGGTGCTGGAGCTGGTGTTATGTTCGAACTGGAAAATGTTTCTGATGTTGCTACTTTATTACAAGCAGGTGGATGGACTACTTTAACTGGAATAAATTTAATGCTCTTTAGTTTACTTCATAATCCTTGTTCAACAACTATATTTACAATCTATAAAGAAACTAACAGCTTAAAGTGGGCTTTAATTTCAACTTTTCTTCCAATAATTTTAGGAATATCTGTTTGTTTTATAGTAACAAGAATTTGGTTTTTGTTCGGTTAAGTATTTCAAAGTAAATTTTTGATAATCTTTTTCAATTTTATAAGCTTTTTCTGATTCTATTTACATTATTAATTTCTTGAGTAATTATTTTTTTCGAATTAGAAATTGCAAGTTGCATCATATATTCTTGATGGTCTAAGATTGGTTCTGTATAAACAGGATGATTAAATACATATTTTCCTGTTGGAAGTAAAATTCTTGCTTTGACATTATCTTTAAGGCATGTATCCAGAATATGATTTTTAATAAATTCTTTGTGGTCGGGATCTTTAACAGGAAATGTGATCTCAACTCTTCGGTCTAAATTTCTTTGCATTAAGTCTGCACTGCTCAAATATATTTCTTCATTTCCATTATTGTAGAAATAGTAAATTCTGCTATGTTCTAAGAATCTTCCAACAATGCTAATCACTTTTATGTTTTCACTTAAATTTGGAACTTGCGGAATCAGGCAACATACACCTCTAACTATTAAGTCAATTTTAACCCCATTGCGGGAAGCTTCATATAAAGCTGCAATTAAGAATGGGTCTACAAGTGAATTGAGTTTGAATATTAAATGTCCTTTGCTGCCATTTTTTGCATTTTTAATCTCTCTCTCAATTAACTCAAGAAAAGTTTGTCTTTTGTTGATTGGGGCTACAGATAATTTTCTGTATTCTTTTTGTTCTGAATAACCAGTAAGATAATTAAAAATTTCTGATACATCTGCACATATTTCTTCATCTGTAGTGAATAATCCAATATCTGTATAAATTTTTGCTGTTTCAACATTATAGTTTCCTGTTGACAAATGGACATATCTTTTAACACCCTCAGCTTCTTTGCGAACAACAAGAGTCATTTTTGCATGTGTTTTTAGACCAACCAGACCATATACAACATGAACGCCAGCTTTTTCAAGTTCGCGTGCCCAGTAAATGTTATTCTCTTCATCGAATCTTGCTTTTAGTTCAACTAAAACTGCAACCTGTTTTTTTCGTTCAGCAGCTTCAATTAAATATTTTACAATTGGGGAATTTTGACCAACACGATATAAAGTTTGCTTTATTGCTAAAACATCTGGGTCGCGGGAAGCCTCTTTAATAAAATCGACAACAGGAGTAAATGATTCATACGGGTGATTAATTAATATATCTTTTTTACTAATAAGTGAGAAAACATTTTCTTCTTCATTAAAAATTATAGGAGTTACAGGATAAAATGGTTTATCTTTCAAATGAGGCATAGATAAATCATAGAGATGAATTACATCGCTTAAACCTAAATTGCCATCAATTATGTGTAAATCATCACGTGTGATTTCAAGATTTTCAATCAAAGTATCAATCATGTAATCGGGCATTTGTTTTTCAACTTCAAGTCGAACAACAGAACCAAATTTTCTTTGACGAATATTTTCTTCTATTAATTCCAGTAAATCATCAGCTTCATCTTCCTGAATTTCAAGGTCAGTGTTTCTTGTAATTCTAAATCTATATGCTTCAAGGACTTCAAGACCAGGGAAAAGCATATTAAGATTTGATTTTATTAAGTCTCCAATCCAAACAAATTTGACAACGCCATTGGAGTTATATGATTTTGTTTTAATTATCTTATCAATTCTTAAAAGTCGGGGTAATATGTTTGGTACCTTAACCCTTGCAAAATGTTTTTCTCCTTTTGGATTTTTTATCAAAATTGCAAAACTT
>CAZNFW010000019.1:0-10344 GCA_964572725.1 uncultured Melioribacter sp.
GAGGGAATTGTAATTCCCCAGAATGCAGCTGTAATTTGAATTACTAAAATACTGATACCAATCACAAGAGCAGCGAGCAAATCTTGTTTCCAGAGAATTGTAATCAAACAAACAATTGTTCCACAAGTTAATGCAAGTAAGAATGCTGTTCTTAATTCCTTCCACAAAATTCTAAGATACCATTTAATAGTTGGCTTAGCAGAATGAAGTGCCTGAACTGTAAGTGTCATGGATTGTATGCTTGTGCTTTCTGCCAGTCCAAGTATTAAAGTAAGAAAAAAAGCAATTATTAAACTTTCCTCCAATGTAGTCTCAAAAATTCCTGCTAAAAAAGCACAAATTGTACCACTTGTTACTGTAGCCAGCATCCATGGAAATCTAATTTTCCAGGCTTTTACTGGTGAAGCATTTTTAATCTCATTAATGTTTATACCAATAGTTTCAAAGACATCGCTTATTCTATGACGTTCTTCTATATCTGGTTCGCTGCTCAAAAACTCTTCTGTGAAAAGATTAATGTCCACAATACCAACCAATTTTTTTTGTTCATCAACTACAGGGAATGCAAGAAATTTATATGTTACAAAAAATTCACAAGCATCATAAACAGTTGCAGTTGATGGAAGTGCTGCAACTCTTTGAACCATAATCTGTTCTAATTTTGTTTCCGGTTGAGCGGTTAATAATCTTCTTGTTGGCAAAACTCCAACCAATCTTTCTTCGTCATCTATTGCATAGAAATAAACAATTCTTTCACCAACTCCTTCTTTTCTTATTTTCTGAAGTGCTTCTTCGACTGTTAAACTTTTATTTAAAACAGTAAAATCTTTTCGTGCAAATTCAATAATTGGTTTATCATATGTGGGTTTATCATTCATTTCGTATTAAACATCAAGATTAGCATATTTAGCATGTTTTTCTATAAACTCCCGTCTTGGTTCTACATCGTCGCCCATAAGTGTTTCAAAAATTTTATCGGCTGCTGCTGCACTCTCAAGATTTACCTGAAGTATAGTTCTTGTTTCTGGATTCATTGTTGTATGCCAGAGTTGTTCTGGGTTCATTTCACCAAGTCCCTTGTAACGTGATATTACAATATTTTTCGATGAGGTTGTTTCCTCTGTTCCTTCTTCCAATTCTATTACTTCGGCATTTTCTTTCTTTAATTTTCCATCTGCTTTAAGTCTTTTCAAGATTTTATCTCTTTCTTCATCATCGTAAGCATAGTATTCTTCTTTTCCTTTTTTAATTTTATAAAGCGGAGGTTGAGCAATATAAACTCTGCCTTCCGTAATCAGTTCTTTCATATGTCTATAAAAGAAAGTTAAAAGTAAAGTTCTAATGTGACTTCCATCGACATCGGCATCAGTCATAAGAATTATTTTTCCATAGCGTGCTTTTGATGGGTCGAAATCTTCTCCAATTCCTGCACCAATTGCAGAAACAATTGCCTGAATTTCTGGATTTTCCAGAATCTTATTAATCTTTGCTTTTTCTACATTTATAATTTTCCCTTTTATTGGAAGAATTGCCTGAAATCTTCTGTCTCTTCCCTGTTTTGCAGATCCACCTGCTGAATCACCTTCAACGATATAAATTTCACAATGTTCTGGGTCTGTAATTGAACAATCTGCCAATTTTCCGGGGAGATGCAACGAATCAAGAGCATTTTTTCTTCTTACAAGTTCACGGGCTTTTCTTGCTGCTTCTCTAGCTTCGGCTGCCCGCAAACATTTCTCAATAATTTTTCTTGCTACTGATGGATTTTCTTCAAGGTATTCAGAAAGCTTTTCTCCTACAATTGATTCCACTATTGATTTAACTTCGCTGTTGCCAAGTTTGGTCTTAGTTTGACCTTCAAATTGAGGCTCCATTACTTTGACTGAGATTACGGCTGTAAGTCCTTCCTTAAAATCATCTCCTGTTAAAGTTATTTTACTGTTTTCCTTTATTAATCCATTTTTATAAGCATAATTATTAAATGTTCTTGTTAGAGCAGTTCTAAAACCAACTAAATGAGTTCCTCCCTCAATTGTATTTATATTGTTCACATAAGAGTGAACATTTTCTGAATATGAATTATTATATTCAAATGCAACTTCTACTGGCGTACCTTCTTTTTCACCTTCAATATAAATTGGTTTATGAATCGGTTCTCTCTGTTCATCAAGATATTTGACAAAATCAATCAATCCTCCTTTAAATCTGTAAGTTTCTTCTAATCCTTCTGCTTCGTCTCTTAAAATCATTGTAACATCTTTATTCAAGTAAGCAAGTTCACGCATTCTTTCTGCTACAGTATCAAAATTGAATTTAACAGATTTGAAAATTTCTTTATCTGGTTTGAATGTTATTTTCGTACCTGTTAGTTCAGGTTTACATGTGCCAATTTCTTTCACTTGTGCTTTTGGAACTCCACGATGATATTCTTGAAAATAAATTTTTCCATCTCTTCTAACTTCTACTTTTAGCCATTCTGATAAAGCATTAACTACAGAAACTCCAACACCATGAAGTCCACCAGATACTTTGTATGAACTTTTATCAAATTTTCCTCCCGCATGAAGTACGGTCATTACAACCTCAAGAGCAGATTTTTTTTCTTCCGGGTGGATATCAACAGGTATGCCTCTTCCTCTGTCCTCGACTGTTACACTCTGGTCCTTGTGAATTGTTACAATTACTCTATCATTAAATCCTGCAAGTGCTTCATCTATACTATTATCTACAACTTCATTTATCAAATGATGGAGTCCTCTTGAACCAACATCACCAATGTACATTGCAGGTCTTTTTCTTACTGCTTCAAGTCCTTTTAAAACATTAATGCTCTTGGCGGTATATTCTGTTGATTGTTTTGTTATTTCCTTTGTCATTGTTTACTATCCTTATAAAAATTTTATTGCCTTTATTACTTCTCTGCCAAAATATATGTTGATTTTTTTTATTAATAAATTTTTTTGAAGATTTAATTCACTTTTCCAAACGGAATTTTCAACTTTTAAGAACAAAGTTTGCTTATCAACTTTTTTTGCTTTTGCAATTTCTTTTAATTCGGGAAAAATATTAACAAATTCTTCAACAATATTATAATTCTCCGCTATCTCTCTGATTTTCTCAAATTCTTTTTCAGTCTGCAAAATATCGTTTATACTTTTAAAACTAATTAATGATTGTCGTTTTCCCATTTTCCACTTTTATTAAAAGTGTATCTAATAATTCACCAAGTTCTTCTTTCTTTGTTAAATCTGTCATTGTTATAAATGCTTGTCCTACTTTGGGGAGATAGCTGCTTATTTTTTCTGCCCTGTATTTATCAAGTTCGCCAAAAATATCATCCATTAAAAAAATTGGTGCTTTAGAAATCTTTTCCTGTATATAGAAAAACTGTGCAAATCTAAGAGCAATTTGAAATGTTTTGTGTTGTCCCTGTGAACCATATCTTTTTAGTTCTCTTCCATTTAGATAAAAAATATAATCATCTCTATGTGGTCCTATCAAATTCATACTTCTCCTTATTTCTTCTTCCTTCTGGTTTTCTAGCAATTCTCTAAATTCCTTTTCTAAATTTTCTTCACTATTAATTTGTGTAGAATAAATAATTGCAGGAATTTCATCTTCCAACATTATCTGTCTGTAAGCTTCTTTCAAATAATAATCAAAGTCTGCAATAAAATATTTTCTGTTTTTAATAATTTCCGTTCCTCTTTTAATTAATGCTTCTGTCCAGACTTCAAGTTGACTGTATAGATTAATGTTTTTGTTTTCTCTAATCTGACTTAAAATTATTGAGCGCTGTTTAAGTATTTTTGAATATTCAAGCAGTATTTTTAAGTAAACCTGACTTATTTGCGAAATAATTGAGTCAACAAACTTTCTTCTTTCTGCTGGTGCTCCCTGTGTAATTGAATGGTCTGATTGAGTTAGAGATACAACCGGAAATTTTCCGATGATTTCTGATGCAGAATTAATTTGTTTTTCGTTGAGATAATATGTTTTTTTATTTTTTTGAATATCGTAAGACAGTCTTACTTTTTCTTCTGTCAAATCAACAAATTTCCCTGTTATTTCAAAGTTTTGCTCATCATAAGTAACAACTTCACACTCGGATGATAAATGTAAATTTTTTGTTGTACACAGATAATAAATTGCTTCCAAAATTGTTGTTTTTCCCTGTCCATTTCCTCCAACAATAAGATTCAATTTATCAGAGAACTCTATGAAAGTATTTTTGTGCAGTCTAAAATTTTGAAGTCCAATTTGTTTAAGAACCATTTTATGTATTTATTCTTACCGGCATAAGCAGCATCATAAGCTCCATGTTTTCTTTTTTTTCTGCCGGTTCGATTATTACTGCTTTTGTTGGAGAATGTAATTTAAATATTACTTCTTCATAATCAGAAAGATGATTTAAAATATCATTCATGTATTGGGAATTAAATCCTATATCCATAGGCTCGCCTGTGTATTCACAAGAAACTTTTTCTTCTCCTGCTGAGCCTGTATCAATATCTTCTGCAGATATGGTAATACTTTCTTTATCCAAACTAAATTTTACTCTTTTTGTATTTGAAGTAGAAAATAACATCATTCTTTTTATTGAATCATTTAGTTCTTTTGTATTAATCTTAAGAATAAATTCATTCTCTAAAGGAATTACACTTTGATACTCTGGATATTTATGAGAAATTAATCTTGAAATTAATTCTATGTCACTTAATTTGAAAGAAACATATGTGTTTGTAAAGTAAATTTTTACTTCCTTTTCATCCAAAATTTTTGTTAATACATTAACTGCTCTTTCTGGTACTACATACTGTTTTTTAATTGGTGCTTCTATATTTTTTCTCAAAAGGTTTACAAGCCTGTGACCATCTGTTGTTACAAATCTTAATCCTTCGTCAGAAAATTCAAAGAGAGTTCCTAATAAAGCAGGCCTAATTTCTTCTTTGCTCATTGCAAATGCTGTTCTTTCTATAGATTTTCTTAAATCTTCTCCATTGATTGAAATCTCATTTATATCTTGTTCTTTGTTGTCGTTCAATGAAGGAATTTCTGGAAAATCTTCTGCTTCAAGATAACTTAAAGAGTATTTTCCTGAATCTGTAGTTAAAATAATTTTCTTATTACTTTCATGCAGATGAAAATTTATTGTAGTTTCTTTGAAAGATTTAACCAAATTATAAAGCTGGTGTGCCTGAACTACAAATTTTAGATTATCATCTGAAATAACATTTAAAAATGATTTTAAGGATATTTCTAAGTCAGTAGCATAGACAGTTAGCAAACCATCTTTGATATCAAAAAGAAAATTTTCTAAAATTTTCATTGGAGTTCTTGTAGGAACTGCGGGGATGATTTTGCTAAGTAGTTTTTCTAGTTCTTTACTGTTGACCTTAAATTCCATTTTCATCTCCAATTGATAATGCAAAATATCAAAAAATGCTTATACTTTCAATTTATTAATTTTTGTATTGATTAAGTATAAAATCAAAATTCACATATATATTATAATAATTTGGTTATTTATTAATTAACTAATATGAACAATAAAAATGTTGATATGTTGATATTTGTTTTATTATTAGTTTTATGAGAAAAAATTAAAAATAGTTATAAAAGTTATTGTTACTTTTTTGTTGATAAATAAATTAAAAAAGAAGAAGAAAAAATATTAAGAAAGCATCAACAACTTTTTAACATTAAAATCACATCATATAAACAATTAAGAGGAAGACATTTCTATTTTGTTTTTCAGGTAATCAATAGTTTCTTTTAATTTGGTGTCTGTGTTAATTAATTCTTCTATAGAAGTGCAGGCATGAATTACTGTGGAATGGTCTCTTCCGCCAAAGTGTAAGCCAATAGTTTTTAGTGAAGACTTTGTTAAAGTTTTTGAAAGATACATAGCAATTTGTCTTGCAAGTACCACTTCTTTTCTTCTGTTTTTTTCTCTTACTTTATTCTCGTCAACATTATAATAATCGCATACTACTTTTGTAATAGTATCAATAGTAATATTAACCTGCTTATTAGTAGAAACTTCCTTAACTGTCTTTTTTACTAGTTCGAAATCAATATCTTTTGAGTTTAGGGAAGAAGTTGCAAGTAATTTAATTAAACAACCTTCTAATTCTCGGATATTTGAAGTAATGTTATAAGCAATATATTCCAGAAATTCATTAGGTAAATTTATACCAAAATTTTCACTTTTATTTTTTAAAATAGCAACGCGAGTTTCGAAATCTGGCGGTTGAATATCTGCAGTTAAACCCCAAGAGAAACGAGAAATTAGTCTTTCGTTTAGTCCTTTTAGTTCTTTTGGCGGCTTATCGCTAGAAAGAACAATTTGTTTACCGTTTTGATGTAAAGTATTGAATATCTGGAAAAACAAATCAAGAGTTTTTTCCTTACCTACAAGAAATTGAATATCGTCAATTATTAGTACATCCATGCTTTTATAAAAACTGGAAAATTCATTTACTTTATCACTTTGAATAGATTCAACGAACTCGACTGTGAATGCATCAGATGAAATATAAATTACTCTTTTTTCTGGTGTTTTTTCAAGAATTTTATTTCCTATGGCATGCATAAGGTGGGTTTTTCCAAGACCAACACCCCCGTAAATAAAAAGTGGATTAAAAGAAGTTTGTCCGGGGTTTTCTGCAATTGCAAAAGCAGCTGCACGTGCAAGTTGATTTCCTTCACCTTTAATAAAGTTTTCAAATGTGTATCGTGGATTTAAAAATGTTTCGAATTGTTTTTGTTGTTGAACATTAGGGAAAGATACTTCTTCTTTTTTTGTTACTATTGGTTCAATTTCAGTTGTTTCTTCTTTTTCTTCTAAAACTATATAAACTAATTTTCCATCACTGCCTAAAACTTGGTTAATAACTTTATTAATTAAAGTATTGTAATGTTCTTCTATCCATTCTATAAAAAAATTATTTGGAACAAAAATTTTTAATGTATTATTTTCAATTTCATAAGGTTTAATTGGTAAAAACCAAGTATTATAAGTAATATAAGGTACATTATTTTTAATGATATTTAAGCATTCTTTCCAGATATCTTTTGCATCTTTTGTTAATTCTGCTTTTTGAAGTAACTCCATAGTTATCCACAATTTTTGTTTTGAAAATAAACGAAAAACAAAATTTTTTTAAATCGTAGAAAACATATTTATATAAAATATCAACAAATTATTAACATTAAAAAATAGCCATAACTTATTATAATTAAATGAATTATGAAATAATAACCATAAAAATGAACACTATAAACAAAAAACAAAAAAAGAAAAAACCTGTCTTATTTTTTGTGAAACGTTTCACAAAACAAAATTATTAACAAATTATCAACACGTTTTATTGAGGTTCAAACCCTCGTGAAAATATGAGTTGGAATTCATAAGAGCAAATTAATTTTTACAAATAATTAAAAAATTTTTTTCTGCATAAGAAAGCAAATAAATTTATTAGTTTTGAAATAAATAAAAGAGGAAAAAATGAGAAATATATTGATAGTTTTTACAGGCGGAACATTCTCAATGAAAATTGATGAGGAAACCAAAGCTGCAATTCCTTATTTTCATGGAGAAGAATTAATTAAATTGATTCCTGAGGCGAAAAATTTAGCAAACATTTCAATATATGAGTTTGGGAATTATCCTGGTCCGCATATAACACCACAGTTAATGTTGGAATTATCAAAAGAAGTTAAAAAAATTATAAGTGATGAAAATATAGATGGTATTATTATAACTCACGGAACAGATACTCTTGAAGAGACAGCATATTTCCTCGATTTAGTAATTAAAACAGAAAAACCTATAGTTGTAATAGGTGCAATGAAAACAAGCTCAGAACCCGATTGGGATGGACCACGAAATTTACTTGATGCTATTCATATTATTAATAATCCTAACAGCAGAGGACTCGGAGTTCTTGTTTGCTTAAACGGAGAAATTAATGCAGCAAGCGAAGTAACAAAAACACACACTGAAGATGTTGAAACATTTAGAAGTCTTGATTTTGGCGCTCTTGGTTTTGTAGAAAGAGGAAAAGTAATATTTAATCGATTGCCGAGAAAACTAGAGAAGTTCGAAACAGAAAATATTAATCCAAATGTAGATTTAATAAAAGTATATGCAGGAATGGATGAAAAATTTTTTCGTTTCGCAGCAGATAGCGGAGCTGAAGGAATAGTAGTAGAAGCAATGGGAGTGGGAAATGTTCCTCCAAAAGCTTTTGAGGGAATTAAATATGCAGTTGAAAAAAATATACCGGTGATTCTGGTGTCAAGATGTCCGGCAGGAGAAACTCTTGATATTTATGGATATCCTGGGGCAGGTAAATGGTTAAAAAAAATTGGAGTAATATTTGCAGAATATTTAAATGGACAGAAAGCAAGAATAAAGTTAATTGTTTGTCTTGGTCTAACAAAAGAAATAGAACAACTTAGAAAAATGTTTGAAGGCTAAATTGAAAAAAGAACTTGAAAGATGGATTGGTACGCTGTTTTTACTTCCATTAGTTGTATTTTTAATTATAAACGGAGGCAAATTCATTTTTATTGATTATATAAATTTATTAATTCATGAAGGAGGGCATGGAATCTTCAAAATTTTTGGAAAATTTATTTACACACTTGGAGGAACAATTACACAAATTCTTATTCCTACTATGTTTGTTGTTTATTATTTAAAGAATGAAAAAACTTTTTTTGCACAGTTATTTTTAATTTGGCTTGGAGAAAACTTTTTGAATATTAGTGTATATGCAGCAGATGCAAGAACTCAAAAGCTGCCATTACTAGGAGGTAAAAAAGTTTATCACGATTGGAATTATATTTTAAGAGAACTTGGAATATTGAATTATGATTATTTGGTAGGAGAATTTTTTTACCTTATTGGTATATTTATTTTTATTGTAACTGTCTTGCTTCCTTTATTCAAAAGGGGCTGCAAAAAAGTAAATATAGATTTAAAATTGTAGCCCCTTATATAAATTCTTACCATCCGATAAATATTAACTGAATTAATATGAAAATAGGCAGTAAAATAACCAATGAAAATTTATACATGTATGCAAAAAAACTTGGCATTTTAATATTATTTTCTTCTGCAACTGCTTTGACCATGAAGTTTGGTCCGTTTCCAATATAGGTCATACTTCCAAACATAACTGCACCAACTGAAATTGCTTTTAATAATTCTTCGGGAATGCCGGCCACAATGTTTCCAGAATTAATCCCTAATCCCAAAGCTAATGAATGAAATGTTACTGCTGTTGGGGTATTATCAAGAAAACTACTTAATAAACCAGTGTAATAATAAAATTGATGAGGTAATGTAACACCAAGTGTATGAGCATTAACTTCAAGATACAATAAGCAAGGAACCATAGTTATGAAAATTCCAAAGAACAGATAAGCTACTTCTTTAATTGGTTCCCATGTAAAATTGTTGGATTCTCTTGTAAGTTTAGGAGTAAGCAAAAGAGAAAGAACAGCCATAGCAAGTATTGCACCTTCTCTGATAAACTTATAGTACTCATTCTTTTCAATAAAGTGTAAATATTGTTCGTTAAGAAATGCAACAGATAAAACAACACCGGCAAGCCAGAGAAAATTTATTTTTCCTTCTAACTTAATTGGACGAATATTTGTTTTATCTTTTTGAATTGATGATTTTGGTTCTTTTTTGTAATAATAATTATCAACAAGGAAATAAATAATTAACAATACGGCATTAGTAAAGAACCATTCAGGAAATAGTTTTAGAAACCAAGTAAAGTGAGCGCCGCGAAGATACATCATGAATAATGGCGGGTCGCCAAGAGGAGTTAATAATCCACCGCAATTTGCAATTATTCCGATAAAGAATAAAATTGTGTGAACCTTGAATTGTCTTTCTTTATTTGTTTGAATAACCGGACGAATTAAGAGCATGGCGGCGCCAGTAGTTCCCATAAATGAAGCAAGAACAGCACCGATTCCCAGAAAAAGTGTGTTAATAGAAGGTTTTGCCTCAATATCTCCCGATAGATAAATTCCACCGGTTATAGTAAAAAGAGAACCAAGAAGAATAATAAATGGTATGTAGTCGAATACCATTGTTTCATAAAGACGTTCACCTAAATTAGAATACAGTAGAAAAATTGCTGAGGGAATACTTAAAATAATTGCAATAATAAGTTTGTTTGAGTTTTTTTCCCAGAAATGATTCCATACCAATGGAAAAATGGCAATAGAAAGTAACATCAAAACGAAAGGAAGTAAACTAAGCAAGGGAATAGATATACTGTGTGTTTCCATTTTTCTCACATAAATTAGTTAAAA
>CAZNFW010000019.1:10364-53073 GCA_964572725.1 uncultured Melioribacter sp.
ATTTATATGTTAATGAATCAATTAAAACAAAAAATTTAACTATTAAATAACAGGCATATAAAAAATTTTTCTATAAATTTTTATGAAAATAAGATTTTTATCTTTTGTAAATTTGTTTTAAGAAATTATAAAGATTAAGAAATGCTTGACCCAAAAACATTTCATAGAAAACTTGATTCACTTTTATCAAAAATAGGACAGGAAAAATCCGGAAAAGATTTTCTCTCAACAATTGTAACAGAACTCGAAAAAACATTTGGTTATGACCTGCATATAGGCAATGGAAGAATTTATGAAGAAAGAGATAATGAATATATATTAATCTTCTCGAAAGAAAATCATCCATTAGAAAAAATACCTGCAGAATCGCAAGCGGTTCAGTTATTACTAAAATCAAAAACATATATTTTTGATAATCCAGAATTAACCATTGATAAAACAGTAGGTCAAAATGGTGAATATAGAATTCCTGCTGCAATTACGGTAAGAAGCAAAGATCAAAGATGGATTTTTATCTTTGATTTAATGAGCGGATGGATTCGAGAAGAAATTGAATTGTGTCTGAATGCAGTAAGAACAGTATTGAGTTACAGATTGACATCCGAGGCAGTAAAGAGTGAAATGGAACAGGCAGCACAAATTCAACAAAGTTTGCTGCCGTTAACTGCTCCTGAATTTGAAGGTTTAAAAGTAGCAGGAAGGTCAATACCAGCAGAAATTGTAGGCGGTGATCTTTATGACTATTTTAATTTTGATAATGAAGTTTTTGGTGTATGTATTGGTGATGCGAGCGGACATGGTTTGCCTGCCGCCCTTCTTGCAAGAGATGTTGTAACGGGTTTACGAATGGGACTTGAAAAACATCTTAAAATGGTTTACACTTTCAAAAAATTAAATAATGTCATTTATAGAAGTGTATATTCAACAAGTTTTGTTTCTTTATTTTATGCTGAAATAGAAAAAAATGGCAATATACTTTATGTTAATGCTGGTCACCCTGCACCGCTTTTATATGATGGTAATGAATTCAAAGAATTGGATTCTACAGGCTTAATTTTTGGAGCTTTGCCCGAAATTAATATTCAACGCGGTCATGCTTTTATCAAACCAGGGAATTTGTTGGTTCTTTATAGCGATGGAATAATTGAAAGAAAAAATGGAAATAGAAATGATTTTGATGTAACAGGCTTAAAAAAAATAATTCAACAACACTACGATAAAACTCCAGAACAAATTATTGATATAATTTTTGATACACTTTATGTTTATGGAGGCGGCAAAAACTGGGATGATGATGCAACTGTTGTTATTATAAAAAGGGATAAGTAGGAGTATTGGTTGTTAAATAAAGTAAAAAAATTCTTTTCTCAAACAATAAGAAATAATTTTACATTAAACATAATTTATGCTGTAGTCACAGGAATAGTAGTAGGGTTTTCTGCGGTTATCTTTCATAATTCAATAGAATTTTTCAACGAAATATTTTTTCATCAAACGGCAAGTGGTTTATTTTTTCTTGGAGCTGCTGCAGTTATTATTATTCCCGCAATTGGAATGTTAATTCAGAGTGTTATGATTTTGCTTTTGCCAGATTATGCAAGCAAAAAGGGAGTTACAGAAGTCATAAAGGCAGTGGCATTGGATGGAAATAGAATTCCTTTTCGCTCTACAATTTTTAATTTTCTTGCTTCTGTAATAAGTATTGGCTCTGGTAATACAGTAGGTCCAGAAGGTCCAGCTGCTCGTCTTGGAGGCGGAATAGCAAATAAATTAGCTTTTGTTTTTAAATTACCAGACAACAAAAAAAGCATTCTTACAGCAGCAGGTGCAGGAGCTGCTATATCAGCAATCTTTAATACTCCCATTGGCGGAATATTTTTTGCTCTTGAAATAATTTTATTAAATGAATTTTCAACAGTGAGCTTTCCTATTTTAATTCTTTCTTCTATTGCTGCAAGTGCTGTCTCAAGAACATTTCTGGGAAATGATTCAGTATTTGTTTTTCACAGCCCAAATATTGGAAGTTATATTCACTTATATCATTATGCATTACTGGGAGTGCTGGCAGGAATAATTTCTTTTGCTTTTGTCAGATATTCATATAAAACAGAAGGGATTTTTAAGAGTATTCTAAAAAAAATTCCTCAATGGATTGTAATGACTTCTGTTGGTTTGATTGTAGGCATATGCGGTTATTTTTATAAATACATTTTTGGAATTGGTTATAATGGAATAAATCAAATTTTGTCTGGTTCTTTAAACTTTCAAATGGTTTTGATATTACTTGTTTTGAAATTTATACTTGTGCCGTTGATTATAAATTCAGGAGGATTTGGAGGTATATTTGCACCATCATTATTTATTGGCGCATGTGTGGGTTATTTATATGGTTTCGGATTAAATTATTTTTTGGGAAATCAATTTGATGTTACAGCATTTGTTCTTGTTGGGATGGGAGCAGTTCTTGGCGGAATAAATTTCATTCCTATTTCTGCTATTCTTATAATTTTTGAAATGACAAAAGATTACTCTTTCATACTTCCTTTGATGCTTGCAGTTGTAACAAGCACAATGTTTGTGCAGATTACACTGAAAAAATCTATTCACGAAAGATACCTTGAACAGCAGGGTTATCGTATTTCTGCAAAAAGAGAAATTAATTTGATGTCAATCCCAGTAAAATCTGTGATGAATAAAGAAATAGTTTTAATTTCAGAGGAAACATTATTTCCGCAGCTAATAAAAGAATTTATAGAAAGCAAACAAAATGTTTTTTACACTATTGATAAAAATGGAAACCTGAACGGATATATTTCTGAATCTGATTTAAGAGCTTTAATTACTGAGTATGAAAATATTAGAGATATCTTAGTAGCAAAAGACATAGCAAAAAATAAAATCGTTACTGTATCAGATGATGATACATTGGAAGATGTTTTAAGACTTTTTGAGATTCACGACATTGATGAATTTCCTGTAATATCTTCTGACAAAAGCAAAATACTCGGGACAATTAGCAGAAAAGACATTGTTGAAGTTTATAACAGAGAAAATCTCAAATCAGAAATCATAGAAGAATTGTCGTTCAATTTATTAAAACTGGAAAAAGCAAAGAGAATAAAAATTTTTGAAGGATATTCAATAATAGAAAAAATTCCTCCAAACGAATTAGTTGGAAAAACACTCACGCAGCTCGATTTTAGAAAAAATTTTGGTTTAGAAGTATTAATGATAAAAAAAGATTTTTCTAAGAATGAAAATATTGTCTTTCCGCATTCGGATTATGTTATTGAAGAAAATGATAGACTAATTTTGTTTGGCAAAGATGAATACATAGATAGGTTTGAAAATTTGTAGTAAACGTTAATTGTCAGTTTTAATCTGCTGAATAATTATTCCTCCGACAATAAAAATCAAGCCCAGAATAGAAGAAGCAAATAATTTTTCTCCAAGTATTACTGAAATGAAAATCAAAGATATAAAAGGAGAAAGGTAAGCAAGGGTAGCAGTGTGTGCTTTGTTTTCGCTAAGTGATAAAGCTTTCATCCAAAGAAAAAATGTTATTCCCATTTCGAAAAAACCTATATAAATAGCACCCAGAAAATATATCGGCTCAAAATTCGATTGATTTTCGAAAATTAAAATATAGACGGCTATTAATATTGTTCCAAATAAGAACGAACCAAAAAGCTTTTCGGATGGCTCTCTGCTGTCAAGTAAATTTAATATCCAGAATAAACCCCACACAACAGAGCTGCCAACTGCAAGACTTACTCCCGTGATGTTATGAAAATGGAGATTAATTAAATTTCCTCTGGTTGCAATAATGATAACACCAGCAAAAGCAATAATCAAACCAATTATTGTTCTTAATGTTAATTTGTTTTTTAAGAATATTATTGAAAAAATAGAAATTACAATAGGCCAGGTATAATTTAATGGAAGAGCTTCCTGCGCAGGTAATATTGAGTATGCCTTGAACAAAATTAGATAATAAAGAAAAGGATTAATAATTCCAAGGACAAGATTATTTTTAAAATCTTTTCCTTTAATTATCAAATAAATATTTTCTTTTTCATTAATAAATTCAAATAAGAAAAAAATAATTGTGCTTGTTAAAGAAGAAAATAACAATACATGAGAAACACTCATTCCTTTTAATGTAAGCTTAAATGCCGTTGCGGATGTAGACCATAATATGATAGAAGCAATTGCAAATAAAAATGATTTTAAATTATTGTTCATTGAAAAATTATTTTATTTATAATAGTATTATAATTAAACCTGTATGACAAGTCAAACTAACATTATTAATTAGTTAGTGATGATGTTAGCAGAACACAATTTTTTGTATCTAATAAATTTATTTTTTGTTTGAAATCAATACACTATTTTGATACTAAGAAAAAAATAATTTATCAAAAGGTGGAATATGTTTTCTGCAAAAGTTTATAAACAACGAAGAAATGAATTAAAGAAAAAAATTGAAACGGGACTAATTCTGTTTTTAGGAAATGATGAATCTCCAATGAATTATGCTGATAATGCTTATAAATTTCGTCAGGACAGCACATTTCTTTATTACTTTGGGATTGACGAACCAAATTTTGCAGCAATTATAGATATTGATGAAAACAAAGAGATGATTTTTGGGAATGATTTTACAATTGATGAAATTGTTTGGATGGGAATGCAGAAAACGGTAAAACAAAAAGCAGCAAAGTGTGGAGTTAATCTTACTTATAAGATGAATGAACTGGAAAATATTTTAAAATCTGCTCTTGCAAAAGGAAGAAAAATCCACTTCATTCCGCAGTATCGGCACAGTAATATGATTAAATTGCAAATCCTGCTTGGTATTGATGCATCGAGAGTAAATGATTATGCTTCGATTGAATTGATTAAAGCCGTGGCAGAACAACGTGCGGTAAAATCAAGCGAGGAATTAGAAGAAATAGAAAAAGCAATATCAATTGCATACGAAATGCATGTGGCTGCAATGAAATTTACAAAATCTGGTATGATAGAAAAAGAAATTGCAGGTTTCATCGAAGGAATTGCAATTTCAATGGGGAGCGGACTTTCTTTTCCAGTAATTTTCTCAAAACACGGAGAAACTCTTCACAATCATTATTATGGTAATAAATTAAAAGATGGAGATATAGTTGTAAATGATTCGGGTGCAGAAAGCCTTTTGCATTATGCAAGTGATATAACAAGAACTTTTCCTGTAAGCGGTAAATTTACTCAAATCCAAAAAGAAATCTATGAAATTGTTTTGCTTGCACAATTAACAGCTATAAAATCAATTAAGCCGGGTGTTAGTTATAAAGACATACACTTAAAAGCTTCTACAGTAATTGCAGAAGGATTAAAAGCACTTGGTTTGATGAAAGGCGATGTAAAAGAAGCAGTTAAAGTAGGTGCTCATGCTCTTTTCTTTCCGCATGGGCTTGGTCATCTTCTTGGACTTGATGTTCACGACCTCGAAAATTTTGGAGAAAGCAATTTTGGTTATGATAATAAAATTAGAAGAAGTTCTCAGTTTGGTTTAAAATCACTGCGTTATGCAAAAGCACTGGTACCGGGAATTGTAATTACCGTTGAACCCGGCATCTATTTTATTCCTCAATTAATTGAGAAATGGGAAGCAGAAAAAAAATTTACTCAATTTATTAATTACCAGAAATTAGAAGCATATAAAAACTTTGGTGGAATTAGAATAGAAGATGATGTGCTTGTAACTGAGACGGGAAGCAAGGTTCTTGGAAAACCAATTCCTAAATTAGTAGAAGAAATTGAAGAAGTTTCTTCAAATAAAATTTAGAATTTATGGATAATTTTTTGCTTGAAATTCACTGTCCAAAAATGTTAGATTAAAATGGACATTAAGACTGAATAGAAATCAGGAGGTAAAATGAAATCAATTAGAGAAAAAGTTCTTTCTAAAAAAATTTTGACGGTAAAATCCGGAACCAATATTTATGATACAGTTCTTTTTATGGCAGAACATAATATTGGTCTAGTACCAGTGCTTGGCGAAGATGGAAAACTTCTTGGTGTATTTTCAGAAAGAGATTTGGTAAGACGTGTAATTGCAAAAAATCTTGATTTGAAAACCACAAAAGTAGATGATGTCATGTCTAAAGATTTAGTTATTGCAGATATTAATGAAACATATGAAGAATGCTTAAAGAAAATGAAAGACCGGGGCACAAGACATATATTGATTATTGAAAATGATAAATTAGCTGGAATACTTTCAATACGTGATTTATTAGAAATTGATTTGAAAGTTCAAAAAGAAACAATAGAAGTTCTCCATAATTACATTTATTCAAAATAAGGAAGAAAAATGTTTTCCTTAAATATTAATGCAATAAATATTATTCAATTAATGCTTGCACCTGCAGTTATGATTAATGCATGTGGTCTATTATTGCTTGGAATGAACAGCCGGTATTCAATGGTTGCAAATAGAATTAGACTGTTGAATGAAGAAAAAAGAAGATTACTATTGAAAATTGGTGAGGGTCCTTACGCAACAGAAGATAACGTAAGGCTTGCAAGCATTGCAAAACAAATTGATGCACTTGTTTATCGTGTGAAACTTGTAAGAAATTCTGTGCTAAGTTTTGTAAGTGGAGTAGCTCTTTTTGTCCTATGCTCAATTTTACTTGGCATCTCTTCAATTTTTTCTATTGATGGTCTTGATGCATTTATTACTACAGCATTTCTTCTTGGGATGATACAGGTTTTGCTTGGCGCATTTTTTACTGCACTTGAATCCAAAAAGGGCTATGATATTATAAAATTTGAAGTCGAGTCTCATGAATGAACAAAGAATCATCTCAAAGAAAGAATTATTAAAACCAGAAAATATGATTCAACTTTATGCTCAGGGTGCATTTCCTATGGCAGATGACGATGGGAATTTAGAATGGTATTTGCCTGAAATTAGAACAATCATTCCTCTTGATAATTATAATATTCCGCGCTCGCTAAGAAAGTTTATGGAGAAATCAAATTTCGAATACAAAATTGATTCTAAAATTTTAGATGTTATAATTAATTGCTCCAAAAGACCAAAAACATGGATTTCAGAAGAGTTAATAGAAGCTTACAAAGGGTTAATTAAACTTGGTTATCTGCACTCTGTAGAAGTTTATCAAAATAATGAATTAGTAGGTGGACTTTATGGAGTGACATACAGAGGAGCTTTTTTTGGCGAATCAATGTTCTCAAAAGTATCACAGGCTTCTAAGTGTGCGCTTGTTAAATTAATTGAGAGATTAAATCAAAAAGATTTTGTATTGCTTGATGTACAGTTTCAAACAGATCACTTAAAAATGTTTGGTGCAGTCGAAATTTCTTTTGAAGAATATACAGAGCTTTTGCTAAACGCATATGAAAAAAAAGTTAATTTTAATTAACCAGCCATAAATCCTGCACATCTTTGATAAATCGTCATATTTTTTTTATACTTATGAATGAAATTATGATTATTAATTAACAAAATGGCGAGTAACATGATACATTACAAAGAATTAGGCTTAGTAAACTCAAAAGAGCTGTTTCAAAAAGCAGTGAAAGGTGGATATGCTATTCCAGCTTTCAATTTTAATAATCTTGAACAACTTCAGGCAATTATTGGTGCTTGTGTTGAAACAAAATCTCCTGTAATTCTGCAGGTATCGAGCGGAGCTCGTAAATATGCCAATCAAACATTGTTAAAACATCTTGCAAAAGGAGCAGTGGAATATGCTCATGAACTTGGATATGATATTCCAATCGTTCTGCATCTTGACCACGGAGATAGTTTTGAGCTTTGTAAATCCTGTATTGAATCGGGTTTTTCATCAGTTATGATTGATGGCTCACATTTGCCGTATGAACAAAATGTTGAACTTACCAGAAAAGTTGTTGAGTATGCTCATCAATTTGATGTATCGGTGGAAGGAGAACTAGGGGTTCTTGCAGGAATAGAAGATGAGGTATCAAGCGAAGTTACACATTACACTAAACCTGAAGAGGTGGAAGATTTTGTAAGCAAAACTGGCGTTGATTCACTTGCAATTTCAATTGGCACATCACACGGTGCAAATAAATTCAAACCAGAACAATGCACAAGAACTGAAGATGGAATTTTAATTCCTCCACCTCTTAGATTTGATATACTTGAAGAAATTGAAAAAAGAATTCCCGGATTTCCTATTGTTCTGCATGGAGCTTCATCTGTTCCAGTTGAATTAGTGAAAACAATTAACAGTTACGGCGGCAAATTAAAAGATGCTGTAGGAATTCCGGAAGACCAACTGCGTCGTGCAGCTGCTTCGGCTGTTTGCAAGATAAACATTGATTCAGATGGAAGATTGGCAATGACAGCAGCTATAAGAAAAGTAATGGCAGAAAATCCTGCAGAATTTGACCCGAGAAAATATCTTGGTCCTGCACGCGAAGCATTGAAAGAATTATACAAGCATAAAATTATTAATGTGCTTGGAAGTGCAAATAAAGCTTAAGTAATAAAAAAGGGAATCCATTTTTGTAAGATGGATTCCCCAAATTAAAATAATTTTTTTACTCATCTTGTTAATAAATAATCTGCAATCTTTCCTAAATCTTTTACATCAAGATTATTAAACGAAGGCATTACAATGTTTTTGTATTTTAATCTGTATTGTTTCAATCTTTCGTTACTATAAGAAGATGGGTTTCTTAGATAATTAATTAACTTATCTCTATCCCAATATTTATTTATTTGAACAAGCGCAGGAGCAATGTTGCTTCCTTCAAGATTTTGTCCGTGACACGAAGTACATCCATTTTCACGGATTAATGTTAAACCATCCTTCTCTTCATTCGACTGCATTGTCTTTTCAGTATAATTTGAAGCAGTTATAGGCTCTTCTTTTGGTTTTGTGATTCTGCCTAATATGAAGAGAACTATAAATAAACCTAAAAAAGCAGCCAGCCATTTTTGAGTATTTGTCATTTACTTTTTCCTTTCGTTTTTCATTTGTAAAATTAATAGGTAAGAATGCTAATTACAATTTTTCATTTAATTAATATTAAGTTGAAAAACAATATAACAACAAGAAATAAAATTGAAAAAGGCATTCCATAAAAAGGAATTAATATTAAACTTGCAATCAATGAGCCTGAACATCCTCCAATTAAATCTGATGCATATAATTGCGAAATTAAATTTTGTTGATGTTGTGTTTTGTAAAAACATGCAAATGAGAAAATTCCTGCTGTTAAAAATCCATCAAGTAAAAGTAAGATGAGAAAAATTATTAGACTGCTTTGCAGAATAGTATTCATTAAATAGTAGACAGCAGCATTCAAAAGTAATAATGAAACTATAAGCATTATTCCTAAATACTTTTCTTTTTCTCTGAAAAATGAGATAAGGTAATTGATAAAAAATGCTCCAAGCGATAAACCAATCATAAAGGAAGTTAGCAAAACTCCTATATCTCTATATAAAATTCCATTTTGATTTTGATAGATGATTATAAGTATCACTTCTAAAATCATTCCAGTTAATCCAGCTGTGAAAACAATTATCATTCTTTTAAGATTGTTATAATTTCTTATGATAATAAAAATTGCGAATAAAACTATTAGGACAGTTATTAAGAAATTTTTACTTGGACTTTGAAATGTTAGGTTTTTATAAGATAAATCGGGAAAAAATTTTGATAACCAGATTGATGTAGTATATGCATAACAAACAGGATGTAAATCTGTATTTATGGTTTCTGATTTTTCATTAAATATCTTCTGGATTTCATAAAATCTGTCGTTAGTAAAAATGTAATTGATGTATTGGGGCAAAATTAATTTTGTTTCAGGTTTTCTTTCATTAAATCTGTTGACGAGAAATGAAATATCTCTTATCAAATTTTTCTTTGAAGCAATAAAAATTACACCGGGAAGAACAATTATGTTTTTAAAATTTATTTTAAGGGCATTAAAGATGCTCTTATTCCTTTCTTTTAGTTGATTTGTCCAGATATTCTCTGATGAACGAATTCTAAAGGAAAGAACACCAGTTTGATTTAAAGAATTATAACATTGCAGGAAAAATTCTTTTGTATAGAATCGATTATTTTGTGCAGACATTGGTTCGGGCATTCCGATTAGAATTAAATCGTAGGAATGTCTATTACGCAAAAATTTTCTTGGGTCATCATAAATTATTTTTACTTTTTGATTTTTCAATGGACTGGATAAATTTTCAGGCAAATAATTTTTAACTGCATCAATTAATTCTTTATTGATTTCAACATAGTCGATTCTTTTGACAGGCAATTTCAATAATTCATAAATGATACCCTCAAAACCTCCTCCAAGTACAAGCACATTATCTATTTTATCAAGCTGGAGAGTTGAAATATGCACAATCTCTTCTGCATCAAAGCTACCTGTTTCGTAAGCAAGAGCATCATCAATAAAAACATTTATCTGATTTTCAAATGATGATATTGAAACACGTCCATAAGGAGTATCAATTGACTTAATTAAAAATGGATGATTCCATAAATTTAGATAGTAATCAATTTTTTGATTGAATAAGTAAAGAGTAATAATAGTTGCAAAGATTAAGCTTGAGAAAAATTTGTTTGTTATCCTGGATTTTTCGAATGATAATGAAGCTGCAAAAGTTAATATTAGACAACAAAATAGGGCTGTCGAAAAATTATTCATTCTTAAAATCAAAGACAAAGTAGAAAACAAACCGCCGGCTACACCACCTGCGCTTTCTACAGCATAAGCTTTTGCCAGGGTTTCATTTTTTCTTAGAAAATCTTTTGCTGTCCATTGAAACAATAATCCTGCAATTAAACTTAGTGGAATCAAAGCAATTAATAAAATTATTATTTGTTGAAAAAAGGGGAGAAAACTTCCTGCAACAGAACCAAAACTTTTTCTTATAGAACGAATGAATATAAAATCAGAAAGCAATAATAAATTTGCCAGATAAAATAAAAATTGAATATGAATACTTTTCGGGATAAAAGAACGTTTACCAATTGATACTCCTAATGCAGAACCAATTAACCAGATTCCAAATGAAAGAACATAAATCAATTCGATTCCATAGAAAGCTACATTCAATTCCCTAAGTATTACAACCTGTGCAAGGATAGAAAAGAAACCAATTGCACAGAGATAAATTGTAGATATGGTTTTTGGACTAATTAAAATCTTTTTCACTGAAAACTTCTGCCTGAAAAGTATAAAGTTCAGCATTTTTCCAGTCGCCGGCTTTTAATCCTGCTTTAAAACAAAGCTGGTCTAAAAAGACTTCTTTACCCCATCCGGTTTCTGTTGCAACCTGTGGCAGAAATACGGCTTGCCTGTTTCCTTTTTTTACAATTACTCCGTCTCTGCCAAGAACAATTTCATTCGCATTATTAATTTTTTTGTATGGTGTTAGGACCGAAATTTCAATTTCTATTTGTTCGAGTTCATTTTTTGTTAATGGTCGAAATCTTGTGTCGTTAAAAGCAGATTGAAGAGCCATTGCTCCAATAAGAGTACAAAGTGGAGTATCTTCAGCCATGTGACCAATACATCCGCGCAACTCTCCATGTTTTTTAAGTGTAACAAAAGCTCCTCGTTTAACTTTAAGTTTTTGATTCATATCGCGGGGTAAAGGAACTGTTTGAGCAAAAAAATATTGTTCAAGCGTGCTGCGGGCAAATTTTAGAAGGAATTTTTTATCGGAAGAAGTTAACTGATAAGAATCATCAATTATTAATGTATCAATATCTGCTGATTCATTATATATTTTTTTTGAAATAGCAACGGCACCATAACCAACCACTCTGTCGGTAGATCCTGCAGGATTGTATCCTGAATTACAATAGCTTATTATACGGGCACTTTTAGCACCAAGTTCATTTGCTGTGCAAACAGCTGCTATAATTGGAGCCTCGCCGCAGGCGCAGGTTGATAGTTGTGGTATTCCTTTTTCCAATTGTTTGTTTAATGCGGTTTTAATTTTTTCAGGATTTAATGTTGCAATTGATTTAAGAGTTACATTGTCAATTTTAATTGCATCATCAAAATTTGGATAGTGGGAAAGGTCAGAACTGGCAACTATTAGAGTTTTTTTGTTTTGTAAAATTTCTGCAATAGATTTCCCAAATCGTTTGCATAAATCAATATCTGATGAACCTACAATCACAGGAAGAATTTTTGCGTCAGTAAATAAATATTTTATAAAAGGCAGCAGTACTTCGATCGAATGCTCTTTAGCATGAACTGCTAAATTTACAGTAACATCATTATCTTTTTTTAATAATTCTTCAGCTGTTTTACTGTCAATTTTTAGTGAACCAATTGGCGTTGAAAATGAACCGTATGGATAAATTGATATTCCGTAAAAATTAGGAGTTGTATGATTTGTTCCAAGAATAACAATTAAATCAAATTTTTCATTTTTAATTTGGTTAAAAGCATCGGCTGCAATTTGACCTGAATAAATAAAGCCGGCATGAGGAACAATAATTGCAATGATGCTTTCAGCAGTTTTTGGCTTTGCGTTCTTTAGAAAAATTTCTATTTGTTTTTTTAAGACAATTGAATCAGCAGAATAAAATTGTCCGGCAAAAACTGGATAACGAGTTGAATCAGTAAGATTGTTAAAATTGTCTTTTGCTTTGCATGAAAAAAATGTTATTGTAAAAAGCAGGAAGTATAAAAACTTTTTCATTTTTATCTCACCTTATCATTTATCTAATTAAAAAAATTATTTCCATACACCTGTAATTGTTTGTCCGCAATATTCGCATTTGCCATCTTTTAAATGAATTTCTGTTGTAAACATTCCAGTCCTTTTTATTACAATTTTTCCGCATTTTGGACAGTAAGTTGAATTACCCGGATGTCCTGGCACATTTCCAATAAATGCATAATGGAGTCCTTTTGACATTGCAATATCTCTTGCTTTTTCGAGTGTCGAAATTGGTGTAGGAGGAAGATTTAGCAATTTGTAATCAGGATGAAATCTTGTAAAATGAACAGGAACATCAGGACCTATTTCATTTACAATCCAATTTGAAAGGTCATTCAGCATTTTATCAGAATCATTCAGTGTAGGGACTACAAGATTTACAATTTCAAGGTGTTTTCCTGTTTTTGAAATTTGTTTTATGCTTCTTAGAACAGGTTTTAATTCTGCTGCCGATACTTTTCTATAGAATTCTTCGCTGAAACCTTTAAGGTCAATTTTAATTGCATCAAGTACTTCACACATCTCTTTGAGTGGTTCTTCATTCATAAATCCGCAGCTGATTAAAACACTTCTTATATTTTTTCTCTTAGCAAGTTTTGCAATGTCAATTAAGTATTCTGTAAAAACAGTCGGTTCGTTATAAGTGAAAGCAATTACAGGCACATTTTGAGAAAAAGATGCAGCGACAATTTTTTCTGGTGAAATATATTCGACAGGAAAGTCTTCCGGTTTTGCCTGAGATATTTCCCAGTTTTGGCAGAATTGACATGATAAAGGACAACCGGCAGTAGCAAGAGAAAATGCTTGACTGCCCGGCAAGAAATGATAAAATGGTTTTTTCTCTATAGGGTCAATATGAATTGAAACCGGTCTTCCATATACAAGACTTTTAAGTTTCCCATTAAGATTTATTCTTGCACGGCATTTGCCGCGCTCACCTTCTTTTATAACACATCCTTGTGCACAAAGAAGACATTTTATAATTGATTCTTTGTGTTCGAATTGATTTATTCCTGAAATTTGAGAAGGGCTGTGACAAATTTGACAATTAATATTTTTTGATTCTGTAGAAACCCAGTATCGAGCTGTAGGTGCATATTTGTAAAGTTCTTTTTTATAATCCAGCTGGAATTTTTCATTAATAAAAGAAAATAATTCTTCCGGCAAAAAAGAAATAAAAGCAAGAGCACTTCCAAGATAGAGATTTGTTTTTATAAAATTACGACGCGAGTAAATTTCCTTCAGCATTTTTTATAGAATTATTTTTCTTCTTTTTTAGTTTTTTCGATTAATTCAAAAAATGGTTTAAATAAGTCAATAGGAACAGGGAAAATTGTAGTAGAATTTTTTTCGGCTGCAACTTCAACTAAAGTTTGCAAGAATCTTAACTGCAGAGCATATGGTGAAGAGCTAATAATATTTGAAGCATCAGCTAAACGTTGTGAAGCCTGATATTCACCTTCGGCATGAATTACTTTAGCACGTCGTTCTCTTTCTGCTTCTGCCTGTCGTGCAATTGCTCTTTGCATTTCAACTGGTAAATCAACATTCTTTACTTCAACAAGAGAAACTTTTATGCCCCACGGTGCAGTGTGAGTATCAATTGTTTCTTGAAGATGTCTGTTGATTTTTTCTCTTTCTGTTAAAAGTTCATCAAGTTCAGATTGTCCAAGCATACTTCTTAAAGTTGTTTGAGCAAGCTGAGAAGTTGCATACAGATAATTTTCTACTTCAACAACGGCTTTTGCAGCATCAATTACTCTAAAGTAAACAACAGCACTAACTTTAATTGAGATATTATCTTTTGTAATTACATCCTGCGGTGGCACCTCCATTGCTACAACCCTTAAACTTACTCTTACCATTCTATCAACGATTGGAATCAAAAAGATTAAACCGGGACCTTTTGTTGGAATTAATCTTCCTAATCGAAAAATAACACCGCGTTCATATTCTCTTAGAATTCTTATTGCACTTGCAAGAATTATTATCACAAATAATATTATGATAAATGTAATGGTAATATTCTCAGCTCCCATTTCAATCTCCTGTTTAATTTATAAATCTAAAAAAGTTATTCGTTTACTTTTTCAACAATGAGCCTTAAATCTACTCTTTCGATAACCTTAACTTTATCTCCTGGATTAATTTCTTCTTTTTTGCAGTCCGCACTCCATATTTCACCATGAAGAAGAATTTGACCAGAGGCATTAGGACTTATTTTTGAAATTGCTCTTCCTATTTCCCCAATCATTCCTTCGGTTCCTGTAATTGGCTTTCTTCTTTGGGCAGAAATTCCTTTACCAACGGCAAACAGAAAGAATAATGCAGTTAAAATTGTTACAGTAATAATTATACTTAAAGAAATATTCAGAAATTGAGTTGATATGTCTGTATCTATTAACATTAATGAACCAATAATAAATGAAATAATTCCTCCAGCAGCTAATAAACCGTGGCTTACAACTTTAATTTCTGCAATGAATAAAATAATTGCAAAAATAATTAAGCCTAAACCGGCATAATTAATTGGTAAAGTATGAAGTGAATAAAATGCCAGCACGAGACAAATCACACCAACAATACCGGGGAGTATAGAGCCTGGATTACTAAGTTCAAAAATCAATCCGTAAATTCCAATCATTAAGAGAATGTAGGCTATGTTTGGGTCGCTAACAATATCAAGAATTTTCTGGATTAATGTCATTTCAATAAAATCAACCTTGGCATTTTTTGTATTAATGATTTTGATACCTGTAGTTGTTTCAACTTTTTTTCCATCTAATTGAATAATTAAGCTGTCAAGATTTTTTGATATTAAATCAATAACATTTTCTTTAAGTGCTTCTGTTTCTGATAAAGAAAGGCTTTGGCGAACAGCTTTTTCTGCCCAATCAATATTTCTGAGTCTTTTCTCCGCAATACTTCTTATGAAAGCAGCAGCATCATTAGTTGCTTTTTCCATCATTATATCCGTGCTGTCTTTTTTATTTTGTGTTCCTCCTTCACTCATCATTACGGGATGTGCCGCACCAATATTAGTACCGGGTGACATTGCAGCAATGTGAGAAGCAAGCGTGATAAATACTCCCGCTGATGCAGCCTGTGCACCTGATGGATAAACATAAACTACAACTGGAATTTCTGATGATAAAAAGTCGCTGACGATTAAACGAGTTGACTTTAATAAACCGCCGGGAGTATTAAGTTTTATTATTAAACACTCTGCTTTTTCTTGTTTTGATTTTTCAAGTGAGTTATGAATATAACTTGCAGCAACAGGATTAATTGTTCCATCAATCTTAATTACAAATATTCTTGATTGTGTTGAAGTATCGGAAAAATTCGTAAGGAAAAGTATTGTCAATAATAAAATTTTCATGTTTCCCTCTTCTCAAACTTATCTCCAAATCCAATTCATAAAGCTACGAATAAAAATCAAACTATCAACATCAACCAGTTAAAAAGTAATTAATTCTAAATCAACAAGCAATGAAAGGAAAAAGGAATAATCTGATATTAATTTCTATTTGCACTTCACAGCAGGGAGTAATAAAGTTTCTAATCCAGACAAAGAATATGCAATTTCCAAAATTTGTATTTAATTATTTTATTAATAACTACTGTAGTTATGCAGATTACTTACTTAACGGTTTTTTGAAAATTGTAGACACGATAATAAAAAGGAGAATAAATTTTCATAATTTAGAGGAAACGAAAATCCTTTCACAATAAAAAGGTAAATAATATGGCAAATGCAAAATTTAATGTACCATTTCCGCCAAACGAACCAGTAAAAAGTTACGCACCGGGAACATCGGAGCGAACAGCATTGAAAAACCAGCTCAATGCAATGGTTCGTCAGACTATTGAAATCCCATTAATTATTGGAGGCAAAGAAATTAGAACGGGCGACATGGATAATTGTGTCTGTCCGCATGACCACAAGACTGTACTTGCAAAGTATCACAAAGCAGGCGAAAAAGAAATTAAAATGGCAATTGAGTCCGCAATGGAAGCTCACAAAATCTGGTCAAGAATGGAATGGCACGATAGAATTGCTGTTTTTCTTAAAGCTGCAGATTTAATAAGTCTAACTGAATGGAGATATATTTTAAATTCTGCAACAATGCTTGGTCAAAGTAAAAATGTTTTTCAGGCAGAAATTGATTCAGCAGCAGAATTATCTGACTTTTTTAGATTCAATGCATATTATGCAATGAAAATTTATGAAGAACAGCCGCTTCACTCTCCAGTTGGAATGTGGAATCGAATGGAATACAGACCTCTTGAAGGTTTTATCTTTGCAGTTGCACCTTTCAACTTTACTTCAATCTGCGGAAACCTTCCTACATCTCCTGCTATTATGGGAAATGTTGCTCTTCTTAAACCTGCATCGAGTGCTGTATATTCAGCTTATTGGATTATGAAATTGCTTGAAGCTGCTGGTTTGCCAGAAGGAGTTATCAATTTTATACCCGGTTCCGGTGCAAAAGTAGGTAATATTGTAATGGATTCAGAAGACTTTGGCGGAATTCATTTTACAGGAAGCACTTCAACTTTTCAATCAATGTGGAAAACAGTAGCAAATAATTTGTCAAAATATAAATCTTATCCTAGAATTGTTGGTGAAACCGGAGGAAAAGATTTTGTGTTTGCTCATTCAAGTGCAGATATTGAAGCACTTGGAGTTGCATTAATACGTGGTGCATTTGAATATCAGGGACAAAAATGTTCTGCAGCATCTCGTGCTTATATTCCAAAGTCAATCTGGAATAAATTAAAAGATTATTTGATTAATGAACTTAATACGGTTAATATGGGGGACGTTCTCGATTTCACAAATTTTATGAATGCTGTTATTGATAAAAATGCATTTGCTACAATTACAAGCTATATTGAGTATGCAAAAAAATCTAACGAAGCAGAAATAATTTATGGCGGGAATTATAATGATTCAGTTGGATATTTTATTGAACCAACAATTATATTAACTACCAATCCGAAATTTAAAACTATGGAAGAAGAAATTTTTGGTCCTGTTCTAACAATATTTGTTTATGATGATAATAAGTATGAAGAAACGCTTCATCTTTGTGATGAAACATCTCCCTATTCATTAACAGGAGCAATTTTTGCACAGGACAGAAAAGCAATTGAACTAGCAGATAAAATATTAACAAATGCAGCTGGGAATTTTTATATAAATGATAAACCAACAGGTGCAGTAGTTGGTCAACAGCCATTTGGTGGTGCACGCGCAAGTGGAACAAACGATAAAGCAGGTAGTTATCTAAATCTTTTAAGATGGGTTTCTGCAAGAACAATAAAAGAAAATTTTGTCCCACCAAAAGATTACCGTTATCCGTTTATGTTAGAAAAATAAATTTATTTTAATGAAAATGATTTCGACAATTAACTATTGTAAAATCTATTTATGCTGTAAACTACAAAATTAATTATGGCAAGATTTAAGCTTTATATTGAATATGATGGAACACGTTATAGTGGATGGCAAAAGCAGAAAAATGCAAGAACTGTTCAGGGAAAATTAATTGAAGCAGCACAAAAAATATTTTGTGATAATAACCTTGACATTCAAGGCTCCGGCAGAACAGATGCCGGAGTCCATGCTTTATGCCAGATAGCACACCTTGACGTTAAAACTGTTTTGGCTCCTGAAATTATCAAAATGAAATTAAATGACGAACTTCCGGCTGATATAAATATTCTCGAGGTAGAAAAAGTCAGTTCAAAATTTCATGCAAGATATGATGCAAAATCAAGAAGTTATATTTATCAAATATCAAAAAGAAGAACAGCTTTTGGTAAACCTTTTGTGTGGTGGATTAAAGATAAACTTGATATTAAAAAAATGGAAAAAGCATCGAAGCTTTTTATTGGTTTACATGATTTTGTGTCGTTTGCAGAAAAAGATAATGAAGAAAAATCTACAAAAGTATTAATCGAAAAAATTCAACTGAAAGAAACAGATAATTTGATATTGATCAGGATTATTGGTTCACATTTTTTATGGAAACAAGTTAGAAGAATGGTTGGTGTCCTTGTTGAGATTGGCAGAGGAAAACTTTCTGAAGATGATTTAAAATTTTTTCTCGAAAATAAATCTGATAAACCCGCATTCTATACAGCACCACCTTCGGGATTATTTCTTGAAAAAGTTTTATATAATGATGAGAAGCTTAATGAAGAACTAATTCCTGTTATAAGAATAAATTAAACAACAGTTCATCGTAGAATATTATAAAATGTTTACATACTAAATTGAACCATTTAATTTTTTCTTAAATGTAACAGCAAAACTTGAACCCAATCCTTTTTTGCTTTTAACATTTATTTCTGCATTATTCAATTCACAATGTTTTTTCACAATTGCTAACCCAAGTCCTGTTCCCTCGAACATTCTTGAATATGAATTATCTTCCTGTGAAAAAATTGAAAAGAGATAAGGAATAAATTTTTCGTCAATGCCAATTCCAGTATCTTTGATTTCAATTGTTGTTTTTTCTTTTGAATTATTATAAATCAAAATTTCTACTCTGCCTTCGGGTGTATATTTTATAGCATTTTCAATTAACTGGGAAAAAATTTGCTGACATGAATGTTTATCAGCTAATATTAAAGGATATTCACAATTTGAAATTAACAAAAAGTCCAAACCTTTTTTATTTGCAATTGGTTGATATTTTTCAATTATATCTTTAAGAATGTCGTTGTATAAGTTTAGAAACTCGGGCTTGTATTCATAGGCATCGGCAGTAAGCTGAGCGATCTCAAGTATTAAATCAATTGTTCGCTGAATTCTTAAACTTTCGGTTTCAATTATGTGAGTGCTTTCTATTAATTCTTCTTTTTGGGATTTGTCTAAATCATTTTTTAGCATTTGAGCTAAGTTAACAATAATATTAATTGGTGTTCTAATTTCATGAGAGATAGTAGCAAGAAATTCTGTTTTTAGTTTTTCAAGTTTTTTGTTTTTGATTTCGGTTTCGATAAGTAATTCTTCTGCCTTTTTCTTTTCAGTGATATTTTGAACAATTCCTTCATAGTAAACAACATTGCCATTGCAGCCTTTAACTGCTTTTGTTTGTTCTCTGACGTGTATAACTGTCCCATCTTTTCTAAGCCAGTCTGATTCAAAATCTTTAATAACACTTTTGACATTTAAAATACTTTTAAGCCAGTTTCGTTTTTCTTTGTTTATAATTATGGTTTCATCAAAATTGATGCTTTGTAATTCAGAAAGATTGTTGTAACCTAACATTTTGATTAGTGTATCGTTAGCAGATTTAATTTTGCCGTCAGGGAAAATTTGATAAGTGCCAATTGAGGCATCGTTGTATATTTCTAATATTAAATTCTTGGTTTCTTCAATTTTTTCATCTGCTAATTTTATATCGGTTATATCTCTGTTGCTAATATATCTGCCAATGTATTTATTGTTATAGTCATATACAGCTTGGCAGGCATGAGCAATCCAGCGTTCTTCCCCGTTTTTTGTTATCAGCTTGAATTCTTCTGTGCAAAATATTTTTCCACGCAAAACATCTCTTGTATGCGCAATAAATCTATCACGGCATTCTGGTGCAATTATTTTTATTAAGAGACTTTGTTCTTCCACAAATTCTTCAGGTGAATAACCAGTTATATACCTGCACGAAGGGGATATATATGAAATTTTATTGTGAGGATTTAACCAGTATATCCAGTCAATAGAAAATTCGGCAATGATTTTATATAGCTTTTCTTTCGGAACATGTCGATGAGGAAAGAGTTTTTTATCATAAATAGTTCCGTCAGTATTTAATAATGAAAGTTCTTTTTTATTTTTTTGCATAAAATGGCTTTCATAATATTGCCCCGAAATCAATGCCCCTCAAAAGAGAGTTGATAAAACATAAAAACTAAATTCTCTCATTTATAACGGCTGGAATTTTTTTAATTCAAGTGGAATTGGAAAATCGTTAGGTCTTTGTACCTACGATTTATTGACTCCAATTCCACTTTCACAGAGGGTGCATGCGAAACATAATTTTAAAGATTAAGTAAGGTAAAGAATTGTAGACGAGCGATTAAATAATGAGACAAGCGATTTAAGAAATAAAGGATTTTATTTTTTTGCAGTATCTTTGACTTACTTGCATTGGTTCATTCAAATTTTTTAGAAAAATATTGAGTCTGTTGCTACTTGCATTTTCAACTTTTACAACATAATCAAGATTAATTATTGTCTGCCTGTGAATTCTTAAAAATTTATCTTGAGGCAACTTTTCCTGCCAGTAAATCAATGGTTTTCTTAAGAAAAATTTTTTATTTCCGGAAAAAATCAGGTGTGTGTAATCTTTAACACTTTTAATTGCTATTAGATTACTAACTGGATAAAATCCAGGATTTTTTTTGTCATTTATAAAGATGTAATCGTTGTATTTAAGTTTCTTTTTATCCTCATCTTCTTTTTGAACGGGCATGGAATCAGGAACTGTCATTCGCTGTCTTTTCTTTACTTGAGCATTAATGGATTTGATGAGTTCTTCATAAGTAAATGGTTTTGTAATATAATCATCAGCACCAAGTTCCATTCCTTTTCTTAATTCATCTCTTTGAGTTTTTGCTGTAAGAAAAATGAAAATTGGGAATTTGATGTTTTCTATTTTCTTTATTTCTTTGAGAATTTTATAACCACTTAAATCTGGTAGCATTATATCGCATAAAATTATTTCAGGCTTTTCATGCTGAAAGAGTCTTAAAGCTGTGTTCCCATTATAAGCAATAACGGGTTTATAACCTCTCTCTTTTAGCATAAGATAAATATTATCTGCAAGGTCGTGATTATCTTCTATGATAAGTACTTTTTTCATTTATATCTTTAAAGGAATTAATACATTTACTTCCGTTCCTTTATTAAGCGAACTGGTAATATTAATTTTTCCTTTATGTAATTTTACAAGTTTATGAACAATAGCAAGACCAAGTCCTAGTCCAGGAATATTTTCAACATTTTTTGCTCTGTAAAATGGTTTGAATAAATTTTTGATTTCTTTTTCATCAATTCCAATGCCCTCGTCTCTAATAGAAAAATTTAAAAAGTTACCTGATTTTTTGACACTTAACAAAATTTGTCCTCCTTCAGGTGAAAATTTAATAGAATTTAAAAACAAATTCACTAAAATTTGTTTTAGAATAAATTCATCTCCATTGAATTGTTTAATAGTATCGTCTATGTAAACATTAATTAAATGATCTTCTTTTGTTTCTATAATTATTTCCTCAATTACATCACTTACAAATTTTCTTATATCTATTTTTTGGATTTTTGGTTTTAGAGTTTCGTTTTTGTAAAGCTCTGTAATATTATCAATTACATTTCTTAAATAAAGAACCGAATTCTTAATTTTGTTTAATACTTGTAGTTGTCTTGTTGTGTTTTTCTTCTTAATGTATAATTCTAATAAATCAACAGAACTAAGGATAGTCGATAAAGGCGTGCGTAATTGATGTGAAGTGATACTCAAAAATTCTTTATTGGATTTTGTAGAAAGACTTTCTTTTTTGTTTTTTTTATTGTGCGACATTGTTTTAATGACCGTATTTTTTTTCACCAGCAGTAATGCTCAACTTTAAATAATTTTGTTTTGGTGGAAGAGGACATGTTGCATATTTTGTAAAAGCACACGGGGGATTATATGCTTTGTTGAAGTCAATAAAAATTTTTCCTGTTGTATCGGACTTGTTCACATAAAGAAATCTTCCAGCACCGTATGTTTCTTTTCCACTTGTTTCATCTGCAAAAATTAAAAAGTATGAATCACCTTCATCTAAAACATCTATCCGAAATTTTTTACCATCTTTATAAAATGATAATGCACCCGGAGAATATTCTTCTTCTATCATACCTAAAACATTTGGAACAAATATTTTTTTTGGTGGAATGTAAGGTTCAAATTTTGCTTCTATTCTCCAATCTTCATTAACAGGAAATGTATCTATACCCTTAAAGTTTTTAACCAAATCACTTTCTAAATCTCGAAGTCTGATTCCGTATTTGTTTCCTCTTTTAATCACAAACCACCTAAGCGATTTATATTCAAGAATTGTAGGCTTGCCCTGCATATCATTTTTAAGTTCAAGAGATTTTATTTTTTTACCGTTGCTGATTACATCAACACCATCGTTAATTTCAATTGTTACTGTGGAATCTCTTAAGTAAAACTTTCCGATAAAACTAGGTGCTTTTGAAGGGAAAATTATATCATTGCTTTTATCACTTCCAAATTTGTTTTCGCCTTCTTTTAACCAGAAAAGTCCAACAAGGTTTAACCATCCGGTTTCCTTCTTTAAATTTTCTGTTCTCTTTTTTTGCCAGGCTTTAATTTCTGCAATGTAATCTGGACTTCCTTTTTCTTTTAGAGATTCTCCGCAAGAACATAAAATGAATATTATAATTACATAAAGTTGAATTATTATTTTCATTTTTAATACCATCTTAATTACACTGAAAAAATAATGAATTAATTTTTAATCAACATCATTAATAAAATTTACTTGACAAATTGATATTAATATGATATCATTGTGATAGCTTAATTAAGGAGGTTCATAAAATGGAAGCAATACATGAAAAAAAGGCAGTTAAGGTCAATGGGTTTCTTATTTTGTTAATCATTTTAGCATTACTAATTCTGGATTATAAAATTTTTGTTCTTAGTATCAAACCTGTGTCTGGAGTTTTAATGTTTGTTTCAATTTTATTGTTGTTATTAATTGTTATTTCTTTTAATGGCTTTATTGCAGTTCAACCAAATGACTCCAGAGTAATTACTCTTTTTGGTAAATATTTGGGGACAGTAAGAGAAACAGGATTCTGGTGGGTTAATCCATTAGTTGTAAAAAGAAATGTTTCTTTGCGCATTCACAATTTCAACAGTGAAAAAATTAAAGTGAATGATTTGCATGGTAATCCAATTGAAATTGCTGCTGTAATTGTGTGGCGTGTAGTAGACACAGCACGTGCAGTGTTTGATGTTCAAAACTATGAGCAATTTGTTGCTATTCAAAGTGAAACTGCTATCAGAACTCTTGCAACAAAATATGCATACGATGCCTCTGAAGAAGAAAGTTTTTCATTACGCGGCAATCCTCAGGAAATTGCAGAAGAACTCAAAAAGGAAGTTCAATCTCGACTTGATATAGCAGGTGTTGAGGTAATTGAATCAAGAATCAGCTATCTTGCATATGCACCTGAAATTGCCCAAGCAATGTTACGAAGGCAGCAAGCTCAGGCTGTTGTGGCAGCCCGACAAAAAATAGTTGAAGGTGCTGTTGGTATGGTTGATATGGCTCTTAAAGCACTTAGTCAGCAAAATATAGTTAAACTTGATGAGGACAAAAAAGCTACAATGGTTAATAACTTAATGGTTGCTCTCGTATCTGAAGTTCAGGCTCAGCCAGTAATTAATACAGGAACACTTTATCAATAAAATTAATTTTCTATCATGAATAAAAAAATTTCAGATTATATAGGCAAAGAATTAATCTTTGTTAAAAAGCAGCCTCTTGGAAATATTTACATATTAAAATGTGAGAACGAAGAATTATGTCAAATGAAAATTCATAATGTCTTTACAAAAAGAGCAACTGTCAGCGGTTTTTTAGATGATATAGAATTTTATAAAACTTCTTTCTGGTCAAATGAAACCTGCATTAGAAAGATTAATTATGAACTTCCTTTTGCAACTTATAAAAGCCCGATTCTATCTTTAAGTGGAACAATATCTTTGCCTTTGGGAGAACAATTGTTTGTTAAATATGATTTGTTCGGATTAAATTATGAGATTAGAGATCAATTCAATCAAACATTAATAAGATTAAAAAATAACCTGTTTTATCCACGGGCAAAAATAGAAATTTTTAAAAGGTCTGATTTAGTTGATAAATATCCATGGGTTGTGGCATTATTGTTTTATGTTATGTTGAAAAGAAGAAGTAAATAGTATGGCAGAAAAGAAAAAATTTCTTCTAAGAATAGATGAAAATATTTATAATGCTCTTGAGAAATGGGCTGCAGATGATTTGAGAAGCATCAATGCACAAATAGAATTTCTGTTAAAAGATATTTTACGTAAGAATGGGAGATTGAAAGAAACGAATGATGATAATCAAAAAAATTCTAAAGATGAAAATGAATAGAATAAATTGTTAATATCTGAATTCAGAGGATAGTAAAAATTTATCAGTCAATTATTCCTTTAATTTTTCCTTCGTAAATTTTATTGTGTCGATACAATACCCATGAAATATAAATATTCTGATAGAGTACATAAAAAACAGGTCCAAGTACTGTGATTGGTTTCATAAATGTTAAAGCAATCCAGATTGTAAAAGCATTATTTTTTTGTCCAAGTGATTGACTTGCTTCTGCACGAAAAACTTTTCCGCCTATTATCCATCCCAAAGAAAAAAATATTATACAAAGCAAAGCCGATATGATTGCTATAAAAATTACTATTTGAATATTTCCAGTTAACTCATTTTGAATATAATTTGATGCATCTGAAGTAGCAATGTAAACATTGATAATCAATAAATAGTAAGACATATCTTTCCACTCAATTAATTTTTTCCAGATTGTTGGTGAAATTATTTTTACAAGTTGAGCAAATGCAAATGGAATTGAAAGTGTGATAAAAACCGGAACAAATATTTTCCAAATTGATATGCTTGCTGTGTTATTAATAATTATTGGAAGCAAGAAGGGAATCAATAATGTAATTACAATATTATTTAATAATAATGAGAATAAAACAAACTCGACTTTTCCTTTTCTCAAACTAATTATAACCGGGGCTGCTATTGCTGTGGGTGCAATAGCTGTAATAAATGCAGTCTGAGCAAGAGATTCATTAAAAATTTTTATTCCTGAGTAAAAAAGAAGTGCAATAAAAATTGTAATACTGAGTATGATAAAATGTTTTTGAGAAATAATTTCTTTTTTAAATTTTATATCAAGAAAAGCAAAGAAGAGCAGAATCATTAAAAAATATCGGATTAAAAATCGGTATTCATATCCATATGGTAAAATAATTCCAAGTGTAATAGAGATTAACAAAAGTATATTCTTCATAATAAAATCTGAATTTAATATACAAACTTAGTTAGACTTTGATAGATTTTCCTGAATTTTATTCGAGCAAATAAATGATTTGTTATTATTTAGTGCAGCTTTGATAAAAATTCTTTTGAACCCGAGCCAAGACTTAAAACAGTTTTCATTACCTGTTCAACAGGAGAATCAATTTTAATAACGAATTCTTTTCGAATGAGATAAATATATCCCCCGGTTGGCGCTGGAGCCGAAGGAATAAAAACTGTAGCATATCCATTTGGACTTTCATCTGTGACAAATCCAATTATCATTGTATCATTCGGGAATGGCTTAACTAATGCAGCATATTTGAATATTAATTTTTCACTTCCAAAGAGCTGGACAATTGTATCTTTAATAATTCTATAAAATGGTATTCGCTTTAATAATTTTTCTTCAATTAGTTGAATGAAAAATTTTCCAATTCGTGTTTGAACAATTAATCCAACAACAAAGAAAAGTAATAAAATTACTATGACTGCTAAAATTGATGCGATTAATTCGTTCAATCTTGTTGTTTGAATTAACAGATTTGTAACTGGACTTATTTTGTCAGTTAAAAATTCGAACAGCCAATCTAAAACAAAGATTGAAACAATAACTGGCAGCACAACTAAAAAGCCGCCTAAAAATGTTGTTCTAAGAAAGGATTTAATTCTTTCCATGTTTTATTTCCATTCAAGAATTTTTATTTCATCATTAATTCTAATTATTCCATTTCCTTCATGTAAAAGATTTTGACCAAACAAAACTTTGTTATTAACTGTTCGATAAGTTGATAATGTTCTTAAAGGTTCATCGGATTTTTCTGCAGTATCTTGATTAATTGTTGTTATTACACAACGTGAACATGGTTTGACAGGATAAAAAGTAATATCACCAATTTTAAAACTTTTCCATCTGTCTTCGTCATATGCTTCTCCGCCAATGAAAACAAAATTTGGGCGAAAACGATTCATGGGTAATTTTTCTTTCAATCTCGAATTTAAATCGTTAAGTGATTCCTGTCCAATAATTAAAAATGGGAATGCATCTGCAAAACTGACAATTTCATTTCGAGTTGCATATTTTTTGTTTACTATTCTTTTGCTATTATCTGGCATGTAGACAAGTTTGCATTTAAAATTAAGAACATCACTGAACCATTCATCAGCTTGTTTAGAAAAATGAAGAGACTCAATATTATCATCCCATATTGTAACTTTTTCTAATTTTCCATCTTTTATCTCAATTGGTATCCTGTACTTTAGTTCATTATTTAATTTGTGAGTAAAAATCAGAAATTCATTATCAATATCAACTTTAATTAATGCCATTTCGGGATGTTTTCTTTGAGTCATAAACATATTATTCTTATCTACAAGCATCCAGCGGCGGTCATATTTTAATCCTCTTTCTGTAACTTCCGAATTTTGTAATGAGATCCCGCTCAACGATTTAACTGGATAAATATACATTTCATTTAAAATATATCTCATAACTGTCAATTAATTATTAGTTTGAATTTTTCTGAATTTGTTCTTGTTTTTATCCAATCAGCTAATTTTTTTCTAACATTATTTGAAACAGAGGTTGAAAATTTTGCATAACCAATTGTAACTGTATCTAATTGATTAGTTTTAAAGTTCATAACATATGAACGATGCACAGATAATTCTGTAAGGTTTGTAAACAAAACTTTAGCTTCTTTTGAAATCTCTTCGATGTTGTATTGATTTTGTGAAAGAAGAGCAAGCTGACTTTCAAGCAGCTGAATTTGTTTGTCTTTATTTTTAATTATTTCTTCATTCTTGCGATATAGTTCTTCAATAATACCAGCTCGGAGAGCACTAATGTCAACTTTGCCTTTCTCTGCAACTCCCTGCTTAATTATAAGTTCAGCATCTTTCAATTTATATTTTGGTAATTTTTGTTTTGCAGCTTCAATCAGGTTTGATTCAATAGGAGAGCCTAACAATAATACTTCTATTTGAACCCGGCTTGAATCAAAATTTATTTTTTTGCTTATGATTTGAGTATTGGGAAAACTTAATTCATTTGTGATGAACTGCTGTACATTTTTTTCAATAAATGTTCTATTGACAATATTATAAGCCATAATTATGCTTGGAATAATAGTAATTAATACGACTACTACAATTGAGCGTTTTACTCTTTGTTCTTTTTTTGAATCAAGAAATTGTTTTTTATGGAATTTCATAAATCGAACAATTATATAAGTAGCAAGACTTATAAAAACACTATTGATAAAGAAGAGATAAAATGCACCAAAGAAATAATATAAGTTGCCTGTTGCTAATCCATAGCCGGCAGTACAGAGAGGAGGCATTAAAGCAGTTGCAATTGCAACGCCGGGGATTACATTACTTATACTTTTTCTTGTTGATGCAACAATTCCAGCTAATCCGCCGAATAGTGCAATGAATACATCCCAGATTGTAGGAGTTGTTCTGGCAAGTAATTCTGATTGTGCATCACTTAAAGGAGTAATTAAAAAATATATAGTAGATGTTAATACACTCATCAATACAGCAATGCCAAGATTTTTATATGATTTTTTTATCATCTCAAAATCATATATGCCAATACCAAGGCCAATTCCCATAATTGGTCCCATCAATGGAGAGATAAGCATTGCACCAATTATTACAGCAGTTGAATTCACATTCAGTCCAATTGAAGCAATAAATATTGCAAAGATGAGAACCCAGAGATTCATCCCCTTAAACTCAATGCTTTTTTTTACATTTTCAATAATTTCGTCTTCCTTTGCTTTATCTTCTTCAAGATTAAATCTATCATAAAGAATTTCCTTAAGTAAAATTAGCAGGCGGAGTTTTTTATTTACTTTCATGATTCATATTCCTCTTCAAAAACTGTTTAATGTTTCATCTGTCAGCATTAAGAAACTTGATAATATTGTTTATTGATAACTTCATATTTTCGTAATGAGTTCCTCTCCAGTATAAATTTTTACAATCTTTACAAATAAAAAATTGATTTTGTGATTCTTTTACTTTTTGCGGCAATGATTCGAAATTACTTATTTTTTTTCTGGAGATTCTTAATAATTTTCCGCCGCATTCTAAACACAAAGTCAATGGTTTGGAGGATGTAATCAAATCAAACTTTTCGATTATTTCTGCAATTTGTTTTTCTGCATTTTCTTCACGTACAAAATATCCTCGTGTAACCTCTTTTCTTTTCAGAATTCCCAAATCTTTTGTTAATATTGTTCTTTTTTGAGTTAGTGAAATTTCTATAATCTGTTCATCACTCAAATTGTTTTGATAATAAACATCAAAGCCAAACATTCTCAAACCTCTTGCAAGTTTTCCAAGGTGAACATCGCAAATGAATTTTGGTTTACGAAGAGGTTTAGGTCTAAGTTTTTGAAGATTGCTTATATCAAATGATTCAAATTCGGGGTAAACAGAAATTCTGTCTTTATCTCTAACGAGATAATTAAAATTAACCGACTCGCCGTTAACCAGTATCAAATCAACTTCTGTATGAGGCACCCCAAGAGATTCAATCAAATCTTTGATTGATGGTTTTCCCCAGAAATTATGTTCAAATTGTTTTTTTCTTTTTTCTTCCGGTAGAAAATCATTTAGTTCTTCATAAAATCGAATAGTGACAGTATTCATAATTTTCCTTTAAATGCTTTAATGTAATTTTTAGAGAATTCAGAAACCACAAGTCTGCCACTAATTTCTGCTCTTTCTTCAAGTAATTCTTCCCAATCTTCGGTTCCTTTCCAGAAAATTTTTTTCATTTGTTCAATTGCTTCTGGATTGTAGCTTGCAAGTTTTTTTGCAAGAGATGCAACAGCTTCATCTAGTTCGTGGTTGTTAGCAAATACTTTTGTATATAAACCATTTTGTTTTGCCCAGAATGCATCGTGCCATTCGGCATCAATTGACATTGTAATAAAAGCAGTCTTACCGATTTTTCTTTCGATGGGTGGTCCAACTACAAATGGACCAATTCCCAGCAGTATTTCGCTCAATCTTACAGAGGCTTCGTTTGATGCAAGAGTGTAATCAGCAGAAGCAGCTAATCCAACTCCTCCACCTACGGCTTTTCCATGAACTCGTGCAATAATAAATTTTGGACATTTTCTCATTGCGTTGAATAGTCGAGCAAAACCCATAAAAAATTCTTTGCCGCTTTTAAAATCTTTTATTGCAAGTAATTCATCAAATGATGCTCCTGCACAAAATGTTTTGTTTCCCTCACTTCTTAAAATTATTACATTAGCACTTTTGTCACTCGCAAGTTTATTAATTGCAGCGGTAAGTTCTTTAAGCATTGGCATTGGAAGTATATTACTTTTTGGATGGTAGAAATTAATTGTTGCAATTCCATTAACAATACTTACTGTAACTTTTCCTTTTTCCATAATTTCCCTCCTTCAATTTTTCAAAACTTTCCATTTACAATATTGACGACATCAAAAATTTTATTTGCAATAAAATCAGGGTTCACTTTTTTGAGTTCTTCTAATTTTCTGTATCCATAAGTTACTGCGCAAGTAACTGCATTTGCGTTTTTGCCGCACATTACATCTAATTCAGAATCGCCTACAATAATTGTTCTTTTGGTTTCGATTTTTAATTCATTACAAATATAGAGCAAAGGTTCGGCCGAGGGTTTATGTTGAATGCCAGGTCTTCTTCCCATAACATAATCAAATTTATCGTAAATTTTAAAGTGATTTAAAATTAATTCTGCCTGTTCCTGTGATTTTGTTGTTAGTAAAGAAATCTTAATATTAAAATGATGGATTTTATCTAAGGCAGTTTCAACATCATCATATAGATAGGAATAATCAATGTAATCAAAATAAACAGATTTATAAATTTCTATGAACTCGTTAAAATCAGGAACATTCATATCGAATTCATCAAATATATCTTCAAAGTGTAAACCAATTCGGTTGTAAAATTTTTCTTCTATTAATTTATTATGAATGTTCAATTTGTTTAATGTATGTACAGTTGCTTTATATATAGTTTTGTGTGAACTAACAAGTGTTCCGTCAAGGTCGAATACAACTAATTTGATGTCCATAATTGTAATTGTTTATTTTTTTTAATGCCATGCACCAAGAATAATTCCAAAAATTAAAAGCACAACAAAATGAAAGCCGCTGTCAATTAAAAACTGTGCAAATTTTTTTCCTTCATTTATAAAATTTATTGTATTAGTAGTAGCTACAAAACCAAGCCATGCCATAAAAGCAATTCGAATCCCTTCCTGAGGAGTTGAAGCACCTAAATAACTCATAAATCTTGCAAGTATATAAGCCATTATAAGTTGAGCTAAAAAACATCTTAAGCAAATCTTAAAGTTATCCGATTCTGTTTCAAATTCGTCCTCGGATTTTTCAACAGAAGCAATCCATAGTTTTCCTAAAAGCATTGGACTGTAATAAACGAAATCCAATGTCATTGCAATTAGACCACATGCAAATACTGCCCAGATATTTATTGGGTAAACAAGCTCCATCTTACCCTCCGTGTTTTATTGTGTTTTCATAGGTTGATATTTATTATAAATAAAAAAATTATTACCATACCCAATTGACTGGTTTGCAAAAAAATATAAACAGCAGAAAGTATGGGAGATATTATTCTTCTTTATAAATTTTTATGTTAATTTTTTCGTCGTTTAATAAATAACCCCTGAACATTCCATCGGTATTGAAATTAATTGCGATATTTCCATTTTTATCAATTGCTATTATTCCGCCTGTCCCGCCAAATTGGGTAAGTTTGTTTATGACTTCATTTGCAGCTTCTGAAAGAGAAAGATTTTTATATTCCATCAAAGAAGATATATCTCTTGCAATTCCAAGACGAATAAAATATTCACCGTGACCGGTTCCTGAGACTGCGCAGGTATTATTGTTAGCATAAGTTCCTGCTCCAATTATTGGAGAATCTCCAACTCTGCCAAATTTTTTCATCATCATACCACCTGTAGAAGTGCCTGCTGCAAGATTTCCATATTTATCTAAAGCTACAGCACCAACTGTTCCGTGTTTTTCAGCATCTTTTTTTTCGGATTCCTGTTTCATTTTCAAATATTGATTCCATCTTTCATTTGTAATAAAATAACTTGAATCGACAAGTTCTATATTGAAAAGTTTGCCAAATTCTTCTGCGCCATTTCCAATCATCATAACATGAGGTGATTTTTCCATAATTAATCTTGCAAGATTGATTGGATTTTTCACATGATGAACTCCTGCAACAGCTCCAGCCTGTAAAGTTTTTCCATCCATAATCGAGGCATCAAGTTCTGGAATTCCATTTTCAGTAAGCACTGCACCTTTGCCTGCATTAAATAATGGTGAATCTTCAAGAATGTTAATTGCTTTTGTAACAGCATCAAGTGAAGAACCACCGTTTTCTAAAATTTTGTAACCAGCTTCAATTGCTTCTGACAATTTTGAAATATATTCTTTTTCTTTATCTGGCGGTAAATTTTTTATTACGCCTGCACCACCATGGACAACAATGCCATATCTTGAAGTCTGTGCAATTGTCGATATAGTAAACAAAATAAAAACTAAAGCACTAATTAGAACTCGCATTTTTTTCCCAAATAAAATTATCTGCAAGTGAAATTATGTTTAGATAGAATTAAAATCAATCAATAAATTAATAACAGATTATTCATAAGGTAAATTTAATGACTAGATGAAGGTGAGTAATTCCGTGTAAATCAGTAGAGTAAATGCGGCATTTACTTTTTGTTGATTTACACGGATTTAATTTTGTTAGGATTACTTTTCATTTACGAAAAAAATCAAACATGAAGTTGCTTTACTTCGAATTAAATGCATCAATTGCCATTTTCTCTAACTTCTTTTTCATTTCTTTTGGAAGAGTAACAGTCTCGTAATATTTACCGTCTTTTCCTTTTTCGTTTGGAGAAGAGATGAATAAGCCTTTGTCCCCCTTTACAACTCTGAAGCCTTTAATTTTTATTCCTTCATCAGTTTCAATATCAAAAAAGGCTGCAGTTTTTCCTGTGGTGTCCTGAATTTTGTTCATGCGTGTTATTTTCATTTTTACCCCCGTTAATTTGTGATTAGAATTTGTTATTTATATGCCCTCAAGAAGCAAGAAATTTTTTAATAATAGTTATCTGCCATTGCGGGCATTTTAGTTTTGTAATTAAATTAATTTATTCTTTTTGCTTTGAACAGCTTTTGACAACATCAACAATAAGAATTAAAATTGCAAGAGAACCCAATATTGCTGGAATAATATAGACTTCTTTATAAGCAAGACCTTCAAACCATTTGCCAAATACGGGTGTACCAAGCCATGCGCCTATCCATGCAATTATTACTTTTGATAAATAGGAAGTGAAGCCCGGAATTATGTAGTATTTAAAACCAAAGTGTAAAACTGCTGCAACAACTGCAGCGATAATCAGCAGAATTAAGAAGCTTATAAAGTCCATTCCGAACATTTTTAATCACCTCCCCTAGCCCGCAATAAGCAGATAACTTTTAATATCTTTCAACCACTACTAATTTAACAGGTTTATTTTGCGATAAAGAATTTATACTAAAACTATTGCCCTTCTTTTTTTAAGAGAAATTATATACTAAAACAATCATAAAAAATCGCAAAATTATAGTCAATAATTTTTTCTATGATTTCTTAACAGCTTATTTTAATTTTGATTTATATTAAAAAATAAAATCTGGAGCTAAAAATGACCAGAATAAAAATTTCTATTAAGCTGATAGTAGTAATTTTTTTATTCCCCTTAATTTTATTCCCACAAGAAAAGAAAAAGAAAGAGAAAAAAGAGCAGTATGAATTCACAATGATTTATCAGGTTAAAACCACGCCTGTAAAAAATCAAGCAAAGACAGGAACATGCTGGTCGTTTGCCACGACATCTTTCATTGAAACTGAATTAATTAGAATGGGAAAAGGTGAGCATATTTTATCCCCAATGTGGAACGTAAGATTTACTTATCCAAAGAAAGCATTAAATTATGTTAGATATAATGGATTAATAAATTTTGGGATGGGAGGACAGGCTCACGATGTTATGAATGTAATCCGAGAAAATGGATTTGTTCCGGAAGAAGTTTATGATGGAAAAAAGATTAATGAAAAAGAACATAATCATGGAGAAATGGATGCAGTTCTAAAAGCAATTGTTGATGCTGTATCGAAAAAGAAAGGTGGAAAAATTACTCCTGTATGGCAGAATGTTATCGAATCAACATTAGATATTTATTTAGGAGTTCCACCAAAAGAATTTGAATACAAAGGCAAAACATACACTCCCAAAAGTTTTGTTGACTCTTTAGGCTTCAACCCAGATGATTATGTTGAATTAACTTCATTTACACATCATTCCTTTTACACACAGTTTGAATTAGAAATTCCGGACAACTGGAGCAAAGATAAATATTACAACATACCAATTGACGATTTAATGAGAATAATGGATTATGCATTAGAACATGGTTATTCAATTGCATGGGATGGTGATGTAAGTGAAAAAACTTTTGACAAGAAAAAATGTGTTGCAACAATCCCCGAAGATTCAAGTGATGAAATTGATGAGGAAAAACCAGATGCTGAAGAAGATAAAAATAATACTCCAGTTAAAGAAAAAATTGTAACACAGGAAATGCGTCAGGAAACATTTGACAATCAAACTACTACAGATGACCATCTTATGCATATTGTTGGACTTGCAAAAGATCAGAACGGAACAAAATATTATTATACAAAAAATTCATGGGGTTCGAAAAATAAAAAGTATGGTGGATACTGGTATATGTCTGAATCTTATGCAAGATTAAAAGTAATTGCAATAATGGTTCACAAAGATGCTATACCTGAAGATATTAAAGAAAAATTAGGGTTGTAATTCAGGGAAAATTTATTAGGTAAAAACTCTAATTAAAGCAGTAATCCATTTCTTCAACTGTCATTCCCGTGAAAATGGGAATCTCGCCCTTGATGTCATTCCCGCGAAAGTGGGAATCCATAAATAGAATTTGCGCAATTAGCAAAATAAAATAAAGTTCTCGTGATAAATCTCGAGTTACATTTCACGAAACGACGTTTCGTGTTACAAAATTTTATTTGTGAAAATTCGTGGTTAATTATTTAACCGCAGAATAATTCATAGTCATTATTATAAGAGCACACCCTTAAATCGGTAAAATTTGAATATCACAGGAATAATTAAAAATGTAATTCGATTATAAGTGAATAAAATTTCATAAAACTATCTTAATGAACTGATTGAGTAGAAATAAAATCTCATTAAACATTTTTTATTTACTTATTAAAAATTTTTTAGCACTTTGTAATAAAAAAATGAAAAATTCGAGGGAGTATTCTTACGATTTTATAATCGAATATAATAAAAAACCCTCGCTGTTAAGTACAACGAGGGCGGAAACTCATTGAGCAAAGCTCACTACGGAATAATCCTTATTGTGATTTGCTTCGAAACAAATATGAAAAAATTTTTTTAAAAAACAAATAGAGGGTAACATGAAACAAATTTTAGGTTTGGATATAGGAACAAATTCGATTGGTGCTGCAATCCTAAAACTCCCAGAAAATTTTGAAGATTATGGAAAAGAAGGCGAAATTCAATGGTGCACAAGTAGAATAATCCCTGTTGAAGACCTTCAAAAATTTGAATCGGGAACTCTAACAGAAACAAAAGCAGCAGTAAGAAGAAGATTTCGCTCAAGCCGCAGATTAAAACATCGTTATAAATTAAGAAGAACAAAGCTTATCAAGTTATTTAAAACTCTTGGCTGGTTGGACGAAGAATTTCCTTTAGACAATCCGAAAAAAATCAAAGAAATAATTGCAGAGTATGGAAAATTTAATTTTCGTATAAGTGATTATATTCTTATCTCCGACGAAAGCTATCGTGAATTCTATAAACATTTTGGATATTCCGAAGAACAATTAGATGAAATTATTGATGAAATAAAATTTCGCAGAAATCATCAAGGCAAAAAAAGGAATGATAATATAAAACTTCTGCCTGAAGACTGGATTGTTTATTACCTTAGAAAAAAAGGATTATCTCAGAAATTAACTTACAATGAACTAATAAGAGTTATTTACTTGCTTAATCAAAGAAGAGGTTTTAAGAGCAGCAGAAAAGATTTGAAAGAAAATAAAACATCTATAATTAACTATGAAGAATTCAAAGAAAAATTTAATGAACTTAGAAGAAATGAGCATGGTAATATAATTGCTTCAGTTAAAGATGAATATAAAAATCAAAATTTTGAAACAAATTTTGCATCCATAACTAAAGTAATAAATGTCGAGGAATTACAAGAAAATGGGAAAGGGGGAAAAAGGAAATTTAGAATTTACTTGGAAGATGAGCGTATAGAATCATATATAATTGAACGATACGAAAAACCCGACTGGATTGGAAAGGAATACAAATTTTTAATTACACAAAAACTGGAAAAAGGCAAATTCAAACAGAACAACCCTAAAGTTCCAACAGAAAATGACTGGAATTTGCTCATTACTGCTTTAGATGAAAAAATAGAAGAAAGTGGTAAGTATGTAGGTGAATATTTTTTTGATGAATTGGTGAAAGCTTATAATGAAGGTAAAGATTTTAAAATTAGACAAAATCCTGTATATCGGTACCGGTATGAAAAAGAGTTAGAAAAAATCTGGCAAATGCAATGCATACTTAACCCTGAACTTGCTCAATTAAACAACAACAAAGAAATACTTAAAAAATTAGCAGAAACATTTTATCCAACTCAAGCAAAATTTAATGGGCAAAAATTAAAAGAATTTTTATCCAATGATTTATTACACGTTATCAAAAATGACATCATTTATTACCAGAGAGATATAAAATCACAAAAACACTTAATAAGCGAATGCCGTTACGAAAAAAGAATAGGCAAGGAAAAAGATGTTAATGGGAATTTTATAGAATCTGGGAAATATGGGTTGAAATGTATTCCAAAATCATCTCCATTATTTCAAGAATTTAGAATATGGCAGGACATACACAATATTCGTTTAATAAGAAAAGAATTTATAAATGAACATGGCAAAAAAATATTGGATATTGATGAAACTGACTTATATATCAATGAATCAGTAAAAGAAAAGTTATTTGAATTATTTGACAGCAGAGATGAGGTTTCAGAAAAAAATATTCTTGAGGTTATTAATAATTGTCACAAAGAAAATGAACCAATTAAATCCAGTAAAAAAGAAAATGAAAGTTCTCATAGAATCAATCTCTTTAGAAACCGTGATAAACTCAAAGGGAATGAAACAAAACATCGTTACAGAAAAATATTTGATAAACATAATCTTAATTGCGATTATATTCTTAATAATAGCGAATTATTAATGAAGTTGTGGCATGTTGATTATTCTAACATCGATTCTGATAAAGATAAATCTTATAAAAGCATTTTAAGTGTTTTGGGATGGAAATCAGAAAATGAAAAAAATAAAAATTGGGATAACTTTAAATTATCATTTAATGATGCAAAAATTATTGCAGAATCAATTGTAAATTTAGCTCCTTTTCCAAAAGAATACGGTTCATATTCTGCTCTGGCAATTCGTAAACTGTTAATATTCATGCGGACAGGAAAATACTGGGAACATCCTCAGGTTATAATTAACCAGCTCCAAAAAGAAATATTAAACGAAACAAGCTACAAAGAAAAAAAAGAGAAAGAAAAATTCTTACAATCTCTTGAAAGTGCATTGGACATTGCTGATAAAACGCTCGAAAAACTAAAGTCTATTAACTTTGATGAAAAAGAACTTCAAAATATTACTGATGATGAAATACCAAAACAAATTATTAAAAGCTTTTTAAAGAAGAGAAATTATGAAGAATTTATCAAAGGATTAAATACTTATCAGGCAGGTTACTTACTCTATGGTAAACACTCTGAAATTGATATAACTCAAGTAAGTTCACCAGATGAATATTCAAGACATATAGAGAAAATTTTTAAACCAGGAAGTTTAAGGAATCCAATTGCAGAATCTGTTGTTAGAGAAACCTGCAAATTAGTAAAAGATATATGGGAAAAATTTGGTGAGATTGATGAAATTCATATCGAATTAGCAAGAGAATTAAAACACAATAGAGAGGAAAGAAAACTTATTAGTAAAATACAAAACGAAAATTTCGATGAAAAACAAAGAATAAAAAAAATACTTTATGAACTGCTGAATAATGAACCTTTTGAACATTATGATGAAATTGGCAATAAAATAATTTCCGGGTTTACAATAAAACCAAATCCAGAAAATCCTGAAGACATTCAACGATTTCGTCTGTGGAGAGAACAAGCATTATTATCAAAAAGTGATGAGGAAAAAGAAAAAATTCCGAAAGAAGATGATATTAAAAAATATATTTTATGGTTAAGTCAAAAATGCCGCTCACCTTATACTGGTAAAATAATTCCTATCAGCAAATTATTTGATGGTAATGAATATCAAATAGACCACATTATTCCACGCTCAAAAATGAAAAACGATGCATTAAGTAACTTGGTAATAGTGGAAAGTAAACTTAATCAAGCAAAAGGAAATGAACTTGCTGCAAATTTTATTGCTAACAGAAATGGTTATTGTGATTATAATGGTGAAAGTATTGAAATATTAAAATATGATGACTATAAAAAATTTATTGATGATGTATTTAAAAATAATAGGACAAAAAGAAAAAACCTTCTTGCAACAGAAGTGCCCGCAGATTTTATTGAAAGACAAATCAACGATACCCGTTACATTGGAAGAAAATTAGGTGAACTGTTAAGACCAGTTTTGAAAAATCCCAATTCAATAGTTTTCACCATTGGCTCAATTACTTCCGAATTAAAAAACAATTGGGGACTGAATGAAATCTGGAAAGAATTATTAAAACCCCGCTTCGAAAGATTAGAAAAAATTCTCAACAAAAAATTAATTATTAAAGAAGCTGATTCTAATAAATATCGTTTTGACTTAAGCATTAATAAAAAATTAGAAAATGATGGAATAAAAAGATTAGACCACAGACATCATGCATTAGATGCAATTATTATTGCCGCTACTACACGTGAACATATACGTTATTTAAATACATTAAGCGCAGCCGATACAGATGAAGAAATAAAAAGATACAAATTAACTTTATGCAAAGGGAAAATAAGAGATTTCAAATTGCCATGGGATAATTTCGTTAAAGATGTGAGAGAAGCCCTTCAATCCTGCATTATCTCATTCAAAGAAGTTCCTCCAATAGTTACTAAACCATTTAATAAATATTGGAGATGGGAAATTAAAAACGGCATACCAACAAAGAAAAAAATTAAACAAGAAAAAAATGGCGGTGGTAAATGGATGGCTATAAGAAGGAGTTTATTTAAAGAACCTCTTGGAATTATCTGGCTTAAAAAAATAAAAAGTGTAGATATAAATGACGCACTAAAAATACAAACAGAGTGGAATGTAATAAAAAATGATAATGAACTTAAAAAACATAAATCATATGTTTATGATGATTATGCCCGTAAATATTTAGATGCTATTGTAGAACAACTTAACCTTACACCAGAAAATTTTGATAAAAAGAAAAAAGAAATTAATAAATGGCTAAAAAGTATTTCTGAAAATGTTGATACAGGTAAAATTAATAAGAATGGTAAACCGATTACTAAGAAAATTTATAATCTTGATAGGAGATATTATGAAAAAATAAAAGTTGCAGAATTTGTGCGTTACAAAACAAAGCGAATGGATTTATTCAAAGATTCAAATAAATTATATCGGGAAGGACTAACAATTCAAAAAATGAAAAAAGATTTTCCGTATTTCGTTTTAGAAAAAGAAATTATAAGCAATTATCCGGACATTGAAAAACAACTAATTGACGAAGGATTTGAAATAGAAGAAAACAAAAGAAATAATCCCGTAAACAGATTATTATTACAACACATACTTGAGTATAACAACAAACCAAAGGAAGCATTTGATAATGAAGGTTTAGAAAAACTTTATAAAAAAGCAATTGATGAAATAGGTAAACCACTTAAATCAATTACAAGATTAGATGGTACAGTAAGTGAAGAAGATATTTTTAGAAATGCTTTTTATGAACCTGATAAAGGTTCTATGGCTTACTTTGTTATTTATGAAAATCAAAGTAACCGAGAACGAGAAGGTTTTGAATCTATATCAGCTTTTAAAGCAATTAAAAAAATTGTAAATGGAGAACCAATTGCTCCAGATAGAGAAGGCTTCAATAAAATAATTTTATCACTAAACGACCTTGTTTTTGTTCCAACACTGGAAGAAATAGAAGAGATTAGAAAAAATAATATTTCGATTCATGAGATGATTGAAAACAAAAATTCTAAAGATATTAATGATAGAATTTATCAAGTTAGAAAATTTACTGGTGCGCAATGTTATTTTATAAAATACAATATCTCTGAGCTTATAATTCCATATTCAGAAGTTGATGGCAAAAAAAATGGTGAATTAGATAGTCAGAATTTAAGTGAATATACAATGGATAATGATGAAATTCTTATTAAAAATCATTGCGTCAAGATCAAAATCAATCGCTTAGGTGAGATTAAATTAATTTGAGGGCAAATTATGATTAAAAGAACATTGTATTTCAGTAATCCGACTTACCTTTCAAAAAAGAAAGAGCAACTATTAGTTAAAACTATTGAAACTGGAGAAGACAATGAACAAAATTATAAAGAAGTAGAAAATCAAACTAATTTGACCGAACAAAAACCTGATACTGAAGGGAGAAAAGAAGATTGGTTAGAAAAGAGAAAAAATATTATTAAAGAAACATATAATACAATTCCTATAGAAGATATAGGTTTTATAGTATTAGATAATCATCAAATAACAATTACGCATGGATTACTCGATTCTCTTTTAGAAAACAACGCCGCAGTAATTACATGCAATAAATCTCATATGCCGAGCGGATTATTTATGCCATTAGCAGCAAATGATGAACAATCTCGAAAGTTCAAAGCACAAATAGAAGCTTCGGAGCCATTAAAAAAACAGCTGTGGGCACAAACCGTTTCTGCAAAAATTAAAAATCAGGCAATGATATTAAAAGAAAGAAAAGCAAACATTGACAATATGTTAAGATGGACAAAAAAAGTAAGGTCAGGCGATCCTGATAATTACGAGGGTAGAGCAGCAGCATACTACTGGAAAAATTTTTTCCCAATGATTCCAGATTTTATTAGAGACAGATACGGCGAACCGCCAAACAATCTTTTTAATTACGGTTATGCAATACTTCGTGCAATTATTGCAAGGTCTCTTGTTGGTTCAGGATTATTGCCAGTATTAGGAATACATCATACAAATAAATATAATGCTTACTGTCTTGCAGATGACATAATGGAACCCTATAGACCTTTTGTTGATAGAGTTGTTTATTCTATAGTAAGCAACGGAGAAGATTTTTATGAACTCAGCACATCCATAAAAAAACAATTATTAGAAATTGCAGCAGTAGATGTTTTAATTGAAGGCAGGAGAAGTCCATTAATGATAGCTACACAAAGAACATCTGCTTCTTTAGCAAGGTGCTTTGAAGGCAAAGCAAGAAAAATAATTTATCCAGAAGTGCCAAATAATTAGAAAGGAAATTCTATGAAATATAAAATTAATCTTTTATTTAACATTTCATTGTTTTGTTTATGAGACTAAATGAATATAGAGTAATGTGGATATTAGTATTTTTTGATTTGCCTACAGAAACCGCCAAGGATAGGAAAATTTATACAAAGTTCAGAAATGAATTAATGAAAGATGGCTTTACCATGTTTCAATTTTCAATTTATATACGGCATTGTTCAAGCAGAGAGAATATGAACGTACATGTTCAAAGAATTAAAAAGATATTACCTGAAAAAGGTCATGTAGGAATATTGAAAATTACTGACAAACAGTTTGGTATGATGGAAATATTTTACGGCAAGAAGAAAGAAAGCGGTTTTGTAGAACCTCATCAATTAGAATTATTTTAATCATCCCTCTCTTAAACTTAGAGAGGGATGATTGATAAATTAAAACAAGGCGGGATTTTTTCAATCCTGAAATCCGTGTAAGTTATTAGTTTTTAACAACTTACTTTTACCTACCTTGGTTTTAATATGTCAAAGAAAAAAATTGAAAGCAAATCACAACTATCTCTGCAAGATTTGAAGAATCAATTACTTGGTTTTAATATGTCAAAGAAAAAAATTGAAAGCAAATTTTTTCTACAATGTCATTCCCGCGAAAGTGGGAATCCATAAATAGAATTTGCGCAATTAGCAAAATAAAATAAAGTTCTCGTGATAAATCTCGAGTTACATTTCACGAAACGACGTTTCGTGTTACAAAATTTTATTTGTGAAAATTCGCGGTTAATTATTTAACCGCAAAATTTTTCATAGTAATTATTATAAGAACACACCCTCAAATCCCTCATTTATGAAGAGAGGGACTTATTAAGGATATGACAATGAATTAATGTTTTATACGCAGTATTTGTGAAGTAAAAAATTTAAATGAAAAATAGATAATAGATGTCATTCCCGTGAAAGCGGGAATCCATGAATAAAATCCGCGTAATTCGCGGCTTAAAAATCGAACCCTCGTGTTACATTACTTATGTTGCTTTTAATATATCAACCCCTGCCTTCATTTCATTTCGGCAGACAGGCCTGCCTTCATTTCATTTCGGCAGAC
>CAZNFW010000020.1:0-52814 GCA_964572725.1 uncultured Melioribacter sp.
TTTTCTTCTAATTTCTGGCAGGATATTTGTTTGAGTATAAAATATTTCAAGATAAATATGAGATTCAATAAAAAATAAAGGTGTATTAAATGGAAAGAAGAAAAATAACGATTGATGGCAACGAAGCAGCGGCATATGTTGCTTATCGTGTGAGTGAAGTGATAGCAATCTATCCAATTACACCATCATCACCGATGGGGGAGTTGTCTGATGCCTGGTCAGCAGCTGGAGTAAAAAATATATGGGGAACAGTTCCAACAGTAACCGAGATGCAAAGTGAAGGAGGTGCTGCAGGAGCTGTTCATGGTTCACTGCAAGCTGGTGCATTAACCACTACTTTCACTGCTTCTCAAGGCTTATTATTAATGATTCCCAACATGTATAAAATTGCTGGCGAGCTTACGCCTGCAGTTTTTCATGTAAGTGCTCGTTCATTAGCAGCTTCAGCTCTTTCTATTTTTGGTGACCACAGTGATGTTATGGCTACTCGTCAAACTGGATTTGGACTGATTTGCTCAAATTCAGTTCAGGAAGTTATGGATACTGCTTTGATTGCTCATGCTGCTTCTCTTGAATCAAGAATCCCATTCGTTCATTTCTTTGATGGATTTAGAACTTCTCATGAAGTCATGAAAATTGAAGAACTGACAGAAGATGATATTCGTGCTATGATTAATGATGATTATGTGAAAGCCTTTAAGGAAAGAGCATTAAATCCTGATAATCCTTTTATTAGAGGTACAGCACAAAATCCAGATGTTTATTTTCAGGGCAGAGAGGTTGTCAATAGATTTTATAATGCATGCCCGGATATAGTTCAACAATATATGGATAAGTTTGCAGAACTTACAGGTCGTCAATATCATCTGTTTGATTATTATGGTGCCCCAGATGCTAAAAGAATAATTATACTTATGGGTTCTGGCGCAGAAGCAGCAGAAGAGACTGTCGAATATATGACTCAAAGAATGGAAGAAAAAGTTGGTATTATTAAGGTAAGATTGTATCGTCCATTCTCTGCTCAACATTTGCTTGCTGCAATTCCAAAGACAGTAGAAAAAATTGCAGTATTAGATAGAACAAAAGAACCAGGTTCATTTGGTGAACCTCTTTATCTTGATGTGCTTTCTGCAATTAGTGATGCAATGAATTCTGATAATCCTCCATTCGAAAAAATGCCAAAAATTGTTGGCGGCAGATATGGATTATCTTCAAAAGAATTTACACCTGCAATGATTAAAGCTGTATTTGATAATTTAAAATCTGATAATCCTAAAAATCATTTTACAGTTGGAATAATTGATGATGTCACATTCACAAGTCTTGATTTCGATCCATCTTTTGTTATCGAAGGTGATGATGTTGTAAGGTGCATGTTCTATGGTTTAGGTGCAGATGGTACTGTTGGTGCAAATAAAAATTCAATAAAAATTATAGGCGAAGAAACTGATAATTATGCACAGGGTTACTTTGTTTATGATTCTAAAAAATCTGGTTCAACTACAGTATCGCATTTAAGATTTGGCAAAAAGCCAATTCATTCTACTTATTTAATACAAACTGCAAACTTTGTTGGATGTCATCAATTCACATTACTTGAAAAATTTGATGTTCTTGAAAACATAAAAGAAGGCGGAACATTTCTGTTGAACTCACCTTATGGCAAAGATGAAACATGGGATAAATTACCACGCAAAGTTCAGCAGCAAATTATAGATAAGAAATTAAATTTCTATGTAATTGATGCTTATAGTGTTGCTGCTAAAACTGGAATGGGAAGCCGTGTAAATACAATAATGCAAACATGTTTCTTTGCAATTTCTGGAATACTTCCAAAAGATGAAGCAATCGAACAAATTAAAAAAGCTATTAAGAAAACTTATGGTGCAAAAGGAGAAGAAATTGTCAAAAAGAATTATGAAGCAGTTGACCAGACACTCGAAAATCTGCATAAAATAGAAGTTCCAGAAAAAGCAACAAGTACAATTGAATTGCCTCCAATAGTTTCTGATAAAGCTCCTGATTATGTTAAAAATGTTCTTGCAAAAATAATGGCAGGAAAAGGCGATTTAGTAAAAGTAAGTGAAATGCCAGTTGACGGAACATTTCCATCTGCAACTACAAGATGGGAGAAAAGAAATATTGCACTTGAAGTACCTGAATGGGATCCAGAATGGTGCATACAATGCGGCAAATGTGCTCTTGTTTGTCCACATGCTGCAATCAGAATTAAAGTATATGATAAGAAATATCTTGAAAATGCACCGGCGACATTTAAACATATGGATGCTAAAGGAAAAGAATTTCCTGAAGGTTATGCATATACAATTCAGGTTGCAGTAGAAGATTGTACAGGATGTGAATTGTGTTATGAAGTTTGTCCAGCTAAGAATAAGAAAGATACAAAACGAAAAGCTCTCAATATGATTCCACAAATTCCTGTTCGCGAGCAGGAGAGAATTAATTTTGATTTCTTCCTTGAATTGCCTGAAATTGACAGAAGATTAGTTAATACATCATTAGTAAAAAGTAATCAATTATTAGAACCGTTGTTTGAATTTTCAGGTGCATGTTCTGGATGCGGTGAAACTCCATATCTCAAGTTAATGTCCCAATTATTTGGAGACAGAGCAATAATAGCAAATGCAACTGGGTGCTCTTCAATTTACGGAGGAAACTTGCCAACAACACCATGGGCAAAAAATAAAGAAGGAAGAGGTCCTGCGTGGTCAAATTCTTTGTTCGAAGACAATGCTGAATTTGGAATGGGAATGCGCCTGGCTATTGACAAACTCAATCAATTTGCAAAAGAATTATTGATTAAAATGCAGAATGAATTAGGAAAAGATTTTGTTGAATCAATTATTAATGCTGAGCAGAAAGATGAAGCAGGGATTTATGAACAAAGATTACGTGTTAAGGAATTAAAAGATAAATTACAGAAAATAAATTCAAAGGATGCAAAGAAATTACTTGAAATTGCTGATTATCTTGTTAAAAAATCTGTATGGATAGTTGGCGGGGACGGCTGGGCTTATGATATTGGTTATGGTGGTTTAGACCATGTATTAGCATCTGGTAAAAATGTTAATATTCTTGTGCTTGATACTGAAGTTTATTCAAATACAGGCGGACAAATGTCAAAAGCAACAGGAATGGGAGCTGTAGCTAAATTTGCTGCTGCCGGTAAACCTACTCCAAAGAAAGACTTAGCAATGATGGCAATGAATTATGGAAATGTATATGTGGCAAAAGTTGCTTTTGGTGCTAATGATGCTCAGACTGTGCGTGCATTCCTTGAAGCTGAAGCTTATGATGGTCCATCAATAATTATTGCTTACAGTCATTGTATTGCTCATGGTATTAATATGGCTAAGGGACTTGAAAGTCAGAAACTTGCAGTAGACAGTGGATATTGGCCATTGATAAGATATAATCCAGAAAATCTTAAAGAAGGTAAGAATCCATTGAAATTAGATTCTAAAGCCCCAAAGATTAAGCTTGAAGATTATATCTATCAAGAAACAAGATACAAAATGTTAACAAAATCTCACCCACTTATTGCTAAACAATTACTGGAGAAAGCTCAGGAAGAAGTTATTAAGAGATGGAAATTGTATGAACAAATGGCAAGCTTTGATTTTTCTGGTAATGGAAAAGATAAACAAGAAGAGAAAGTCAATTAAATGTTTTAATGAGGTCGTTCAATTATGAACGGCCTCTAATTTTATAATAAATTTTTCTGGAGAGTTTATGGATTTTACAACAACTTATATGGGATTGAAATTAAAAAATCCGATTGTTCCCTCAGCATCACCTTTATCTCAAAATATTGATACTGTAAAAGCAATGGAAGATGCTGGAGCTTCAGCAGTAGTTGTTTACTCATTGTTCGAAGAACAAATAATACATGAAAGCGGTGAACTTGACCATTATTTATCTTATCATTCTGAAAGTTATGCAGAAGCTTTGAGTTATTTCCCTGAACCTGATTCATTTTATTTGACTCCATATCAATATCTTGACCATATAGCTAATTTGAAAAAAGCAGTTAGTATTCCAGTAATTGGAAGTTTGAATGGAGTAAGCAAGGGTGGTTGGATTCAATATGCAAAAAATATTGAACAAGCAGGAGCAGATGCTCTTGAATTAAATATTTATTATGTGGCTGCAAATCCAGATATACCCGGTTCAGAAATCGAAAATATTTATTTAGAAACATTAAAAGCTGTTAAAAGTCATATTAAAATTCCGGTTGCAGTTAAATTAAGTCCTTATTTTTCATCAATGGCTAATATGGCAAAAAAATTAGATGAGGCTGGTGCAGATGCACTTGTTTTGTTTAATAGATTTTATCAGCCAGATTTTGATTTAGAAAAATTGGAAGTCGTTCCAAATTTGGTATTAAGCACAAACTGGGAAATGAGATTACCTTTGCGATGGATTTCGATTTTGTATGGAAATATTAAAGCAAGTATGGCAGCAACAAGCGGAATTCATTCGCATGAAGATGTTATAAAAGTGATTATGGCTGGAGCAGATGTTGCTATGGTTTGTTCTGAACTTTTAATGAATGGTGTAGGAAGAATTAAAGATATTTTAAATGGTTTACAAAGATGGATGGAAGAAAATGAATATGATTCGATACAAACAATGAAAGGCAGTATGAGTCAGAAGTCTGTAGCAGAGCCTGCTGCTTTTGAAAGAGCTAATTATATGAAAATGCTGCAGAGTTATAAAACACATATTTGATAGATGAAATTATTTATAACGCTTTTGTCACTCTGAATGAAGAATATCGTTATTACTTTGTAAGACTCTTCACTTTGTTCGGAGTGACAATTTTTTTTTGCAGTAATTTGCTCAAAACTTTTTCTTTATGTCTATTATGTCATTCTGAACGAGCGAAGTGAAGTGAAGAATCTAACTAATTTATTATACGTGAAAATTCGAGCAATCTACCTGTCAGTAGTCAGGTTACCACGGCATTAGACGGTCGGTAATCCATTTAATACTCACAATCAATAATTTTGCAGACGAACAAATTTGTTTATTAGAAAAAGAGGGACTTTAAATCCCTCTTCTTTTATATGATTTTATTAAATGAGGATTTTACAGATTAGTTCAAGATAAAATTTTCAGCAATTATCAATTTGACCTAATTACTTTGCTGATGCAAATCTTTTTGCAACAGCATCCCAATCAACTACATTCCACCAATTAGCAATGTATTCTGGTCTTCTGTTTTGATATAACAAGTAATATGCATGTTCCCAAACATCAAGTCCCATAACAGGAAAACCTTTAACTTCAGCAACATCCATCAAAGGATTATCCTGATTTGGAGTTGAAGTAACAACTAATTTGCCATCGCTTAGAACAAGCCAAGCCCATCCAGAACCGAATCGTGTAGCAGCAGCATTATTAAATATTTCTTTGAATTTTTCGAAAGAACCAAAAGTGCCGTTTATAGCATCTGCAAGAGCCCCTGTAGGTTGACCACCTTTATTTGGTCCCATTATTTCCCAGAACATTGTGTGATTATAATGCCCTCCACCATTATTACGAACAGCTACTGGAAGTTTAGAAACATTCTTGAAAAGTTCTTCAAGAGATTTTACTTCCATATCTGTTCCTTCAATGGCTTTATTAAGATTTGTTACATAAGCACCATGATGTTTGTCATGATGAATTTCCATTGTTCTTGCATCTATGTATGGTTCTAATGCATTAAATGCATATGGCAATGGTGGTAATTCGAACTTGCTCATTATTTTACTCCTTTTATTATTTATTTTGTTTGTTAATGCATCAATTTTTTTTGTGCTTAGACCTAATGTCAAAATCCCAAGTGATGTTAAAAATTTTTTTCTGTTCATATTAAACTCCAAAAGATTCTCCACATCCGCAGGTTCTTTTTGCATTTGGATTATTGAATACAAAACCTCTCCCATTTAGTCCATCGCTGAAATCGAGAACTGTGCCTGTTAAATAAAATAAACTTTTGCCGTCGACAAAAATTTTTAATCCGTCTTTTTCAATTACTGTATCGCCAGCTTTTTCTGTTTCATCAAAACCGAGCTGATATGTTAAACCTGAGCATCCTCCTCCTTTAACACTTATTCTTAATCCATAAGAATCAGGAATATTATTTTCTTTTTTTATTTTCAAAACCTGCTTGAAAGCTTTTTCAGTGATGTCTATTTCCGATGTTATATTAATTTGTGTGTTCATTTTCTGTCCTTTCGTTCTGATTATTGATGCTTTCAAGACTATTAACATTATTATCAAGAGAAAAATTCACTTTCCAGGCATTCGATGAAATTTTTTTTAATTTATTTTCTTTTTCGAGCATATTAATAAATTCAAGGGTTAATTTTTCTGACTCAGTGTAACCAAGTTTTATATTTTTTTTCTCAAAGTAACTTCTTATAGCATATTGGGTGTCTCTTAAAAAAATATTTGAATTTTTGAACAGAGGATATTTTTCTTTCATGAATTTGAAAAAGATTTTTTGATTATTAATTAATTCATTTAAATAATTCATAGTTCACCTTAAGTTATTTAAAGATTTCGATAAAGAATTATCCCTCTTAAAAGGGTTTTAATTATTAATTAACTAAAACAAAATTAAATGAGTTCACATAAATAAAAAAATTTATAAACAGATTAATATCTCAACAATTTTTATTAATTTTGAAAAATAATTTTTAGAAAATTTGTTAATTCCAATATTGTTGTAGAAAATTGATTTAGTTTTTAGATACAGATAGAAAAAGAGAAACTTAATTAATCGGTATGTTAAATAAGTAATCGGAGAAAAAATGATTAACAGTTTATTCTGGATTGCACCTGCCTCTTCTTTACTTGCCTTATTTTTTGCCTGGTTTTTCTTCAAACAAATGATGAAGGAAAGCGAAGGCACAGAAAAGATGGCAAGCATAGCTTCCTATGTTCGTAAAGGAGCTATGGCTTACCTTAAACAACAATATAAAGTTGTAGGTATATTCTTTATTGTTATTATGGCAATATTTTTAATACTTGCATATGGTTTTAATTTTCAAAATCCCTGGGTGCCATTTGCATTTATTACAGGTGGTTTCTTTTCTGGTTTATCAGGTTTTTTTGGAATGAAGACAGCAACATATGCTTCTGCAAGAACAGCAAATGCTGCAAGAGAGTCATTAAATAAAGGATTAAAAATTGCTTTCAGAAGCGGTGCTGTTATGGGTCTTGTTGTTGTTGGTCTTGGTCTTCTTGATATTTCAATCTGGTTTACAATATTAAACATTGTTTATCCTCACGCAACCGATGCTCATAATCTTGTTGTGGTAACTACTACTATGTTAACATTTGGAATGGGTGCATCTACTCAGGCATTATTTGCAAGAGTTGGAGGTGGAATATTTACAAAAGCAGCTGATGTTGGTGCAGATTTAGTAGGCAAAGTAGAAGCTGGCATTCCTGAAGATGATCCACGCAATCCAGCTACAATCGCAGATAATGTTGGAGATAATGTAGGTGATGTTGCAGGAATGGGCGCAGATTTATATGAATCTTACTGCGGTTCAATTTTAGCTACAGCTGCTTTAGGTGCCTCTGCATTTGTCAATGCACCAGAACTGCAAATGAAAGCTGTATTGGCTCCTATGCTCGTTGCAGCTGTTGGTATTGTTCTTTCCATTGTTGGTATTTTTATGGTAAGAACTAAAGAAGATGCAACTCAAAAAGATTTGCTTGCTTCTCTTTCAAGAGGCATTAATATTAGCTCTGTATTAATTGTTGTTTTCTCTTACATTATTGTTAACTTACTTGGTTTTGATAATGCACTTGGTATCTGGGGTTCGATTGTTACAGGTTTAGTAACTGGAATTATAATTGGTAAATCGACAGAATATTATACTTCTCACTCATATAAACCAACTCAAAGAATTGCAGATAGTTCACAAACTGGTCCAGCAACTGTTATTATTTCCGGTTTAAGTATTGGAATGATGTCAACAGCTATTCCAGTTGTTACAGTAGCATTTGGTATTATTTTCGCATTTCTTTTTGCCACAGGTTTTGATTTGACAAATATTAACATGGGATTATATGGAATTGGTATTGCAGCTGTTGGTATGCTTTCTACTCTTGGAATCACACTTGCAACCGATGCTTATGGTCCAATTGCAGATAATGCAGGCGGCAATGCAGAAATGAGTGGATTGGGTAAAGAAGTTCGCAAAAGAACTGATGCACTTGATGCTTTAGGAAATACCACTGCTGCTACAGGCAAAGGATTTGCAATTGGTTCAGCTGCTCTTACGGCACTTGCTCTTTTAGCTTCTTATGTTGAAGAAGTTAAAATTGCTCTTCTAAGAGCTGGTAAATTAATACTTGATTTCGGTAATGGTGTGATTGTAGAAACTCAAAAAGCAAGCATTATGGACTTTATGAATTATTACCAGATTAATTTGATGAATCCCAATGTTCTTGTTGGTGTATTTATTGGAGCGATGATGGCATTTTTGTTCTGCGGCTTAACAATGAGTGCAGTTGGTCGTGCAGCTGGCAAAATGGTTGACGAAGTAAGAAGACAATTTAAAACCATACCTGGTATTCTTGAAGGAACTGCAGAACCAGATTATGCAAGCTGTGTAGCTATTTCTACAAAAGGAGCTCAGCACGAAATGATTCTTCCTTCTTTGCTTGCAATTTTAGCTCCAATTATTACAGGTTTAGTATTTGGCGTAGCTGGAGTAATGGGTTTATTAACTGGCGGTCTTGGAGCTGGATTTGTTCTGGCTATCTTCATGGCAAATTCAGGTGGTGCATGGGATAATGCTAAAAAATATATCGAAGAAGGAAATTATGGCGGAAAAGGTTCTAATCCTCATAAAGCCGCTGTAATCGGTGATACTGTTGGAGATCCTTTCAAAGATACATCAGGTCCAAGCTTGAACATTTTAATTAAATTAATGAGTATGGTTTCAATTGTAATGGCCGGCGTTACAGTAGCATTTCATATTTTATAAAATCATTTTTTGAATTTATGCCTGCTCAATTTTATTGGGCAGGCTTTTTTTTGAATAAACATTTCTTGATTTATGAATTATGTTAATCTAATTTTGACAATAAAACTAATTATAATTTTGGTGAATTTGTGAATCCTCTTAACAAAACTATTGTCGAAGTAGTAAAAATTCTCCCCCAATCCATAGTTTTCATTTTTGCTAAAAGATATATCGCAGGTGAAACAATTGATGACGGAATTCGTGTTGTTAAAGAATTGAATTCAAAAGGAATACTTGCTACTATGGATGTTCTGGGCGAAGCCGTTACAAACAAAGAAGAATCAGAACAAGCAAAACTCGAATGCTTGAAAGTTCTTGATGTTATCGAACAGAATAATCTGAAATCTAATTTATCCATCAAACCAACACAAATGGGTTTAAATATTGATAAGGAATTTTGTTATGATCAGGTTTCAGAAATTCTTGAAAGAGCAGCAATGTATAAAAATTTTGTCCGCATTGATATGGAAGATTCATCTACAACCGATGCAACTTTTGAACTTTATAAAAAATTAAGAAAAAAATATGATAATGTTGGCATTGTTGTTCAAGCTTATTTAAAAAGAACTATGAATGACATACAAAATGTAGAAATGAAAGGAACTAATTACAGATTATGCAAAGGAATTTATATTGAACCAGAAAAAATTGCTTATAAGAATAAGCAGGAAATACAAGATAATTTTGTGAAAATTCTTGAATACTTTTTTGATAATGGCAATTATGTAGGAATAGCAACACATGATGATTATCTTATTGAAAAAGCTTATCAAATGATAAAAGAAAAAAATATTCCCAAGGATAAATTTGAATTTCAGATGCTCTATGGTGTGAAAGAAAATTTAAGAGATAAAATTAATGCAGATGGATATAAAATAAGGGTTTATGTTCCTTTTGGAAAACATTGGTATAATTATTCAATTCGCAGATTGCAGGAAAATCCACAGGTGGCTTGGTATATCACAAAAAGCATTTTTTCACATAACTGATGAATGTTATTGGAATAGAAACATCTTGCGATGAGACTTCTGTTGCAGTTATATCAAATGGGAAATTAGTTTCCAATTTAATTTCTTCTCAGGATTTTCATGTTGATTATGGCGGTGTTGTACCGGAATTATCAAGCAGAGCTCATCTTCAAATTTTAATGCCGCTATTAAAAAAGGCACTTAAAGAATCAGGCATTGAAATTAAAAATATTGATTTAATTGCAGCAACAGCAGGACCAGGCTTAATTGGAGCATTGCTTGTGGGTTTAACATTTGCTAAAGGTCTGGCTTATTCTCTTAAAAAAACTTTTATTCCAGTTAACCACATTGAGGGACACATATTTTCTGGTTTTTTAATGGAAGAAAAACCTGAGTTTCCTTACTTATGTCTTGTAGTTTCTGGAGGGCATACACTTTTATTAATAGTTAAAAGTGATATTGAAATTATTAAACTAGGTACCACAGTAGATGATGCTGCCGGCGAAGCTTTTGACAAAGTTTCAAAATTACTTGGATTAGGTTATCCGGGAGGACCACAAATTCAAAAAGTTGCTGAAAATCATAATGATAATTTTGTTGACTTCCCGATTGCTCAGTGTAAAAATGAATATGACTTTTCTTTTAGCGGCTTAAAAACTTCTGTAATCCGTTTTATTCAGAAAGAATATGGAAGCAGTGATAAAATTCCTGACGAACATATTCCATTAATAGCAGCATCATTTCAAAAAGCAGTTGTAAAAGCTCTTACAAAAAATGTAGAAAAAGCATTAAATAATTTCGATGTGAATTCAATTTCTCTTGTTGGCGGAGTAGCAGCAAATAAATTATTAAGAAATGAATTAGAAAAACTATCTGTTCATTATAATAAAAAAATTGTAATACCTTCACTTGAATATTGCGGCGATAATGCAGCCATGATTGCATATCGTGGAATGAAACTTTATGAATATTTACAGAACTCAAAAGAATTTTTATCATATTTTTCAAATCAAAATGCATATCCTGATCTTTCGGGTAATACTTTTATAAAAGATTATCATTGAAATTATTGAATAATTTATTCAGGATTGATATTGATAACTGTTATAGATGACAATATAAAAAAAAATTTTAATCGCAATGAAATTTATTTGTTAGTTGCTTTTTTTGTGTTTGTTCTTTCAATCTTGATATTTACTTTCTTTGCACCAAATTATTATGATATGTCATCTCCCGTTCAAATTGATATTCCAAAAGGAATGACCCTTAATCAAATAATTGATTCACTTTATTCTAAAAAAATTATTCCAAGCAAAACCAATATGAAAATTGCTGCATTAATTTATGGTGCAGAAAGAAAAATTAAAGCAGGAAGGTATGCTATTCCTAATGGACTAAATTATCTTCAACTAATTGAAGAATTAATCAATCCAAAAAAATCTTTGCAAATACTTGTAACAATTCCCGAAGGAATCTGGCAAAACGAATTAGCAAAATTACTTCAAGAAAATTTAGGAATAGATTCTGCTAAAGTAATGGAATTGAGCAGAAGCAAATCGTTTATTAATTCTCTTGGTCTGGATACTGACAATCTTGAGGGTTACTTATTGCCAGAGTCATATTATTTTTTTTCAAATGCAACTGCAGAAGATGTTCTTAGAAGATTAAAGAACGAAATGGATAAATTTTTTGACAACCCCAAAATTCAAAATAGAATGAAAGAATTGAAGATGAATAAAAAACAGGTTTTAACATTGGCATCGATTATTGATGCAGAGTCAAATTATATTCCTGAGTTTAAAAGAATTTCTGGTGTCTATCACAATCGATTAAAAAGAGGAATGCTTTTACAGGCAGACCCGACTGTTCAATATTTAATAAGAGAAAGAAAAAACAAAAAAGTTTTTTACAAAGATTTGAACATAGATTCGAGATTTAATACTTATAAATATGCAGGACTTCCACCTGCACCAATAAACAATCCCGGCAAAGATGCAATAATTGCAGCACTATTTCCTGAAAAACACAATTATCTTTTTTTTGTAGCAAATGGAATGGGACAGCATAATTTCTCATCAAATCAATTTGAGCATCAAGAAAACATAGCACGATACAGAAAATGGCTAAAAAGTCAAAATCAATATTAATTTTATATATGGTTTTTATATGGAGCTGCGCAAATCAAATTCCTCCCGGCGGTGGACCAGTTGATATTGTCCCTCCACAAATAATTGAAGTTTTTCCTTCAAATGGCACAACAAATTACAATAAAAATTATTTTGAAATTAAATTCAGTGAATATGTCGATAAAAGAACTGTACACGATGCAATTTTTATATCACCACCTATGAAATATCCTCTTGATTTTGATTGGAGCGGCAGAACCTTGAGAATAAATTTTCAGGATACGTTAAAGAAAAATACAACTTATACAATTACAATTGGTGCTGGAGTAGAGGATTTAAATAATCACAATAAAATGAGAGAACCATTTTCATTTGCATTTTCAACTGGAGAAAAAATTGATTCTGGAAAAATCTCAGGAAAAATTTATGACAAAGATCCCTCAGGAGTGATGGTATTTGCTTATAAAAAAAATAATGGAAACATTAATCCTTCAGAACAAAAACCGGATTTTGTTTCTGAAGTTGGCAATAATGGGAAATATTATCTGGTTGGATTAAGCAAGGGAGAATATTTTGTTTTTGCTATTCGGGATAAACTAAAAGATTTTTTATATAAAAAAAATGAAGACGAATATGGTGTTCAGTTTAAAAAAATTGTATTATCTAAAGAAATTAATGAAATAAACAATGTTGATTTCTTTTTATCAAAAGAAGATACTATACCACCCAGAATATTAAGTGCATCAATGAAAGATATGAATCATATTCAAATTGAATTTAATGAAAGAATTGACAGCACAAAGATTTCAATTGATAATTTTTACCTGTTTGATTCAACAATTAATAAAAAAATTATTCCAGAATATTTTTTCAAAACAAATGATAAAAGAAATCAATATAATTTGTGTATTACGGATTCATTCCCAAAGAATAATAAAATATTCTTAAGAGCAGAAAATGTTTATGATGTTTATGGAAATCAAAATCAGGGAGAAGAAATTCAAATAATAGTTGAAACAAAAAAAGATACTATCCCGCCCAGGATATTAAATGTAGAAAGTCAATATCCAGAAAATAAAATTGATTTTGATAATCCAATTCTTACAATAAAGTTTGATGACGGTATTAAAGAAGACAGCTTAAAAGAAGCAGTAAATATTTACGATGCAAATGGAAATAAATATCCTGCTGAAATTAAAAAAATAGATGATGCTTCATTTAATGTAATTGTAAAATCAAAGTTAAAGCAGAGAAGTGAATATCAGCTTAATATTAATCTTAGCAGATTATCAGATGCAGCGGGGAATATAGTTGATTCTGTTTATAAACATAAATTCATTACAGCAAGTGAGCTTGATTTTTCTGGTATCTCTGGCAAGGTATTATTTGAAAGTGATTCAAATGATGTAATAGTGGTTCTTGAAAGTTCAGGAGAAAGTAAAAATATTTATAAACAAAAAGTTGATAAACAGAAAAACTTCAACATTAATAAAGTTCTGCCTGGTAAATATTTATTATGGGGATTTATTGATAAGGATAAAGATGGCAATTATACATTTGGTAAAATTAATCCGTTTAAGTATGCAGAAGAATTCAAATTTTATCCCGATACATTGAATTTAAGAGCCCGCTGGCCTGTGGGTGATTTGATACTTAAGTAAATTTATGCAGCAAAATTTTTTTAGTTATAGAAATATTATAAGATAACTGAAAATAGAATAGAACGATAACCTATTTATACAAATAATATTTTGATGACAATTTTTTAAACCATTTAATATCTTTATTCAAAATTTCTTTTATATCATCGAACCTGTACCTTTTAGAAAATTCAATTCGAATTTTGTCTGTTCCAAGAACTCTGTCGAACATTTTTATTCTTGTGGAATCTGCAAAGCTGAATATTTTTTTATCTGGATAAAGCTTATTAAGCACTTCAAGAAAATAAAATTGAATCTGCATCAAATTAACTTTATCAAAATCGTAAATATGAATTTGAACACCATTCAAAATTTTATTCTGCCATTTGCCATATAAAGGTTTGTAAGTTATTGGTCTGAAAATTACACCATTTAGTTTTAGAGAATTCATATAAGTTGCAAGCGTATCAGGATTAATCCATTCAGCTGCAAAAGTTTGAAATGGCAGTGTGTAACTAATTCCAATAGAAATTTCATTTAGTTCACCAAGAATACCAGTTGCAACAAGGTAAAAAGGAATTTTGCTGTCAGGCACATTTGCCGAAGTTGGCACCCAGATTAATTTAGTATCATCAAATTTCATCCATCTATGCCATCCGTTCATCTTTACTACAGATAATTTGCAGCTCAATCCATTTGAAAGCATTTTTTCATTATTAAGCATTAAAGCTAATTCACCACATGTTAAACCATATACATAAGGGATTTTATATTTGCCTACGAAAGAAGTAAAATTATCTTCAACAACATTTCCTTCAATTCTTAGTCCGCCAAGTGGATTGGGTCTATCAAGAACAATAAATTCAATATTATTTTCAGCTGCTGATTCCATAGCCAATCCAAGTGTTGTAATGTATGTATAAGAACGACAACCAATATCCTGAATATCATAAACCAATACATCGATATCTTTCAACATATCTGAAGTGGGTTTTTGAGTTTTGCCGTACAATGAATAGTATTTAATTCCTGTAGAGCTGTCAAAAAAATCTTCAACGAATTCTCCTGAACCTGCAACACCTTTAATTCCATGTTCTGGACTAAAAACAGCAATTAGCTTAAAATTTTTTGCTTTCTTGAATAAATCTATTGTTGATTCTAACTTATTATTTACACTTGTATGATTTGCAATTAATCCAACATTTTTACCGACGAGTAGAGAAAAATTATTTTTTTCGAGAATATCGATACCAAGTAAAACTTTTGGATTCTGAGAAAATATACTCAGGTTGAATACTAAAAAGTATAATAAAATTGTGAATATAATTTTAAAAAATTTTTTCATGATGATTTTAATGAATCCATGATAATGTTCAAATATAAATCGGCTGTTTTTTGAACTTCATCAAAAATCACCTGAGTACTTTTTTTAATTTCAGAAGCAATAGTTTGATTGTTCAATGATTTGCAGTTTATTAATACATTCAAAAATGCTGATTGAGCAGAAGATTTAATTAATGAAACTGCAACTCCAGCATCAGAGACAGAGTTCTTATTTCCCTTATCAATGATAATTTTTAATAAAGGCAAAATTGAACTGCAATTTTTAATAACTTCAGAAGGAACTTCTGCTGCCTGTAGTGTAGCTTCTTCAATTTTTTGTGAACGAATCTGGATTTGTTCTTCGTTTTCTTTAGGAAGTTTTATTGCTTCCATAACATAATTAAATGCTTGATTATCTTTTTCAGCTAAAAGAAGAAATTTTTTTTGATATTCTTCAAGTTTTTCTTTAACAGTGATTATTTCACTTTCTACATCTGAATATTTTTTCTTTCCAATAGTCAGGTTGCACACCATAATACCAAGACTTGAAGCCAGAGCTCCACAAAAAGCAGCAACATTCCCGCCGCCCGGTGTAGGGGAACTGGATGATATTTCATTTAAATATTCTAAAATTGTTTTTAATTCATTCATAAAATTTACCTTTGTTTAGTTAATCATGTATTCAATAATTTTTTCTTCGGGATTAAATTTATTTAAAGAATTTAATCCAAGATTTTCAATTGCTGCTTCAATTAATTTTGTTTCGTTGAATTCTTTGTAATTTGTATAAAACTTGCCTGCTTCTAAGATTGCTTGTAATGGAACAAGTCCAACAATTTCACTACCACAAACTTCTACACCAATTCTTGCAGCTTCTTTTTTGACTTCTTCGAATGCAACATAAATTGGTGTAACGAGGTAATTTGTTAAATTCATTGAAACCTGAGTTATATTATATTTTTCGAGATAAACTCCCATAGCTTTAACTTCTTTTAATTTCCCAGGTACTCTTACAGTTTTGCCGTCAATTTTAATTATGTTTCCGAATTCATCTCGTTTAGGATAACCGCTTTCACGCAAAAGTTCACTGATTTCTTTTGCAAATCTTATATCGCTTGATTTAATATTAACATTATAAGCAATTAAGAAGAATCTTGCTCCTGTAACAATTGCCCCAAGTTTTGGATTAAAAATTGGTTCTCCATAATCTGGAAACCATTCTGGATTTTTTAATTTTTCTTCCAATCCCTCATATTCTCCCTGTCTAATATTGGCAAGACTTTTTCTTTCTGGTTTACGGGCTGAATATTCATACAAATAAACCGGCACATTTAGTTCATGGGAAATTATTTCAGCAAATCGCTCTGAAATTTTTACACATTCGTCCATAGTAACATTAGAAACAGGAACAAATGGAACAACATCAATTGCTCCTATTCTCGGGTGTTCTCCTTTATGATAACGCATATCAATATTTTTCGCAGCAGCTTTGCAGGCATTTATTGTACCATTAAGAATTCCATCTTCGTTACCTGCCATTGTTACAACAACTCGATTATAATCTGCATCAGGTTCAAGATTTAGTAATTTTACATCACGAGTTTCAGCAATAGCATTTCGAATCTCATTAAAAGTATTTTCATTTCTTCCTTCGCTGAAATTTGGTACGCATTCAATAATTTTCATTTTGTCCTCAGGTTTTTTGATAAATTATTTCTCCCTTCTTAATAGTCATAGAATTTAAATTTTGTCCGATATTATAAATAATATCTTTATAATCTTTTGCATCAAAAACGGCAAAATCAGCTTGCTTGTTAATTTCAATGCTTCCAGTAATTTGGTTCAAACCAAGTGCTTTTGCTGAATTAATAGTAACCGAAGATATAATTTCTTCGGCAGTCATTTTCATATAAATTGCTGCAAGACTCATAATCAAATGTAAATTAATGATATTTGAAGTACCGGGATTATAATCTGTTGATAAAGCAACAATAGCATTTTTATCAATTAATTTTCTTGCAGGTGCATAATTAGTGTTTGAGAAAAAAGATACTCCGGGTAATAAAACAGCAACAGTCTCACTTTTTGCTAAATCATTAATTTCATTTTCATCAATTACCTCGAGATGGTCGACTGACAAAACTTTATGTTTAATGGCAAGCTGAATGCCGCCAATGCTTTTAAATTGATTTGCATGCATTCTAATTTTATAATTAAGTTTTTTTGCTTTTGTAATTATTATTTCAGTTTCTTGGAAATTGAAAGCAGAACTTTCACAATAAATATCGACAAATTCAGATAAATTATTTTTTATTATGTATGGCATTAATTCATCTGTTAACAATTTCAGATAACCTTCGTGGTCATTTTTATATTCCAGTGGAAATAAATGAGCTCCTAAAAATGTTGGAATAATGTCAATAGAAGAAAACTTTTTAAAATGATTAATTACCTGAAGTAATTTAATTTCATCATAATAACTTAGTCCATAACCACTTTTTATTTCAAGAGTAGTAATACCTTGAGAAATAAAATTATCAATTTTTGGTTTAAGCAAATTAATCAGTTCATCATAAGATGAATTTCTAACCGATTGAACTGTAGAAATTATTCCGCCTCCATTTTGTAAAATTTCTTCGTAATCAGCTCCGTTTAATCTTTGAAAAAATTCATTTGAGCGGGAGCCGGCAAAAGCCGCATGAGTATGGCATTCAACCAAACCCGGCAGAACAATTTTATCTTTTGCATCAATTATCTCATCTGCAGAAATTTTATCTATAGATGAGTTTGATACAAAATCTTTAATGATTCCATTTTCGATTAGAATAGAATGATTTGTTAAAATGGAGATGTTATTTAGTTCTTTTCCGCGCTTAAAATTTTTACCGCTTGTGTCTACAGTAATAATTTGAGCAGGATTTTTTATTAATTTTTTCATAACATAATTTTTTCTTATTAGCATACTAAAAATAGACAATTCGAAACCTTAATTTCTAATCTTTTTGTTAAGACATTATTAATTTTGTATTTTTCGATATTAAAAATGCAAGGATTATCTAAAAATGCCATCAAAGTATAGAGTTCTCTTTGCCACATCTGAAGTAGTCCCATTTATTAAAACTGGTGGACTGGCAGATGTTTCTTCGGCACTTCCTCAAAAATTACAGGAACTGGGTCATGATGTCAGACTTATAGTTCCCAAATACGGTGCAATTGATGAACGAAAATTCAAGATTCATGAAGTAGTAAGATTAAAAGATATCAAGATTAATATTGGCGAAAAAGAAGTAATATTTTCTTTGAGGTCTTCATTTTTGATTGGTCCAAAAGTAAGAGTTCAGATTTATTTTCTTGATAATCCTGAATATTTTGGGAGTAGACATAGTTTATACTCCGACCCGCTTACAGGTGAAGATTATCCAGATAACGACGAAAGATTTATATTGTTTGCTCGTGCTGCTTTCGAACTTATAACAAAATTAGGATGGACTCCGGATATAATTCATTGTAATGACTGGCAATGTGGATTAATACCTGCATACTTAAAAACAATGTATAAAAATGACCCGCAATATGCTTCGGTTAAAACTCTTTTCACAATTCATAATATGTCTTATCAGGGAATTTTTCCAAAAGAATCTTTTGCAAAAACTTTTTTGCCAGAAGAACTTGCAAATGAAAAAGGTGTATTTCATGAAGGCAAATTAAATTTTTTAAAAGCTGGTTTGATGTTTGCAGATATGATAAATACTGTGAGTGAAACATATGCAAAAGAATTATGCACAGAAAAAGAATTTGGTGCTGGATTACACGAAATACTTGCGAAAAGAAAAAAAGATGTTTATGGAATTATCAATGGAATTGATACCTCATTGTGGAATCCGCAGGTTGATAAAAAAATTCCAAAACAATATTCTTTAAGAAATATTGACAGCAAAAAAGAAAATAAAAAAGCATTAGCTGAGAATTTTAATTTTAAGTACGATGAAAACATTCCTGTAATTGGAATGATATCAAGATTAACAGAAGATAAAGGGATGGATTTACTGGAAGATGCTTTTTCTAATTTAATGAATCTTGATATGCGTTTAATTTTGCTTGGAACTGGTGATAAAAAGTATAATAAATTTTTTATGAATATGGCATCAAAATATTCAGATAAATTTTCATGCTTTATTGGATTTGACGAAGACCTTGCACACTTAATTGAAGCAGGCAGTGATATGTTTTTAATTCCTTCAAGATTTGAACCGTGCGGACTAAATCAAATGTATAGTCTTGTTTATGGTACTGTTCCAATCGTTCACAAAACTGGAGGACTTGCAGATACAATTCATCCATTTAATGAAAAAAACGGTTCGGGGAATGGATTTGTATTTGAAAAATATACTGCAAATGCAATGATATCCGAAATTAAAAAGGCAATAAAAATATTTACCAATGATAAAGAAACATGGAAAACATTGATGAAGAATGGAATGAAATCAGATTTTTCATGGTTAAATTCAGCAAAAAAATATATTGAACTTTACAAAAAACTCACAGAAAAGAACTAATGTTAAAACCAGCATTATTTTTAGACAGAGATGGAACTATAAATCACGATACGGGATATATTAAAAATCCTGATGATGTTGTATTATTGAAAGGAGTAGCAGAAAATTTAAGAAAACTAAAAGAACACTTTGGCTTTAAGATAATTGTAATTTCCAATCAAGCTGGGGTTGCAAAAGGATTAATGACAATTGAAGATGTTGAAGCTGTTAATGAAAGAATTAAAGAACTTCTGGAAAAAGAAGGTGTAACAATTGATGCAATTTATTATTGTCCATATCATCCAGAATATGACCCTCCTGAAAAAGCAAACTGCAGAAAACCATCTCCAGTAATGATTTTAAAAGCAGCAAAAGAACATAATATTGATTTAACAAAATCATTTATGATAGGCGACAGAGATTCTGACATCGAAGCAGGCATCAATGCAAATGTCAAAACAATTTTACTTAGAACAACACAAAATGATGAAGAAATATCTAACTTGATTAATCAAGGTAAAAAGCCCAATTTTGTAGCCAACGATTTTTATGAAGTCAGCAGTTACATATTTCAATCTTTTGCGGAGGAAAATTAATTGAAAAAAATTTTAGTTACATATAAACAAATTTTTCTTTTTATAATCCTGAGTATTTTTTTAGCTGCTTGCAACAACGATCCCACATCAGTTGGCTCTGAAATTTTACAGGATGTAAATAAAATTAAATTAAATGAATTTGATACACAAAAAGAAAATATAAAATTAAGTTCGAATACTTTTAAGAAGAAAATTACTCTCGGTGTTTCTGATAAATTAATTCTGGGGAAAAATTCTTATATAGAATCTTATATACTAATGAGTTTTCAAATTTATCTTGCTGATTCTCTGGTAACAAAGATTAAAAATAATGAACTTCGAGTAGCAGAGACTTGGATGGATATGAAAGTTAAATATTCACTGGGAGATAAAAATTTACCATTTGATTTTACTGTCCATCAAGTTAGAAAACAATGGGGTTCTGATGCATTTAATTATGACAGTTTGAAAATATTAAATTATGATGCTAATGATGTTTCTTATTCTCGAAACATTGCAGATACTTTAGTAAATTTTAATTTAGTTCCAAATACTGTTTTTGAATGGCTAAAATATTCTGTTGATTCAACTCTTGCTCCAAAAAATTATGGTTTGCTTTTCAAGCCGACATTATCAACTCAAAGATTATTGGGATTTAAGGGTTATCAGCTTACCAACGATCCTGATGTACCGACATTATATATTGTTTTAGAACAACCTTCTGTTTTCAAAGATACCATTCTTGTTTCTCCTTATATGGATATTCACGTTGTAAACGGAACAGAAATTTATTCACCTGATGATATTGTACTTGAAGGCGGAATGGGTTACAAAGGATATTTGTTTTTTGATTTATCGATGCTTCCTTCAAATATTATAATTAGTAAAGCAACTTTAGAACTAAGTGTGGATTCGTTGAAAAGTATTGATGGCAGTCCATCATCGGATTCAATTATAGTAAAAGTATTAAAAGACAGTGTAAGTAAAAGTTATACTTCAGATAGTTCTTATTATTCAATTCTGAGTAGAAGTGGAAATATTTTCAGTGGTGATATTTCGTGGATGGTTCAAAAATGGGTAAGCAGAAAAGAAGAAAATCAGGGACTCGAGCTATCACTTGCGGATGAAAAATCTTCTGCAGCAAGAATTTGGATATTTGGAAGTAAACAATCAGAAACATTGCGTCCAAGATTAAAAATTTATTACTTAAAAAATAATTAAACACAATGAAAAAATTTAGAAAATATATAATTCTTCTTATAATTTTTTTGACTAATATAATTTATGCCTCAGGCGGATCTATTTATTCAAGGTTTGGCTTTGGAGATTTTTATTATTCATATTCAGCTCGAAGAATGGGAATGGGAGAATTAGGTATAGCATCTATCGATTATGATTATCTCAATTTTTTGAACCCTGCAAGCTGGTCAAAATTAAGAGTAACAAGAGTAGAAACTGGAATAATTTATCACGGTAATAATATCTCTAATAATTCCTCTTCTGTTTTCTATTCTCAAACTATTTTTACTGGTTTTATGCTGGGATTTCCAATAGACCATCAATATGGAATCAGCTTAACTGCAGGATTATTGCCATTCTCAAATGTTGATTATGATGTAGCAAATAAAGAAAATAATGATTTGACAGGATCGTATAAACTTTCTTACAGTGGGAAAGGTGGTTTATCAAAAGCTTTTGTTGGCTTGTCTTATAAACTTCCATTTAATTTTTCTGTAGGTGCTTCTCTGGATTATTATCTTGGAAAAATTACACACAAATCTTCAATTGAATTTAACAGCAGTTCAACTTATAAGAATGGTTCCTTTTCTGATGAATATAGTTACAGCGGGCTTGGATTTACAATTGGATTAATATCAGGCAACTTATCACAATTAATAAAATTAAATAATGTAAAAGATTTAAGAATTGGAATTACTTATTCAAGTAATACAACAATCGATGCTGATACGGTAAATAATTCAACAACTATTATAGGAACTATAAGCAATTCATCAGGAAAAATTACAACAAAACTGCCGTATAGATTTGGAGCAGGTTTATCTTTGCAATGGTCTGATTATCTTATTGTAGCAGATTACCTTTATCAACCTTTTAATCAATTTACAAAAGATAATAAACACTTAAATGAACTTAAAAATTTACAGAAATTAAGTTTGGGTATAGAATACCGTAAATCAGAACTTAGGTCACACTCATACTGGGAACAGGTAATGTTGAGGGGAGGTTTAAGTTACGAAAAAACACAGTATGAAATTAATAACAAAAGTATTGATATGATTTCTATTTATTCAGGTTTTTCATTGCCGCTTGGTTTAGAAAGTACAATTGATTTTGCTTTCCAATATGGTAGAAGAGGAACTACAGCAAATAATTTACTTAAAGAAAATATTTATAAATTTTCAATTACATTATCACTTGGCGAAATCTGGTTCATTAGACAAGAAAGATGAAAAATATAGGAGATTCAAAATTGAAAAAAGTAAAATATTTAGTAGTACTTTTATTTTTAAATATTACTTCAATGTTTGCTCAGAATGATATTATGGCAAACTTCTCGTTGTTTTATGAATATCATAAAAATAAAGATTACGTTAGTGCAGAACCATATGGATGGAAAGTAATTAATAGTGACCCGACAAATTTTATTAAGTTCAAGTTATTTCCTAAAATGGAAGAAACTTTATGGTATCTGCATGACAGTGCAAAAGTATCTGATGAACAGAAAAAGAAGCTTAATGATACAATTCTTTATTTTTATGACAAAGCAATTCAATATGAACCTCAGCTTGAAGGTTATTATTTAGCTCGTAAAGCATATGTAAAAGAAATCTGGATTAAAGATAAACCAGAAAACATAATTCCATTATATGAAAAAGCTATTGAAAAAGACCCTCAACTTCCTGCTTTTTACAAAGATAGATTAGGACTATTATACTTAGCTAATGCTTCGGATACAAACGATTATAAACTAAAAGCACTGGATTTATATTCAAAATTATCTGAAGCTGAACCTGATAATCCAATATGGATTCAAAAACTTGAATCAATTGCTGAAAATATTAGTGAACTTGTAGAAATAACGAAAAAGTCATGGGACTTAGATAAAGATAATCTTGAAAAAGCATGGAAATATGCTGCAACTTGTTTACGAGCACAGGAATATGAAAAAGCAAAAGAACCATTGGAATTTCTCACTACTAAAGCTCCAGATGTAATTAATTATTGGAAACAATTGGCAAGTGTTTACGATAAATTAGAGCAGAACGATAAGGCTATAAAAGCATACAGAAAATTAATTGAGCTTCAACCTGATGGGAAAGAAAATTATGTAAATCTTGCTCTTGTTTACAAGAAAATGGACCAGCTTTCAGTATCAAGGTCATTCCTGCAAAAAGCAATGAGTATTGACCCCAATTGGGATTATCCTGTGTTAATCGAAGCTCAGTTGTATGAACAGGCTGCACGAGGATGTGATTTCGATTTTATGGCTAAATGTGTTTATTTGCTTGCAGTAAATACCTACAAAAAAGCCGCATCGATGAATGGACAGTATTCAAGTATAGCAGCTGAAAGAGTAAAAGCTCTTCAAAATTCAATTCCAACAAAAGAAGATTATTTCTTTAGAAAATTAAAATCAGGTGATACTATAAAAATTGAAGGTGATTGTTATTCATGGATAGGTAGAAGTGTACAGGTCCCATAATTATTCAAAGGAAATTTTATGTTACAATATTTGAATCAGGATCCCGAAATACTTGAAATAGTAAAATTAGAAATTAATCGTCAGGCATATAATCTTGAATTAATAGCCTCTGAAAATTTTGTTAGTCTTGCAGTATTAAGTGCAGCTGGTTCAGTTCTTACGAATAAGTATGCAGAAGGTTATCCGGGTAAAAGATATTATGGCGGTTGTGAGTACGTTGATATGGCAGAAAATCTTGCTCGTGAGAGATTAAAAAAATTGTTTGGTGCTGAATATGTAAATGTGCAACCTCACAGCGGTTCTCAGGCAAATATGGCTGTTTATATGGCACTGCTTAAACCCGGTGACAAAATTTTAGGATTAAGTCTTGACCATGGCGGACATTTAACGCACGGTTCACTTGTTAATTTTTCAGGACAAATTTATCAATCTGTTCCATATACTTTAAACAAAGAAACCAAACTGCTTGATTATAATTTAATTGAGGATATTGCTAAAAAAGAAAAACCAAAATTAATTATAACCGGTGCAAGTGCATATTCAAGGGATTGGGATTATGCAAAGTTTAGAGAAATTGCTGATAAAGTTGGTGCATTTTTAATGTGTGATATGGCTCATCCAGCCGGTTTAATCGCAAAAGGCTTATTAAATAATCCATTGCCTTATTGTGATGTTGTAACATCAACAACACATAAAACTTTGAGAGGTCCTCGTGGCGGTGTTATTTTAATTGGAAAGGATAAAGAAAATCCTCTTGGTATAAAAACACCAAAAGGGGATAGATTAAAATTAATGTCAGAAGTAATTGATGGAATTGTTATGCCTGGTATACAGGGTGGTCCATTAATGCATATTATTATGGCAAAAGCTGTAGCTTTTGGTGAAGCACTGCAGGATTCTTTTACAGAGTATGCAAAACAAATTATTAAAAATGCTAAAACACTTGCAGAAGAATTAACTAATCTTGGCTACGATGTTGTATCTGGCGGAACAGATAACCATCTTATGCTGATTGATCTTTCTAATAAAGATATAAGCGGCAAAAAAGCAGAAACTGCATTAGGTCTTGCAGGTATTACAGTTAACAAAAACATGATTCCTTTTGACACGAAAAGTCCTTTTGTTACAAGCGGAATTCGAATTGGTACTCCAGCGGTTACTACAAGAGGAATGAAAGAAAATGAAATGAAATTAATTGCATCTTTTATTGACAGAGCTATTAAAAATGTTGATAATGAGCAGATATTAAATTCTATAAAAAAAGAAGTTGCAGAATTGTGTTCAAAATTTCCATTGTATCCAGAGTTACAAATAAATTAAGAACTGTGTGAGTACAGAAGAAAAATTACTTACCGAAGAAAATCAATCCGAAGAAGTTGAAATGACTTTCCTCGAACATCTCGAGGAATTAAGATGGAGAATTATTTATTCTTTGATTGGTATTGTTATAGGTACTATTGTAGCCTGGATTTTTATTGATTTTTTTGTTGATAAAGTTTTGCTTCTTCCTGCTAAAGAGGCAAATATTAAACTTCAGAACTTGAAACCTTTTGGACAAATTTTCCTTTATTTTGAAGTTGCAATTATTATTGGACTAATACTGAGTTTCCCAAATGTTGTTTATCAAATCTGGAAGTTTATTTCACCTGCTTTAAAAGAAAAAGAAAAGAAGTATATTACAGCTATAGTATTATTTACAACATTTTGTTTTATCTGTGGAGTTATTTTTGCTTACTTTGTTATGCTGCCGCTTGCGTTAAAGTTTGCTGCACAATTTGGCTCACCATCAATTGAAAACAATTTTGCAATTAACGAATACTTCTCAATAGTCCTAAGTGTAATTTTAGGTGCAGGCTTAGTTTTTGAATTACCAATGCTCTCATTCTTTTTGACTAAGATTGGCATTCTTAATCCAGGTTTTATGAAAAAATATCGACGGCATGCAATTGTAGTAATTATGATACTTGCAGCAATATTAACTCCAGGAACAGACCCGGTCTCACAAATTATACTTGCCATACCATTGGTTTTCTTATATGAAATAAGTATTTTAGTTTCAAAAATATTCCAGAAGAAAAATTGAATCTGAATTCGCTTTCAAAAATTACACAATTAATCGAGCCTGAATTAGAAGAATTTAATAAACTGTTTCGCAAATCAATTAAATCAAAAATTGGAATAGTTGATTTAATTACTCGCTATTTGTTAAAACAAAAAGGGAAAAAGATAAGACCAATTCTTGTTCTCTTATCAAGTAAAATTTCAGGCGGCATAAATGAACGAAGTTATAGAGGTGCAGGATTGGTAGAACTTCTTCATACAGCAACTCTTGTGCATGATGATGTAGTTGACAATGCAGAAACAAGAAGGTATTTCCCATCAATTAATGCAGTCTGGAAAAATAAAATTGCAGTTTTAATGGGAGATTATTTGCTGGCAAAAGGTTTAATGCTTGCAATTGATTCAAAGGATTTTGATTTCCTCGAAGTTATTACACAAACTGTAAGAAGAATGTCTGAAGGTGAACTTCTTCAAATTAGCAAAACAAGAAAGCTTGACAACGATGAAGAAACATATTTTAAGATAATTTCAGATAAAACTGCTTCGCTTATATCAACATGCTGTGAAATTGGTGCAAGAGCAGCAACTAATGACAATTTGAAAATACAAGCTCTCAAACAATTTGGTGAATATCTTGGAATAGCATTTCAAATTCGTGATGATATTCTTGATTATATTGGCAAATCAAAATTAATTGGCAAACCACTTGGTGGAGATATACGAGAAAAAAAATTAACACTGCCTTTAATTCATGCCTTAAGAAAATCTAATAGTGATGAGTCAGATAAAATATTAAAGATTATAAAGAAGGGCGGGAAAAAATTAGATGTAAATAATGTTATAGAATTTGTGAAAAAATTTGATGGAATTGATTATTCAGAAAAAGTTTCAAGAGAATATGCTCAAAAAGCTATTGATTCGCTTGAAATTTTTGAACCATCTGAGGCAAAAGAATCATTAATTAATCTTGTAGATTTTGTAATTAACAGAAAAAATTAGTTTCACATTCAGACAAATAAAATTTTTTTATTAATTGAACTTTGTGAGATAAAATTTCATTTGTTATTTTTGAATAATAAAAAAAGATAATTATACAATATATCCATTAAATAATGTAGCTAAATGAACAGAACAATTCTTGATTATACTCTAAAAGTTAGATTACCAATAACATTATTTATCATTGTAATCACCTTCATATTAACATATTATATTTCCAGACCAGAAAGAGATGGAATTGGTTATTCACCAGAACAACCTATCAAATTTTCTCATAAACTCCATGCTAATGATATGGCAATTGATTGTGAATATTGTCATATAGGTGTTGAAAAATCACGCTATGCATTAATACCATCTGTAAATATTTGTATGAATTGTCATACTGTGGCAAGAAAAGATAGACCAGAAATTATTAAACTCACAAATTATTATAATAACAATAAATTAATTCCATGGAAAAGAATACATAAAGTTCCAGACTACGCTTACTTTAATCACAGCGTGCATGTGAATAAAGGAATAAAGTGTGAAAGCTGCCATGGTGATGTTAAAAATATGGAAACGGTTTCACAGATAAGACAATTTACAATGGGTGCATGTTTAGACTGTCATAGAAAACCTCACGAAAATTTACCTTATCTTAAAAAAATAAATAAAGGTCCCGAAAATTGTTTTGCATGTCATAGATAATTTCGAGGAAATATGATTAGAAAATTTTCAAGAAAAGCATTTTTCAAAATAACAGGGATAGCAGCATTAGGTGCTTTCTTAAGTAAATTTATTTTATTAAAAAATCTTAATGAAATAAATAATAAAAAAATTAACATTAAAATTAATCCTCTTGCAATTAAAAGAAATAATAAGGTTTAATTATGGATGACAATTTTTTGAAGCCGGGAAGTGATATATCAAAAAATATTAATGAAAAGGTGAAAGAGAAGTTATTTAATAGTTCAAATGAATTTCCTGAAAGTGTAAAAGAAGATTTTGATTTACTTAAGCTCTCTAAAGTTTCTCGAAGAAAATTTTTAGCACTGCTATCTGCTTCTACAGCATTTGCTGCGGCTTCCTGTACGGATTATCGAGACAAAGGTGAAATTGTTCCATACAATAAACGCCCAGAAGAAATTTTGCCCGGTATAGCAAATTATTATGCTTCTACTTGTTCATATTGTTCGAATGCATGCGGAATATTAATTAAAACAAGAGAAGGAAGACCAATCAAAATTGATGGAAATCCAGACCACCCAATAAACAAAGGTAAAATTTGTGCAAAAGGCCAAGCAAGCATATTGAATTTGTATGATCCGGAAAGATTGAGAGAACCATTAAAGAATAATAAGAAAGTAAACTGGGAAACTATCGACAAAGAAATTATAAATATTTTAAAAAGTTCAATTGGTAATAACAAAAAAATTGTAATTGTAACAAATACAGTAATTTCACCGACTGCTAATAAGGTTTTTGAAGAATTTCAAACAAAATATACCAATACAAAAATTATTTCATATGATTTATTTAATGATAATCAAAGAAGAAATGCGTGGTTTAAATGTTATGGCACTTATGAATATCCATCAATAAAATGGAATGATGCTGAAGTAGTCTTAAGTCTTGATTCAGACTTTCTTGGCAACGAAGGTAATTTTATTGAGAACACAATTAAATTTACTTCGAAACGCGAAGTAATTAAAGAAGTTAATTTTAACAGACTTTATGCAGCTGAAAGTCGTATGACTATTACAGGAATGATGGCTGATTACAGATTACGCATTTCTCCTCATCGACAGTTAGAATTTGTAATGAGCTTGATAAACGAATTGATTAAACATGGTTCTGCAATAAATTTAGACAAAATAGCCTTACAAAAATTTCAAAATTATTCTCTTAATAATTTTAAAATTCCTAAAGAAAAATTAAATCATCTCATAAATGATTTGAACAGGAACAGAGGTAAATCGATTGTTTATGCGGGAGATACTTTATCTGAAGATGTTCATATTGCTGTTAATTTATTAAATGAAATTCTAGGCAATAATAAACTTTATGATTACTCTGCAGCATTCAAAAAACAATTTGAAAATTCTGCACAGGAAGAAATTCTTCAGTTAATTGAATTAATGAACAGAGGTGAAGTTGATGTAGTAATTCATTTTGATTCCAATCCTGTTTTTCATTTCCCGAAAGATTATGGTTATGAAGAAGCATTAAAAAAAGTAAAAACAATTATTTCGTTAACAGAAAGTCAAAACGAAACTTCTGCTTTAAGTAATTATGTCCTGCCGATAAATAATCAGCTCGAAAGCTGGGGCGATGCAAATGCTAGAAATGGAGTTTATAGTTTAATGCAGCCGGTTATTTCCCCAATTTTTAATACAAGACAGAAGGAAGCTGTCATTCTCAACTGGATTTATGAAAACGAAGTTTTTGATGATAAAATTTATCATAATTACTTAATGAAAAATTATGAAACCGAGATTTATAATAAACTAAAACCAGCAGTTGATTTTAAAACATTCTGGTATTCTGCTTTGCATGATGGTGTTGTATTAATTAATGAAGAAATGAAGATTCCCCAATTCAAAACTGAGTCAATTAATTTTATCAAGAATGATGTTCTAAAAACTGAATACGTTGTTCATCTTACTCAAAATTATTTCATAGGTGATGGTAAATTTTCGAACAATGGATGGCTTCAGGAATTGCCCCACCCTGTAACAAAAGTAACATGGGATAATTATGCATCCATTTCTAAAAATACTGCAAGTAAATTAAATCTTGAAATGAATGATTTAGTGGAAGTTGAAATTGAAAGCAGGAAATTAGTTTTGCCAGTATTTATTCAACCCGGAATGAATGAAGATACAATTCATATCGAATTAGGATATGGAAGAAAAGTTGCAGGTGAAGTTGGCAGAGATGTTGGATTTAATGCAATTAATTTAATGTCAAAAAACTTTAATGGTTCTCCGTTTATATATACTAATGCTAAGATAAAAAAGTCAAATGGCAAACATATTTTAGCAGTCACACAGGAACATCATTCTTTAGATGATTCATTTGTTAAAGATTTTCATAGAATTAGAAAAATAATTCAGGAAGGAACTTTACTAAAGTATCAAAAAGAACCTCATTTTCTGCATAAAGAAAAACATGAATTGTTCAGTATAACGAGAGAGCATAAATTTTCTGGCATTAAATGGGCAATGGCAATTGATTTGAATAAATGTACTGCTTGTAATGTTTGTGTTGCTTCATGTAATGTTGAAAACAATGTTCCAGTGGTAGGCAAGGATCAGGTTGAAAAAAGCAGAGAAATGCAATGGATTAGAATTGACCGCTATTATTCAGGAACAGAAGAAGAACCAATTGTAAGTAACCAACCAATGCTGTGTCAGCATTGTGATAATGCACCATGTGAGAATGTTTGTCCGGTTAGTGCAACAAATCACAGCCCTGATGGATTAAATCAAATGGTCTACAATAGATGTGTCGGAACGAGGTATTGTTCAAATAACTGTCCATACAAAGTAAGAAGATTTAATTTCTTTAATTTTAGAGATCACTTTGCAAATGCATATTACGATAATGAATTAACATCACTTGTTAATAATCCAGAAGTTACAGTGCGATCAAGAGGAGTAATGGAAAAATGTACATTCTGTATTCAGAGAATAATGGAAGCTCGTTCAAATGCTATAAGAGATGGAAGAGAAATAAAAGGCAGTGATGTTGTAACTGCATGTCAGCAGGCATGTCCATCTAATGCAATAATTTTTGGTGATATGAATGATCCTGAATCAGAAATATCAAAAATTAGAAATCATAATTTATCTTACTATGTTTTAGAAGAATTGAATATCAAACCAAATGTTACTTACATAGCAAAATTAAGAAATATACATTCGGAGGAAATTGAGTGAGCGCAGTAGATTATTCACAAGAATTACCAGTAGTTGAAGGCAAACCGGCTCTTCGAACATTAGATGATTTAATATCAAAACCACTGGATACAAAGCCAGATAAAAAATTTTATATTGCTCTCTCAATTACATTGTCTATGCTTGCTTTGTTTGTTATTGGTTTGGGATTGACTTTTTATTATGGAATAGGGACATGGGGGAATAATACACCAGTTGGATGGGCATATGGTATAGTTAATTTTGTTTTCTGGGTTGGTATTGGCCATGCCGGAACTTTAATATCTGCAATTTTATTTTTATTCAGACAGAAATGGAGAACAGGAATTGCTCGATTTGCAGAAGCCATGACAATATTCGCAGTTATGACAGCAGCAATATTTCCTTTAATTCATACAGGCCGGCCATGGTTAGCTGGGTATTTGTTCCCATATCCAAATCAGCATTCAGTATGGGTAAATTTTATGTCGCCGCTTTTATGGGATGTTTTTGCTGTTTCAACTTATTTTACTGTTTCTTTAATTTTTTGGTATGTTGGCTTGATTCCTGATTTTGCAACTCTTCGAGAACGAACTTCAAATAAAATTAAGAAAATTATTTATTCTGTTTTTAGTTTGGGATGGCGTTTTTCTCATAAACACTGGCAAAATTATGAAATGGTTTATTTGATACTTGCTGGCTTTGCAACTCCTCTAGTCCTTTCTGTTCACACAATTGTAAGTTTTGATTTTGCAGTTTCAATTTTACCTGGATGGCACACAACAATATTTCCACCATACTTTGTTGCAGGTGCAGTATTTTCCGGCTTTGCAATGGTTCAGAATGTATTGATTTTTATCAGAAAAATATTCAACTATGAAAAAATTATAACTATTGATACTCTCGAAAAAATGAATAAAATTATTCTTGTTACAGGGTCAATGGTTGGGTATGCATATGCAATGGAGTTTTTTATTGCTTGGTATAGTGGAATTCAAGCTGAACAATTTACTTTTATCAATAGAGCTTTTGGTCCTTATGCATGGGCTTACTGGATAATGGTAACATGCAATGTTTTATCCCCACAATTATTCTGGTTCAAAAAAATTAGAAGGTCTATTCCAATAATGTTTGTTATTGCTGTTCTTGTTAATATCGGAATGTGGTTTGAAAGATTTGTAATTGTAGTTACTTCGCTTTCTCGTGATTATTTACCATCAAGCTGGGGACATTTTACACCTACAATTGTTGATTTCATGATTTTGATTGGCAGTTTTGGATTTTTCTTTACATGGATACTTTTATTTACAAAAGCACTGCCAGTAGTATCAATAGCTGAAGTCAAAGCAGTTGTAGAAGGTTCTCAACCATCTCATCATAATATTGAGTAATTAAGGATTACATAAATGGAAGAAAAGATTTTATACGGATATGCGGGAATATTTAATACTCCTGATGATGTAATAAATGCAGCAAAAAAAGTTAAAACAAATGGGTATGAAAAATTTGATGTTCATACTCCATACCCAGTTCATGGTATGACTAAAGCAATGCAGTTGAAACCATCAAAACTTGGTTATTTTGCATTAATATTTGGATTAACAGGGGCTTTATCTGCACTGTTGCTAACTTACTGGATATCAGCTTATGATTATCCTCTTGTAATTGGTGGAAAACCATTTTTCTCGTTTCCAGCTTATGTCCCTGTAATATTTGAAGTTACAGTTCTATCTGCATCAGTTGCTACAGTCATTACAATGCTTTTTCTCTTCTTTAAATTTCCTAATAATGCTCACCCGCTTAATGACACTAATTACATGAAAAAAGTTTCTTCTGATAAATATGGAATAGTAATATTAGCTGCTGATAAAAAATTTGAAGTAACATCTGTAGAAAAATTCTTTAGAGAGTTAGGTGCTTCAGAAATATTGCCAATTTATTTTAACAATGAAGAGCTGAATTTTAAACCTAAAATACTTGAGCCAAAATTTTTATTATTTCTTTTGTTTGCTGGAATTATTACCTCAGGTGCAACATATTTTACATTAAATAAATTATTATATATGGTTCCGTTTAACTGGATGATGGAACAACCTAAATTAAATCCACAACAAAAGTCATCAATATTTGCAGATAATTTTGGAATGCGAATGCCTGTTGAAGGAACTGTTGCAAGAAATTATTTACCATATGCTTATAAAAATAAACCAGAAGAAGCAGGAAAATATCTAATTAATCCTTTGCCAGTAACTAAATCGGTTTTGGAATTAGGTCAAAAAAAATATGATATTTATTGCAGCCCGTGTCACGGTTATCATGGAGAAGGAGATAGCAGATTGAGAGGACAATTCCCAAATCCGCCTTCTTTGCATTCTGAAAAAGTACGCACTTGGCCAGATGGCAGAATTTTTCATGTGATTACTGAAGGACAGAATATTATGCCGTCATATTCTTCACAATTAACTGTTGATGAAAGATGGGCAGTTGTTCATTATATAAGAGTTTTACAAAGGTCATTAAATGCTAAGGAGACAGATTTGCAATGAGTTCAAATATTGAATTTCAATTTCAACAAAAGAAACTACCTCCAAAAGTACTTAATATTGGAATGTTGTTAATTGCCGTTGGTTTATTAGGAATAATTTTAAGCTATTATGAAAATCCTGTAAGAAGTGCATATAATAATATAATCTTGTTTTTATTTTTAACGAGCATAGGAGTTGGTTCTTTATTTTTAATTAGTATCGAATATCTTTCTGGAGCTGTCTGGAGTATACCATTTAGAAGAATACCAGAATTTCTTTCAAGCATATTAATCTTTTTGCCAATAATTGTTATTCCTCTTCTAATCAATATGAATAATATATTTCATTGGCTTCATCCTGAAGTTCTTAAAGTTGATGAATTGTTAAAAAGCAAAGCTCCTTATCTTAATTCTCAATTTTTTATTGTCCGTGTAATAATATTCTTACTACTCTGGATTATTTTTTATCTAATATTATTTAGAAATTCTACAAAGCAAGATAAAACAAAAGATCAAACATTAACTAAAAAGAATATAAAATTCTCTGCTGCTTTCATGCCTTTTTTTGCTGTAACAATTACTTTTACTGCTATTGACTGGTTAATGAGTCTTGAACCTCATTGGTATTCTACAATATTTGGAGTTTATTATTTTGCAGGAACAGTACTTGCAGCGCTTTCTGCAGGTACTATCTTGATAGTAATGCTAAATGAGAATGGATATTTAATTAAGGGTTTAAGAGAAGACCATTATTATAGTCTGGGTGCGTTATTGTTTGCATTTATAAATTTCTGGGCATATATAGCATTCTCTCAATATTTATTAATCTGGTATGCAAATCTGCCCGAAGAAACAGTCTGGTTTTTGAATAGATGGAATGGAAGTTGGAAATTTATAAGCATTGGTTTAATTTTCGTTCACTTTGTTGTACCATATTTTGGTCTGCTTTCTCAACCATCAAAAATGAATCCTAAGAGATTATTGTTTATGTCATGCTGGATTTTATTTGCTCATTATTATGATTTGTATTGGCTGTCAATTCCAAATTATAGTAAGGAAGGTTTTATATTTAGCTGGAATGAAATTTCATATGTATTGTTTGCAATTGGAATTTTAATAATGGTTTTCTACAAACAATCAAATAAATATAATTTAATACCAGTTGGCGACCCAAAACTTAAACGAGGAATAGATTTCAGATTATAACTATGGAAACAAAACATAAAATAGAAGACGAAATTAATTTCAGAGAAGTACTCAAATCCCCAATTAGATTATTTGGCTGGGTATTTCCAATTTATTTAATACTGATATTAATTCTAGGAATTTATTTTGCTCAGCATTTGAATACAATCTCTTTTAATGAACAAAGTATTGGCATAACAGATACTACTTATGTCAAAAAAGAAATAGTGGAAAAGAGAGGAATGGAAATAACCGCTGTCAATTTTGAATCAATAAAAAATCCTGCAAAAGAGTTAATAGCAAAAGGAAAAGAACTTTATGATATAAATTGTAAATCGTGTCATGGTGAACAGGGGTTGGGAGATGGTCCAGCTGGATTATCAATGAATCCAAAACCGAGAAATTTTCATACGAAAGAAGGATGGGTAAATGGTAGAACTATTGATGCAATGTATAAAACACTTCAGGAAGGTATTATTAAAAATGGAATGCCGGCATTTGAGTATATAAATCCTACTGACAGATTTAATATTATTCTCTATATAAGAACGCTTGCTGATTTTCCAGAAATTACTGATAAACAACTTAATGATCTAAAATTAACTTATAAATTGGATCAAAATTTAATCTTACACAATCAAATTTCTGTTTCAAAAGCTGAAATGTTAATTGTAAACGAAAATAAAGTTCTTACCGAAAAATTAATGAGAATGAAAGAAATTCTAAGAACCTCAGATGAAATGGGAGCAAGACTCATAAAAGATAATTCTTATGATACGGATAAAGTTTTATTTACTTTTATAAATATGAAAGAAAAAACTATAAATGATTTTGTAAAAATGGTAACAGAAGAACCAATTTTTATTGGTTATAAACCCTCAGTTGTTAGATTGAGCAGAGAGAAGTTACAGCAGATTTATGAATATCTAATTAAAATTAGCACTTAAATTAAGCATATGAAAAAAAATAGAAAAAAGTTTCTAATTATTTTATTTACAATAAGTTATTTATATAACTTAAATTATATTATTGCACAAAGTAATAAAGAGATAGGTATTGATGAAAAATTGGGCAGAATTTTGCCACCCGATTTGACTTTCGTTACATCAGAAAATGATACGGTGACTTTAGGTGAACTTATTAACGAACCAGTATTGCTTGCTCCTGTTTATTATGAATGTCCGGGTTTATGTAATCCATTACAAAGTGAATTAGCATGGATAATTGATAAATTAGATTTAATACCCGGCAAAGATTATAAAATTATTTCATTGAGTTTTAACTATAGAGAAACACCTTCTCTTGCAGCAAAGTGGAAGAAGAATTTTTTACAGTCAATGAAAAAAAAGATTAATGAAAATGATTGGTTATTTTTAACAGGGGATAGCTCTAATGTTTATTCATTTACAGATACTATAGGATTTTATTTTAAAAAAAATAATGAAGGTCAATTTATCCATCCAAGTGTATTAATTGCTATTTCGCCAGAAGGAAAAATTACAAGATATATTTTAGGACCAACTTTTAATCCATTTGACATTAAAATGGCATTAATTGAAGCAAAGGCAAATAAAACTGCACCCACAGTTGCCAAAGTACTTGAATTTTGTTACAGCTACGACCCGGAAAGTAAGAAATATACATTTAATTTATTACGAATTGTTGGATTAATAATGCTTTCAGGAATCGGAATTTTTATTGCAATTTTGTTGTTAAGAAATAAGCCGAAGAAAAAGGAGTAATAACAATGGCAAACGGAACAATTGCATTAACTGAGAAGAATTTTTATGAAGTAAGCACTAATAGATATTCAGGAATTTTATCGTGGTTATTAACAACTGACCATAAAAGAATTGGTTTAATGTATCTTGTCTCTATAATGTTTTTCTTTTTGGTTGGGGTTATACTTGGTGTTTTAATGCGCCTTGAATTATTAACTCCAGGCAGAACAATTATGAGCGCGCAGGAATATAATTCGTTATTTACTCTGCATGGAGTAATAATGATTTTTTTATTTATTATTCCTGGCATTCCAGCAGCATTTGGCAACTTTTTTCTTCCTATTCAAATTGGGGCAAGAGATGTTGCATTTCCTAGATTAAATTTATTATCATATTATGTTTATGTTATTGGTGCTGTTTTAGCTTTAACTTCACTTTTTCTTCCAGGCGGTCCAATTGATACAGGCTGGACTTTTTATATACCATACAGTGTAAGAACAACATCAAATGTTTCTCTAGCAATTTTTGCTGCATTTGTTCTCGGGTTTTCTTCGATATTGACAGGGATTAATTTTGTGACCACAGTTCACCGTTTAAGAGCTCCTGGGATGACATTTTTTAAGATGCCTTTATTTGTCTGGGCAACTTACGCAACCGCATGGATTCAAATTATTGCAACTCCCGTAGTTGGAATTACAATTTTATTAGTAATTATTGAGAGAGCATTTGGTGTTGGTATATTTGACCCTGCACTTGGCGGCGATCCTATTTTATATCAGCATCTTTTCTGGATTTATTCTCATCCAGCTGTTTACATAATGATTTTACCAGCTATGGGTGTTGTATCAGAGATTATCCCTACTTTTGCAAGAAGAACAATTTTTGGTTACAAAGCAATTGCAATGTCAAGTCTTGCTATTGCATTTATTGGTTATCTTGTCTGGGCACATCATATGTTTACAAGCGGCATGAGTGATACTGCAAGATGGATATTTTCTTTATTGACATTTCTTGTTGCTATCCCAAGCGGGGTGAAAGTATTTAACTGGGTTGCAACTTTATATAAAGGTTCAATTGACCTACAGCCGCCATTACTTTGGGTTTTGACATTTATTTTTCTTTTTTCAATCGGTGGATTAACTGGATTGGTTTTAGGTTCTTTAGCTACTGATATTCATGTACATGACACATATTTCGTTGTTGCACATTTTCATTATGTGATGTTTGGCGGAACCGGAACAATATTCTTTGCTGCAATTCATTATTGGTTTCCTAAAATGTTTGGTAGAATGTATAATAAAAAACTGGCAAAAATTACAATCATCTTTTTCTTTATTGGTTTTAATATGTTGTATTTTACAAAATTCATTATGGGTTATATGGGAATGCCAAGAAGATACTATGATTATCTCCCTCAGTTTACAGGATTACAGCAAATATCAACATTTGGGTCGTGGATTTTAGCAAGTTCAATTTTCTTTATGTTCGGATATTTAATTTATGCGTTATTTAAAGGACCTAAAGCTTCTGCAAATCCATGGGGAGGAGTTACATTAGAATGGCAGATACCTTCACCTCCACCATTAGAAAATTTTAAAGTTATTCCAACAATAACCCATGAACCTTATGACTTTAGTCAGTTGAAGGAGATTAATAATGAATCATGATGAAAATGTAATGGCAATTTCTCAACATAATGCTCATGTAGATAAAGTTGGTGCCAAAATGGGCATGTGGCTTTTTCTTTTTACTGAAGTTTTGCTTTTTGGTGGTATGTTTTTAGCATATGCAGTTTATCGTTATCAATACTCTGATCAATTTCATATCGCAGCTATGGAACTTAATACAACAATTGGAACAATTAATACAATTATTTTGCTTACAAGCAGCTTAACTATGGCACTATCAATTGCTTATATTGAAAGGAATCAAAAATCTTTATCTATATTATTTCTTTCATTAACAATATTGTTAGCATTAGTCTTTTTAGTAAATAAATATTTTGAATGGTCAGCAAAATTTGAACATGGTATTTATCCACGCTCGGAAGAATTACTTAATCGTCCAGCTGGACAGATATTGTTTTTTGGACTTTATTATGTTATGACAGGTTTACATGGATTGCATGTTGTAATTGGGATTATTGTTCTTTCTTTTATGTTAGTATTTTTATTGAAAAATAAAATAACTTCAGAAAATTATAACAAATTAGAAAATTCAGGTTTATATTGGCATCTGGTTGACCTGATTTGGATTTTCCTGTTCCCATTATTTTATCTAATTCAATAAGGTTGAATTCAATATGAATAATCAGCATCATAAAATTCAAATTAGTACTTATATAATTGTATGGCTTTCATTACTTGCTTTTACATCAATAACAGTTACTATAGCAGGTATAAGTTTAGGCAAATATACTTTGTTTATTGCTTTATTAATTGCTGCGATTAAATCTGCTTTAGTAATAAATATTTTTATGCATATAAAATTTGACGAACCTATATTCAAAGTATTTCTGGCACTCAGCGGTGCTACATTAATAATAATTTTTGTGCTGACATTTTTTGATATAATATATCGTTGAGGTAAAGATATGTCACCTGCACCAACAGTACATACCGAAACAGTTGATTTTGTAATGTTATATATTGTGGGAATAGCTGTTATTTTGCTGATGGGTGTGACAATTACAATGATTTATTTTGTTATTAAATATAACAGAAAGAAAGGTCATAAACCTGTTGATATTCATAGCAATCTTTGGCTTGAAATTACATGGATTGTAATTCCCACATTATTAGTATTATCTATGTTTTATTTTGGTTACACAGGATTCAAAGAAATTCGTAATGTCCCAAAAGATGCTTTTATAGTAAATGTTAAAGCAAGAATGTGGCAATGGGAATTTAAATATGGCAATGGAAAAATAACTGATACATTGTATGTTCCTGTCAATAAACCAATAAAACTTGAAATGGAATCTGCTGATGTTAATCATTCTTTTTATATACCAGCATTTCGTATAAAAGAAGATGCGATCGTTGGCAGGAAAACTTATTTATACTTTACTCCACTTCATACAGGAGATTTTGATGTTGCGTGTGCAGAATTTTGCGGTTTAGGTCATTCAATGATGTACACAAAAGTGAAAGTATTAACAGAAAAAGAATTTAACGAATGGTACAATAAATAATTTTTATGAATAAATTTTTTGAAAATATTAAAATTATAATGGAATTAAGTAAGATAAGAATTACTTCATTTGTAGGAATTTCTACTTTTGTTGGATATGTACTTTACTCTAAAAGTTTATCAACTAAGATGATTTTGCCAATAATTGGGGTTTTTATTTTGTCCTGCGGTTCTTCTGCTTTAAATCATTATCAGGAAAGATTTGCAGATGCTTTAATGGATAGAACTAAAGGCAGACCAATTCCATCAGGAAGAATTAGTGCAAATAATGCATTAATAATTTCTTTAATAATGATTTTTATTGCTTTAATAGTAATTTATTTATCTTCAAATATAATTTCAGTTTTGTTGAGCATGTTAGCATTAATTTGGTATAATTTTGTCTATACACCATTAAAAAAGAAATTTGCAATGGCAGTTGTGCCAGGCTCTTTGATTGGAGCACTCCCACCCATGATTGGTTATACAGCAGCAGGAGGTTCTCCTTTTGATTACCAGATTTTATTGTTGTCAATGTTTTTCTTTATATGGCAAATTCCGCATTTCTGGCTACTGCTTTTGATTTTCAATAATGATTATGAAAAAGCTAAGTATCCAACTCTTACAAAAATTTTTTCAAATCAACAATTAAGCAGAATTACTTTTATCTGGATTATCTCTCTTTCACTTTGCTCTTTTCTATTTTTTGGATTTGATGATTCTTACAATACTTTTTCTGTAATTGCTATTATAATTTCTTCTGTATGGATGATTTTTGAATCCAGCAAAATAATTACAAAGCATATCGAAAAGAATATTATAAGAAAAACATTTATTGATATTAATTTATACGTTCTTGCAATAATTATTATTATATCTATTGACAAATTATTTCTATCAGAAATCTAATTGGTAATAATTATGGAAATCATTGATAAAATTGTTTTGCCTCAATCTGCTAATCATTTAATTTTGTTGAAGTATATTCTCGTTTTAACATTTCTAATTTTTATACCATATGCGAGTTTGTTATTTGGTTCTTTATTAATGTCAGTATTTTTTAGAAAAAAGGGTGAAAAATTTAATGATTATAATCATAAAAAATTTTCAGGTTACTTGATTGATTTAATAACATTTAATAAAGGTATTGCTTTTGCACTTGGCATCATTCCGCTGTTAAGTTTTATTTTTTGTTATGCACAGCTTTTACATTTAAGTAATTTGAATATACCTGAGTATATAATTGCTTCAGCTTTAATGTTTTTCATTTCCTTAATTTTTATTTATACATATAAACATTCTACTCACTTAAATCTAATTTTTCATCAAAGGTCTTTTGAAGTAGATTATAAACCATTTCAGGATTACAGATATAAAATTGCAAGACTTGTTAATAAAAGTGCTTACTTTGGTTTAGTATTTCTTATAATATCATTATATATATTTATTGCTGCTGTTGAGTTTACTCAAAATCCGGATAGATGGGAAAATTATAATAATTTGTGGGGAGTACTATTTTCGTTTAATGCATTATTAAGTTTTATTCAATTTATAGTTTTTTCTTTTGGATTTACTTGTGTTTTTGTTTTAGTAAAATTGAAAGATGTAGATTCACTTCAAATAGATGGGTCGTATTATAACTTTATTAAAAACTTTACACTCAGACTTTCTTTGATATCTTCGTTACTGCTGCCTTTTATAATTGTATTTTCTGTTTTATCTAAATCACTTTATTCTTTATCATATAATGTTTTTAGTTTTGCTTTGCTTTCTTTACTTCTTGTTTTAATTATATCGGTTCTTATCTATGTAATGATAAAGCAGGAGGAAATAAAATATGGCTATTTAACAATTGTTTTATTTGTTCTTACAATTGCATTTGTTGTAATTAAAGATTTATATGCATTTGATATATCAAACAAAAAACATTTTGCTGTTTTAGCAGCTAACTATGAAGAACATAGAAAAAAATTACTTGAAGAATCAGGATTAATGAAAGAAACAATAAACGGTGCTGATATATACAACAGTAAATGTATTGCTTGTCATCAATTTGACAAAAAAGTAGTTGGTCCGCCTTATAATGAAGTTTTACCCAAATATGAAAATAATCGACAAGCACTGATAAGCTTTATTTTGAACCCGACAAAAATAAATCCCGATTATCCAGCAATGCCAAATCAGGGTTTGAAACCAAAAGAAGCTGAAGCAGTGGCTGAATTTTTAATGAATACTTATAAGAAATGATTTATCATTTTTCTTTAGTTATTATTAAAAATCTTGATGATTCACTAAAATTAATTAATGTTTTTTTATTTTTATGATGAATATTAAGAGCAAGTTTTGTAATAATGCTTACTGTACTGGAATCATTAAAATTATCTGCTGTGTATTTAGAGAAAAAGGGTATTGAATCACCAAGATTGAATGCAGAATTATTATTAGCTGACGTTCTTAATTGCAAAAGATTGGATTTATATCTAAAATACGACCAACCGCTTAATGAAGAAGAAATAAATAAATTCAGAGAATATTTATCACGCCGCTCGAAAAACGAACCACTTCAATACATAATTGGCAAAGCCGAATTTTATGGCTTGGAATTTAAAGTGAATCAATCTGTATTAATTCCACGACCAGAAACCGAACTGCTTGTAGAAACAATCATAAATCTTGAAAAAGATAAATCTGAAACTATAATTCTTGATATCGGCACGGGCAGTGGAAATATAGCAATTACATTAGCTAAAAACTTGCCTTATGCCAAAATTATTGCTGTAGATATTTCCAGTGATGCATTAAATGTTGCAAAAGAAAATTCAGAACTCTATAACACTACTAATCAAATTGAGTTTATAAGAAAAAATATTTTTGATGATATTTCATTTTATGATTTGCAATTTGATGTAGTAGTTTCAAATCCGCCTTATGTGAGTATAGAAGATTATAATTTTTTACAAAAAGAAATTATTGAATATGAACCCAGAATTGCTGTAACTGATGAAGAAGACGGTATGAAATTTTATAAAAGAATTACTCAGATATCGAAGCAGTTCTTAAAAAACAACGGTAAACTTTTTTTTGAGATTGGCAAGGGACAGTCAGAAAAAATTTCAAAGATTATGTATGATGAAAATTTTTTTGACATTCATGTTCTTAAAGATTATCAACAAATTGACAGAGTAATTTACGGGACAAAAAATGAGAGCATTAGTTCAAAGAGTAATTGAAGGTTCAGTCGAAATTAAAGAAGCAAATTATTCAGCATCAATTGGTAAAGGTATGGTAATTTTGCTTGGGGTAAAAGAAGGAGACACTGATGAAGATATGATTTTTGTTGCAGATAAATGTTCAAATCTTAGAATATTTGAAGATGAAAATGGCAAAATGAATTTATCGTTGAAAGATATTGATGGAGAAGTTCTGGTTATATCACAATTTACACTTTACGGAGATGCACGAAGGGGCAATAGACCAAGTTTTACTGACGCAGCAAAGCCAGAATTAGCAGAAGAACTTTACAATAAATTTGTAAATCGTATGAAACAAAATCTTGGCGAAGGAAAAGTTAAAACTGGAATATTTGCTGCTATGATGCTCGTAAAGATTTTTAATGATGGTCCTGTTACAATTTTAGTAGAATCTAAATAAAGGGCATTCAATTGCATTCAACATTAATGATTTTTGTCGATGGTGTTGGAATTGGCAAACAAGATTTCGAGTTTAACCCATTCTTTAAATATCAATTCAAAATATTTACAGAAATATTTGGTGAAATTCCTCATCTCGGAAAAAAAAGAATCTCTATTAATAATGCCCACATTTTTCCAATTGATGCAATTCTTGGTGTGCCTGATATTCCACTGAGTGGAACGGGTCAGACTTCAATATTTTGCGGTGTTAATGCACAAAAAATTATTGGTAAACATTTTGGTCCATACCCTTATTCAACTCTAATCCCTATAATAGAGAAAAAAAATATATTCAAAGAATTTTTAAGAAGAAGAAAAAAAGTTGCTTTTGCCAACGCTTATCCTAAAATATTTTTTGATTATGTCAAAACTGGAAGAAGAATTTTAAGTGTTACAACACTGAGCTGCATTTTAAGCAATATTAGATTAAACAGAATTGGTGATATACACAGAGGCAAAGCACTAAGTGCTGATGTTGATAATTATCGATTGATTTATAAAATGAATTATAAACTTCCTTTAATTACGCCTGAAAAAGCTGCTGATAGATTATTAAATATTGCTGATAGTCATCACTTCACTTTATTTGAATATTTTTATACAGACCATCTTGGTCATGGAAGAAATGTCGATTTATTTGACAGAACTATAAATGTATTTGATAATTTCATGTATTACTTATTAAAAAACCTTCCATCAAATATGAGTTTAATAATTTGTTCCGACCACGGCAACTTTGAAGATTTATCAACAAAGTCTCATACATTAAATCCTGCTCTTGGAATTACTGCTGGTAAATACTCCGATGTATTGGCAAAAAAAATTAAAAAACTTTATCACATTAAACCTGCAATAATGGAGCTTTATGAGTGAATAACTATCCGCTGATAAAATTTGTATTAATTTTTATTTGCGGTTTATTATTCCAGTCAATTTTTCAATTAAATGAATTTATACTTCTTTGTTTAACATCATTTTATATTATAATTCTGTTAACACTTTTTATCATAAAAAATCAAAGATTGAGTTCATTAAATCAATTTGTTCTTGTTCTTGCTTTATTTTTTGTCAGCGCATTTTATTACTCATCATTTCATAAATCAAAAGTAATTTATCCATTTGAAAATTTTTCTTATCGCAATGTTATGGTAACAGGAAAGGTTACGAATATTGATTTGATAAAAGAAAATAGACTTGTGTTTTATTTAACTTCCGATTCAATAATATTTCAAAACTATGTTGAAAAAAGAAAAATTAATTTTCAATGTTTATTAAATGATTCTAAAAAAAGATTAAATGAAAAATATGATTCATTGAAAATAGGGAGTTATGTTGAAATAACAGGAAATATTTTAAGACCTCGAAATAAAAGAAATCCAGGTGAATTTGATTTTGAATATTATTTGAATCATAACCAAATACATGCTTTACTAAGTATTAAAAATGCTTCTAATATAAAAATTATTTCTTATCCACACTTTAATCTATCCAATACAATATTAGAAATCAGGAAGAGAGTTGATAATGTTTTAGCAAAATTTCACAATAAGAATACAACTGCATTACTAAGAGGTTTATTGCTTGCAGACCGCAGTTTGATTGATTATGAAATAAAAAGTGAATTTATCAATTCAGGTGTAGTGCATATTTTAGCAGTCTCAGGTCTGCATGTTGGGTTTATATCACTCATATTTATTTTTTTATTCCAGCGATTAAATATTTTCTTAAAATACTCATTTACAATAATTGGATTAATTTTATTTACGATTTTAACAAATGCTCCGCCTTCTGTTGTGCGTGCAACTATTATGGGTATTGTAATTATATTAAGCTTAATGTCTGGCAGAAAGTATAACAGCTTTAATGCTGTTTCAATTTCAGCTTTTATAATATTATTGATAAATCCTGATGAACTTTTTTATTCAAGTTTTCAGCTTTCTTTTGCAGCAGTTATTTCGATTTTAATTTTTTATCCTATCTTAAAAAGTGCTATTCATCAACTAAACATTAAATCAAATTTTATTCAAAATATATTTTTATTTGCAGCACTGTCAATTGCAGCACAAATAGGAACTATTCCTTTTGTTTTAATTTACTTTAATAAATTGTCAATAATTTCATTGATTGCAAATCTTATAGTAATTCCTTTGGTTGGGTTTATTATTGGGTTAGGTATATTTACAATTATAATTTCTTTTATATCACCATTAATATGTTCATACTATGCATCTGCGAATGAATTGTTAACATACATTTTATACTTCATAACCAATAAACTTGGAAACCTACCTATAGCATATTTACCAGTTACTGGTTTTTCTGTAATTGATATGATTATTTATTACACAAGTATTGCAGCAATAATTTATTTATGGAAAAAATTCCAATCAATGAAAGCAAAAATTATTATGATAATTCTCTTGACATTTAATTTTATTTTATGGTCGAAATTAGATAATGTTAATTATTTGCCTGATAATTACTTATCAATTATGGTGATTGATGTTGGACAGGGAGATTCATATTTGTTTAGATTTCCTGATGGACAAACAGCACTAATTGATGCTGGAAATGCTAATAAATATTTTGATAATGGGAAAAGAATTATTATGCCTTTAATTGAATATTTGGGAATTAAAAAAATTGATTATGCTTTTATATCGCATATCGATTATGACCACTATCGTGGTTTTTTATCTTTAATAAAGAATAACAAAATTAAATTTGTTTATAAACCACCTTTGGATTCTATGGATAAAGAAGATAAAAATTTTGAAACTTTTTTAAAGCAATATTCAATACCATTTAAATACTATTCTAAAAATATATTAAATATTGGTAATGTAAGAATTTATATTCTGAACGATTCGCTCTACTATAATAATTCTAATGATAGAAGCGGGGTATTAAAAATTAAATATGGTAAAACATCATTTTTATTCACAGGAGACATTAGCAAGAAAGCTGAAATAAATTATGTTAAGAAATACAATAAATTTCTTCAATCAGATTTATTGAAAGTCAGTCATCATGGAAGTAAAACAAGCACAAGTAATATTTTTCTAAATTATGTTAAGCCAAAGTATGCTGTTATTTCTGCTGGAATTTCTAATACGTTTAATCATCCAGATAAAGAAGTGGTTGAAAGATTAACTGAAAGAAATATTAAAATTTTTAGAACGGATAAAGAAGGGGCGGTTCTTTTTCAGTCAGACGGAAATAATATTCAAAACATTAATTGGAAAAAGCTCGATAACAACTTTATATTTTGAATGGAAATAATATATAATTTGTTTGGTGATAACTAAAATGTTAATTGCAATATTCATTAATCCTCAACAAAAATTTTATTTCTTATATCATGCAAGGTAATTCATGAATCTATATGAAAATTATCCATTAAAGCATCTCAACACTTTTAATATTGATGTAAAAGCAAAATATTTTATTGAAATATTTAATGAAAGTGAATTATCTGAATTACAAAAAGAAATAAAAAGCAAAAAGAATGTTCTTGTATTAGGAGCTGGCAGCAATATATTATTTACTAAAGATTATGATGGAGTTATAATAAAATACAAAAGCAGTGAAATAAAAGTACTTACAGAATATGAGAATAATATTATAATTCAAGCTGATGCAGGAGTAATATGGGATGATTTAGTAAGCTATACTGTTGAAAATAATTATTATGGGATAGAAAATTTATCTTTAATACCTGGGACTGTTGGAGCAGCACCAGTACAAAATATTGGAGCCTATGGCACTGAAATTAGTAGTGTTATAGATTATGTAGAAGGATACTTTCTTGATAAATTCGAAAAAAAAATATTTTATCGTGATGAATGTTTATTTAATTACAGAGACAGCATTTTTAAGAAAGAATTGAAAAATAACTTTATAATAACATCAGTTGTATTAAGATTAAAAAAAGAAAAAGAACTGAATATAAGTTATAGAGATATTCAAAATTATTTTAAGGGAAGAAATTACGATAGTATTAGCATACAGGAAGTTCGAAATGCTGTAATTAACATAAGAAAAAGTAAACTGCCAGATTTTACAAAATTTGGCAATGCAGGAAGTTTTTTTAAAAATCCAGAAATCAATTTTACACATTTAGAATTACTTAAAAGAGAATATCCTGACATACCATTTCATCAAATCAATGATAATTACAAAATCCCGGCTGCATGGTTAATTGAAAAATGTGGATATAAAGGGAAACGAAAAGGAAATACTGGCACCTTCGAAAAACAAGCACTTGTTATAATTAATTATGGAAATGCAACAGGGGACGAGATAAAAAATTTTGCTGATGAAATAAAAGAAGCAGTAAAAAATAAATTTAATATTGAGTTAGAATATGAAGTTAATATAGTATAAAAAGTTGATTAATAACAAATGAACATTATCATAAAATCATTTAAGGTGCAAATATGGAACGCAATAATTCAGCAAATATTCTAAAAAAGACATTTCAAGAAATTACTCAGCCTTTTAAAGATTTGCTTCATACTCCAAAAGCATTGTTTGGATTAAATCTTTCATATGTAATTGAAGGAATTACATATTTCGGAGTAGTGGGTTTATTAGCAATTTATTTTAATGAATATATTAAACTTGATGATATACGTGCCGGAAATATGGTGGGAATATTAACAGCAGGCATTACATTGAGTATGCTTTTCTTAGGTGCAACAGTAGATTGGATTGGGTTAAGGAAATCTTTATTAATCGCTTTATCATTTATGCTTGTTGGCAGAGTTTTATTAACTTTTGCTCCAAACTTTGGAGTGCCTGGACTGTGGAATTCTGCTCATATTATTGCTATGCTTGGCATTTTAGGAATTATTTTAGGTTATGGCATTTATCAACCCGCATGTTATACAGGTGTAAAAAAATTAACAAATGAAAAAACTGCTGCCATGGGATATGCAATGCTTTATGCATTGATGAATCTTGGTGGATTTTTGCCAGGACTAATTTCTCCACCTGTTCGTAAAGCTTATACTATACTTGGTGTGTTTTGGTTATATGTAGCTTTAACAGTAGCAGGAATTTTAATCGTATATTTTATAATTACAAAAAAAGCTTATGAAGAAGCAGTGGAAGAAGCAAACAAAGACAAGTTGAGCGATGATAAAGAAGATGATGCATTAGGCAATATGACTCTAAAAGAAAAAATTAAATTTTATATTAAAAATTTCCCTCTCAAGGATAAAAGATTTTTATATTTTATTTTCATTTTAATTCCAGTTCAAACTTTATTTGCACATAACTGGTTAACACTTCCTCTCTATACAAGCAGAGCTTTTGAAGGATTTGTGCAGGATAATTTTGAATTTTTTGTAAATCTTAATCCGATTTTAATTTTCATATTAACTCCAGTTGTTGCCGCTTTAACATCACAAAAAAATACTTACAATATGATGATAACAGGAACATTTGTAATGGCATCTCCAACTTTTATACTTGCATTAGGACCATCTATAAATACTTTGATGGCATATTTAATTATAATGACAATTGGAGAAGCTATGTGGCAGCCAAGATTTTTACAATGGGTGGCTGAAATAGCACCAAAAAATATGACTGGAATTTATATGGGAATTGGGCAGTTTCCATGGTTTCTTACAAAAATTATTACAAGTTTATATTCAGGATGGTTTTTGATGAAATATTGTCCGGCTAATACTCCACCATCACAAATGAATACAGAATTCATGTGGTTTGTTTATGGCTGCATTGCTATAATTAGTCCTCTTGGTTTATTACTTGCTAAAAAATGGATGTTGAAGGGATTCAAAACAAAATATGGAGAGTAAGTGGTAAATTATTACTTGCACTTATTTTTAATACTTCTTACACTTTATGGAATTGCTATTGGAAGTTTTCCTCAGTTTAGAATGAATCGTGCAACTATTGCACTTGTCGGAGCTTCTTTACTTATTTTTTCCGAGGCAATTTCTCTTCATCAGGCTTATAATGCAATTGATATGAATACAATAATTCTGCTTTTTGCTATGATGATTATTAATGGAAATTTAAGAATAGCCGGATTTTTTAAGTTAATTACTTTTCAAATTATCAAATTTGCAAAAACACCAATGCAGCTTTTATGTTTAATTACATTTTCATCAGGTTTATTATCTGCTATTTTCTTAAATGATACAATTGTGATTGTCTTTACTCCTTTAATAGTTGAAGTGACAATTGCACTAAAACGAAATCCTGTACCTTATCTTATTGCGTTAGCGGTATCTGCAAACATTGGTTCAGCTGCTACAATAATTGGAAACCCACAAAATATGATAATTGGTATAGCATCAGGAATTCCATTTGCAAAATATGCATTATATCAAATTGTGCCATCATTAATTGGTCTTCTTATAGTAATTTTAATTATATCAATATTATATAAAAATGAATTTTATAAAATCGTGTTTGACAAAGTGGAAATCGAGGAAGTCAAACCATATAAACCTTTGTTCATAAAAAGTATTATAGCAACTACATTGATGATTATTGCTTTTTTTGCAGGAGTATCAATTACTCTTGCTGCTCTTGGCGGTGCAAGCATTTTATTAATTACTAGGAGATTAAAACCTGAACGTGTTTTTCAAGAAATTGATTGGTCGCTGCTTGTATTTTTCTCTGCTCTCTTTATAGTAACTAAATCTATAGATACTTCTGGAATAGGTAAATATTTATCAATAACAATTCAGCCTTATTTAACAAAGTCAATTTTTTCATTAGCATTGACTTCATCAATCCTAAGCAATATAGTATCGAATGTTCCAGCTGTTTTATTACTAAAACCCGTAATTCAACACATGCCAAATCCAGAACATGCTTGGTTGGTACTTGGAATGGCAACAACATTTGCAGGCAATCTTACCTTAATAGGTTCTGTAGCAAATTTGATTGTTGTTGAATCTGCAAAAAAACACTTTGTTCCTATATCTTTTATTGAGTATTTAAAATCAGGTTTAATAATAACTCTTTTATCGCTTGCAGCAGGAATTTGTTGGTTTAATTTTATTTTTTAACTGAATTTTTATAAGTAAAATATTTAAAAGCTGCTTAAAAACATTTGAAATTTTTCGAATATAATATTGGAAATATTTCAATTAAGGAATAAAAATAAATATGTCAAAATTAATATCTGTTGATGAAATCCAGGACGGTATGATTTTAGCTGAGCCAATACAAAACCGTTTTGGACATACATTATTAGGTGCAAATATTAAATTGGAAGCAAAGCATGTTAAATTTCTTAAATCTTGTGGTATACAAACTATTTATGTGATTGATGAAAATGAAAATAGTTCTAATAAACAATATGACAACGAAACCATAGAAAAAGCAAAAGCAATATTAAGTCAAAGAGTTACATGGAGACCCAAAAATGATTATGAAAATGAATTAATTGAAATTGCTACTCAACAAATTCTTGAAAAAATTTAAAGTACGAAGAGGGTGCAATGGATGTAATTAAAAAAATTATTGAAGGTGTAAATAACTTACCAACTTTACCTACTGTTTATACTAATCTTTCTCAGGCAATGGAAAATCCTAATACAACGAAAGAGGAAATAGCCAGAATTATTTCAGCTGACCAGGCAGCAACTTTTAAGATTTTAAAAGTTGCTAATTCTCCGTTTTATGGGTTAAGAGGAAGAATTGATACAATTTCTCAGGCTTTATTATATCTTGGCTTTAATGAAGTAAAGAATATTATTTTTGCATTGTCAATAATAAATACATTTTCAAAGAATAAAATTTTTAAAAAATTCAAACCATTAGATTTGTGGGCTCATTCAATTGGTGTTGGTGTTGCTACAAGATTAATTGGTGCGGCAGTAGGAGAAAAAAATTTAGAAAATTATTTTTTGGCTGGTATTTTTCATGACATAGGCAAACTTGTTTTTTTTGAATATGTGCCTAATGAATATTCAAAAGTTATTGAACTTGTTGAGTCAAAAAAAATTCCTATTAAAGATGCAGAACTTGAAATACTCGGTTTAAATCATGCTCGTGCTGGGCAGTTAATTGCAGAAAAATGGAAACTGCCGCAATCTGTTGTCAGTATTGTCAGTTCTCATCACACAGGATTAATAGGAAATAATGTTAATACATTATTGGCTTCTGTTCATCTGGGGGACGTTGTTGCAAGGGCGCTCGAATTAGGATATGGCGGAGATAATTTTATACCTGAACCAAACATTAAAGTATGGGAAGTTCTAAAACTTCCGAAAGGGTTCTTTTCCTCTGCAAGAAAAAAAATGAAAGATGATTATGAACGCTTAACAAAAATTATGCTTTCTGAATAATTAATATTAAGAAGAACTTTTTCGCATAATTTTGTAAGCTTAAAAGTTCTAACTTTCCAGTTTTCTACAAAATCAAGGAATACTATTTCCCACTTTATTTTTTCTGTATATTTTAAAAATGTTATAATTATTTAAAATAGTTACATTTACTAAAGTTATATAAAGTTTTTGGTAAAAGATTGGACTTTGTCAAACAATACATAATTCAATGTATTATTCATGCATCAAATAATCTAAGGTTAAGTTCAGAAAAAATTGAAACTGTTGCTATCCTTCGTGAAAGATTAAATAAAACTAATAATCTTGAAGAGGAAATAAAAAATTTCAAAAAGATTACAGAACTTTCTAAGCTTGGAATTAAGCTCAGTGAAATATTAAACTTTCTGGAAAATAGTAAAATTGATTTCTTAAAACTTTCTGAAAAATTTAAAGAACACAGTTATTATTTAGTAAAAGAAATTAATTACTTGCTTGATGTAATAACCCCTCAAACAATGAGAAATATATTTAACCGAATAGATAATCAACCTGTTGATGTTGATTTAACAAAAAGGGAAGAGAAAAAAACAATAGAAACAGAACCTATTAAAATTCCACAAAGGTCTCGTGCAGATGAATTGAAAGAAGCTTTGATTTTCGCAGAACTTTCTAAGGATAATGATTTTAGCTTTGAACGGTATGAAGAAAAAGTATTAAGACCAATTAAAGAATTAGATGCTTTTTTGACCAGAGTTGCAAAGTATGATTATACAGAGAGTGAAATTAATTCATACATTAAATTAATGAACGAGAATGGTGAACTTTCTCAAAAAGTAGGGTTTGAAATAATATCTAATATGCATAAAATATTTGCTCAAGGACTCGAGGCTATCAATCAAAAAAAAATAGCACCAAGTAATTTAGTAATTGAATCATTAAGAGCTTGTTTAATTGTGATTGTTGCTGTTGTAAGAGGAAAGGAAGTTGATATAACAAATTATTTAAATAGAGCAGAAAATTTTGGTAAAATGATTTCTCAAACAAAAAGGGTAGTATAATGGAACTGTTTGTTGTTATAATGGCTGGCGGAGTAGGTTCCCGCTTCTGGCCAAGAAGCAAAGAAAAAAAACCAAAACAATTAATTCGTATCTTTGGCGAAAATACAATGATTCAGGATACTGTTAAACGTCTTGACGGCATTGTTGATAAAAAGAATATTTATGTGATAACTAACAGAATTCAGAAATTAAGAGTAAAAGAACAACTACCTGATATTCCTGAACAAAATATCATTGAT
>CAZNFW010000021.1:0-510 GCA_964572725.1 uncultured Melioribacter sp.
TGAATTTATAGTTTGATTTAAGATTTTTTTATAAATAATTTTCTATTGAAATCAATATTCATTACAATTTTTATATACAAATGAAAAAAAATAATTGGAAAAATCAATTTTACTTTTTATTTACACTTCTGTTTTTGTACATATTAATTTTTGAATTTATTCTCCCTGTAAACAAAGTTTTACCTAAGCCATCTTTATTAATCGAATCTTTTTCTTCTATCTGGATTGATTATAATTTATTAGCTTCCATGGCACTAACTACTACCTGCGTTTATTTATCTCTGGCTCTGGCATCATTTTTTTCCTTTTTTATATTTAAGCATTTACTTTATTACATAAATTTTTTAAAGGGTATTTATAATACATTTGGATTTTACAAATATATACCTTCTTTATTCACCGTTATTTTTTTTATTTTCTGGTTCAATGATTCAATTATTGCCGAATTTATATTTGGATTCGTGTTTGTTACTGCATTATTAAAAATATCTATTTTTGATGAGTTTAAAA
>CAZNFW010000021.1:549-48861 GCA_964572725.1 uncultured Melioribacter sp.
CAAAAAGTAATTTTTAAGTCGTTCGAACCATATTTATTAAAAAAATTGGAAAAGATTCATTATTCATTGTGGTTAATAATTTTAATTTATGAATATATTGATGGGAATGGGTTTGGCGGTGCTTACAGAAAAATATTATTATATAACGATTTGGCTGGAATATTTGCTTTAACCATAATTATAACATTACTAATTTGGATAGGATGTTTGTTAATTAAATTTATTCAAGAAAAATATTTTTTCTGGGAATTATAAATGATAGAAATAAAAAATTTATCTAAAGAATTCGTTGATGAATATGGAGTAAAAAATATTCTATTCAGAAATATTTCATTTAACATTGGTGACAAAGAGTTTGCATCAGTCATTGCACCAGTTGGTGCAGGGAAATCTTCTTTATTAAAAATTATTAAAGGCATCGAAGAGAATTACAATGGCAGCATTATAAATGATTTTCAAAATTCGTTTTTTTTAATTCCGTCAAAACCTGCATCATTTCCGTGGCTTACTGTAAAAGAAAATATCTTGTTTGGATTAAAAAGTTATGATGAAAATAAATTGAAAAAGATTATCGAATTTGTTGGGTTGGATGGTTATGAATTTCATATCCCAATTAATAAAAGTTATGGATTTAGATTAAGAATATTATTAGCTCAGGCTCTGATTCGTAATGCATCCTTAATTTTGCTTGATGAACCATTTACCATCTTGGATGCACAAAGTCGTGGGGAAATGTTAATCATAGTAAATGAAATTAAACATGAATTTGAAGTTTCATTTCTATTGGCTACAACAAATATTAGCGATGCATTATTTTTATCGGATAAAATTTATTTAATGAAAAAAAATCCTGGCGAAATAATAAAAACAATCAAAACTAACTTTGGCAGTAAAAAAGATTTTTCAATTTTTAATTCAGCTGAATTTATCAAAACAAGAGAAGAAATAATCAATACATTCAAATCACTTGACTACTCAAATATGTTTGCTGATTTAATAGTTTAATAGCATTATTAGACAAATTTTTGTTTTAAATTATTTTCACTGAAGGAAATAAATAAACTTTTTAAGTAATTACTTGACAAAATTTTCTTAAGGCATTAAATTGCAAACCAAATTCAAATACGGAGTGTGTGTGAAAAAAATACTATTTCTGCCGATAATTGTTCTTCTTATTAATGCATGCAGTTCACTAAACTCTACAACAAAAACAAACCGAATAATTTCTGATACTATTAAAACATCAGGGATACAATCAATTGTAAACGAGATGCTTGAAAATGCAAGAAAGGATTATGTTAAGGCGCTTTATAAACAAAGGTTGGGTTTTAAGGTTGAAGCATTGAATTATTACGAATCTGCATTATCGACAATAAATAAACTTAGTTATTATCCCAACATAGAAGAAAATATTACATTCATTCAATTAGAAAATGCAATAGTAGAGGATTACAAAAGTTATGTAGAAAGTCTGGAAGAACTCCCAGAAAATGCTTCGATAAGTGCACTCGAAGAATGGACTAACAAAAGAATTCCTGAAATCCCAATGCTTGAAGATTCAATAGAAGTAATTGATGATAATTATACTACGGTTATAGTAGGGGATTTCCCTTTAGAAATTAACAAATATGTAGAAAAATATATTGAGTATTTTACAGGAAGGGGAAGAAGATTTATAGAAACATGGCTTTCGCGTTCAGGTAAATATTTCCCGATGATGGCAAAAATTTTTGCAGAAGAGAAAGTTCCGCAGCAATTGATTTTTCTCAGCATGCCTGAAAGTGGTTTAAATCCAGTAGCCCGATCGTGGGCAAGAGCAGTTGGAATGTGGCAATTTATGAAAGGCACTGCAAGGCTTTATGACCTTGAAATTAATTTTTATATAGATGAAAGAAAAGACCCTGAAAAAGCAACTCGTGCTGCTGCAAGACATCTTCGTGATTTATACTATTCACTTGGGGACTGGTATTTAGCGCTTGCAGCCTATAACAGCGGTGAAGGCAGAGTACGTAAAGCTATGAGAAGAGCCGGTTCAAGTGATTTCTGGAAAATACTTCCTTATTTGCCCCGTGAGACAAGAAATTATGTGCCGCAATATATTGCTGTGACTTTGATTGCAAGTCAGCCTGATAAATATGGTTTTACTGATATTCAATATGAAAAGCCTCATGACTATGCAATTTATAGAATTAATGAATCAATTGATTTGAATGTTCTTGCAAAATGTGCTGGTATTAGTGTGGATTTACTTCGTGATATGAATCCTGAATTAACACAAAATGTTACTCCACCTGATTTTGAAGGTGGATATCCATTAAAAATTCCTGCAAAAGTTTATGGTGTTTTTGCTCAAAATCTTAAAAATTTGCCAGACGATGCTAAACTTCAATATGTTATTCATACTGTTCAACCCGGAGAAACATTATCTAAAATTGCTAATCTGTACGATGTAAGTATTTCTCAACTCGCAGAATTTAATAGGATTTCTTTACGGAAAAAATTAAGCCCGGGCTTTGAATTAAAAATCCCAAAATCTAATATTAGTGTTGATGACCTTCCAATAAATACTGATATGCTTCCTGCTGTTGAAGAAGAAATTACTTCACTTGATAATAACCCTTCATATAAACTTCAAATTACAACATCAACAAATGATGATAAATATGCTCAAATTTATTCTGCTATGCAGGAAGATTCAGTAGAATTTATAGCTCCTGAAGGTAAAACCCCAGTTAAGTATGTTGTTAAAAGTAAAGATAATCTTGTAGATATTGCTGATTTATTTGATGTAAGAGTATCAGACTTAAGAAACTGGAATAATCTACCCTACACAACAAGAGTTAAAGTTGGTCAAGAACTGACTATTTATGTTCCAGAAGAAAAAGTTGATTATTATTCAAGAATTAATGAAATGAGTGAAAAAGAAAAAAGTGAAATTTTATTTGTAAACTCAGATGTGTCATGGATTGAACATAAAATAAGAAGTGGAGAATCATTATCAAGTATAGCATCCAAATATGGTGTTACGGTTGCTCAATTAAAAGAATGGAATAATCTAAAAAGCAATAATATATATAAAGGCAAAAAGTTAGTTGTTTACTCGGGTAATTCAAGAAATGCAGCTTTTAATTCTTTATCAAATAGAACAACAACAAGATACACTGTACGCAAAGGGGAATCGTTAAGCGAAATCGCAACAAAATTTGGAGTAACAATTGCACAACTTAAAAAGTGGAATAACTTGAAATCAAATTCAATTCGTATAGGACAAGTATTAACTGTACATGGCAAAGATGATATACGTTCTTATGGTGATAACACTGTTAAAAGAAATTCAAATGTTATGAAATATGTTGTGAAAAAAGGTGACTCAATCGGAAAGATAGCACAAAGATTTAATGTTTCTATAAAAGATATTAAAAGGTGGAACAATTTAACAAATAATAAAATTATTGCTGGAAAAACTCTTATAATTTACTCTGATAATGAAGTTAGTGCCAGGTCAGATGCTAAATCAACTGATAAAAATCTTGTTGCAAAAAATAATTCAAATAAGAATATTCAGATTCACAAAGTTAGAGAAGGTGAATCCCTCTGGACAATTGCAAAACTTTACAAAGTTCTTGTAGCTGATATAATTTCCTGGAATAATCTAAAAAGTGATAAAGTAAAAATTGGTCAGATATTAAAGATTAGAAAATAAATAACAATTGATTACATTTGCATAGCAATTTTAATTAACTAATTAGTTCTTAAAAATAAAAAAGTCGTTAGGGGTGCTCCAAACGGGGCTGAGATTATACCCTTGAACCTGATCTGGGTAATGCCAGCGTAGGGAAACGGTAACAAGAATAATTAAGTTACGCCGTTTTCCTCAAAAACGGCTTTTTTATTTCTTAAAATCTTGCAGTTGCAAGGATAAGGAGGAATAAAAATGAAAAACTTAATTATTCTTTTTTTGTTTTTATTAAATAGTATTTATGCACAAACTATAATAAGCGGAAGAGTTTTTAGCTCTTCAAGTAAACAACCTTTATATTTAGCAAATGTTATTGTTAAAGGTACAAACTTTGGTACAAGTACAGATGAAAATGGAAAATTTATTCTAAAAGGAGATTTCAAAAATTCTGATATATTATTAATTTCATATCTGGGATATGAACCAAAGGAAATCTCAATAGAAGAAATATTAAAATTTCCAGACAGGATTATTTTTCTTGAAAGTAAATTAATTACAAGTCAAACAGTTCTTGTAAAAGGAACAATTGCAAAATCTGGAATTACACCATTAAGTTTTACTAAACTTGAACGAAATAAATTTGCCGATACTTATACTTATCAAGATATTCCAGAAATATTAAGTTATACTCCATCAGCTACATTTTATTCTGAAAATGGAAATGGACTTGGATATAATTACTTAAGTATTAGAGGGTTTGACCAGCGCAGAATTTCTGTTTCTATTAATGGAATACCGCAGAATGATCCTGAAGACCACAATGTTTACTGGATTGATTTTCCAGATTTGCTCGAAAGCACTGAATTAATTCAAGTGCAAAGGGGAGCTGGTTCTGGTATTGCAGGTTACGCTGCAATTGGCGGAGCTATAAATATTATTACTTCAACTTTTTCTGACCAGCCTCGTATAGAGTTTTCTTCTTCAATTGGAAGTTTTAATACAAGAAAATATTCTGCTGCAGTATCAAGTGGACTAATTAACAACAAGTATTCAATTTATGCTAAACTTTCTCAAACATTGAGCAGCGGATATCGCAATTCAAGCTGGGTTGATTTGAAATCTTATCATTTATCTGCTGTTCGTTACGATGAAAATTTAATTACACAAATAAATATTTTTGGTGGACCACTTGCTGATGGCTTAGCATATACAGGCTTGCCAAAATTTGCTATTAAAGATAAAAATCTTCGTAAAGCTAACTATTCTTACTGGGAAGCTGATAAAAAAAATTATACATATACTCTCGAAAGAAGACCTGATGAAATTGAAAATTTCTCACAACCTCATTTTGAATTATTAAATGAATTCAAACTGAATGATAATGTAACTTTTAACTCAGCTTTGTTTTTAGTCATTGGGAATGGATTTTTTGATTATGACGGTTCGTGGGGGGATACCACTTATTTCAGATTAACAAAAGAAAATGGTTTTCGTCCAGCTCAAAATCCTGGAAATGTTTTAATTCGCGCAATGGTTGAAAATAAACAATGGGGATGGATTCCACGCGCAAGCATCAAACATATTAATGGTGAATTAATAGTAGGTGGTCAACTCCGATTACATAATTCTGTTCATTGGGGAAGTATCAATTATGGTGAAAATTTGCCTGAAGGTCTAACAAAAGATTTCCGTTATTACTACTATGAAGGCGGAAAAGATATATTAAGTTTTTTTGCAAATGAAAATTATCAACTTACATCTAATATAAATTTACTTGCCGAAGCTCAATTATCTTATCATAAATATAAAATTAAAAATGAAAGATATATGAATAATAATTTTAGTATTGATGACCTCTATTTTAATCCAAGATTTGGAATTAATTATCGTTATTCTTCCGATTGGAATTTTTATTTTTCTTTTGCAAGAGTAACACGAGAACCAAGACTTAAAAATTATTATGATGCTGCTGAATCAAGTGGTGGTGCAGTTCCCCAATTTGAAACTAAATCTGATGGCACTTATGATTTTTCGAAACCACTCGTTAAACCTGAAACAATGAATAATTTTGAGTTTGGTTCTTCTTATTCAAATGATAATTTTAATGCCTCATTAAATCTGTTTTACATGTTGTTTAATGATGAAATTGTAAAGCGTGGGCAAGTGGATAGATTTGGTCAGCCAATTACAGGAAATATGGAAAAAACAATTCATTATGGATTGGAAGGAACTTTTTCAATTAATCATAATGATATTATAGAATTAACATTAAATGGTTCTTTGAGCAAAAATTATATTAGCAGTGGAGCCGCTTATTTTTATGATAAGAAAACTGCTTCAACTATTAAATTAGATTTATCAGGAAATCGAATTAGTGGATTTCCCGATGTAACTTTTAATGCAATATTGAAGGTTAATTATGAAAATTTATTAGTGCAATTGACAGGAAAATATGTTGGTTCATTCTTTACTGACAATTATGACAACAAACTTATTGATTATCTGAAAATTTATTCTAAGGTGGCTGATTATACCGATAATAAAGTTGATGCATATTTTGTTGCGAATTTTTATGCAAGTTATAATTTATTTATAAATTCTTATTTAAAAAATATTAAGTTGTATGTACAGATTAATAATTTATTTGACAATCTCTATGCATCTTATGGTATTGGAAAAGAATTTTTCCCTGCTGCTGAAAGAAATTTTCTTTTTGGAGTAAAAGTAGGTTTATGAAAAAGTGCATAATTCTTGCTAATGGCGAGCCTCCAAAAAAATCAGTTATTAATCTTTTAGATAGTAAGGGTTATTCTACTTTGATTTGTGCTGATGGAGGCTCTAACTCTGCACTAAAATATGATTTGATTCCAGATATTATAATTGGTGACTTAGATTCAATTTTGCCAGAGACTTACGATTTCTATTATGACAAATGCAAAATTATTAAGATAAAAAGTCAGAATGACACTGATGTTGAAAAATGTTTGAAGTATGCAATTAAACAAAAATTTAATGAAGCAATTTTAATTGGAGCTACGGGAGATAGATTAGACCATACATTCTGTAATCTTGGGATTGTATTGAAGTTTTTTAGTAAGATTAAAATTAAGATAATTCATAAAAAATCAATACTTGAAGCCGTTACAGGCAAAATAACATTGCAAACTTATCCTGGTGAAATAATTTCTATCTATGGTTTTGATAGTGATACGAAAATAAAATCGTCTGGATTAAAATATCCGTTAAAAAATATATCGCTACCATTCGGCAAACGAGAAAGCACAAGCAATGTAGCAATTGGTAAATCTGTTGAACTTAATATAAAAAATGGTAAAGTATTTATTATTCGTGACTTTGAAATGATGATAAAATATGGTCTCTTTTAGTTTTCTTGATATATTGATAATAAGTTTGTTCTTTATAGTAATTTTAGTTATTGGATTAATTCCATCCAGAGAAAAAGAAGGTGATGCATCAGAATATTTACTTTCAGGAAGAAAAGTTGGTTTGTGGCTTTTTGTGCTGACAAATGTTTCTACTTGGTATGGCGGAATTCTTGGTGTAGGTGAGTTTACTTATAAAAGCGGTTTGTTAAGCTGGTTTACACAGGGTCTGCCATATTATATCTTTGCAGTTATATTTGCTTTTATCTTTGCAGAGAAAATTAGAAATTCATCCTTATATACAATCCCAGATAAAATTGAAATTACTTATGGTAAAAAAGCAGGAATAATTTCTTCAGTATTAATATTTATTCTAGTTTCTCCAGCGCCATATATTTTAATGATTGGAAATTTAATTCAATTGGTTTTTGGGATTAATCTACTATGGTCATTAATTGCTGCTGCATTTTTTTCATCGATATACTTAATGAAAGGTGGATACAAATCTGACCTTTATACCGATGCTGTTCAGTTTTTTATAATGTTCATTGGTTTCATTTTAATTGTTGTTATATCTTTTTTGAAAGTAGGAGATTATAGTTTTTTAAGAAATAATCTTCCTCCAACTCATCTTAAACTAACAGGCGATGCTTCAATCATATATGTTATAGTCTGGTTTCTTATTGCTTTATGGACATTTGCCGACCCCGGTTTTCATCAAAGATGTTATGCAGCTAAAAATGGAAAAATAGCCAAGTATGGTATTTTAATTTCTGTAATATTCTGGATATTATTTGATTTTTTAACTACAACAACCGGACTTTATAGTCGTGCATTATTATCAGAAATAAAAAATCCAGTTTTATCATTTCCTTTATATGCAGAAAAAGTTTTGGGTTCAGGATTAAAAGGAATTTTTTATGCAGCTTTATTTGCAACAATCATTTCAACATCAAACAGCTTTTTATTTTTAAGCGGAACAACATTTGGAAGGGATTTCATTTTCAAATTAAATAAAGAAAAAAGAGAAGATAAAATTCCCATGTATACACGTTGGGGAATTGTTGTATCCGCCTTTATATCTGTAATTCTTGCATATTATATTCAATCAGTTATTTCCTTATGGTATTTAATTGGGAGTTTATGTATTCCGGGAATTATTATTTTAATTTTTGGTGCTTACTTTGAGAAAATCAGAGTAACAGAAAAATATGCTATTGCTGAACTTATTCTTGGAGTAATATCAAGTTTAATATGGTTAATTCTCAAACAAAATGTTTCAATTAAATGTATAGAAGAAATCGAACCCATGATAGTGGGATTAGCAGCTTCACTGATTGTTCACTTTATTGGAGTAAAAAACTCATCCAGAATGTTTTTTCTTAATAAGTGATAAGATAATTGATAAAGCAAGACAAATAATGATGAATAATAAAGAAATTATTATAGGTATTGTGAAGAAATCAGAAATTAACATTTTAATTCCTACATATGCTAAAACTACTGCTACACCATATTTCAAGTACACAAACAAATCAACTATGCCTGCCAGAGCAAAATAAAGTGCTCTAAGCCCAAGAATTGCAAATATATTAGATGTGATTATAATAAAAGGGTCATGCGTGATAGCAATTACTGCTGGGATAGAATCGATGGCGAAAACAATATCTGAAGATTCAATTAAAATAAGAGTTAGGAAAAGGGGAGTAAGAAAAATTTTTCCATTTAATTTTACGAAAAATTTCCCTCCTTCGTATTGTGTTAATATCCTGAACTTTTTTGTAATGAATTTTATTGCAGGATTTTTCTCATAATTGATTTTTTCTTCTTTTTGAAATGCCATTTTGTATGCTGCATAAAAAAGGAGAATTCCAAATACATAAATAATTGGGTGAAATATTTTTATTAATGTTACACCAGCAAGAATAAAAATAATTCTCATTATAATTGCACTAATAATTCCCCATTTGAGAATATGAGGCTGATGGACATCTTTAATGTTCATAACATTGAATATCATCAAGAAGACAAAAAGATTGTCAACAGATAAAGATTTTTCAATTAAATAACCAGCAAGAAATTCCAATGCTTTTTGATGCCCATCTTCAAGGAAAAAATAAATAAGCAGGTTAAAAAACAGAGCGGTAATTATCCATATGCCGCTCCAGATTAAACTTGACCTTATACCAATTTTATCTTTTCTATGGTCAGTTACATAAAGGTCAATATAAAACATTATTGCTACTAATAAAGAAAATATAACCCAGAATAAAAAATGTCCGTGTATCATAAGTTATGGTAAAAGAACTCCGACAGCAATTACTGTTGTCCAGAGCCCATTTTTATCTCCTTGTGCTGATTGTGTAATATTGAAAGTACGAACAATTTTACCTGACATTTTGTAAACCTGTTCACGTTCGTTCCAGGCTTTTTCAGCATCGAATTCAATTCCTAAAGTTGTAGCAAGCATTGTAGCTGCTAAATCTTCTGCGTAATCACCAGCAATTTTTTCTGTTTGTCCAAATGGATGATGTTCTGAGAGGTATCCATACATATTTTTATCTGCAGGAATAGCTACACCAATTGAAGAGGCAATTAATCTGTTTGGTTCGTTAGTAGAATTTCTTGCTATTACACAATGAGTTATCTGCCCTGGTTTTAATAATTTTAGTCCTTGACTTCGTGGAATTATTTTGCAACCTACAGGGAAAATACTGCTGACTGATACAAGATTACAAATTTCAATACCAGCGCTGCGAAGAGCCAATTCGAAAGAAGCCAAATATTCTTTATGCTTTCCAACGCCTTTTGTAAAAAAGATTTTAGTTGGAACGTACACTTTGTTTACCTCCATTAATTTAATCATAAGTTAATCTAATAAAATTTCTTTTGCCAACTTTTAAAATCATTGGTTTATTTATTTTAATTATTTGTTTAATATCAGAAATTTTTTCTCCATCAATTGAAACACCACCTTGAATTACAAGTCGCCTTGCTTCGCTCCTTGAAGGTGCAAACCCTACTTTCACAATTAAATCGAGTATCTCAATTTCCTTTAAATTATTTTCAAACTTAAATTCTGGGATTTCATCAGGAAGTCCTTTTTTAACAAATATATTATCAAATTCTCTCTCTGCTTCGTAAGCTGCTTCTTCTGAATGATACATACTTACCAGTTTACGTGCTAAGGCTCGTTTGATATCCCTCGGGTTAACATCAGGATTTTCAAGTTGCTGCTTAATTTTTTTCAACTCTTCGTTTGATACATCTGTTGTCAATTCAAAATATGTATAAATTAATTCATCAGGAATTGAAAGTGTTTTACCATAAATTTCTTTTGGTGGTTCATTAATTCCAATGTAATTATCAAGTGACTTGCTCATCTTTTCTACACCATCAGTTCCAACAAGTAATGGCATTGTTAAAATTACCTGAGGTGATAAGCCAAATTCTCTTTGAATATCTCTTCCAACAAGTAAATTAAATTTCTGATCTGTGCCTCCAAGCTCCACATCACTTTGAATTGCTACTGAATCCATAGCTTGAGCAAGTGGATATAAAATTTCGTGTATGCTAATGGGAATTCCATTTTTATATCTTTTAGTAAAATCATCTCTTTCAAGCATTCTTGCAACAGTATATTTCGATGCTAATTTAATTACATCAGCAAAAGTCATTTTTCCAAGCCATTCAGAATTAAATACTATTTTTGTTTTTTCTCTGTCAAGAATTTTAGAGGCCTGTTCAAAATATGTTCTGCCGTTTTCTCTTGCTTCTTCAAATGATAACGGTGGACGTGCAGAATTTCTTCCAGATGGATCGCCTATCATCCCTGTAAAATCACCAATGATTAAAATTGCTGTATGACCAAGCTGTTGAAATTGTGCAAGTTTTCTTAGAACTACAGAGTGTCCTAAATGTAAATCTGGTCGTGTTGGGTCACATCCAAGTTTAATGTTAAGTGGTTTATTTTCTTTTAATGATTTTTCAAGTTTTTCAACTAATTCTTCTTCCGGTATTATTTCAGATACTCCGCGCTTGATAATGTCCATTTGTTCATTTACGGGGGGAAAGGAAATTTTTTTCTCCAACATTTTCTCCTTTATTTCTGTCTGAATTTTCTCTGCATTTCTCGATTAAAATCTCTTTTTGCTATGTCTTCTCGTTTGTCATATTTCTTTTTGCCAGTTGCAAGTGCCAATTCAACTTTTACTTTTCCATTTTTAAAATACATTCTTAGCGGTATTAATGTATTGCCTTTTTCTTCGACTGCTCTTTTTAATTTTCTAATCTCGTTCTTTTTTAATAATAATTTTCTTTTTCTTAATGGGTCATGATTATTATAACTTCCCTGATCATATACAGAAATATTTGCATTAATTAGCCATACTTCATCATTTTGAATAACTGCATAACTGTCAACCAAACTTGCTTTATTTTGCCTTAAAGCTTTTACCTCAGTTCCAACAAGAACAATACCAGCTTCGTATTTTTGTCTTATAAAATACTCATGCTGAGCTTTGCGGTTAACAGTTATGTTCTTTTCTTCTGAATTTTCTATCATAATTAAAAAAAAGCGAACAAAATTTATTTTTAATGACAAATAAATGCAAGAATTTAACTTTATCCAAATTCATTTTGAAAAAATTTTTTCCTCTTATTTGAGAGCTTTCAAACTTTGTTTAAATTGGAGTTCAAGAATTATAAAAAAATTTATGGCAGAAAAACATTATTACGAACAAAAAGAATTTACAAGAAATTATCTAATTCCTTTTTTTCAAAAACATATTCCTGATTTTCATAAACTGAAAGTACTTGAGATTGGATGTGCTGAAGGCGGATTGATTGAAGAATTAATTTCTATAGGAATTGAAGCTGTAGGAATTGAACTCGATGAAAGAAGAGTTGAGATTGCAAATAGAAAAAATCCTGCGCTGAAAATCCTTGTTGGTGATATAACTGATTCTAAATTGATTGAAAAAATTTCTAATCACTTAGAATTTACCTCAGGTTTTGATTTTATAATTATGAGAGAGGTTATTGAACATATAAAAAATAAAAAAGCTGCTTTCGAAAACTTAAATATTTTACTAAAAGAAAATGGATTTTTATTTATTAGTTTCCCTCCAAAATTTTCCCCGTTTGCAGGACATCAACAAATTGGAAAAAGCTTCTTGAAAGCAATTCCTTATTTGCATCTAATTCCAAAATTTATTCTTAAGCCAGTTGCAAAAATGTTGAACGAAAGGGAAGATTACATTGACGAGATTAAACTTCATTTTTCAACAGGGTGCACAATCAAAGAATTTGAAAGATTATCTCAAGAGCACAATTTTAATGTTGTGAAAAAAGATTTGTATCTGTTTAGACCAATTTACAGTATAAGATTTGGATTGCCTACTGTTATACTCCCTGACATTCCGATTCTTAGTGAATTTATATCTTTTGGATGCGAAGCTTTACTAAGAAAAACAAATAAAAATATTAATGGATAATAAAATGAAAAAAATTAGAATAAGTCTTTTATTTATTTTTTGTTTAAGCATATCTCTTTTTGCACAGTTTGAAGTTGAATTTAACAAAATTGAAGGTTCATTAGAAAAATCCGATAAGTATCAAAAAAATTTTGGAAGATACGATGGATATGAAATTCAATTTTATGAAGGGGAAGAAGTAAATTTTCTTATACATTCGGATGAATTTTCACCCCGATTAGTTTTTGTAAATCCAGAAGGAAAAGTCTTTAAGGAATCATTAATTGAGAAAATGAATATTGCAACAATTATTACAAAAATTCCTGTTAGTGGTGAATGGATTTTGTATGTAGTAGGAGATTCAACATCATCTGGGAGTTACACATTACAATTAGCAGTTGCAGCAGCTAATTCTGTTTCACTTCCACGAAATTCTGATTTTTGCACAACGCTCAATTTTTTGCTTGCTCATTCAAAAGCTTACTTTTTATTGCTCGAAACACCTGTGAATTTAAAACAGTCTTTTATAAAACTTAATGGTTCTGTTGATGCTTTCATAGATGAGATTGATGGTTCATACATTGCTAAATTTTATGAAGGAAATGATTTAAGAGAAGCTGAAAAAATTTTTCAAGGATTAATTAAAAGCATAAAAAATTGTTTGGGCAAAAACTGGTTAATGCAGTCAAAAGACTGGCAAAAAAATGATGATTATAAAATTAAAGGCAATTTAATTACTGAAATAAAAAGTGATATTGCAAGATACATTCAGATTTCTTTAATTGATTTTAAGAATTCCAGACAAAAATTTATGGGGGACTACGTTGTTCAGGTAGAGATTAATAGAAAACCTGATTAATCTGAATTTGTCAAAAAATCTAATTCGAAAAAATTTTTTATTTTCATTTTTAAATTCGAGATTTATTGATGCCAGACTCAAAAGTAGTTAACCGTAAAAAAGAACATATAAAAATCTGTTTGAATGAAGATGTTAATTTTATTACAAAATCCAATGGTTTTGAAAATTATGAGTTCGAGCATTATGCAATTACTGAAGTTGAGTTTGATAAAATTCAATTAAGCACAAAATTTTTTTCAAAAAAAATTTACTATCCCATTCTTATATCTTCAATGACAGGCGGGACTAAAGAATCGGAAATAATTAATGAAAGATTGGCAATTGTAGCAAAGACCTTTAATATTCCGATAGGTGTTGGAAGTCAAAGACAGGCTTTAGATGATAAAAAATATTTGGACTCATATAAAGTATTTCGAAAAAATTGTGGAAATGTTCCATTGATTGGTAATATCGGAGCTTATCAAGTTGCAAATTCAAAAAATGTTGTAGAACAGATAAATTATTTAATTGACATTATTGAAGCCGATGCAATGATAATTCATTTGAATCCGTTGCAGGAACTTTTACAGAAAGAAGGTGAACCAAATTTCAAAGGACTTCTTAAGAATATTGAAAAACTTACATCAAAAATTAAATTACCTTTTATTATTAAAGAAGTTGGATGCGGAATAAGCAAATCTGCAGCAAAAAAATTACTTGATGCTGGTGTAAAAGGAATTGATGTTGCAGGAGCTGGAGGTACAAGCTGGGCTGCTGTTGAATTATTAAGAAATGACGAAAAAAGTATTTTTAGAGATTGGGGTTTGCCAACTTCATATTGCGTGAGAACTGTAAGCGAATTAAAAAAAAATTATAACTTCTTATTAATTTCTTCAGGTGGTATAACTAATGGGATTGAAATTGCAAAATCTTTATCACTTGGTGCAGACATTGTCGGCATAGCAAGAATAATTCTAAAATCTATTGTTAATAGCATTGATGATACTGTAAAGTTGCTTGAATTGTGGATTGATGAATTGAAAAAAGTTATGTATTTGACAGGCTCACAAAATCTTAATCAATTGAAAAAAGTAAAACTTATAAAAAAATCGGAACTGCATTGAAATCAAAACATCAGGAAAATAAGTATCAAAAAATTTATCAAAGTCAATTAGATAATATTGAGCGCAGGTTAAAAAAATTATTATCAAAAAGAAAACCGCGTTCATTGTATGAACCATGCGAATATTCCATTACGGGAGGTGGCAAAAGAATCAGACCATTTCTGGTTCTAATTTCAGCAAAAGCTGTAGGAGGAAAATTTAATCAGGTTTATAATGCTGCCATTGCAATTGAATTATTTCACAATTTTACACTTGTACATGACGACATTATGGATAATTCTGATTTGCGACGCGGGAGACTTACTGTGCACAAAAAATTTGATATTAGCACAGCTATACTAACAGGTGATAATTTAATTGCTCTTGCTTATGACAACTTGCTTAAAGATTGTAAAAGTAATATAAAAGAAATTGTTTCTGTATTTACAAAAGGAATTATTGAAGTGTGCGAAGGGCAAAGTCTTGATAAAGAATTCGAACTACGTGATGATGTTACGATTGATGAATATAAAATAATGATTTACAAAAAAACTGCTGCTCTTATAAAAACGAGCTGTTCAATAGGTGCAAGAATTTGTAACGCAGATAAGAATTTTATTAATATTGTCGAAAATTATGGAAAAAATCTTGGTATGGCTTTTCAAATTCAGGATGATTTACTTGATATAACTGGAGATGAAAAAAATTTTGGCAAAAAAATAGGAAGTGATTTAATTGAAGGGAAAAAAACTTATCTGTTCTTAAAAGCTTTAGAAAAATCAGATGGAATAGACAAAAAGAGATTGCTGAAAGTAATAAAGAATAAAGGAATTTTGCCTGAAGAAGTAAATTTGTATAAAACTATTTATGATAAATACAATATTTTAAATGATGCAAAAAATGAAATTCTTTATTATTCTAATCTTGCTTTAAAAAATTTATCAAAACTTCCTGATAAAGAAGGAAGTGAATTGATGAACTGGCTGGCAAATTTATTAATAGGTAGAAAAAAATAATGATAGAAAAGAAAGTAAAAATTATAAACAATGCAGGTTTGCATACTCGTCCTGCTGCTACTCTTGTAAAATTAGCATCAAAATACAAGAGTGATTTTTATCTGCTTAAAGATGGTATGCAGATAAACGGCAAAAGTATTATTGGAGTAATGACACTCGCAGCCGAAAAAGGTTCTGAGATAACATTGATATTTGATGGTGAAGATGAAGAACAAGCAGCAGCAGAAATAATTGATTATTTTAACAGAGGATTTGACGAGATTTAATATGGAAAAAAGACATGAAAATATCTTAAAAGGTATTGCTGCAGCTCCAGGTATTGCAATTGCTCGCGCATTTTTATACGCAAAAGAAAAAGAATCAATTTCTAATGATTATGTAGATAATTTAGAAGAAGCACTCCAAAATCTTGATAATGCATTGGAACAGTCAAAAAAAGAATTAAGAAAGATTTTTAATCTTGCAGTTGATAAACTTGGAGATAAACGTGCAGCTATTTTCGAAGCACAAATTATGATTCTTGACGACCCAATTTTAATTAATACTATCAAAGAAAGAATTAAAAAAGAAAAAAGATTGCCTGAATTTATTGTTGATGATGAAATTTCTAAATACACAAAAATAATGAGTGCTTCTAATGAACCTTATATGAAAGAGCGTTCTCACGATATTGAAGATATAAAAAATAGAATTATTCGAAATCTAAAAAAGAAAAAATGGAAATCGAGAATCACTAGTGATGTTATTGTTGTTACTTCTAATCTTTCACCGTCAGATACTGTTTTATTTTCTCGTGTTAATGTTAAAGGTTATGTAACTGATTTTGGTGGATTAACTTCTCATGCTGCTATTGTTGCTCGTTCATTAAATATTCCTGCAGTTGTTGGACTTCATGAAGCAACAAGCAAAATTAAAGATAATGACTTGTTGATTGTAGATGGTTTTCATGGACAGGTTTATATTAATCCTGATGAAAAACAAATTGCAGAATACAGAAAAAAAATAGAACAGCTAACACAGTATGACGAAGAGTTATTAAAATTAAGAGAACTTCCAGCTCAAACACTTGATGGTAAAGAAATTAGTCTTTTTGCAAATCTCGATTTATCTGAGGAAATGACTTTCATAATTCACAACTGTGCAAATGGAATTGGACTTGTAAGAACTGAACAATTATTTGAAGAGTATGAAGTTTTTCCTGATGAAGATAAACAATATGAAGTTTATAAAAAAATTGCAGAACAAATATATCCTAAGATTGTAATTGTAAGAGCATTTGATATTGGAGGAGATAAAGTTTTACCAGTTGATTTGCATGAACCAAATCCAATGCTGGGTTGGCGTGGAATTCGTCTTCTTCTTGATAATCCTTCTTTATTTAAAACACAAATTCGGGCAGTATTGCGTGCAAGTGCTCATAAAAATGTCTGGTTTATGCTGCCAATGATTTCTTCTTTACAGGAAGTAATAAATTCCAAAAAAATAATTGAGGAATGCAAAAAAGAACTGCAGAACGAAGGTAAAGCTTTTGATAAACACATGCCTTTAGGAATTATGATTGAAGTTCCTTCAGCTGCAGTTCTTACAAAAGAATTTGCTAAAGAAGTACACTTTTTGAGTATTGGCACAAATGATTTAATTCAATATCTATTAGCTGTTGATAGAGGTAATGACATTGTATCAAGTCAGTATCAGGAATTTCATCCTGCAGTAATAAGAACCTTACATCATATCATTACAGAAGCAAAAAAATCAAATAAAATTGTTAGCATGTGTGGTGAAATGGCAGCAGACCCAATAGCAGTTCCATTATTGATTGGTCTTGGTCTGGATTCGTTGAGTTTATCGGCTGCAGGAATTCCATTTCATAAAAAGATTATTCGAAGCCTTAAATTTGAAGACATGAGAAAATTAGCAGAACAATGTCTTCAGCTAAATTCAGAAAAAGAAATAAATCAAAAACTACACGAGTTTTTCAATAAAAAAATTCAGGATAAAATTCAAAACTTATATTGAGGTATAAAATGCATATATCAGAAATGATTCAAAAACATGATGCTTCAAATCAATTTCAGGTATTAAAAGATTCTTATACACAAATTGAATATTCATGGAATCTAAAAATTGATTTATCATCAATCGACACATCAAGAATTAAAAACATTATACTAACTGGTTTAGGCGGTTCAGCTATTGGAGGTGAATTAATTCAAAATTATTTCAGAACAGAATTAAAATACCCTTATTTTGTTAATCGAAATTATGAGCTTCCATTATTTGCCGATGAAAACACATTAGTAATTGCATCTTCATATTCAGGAAATACAGAAGAAACTATTTCTGCTTTAAAGCAAGCTCTGGAAAAGAAATGTCAAATTGTTTGCGTTACAACAGGCGGTAAAATGGAAGAAATTGCAAAACAAAATAATCTTCCAGTTGCAAAACTACTAAAAGGCTATCAACCACGATTTGCATTGTGGATTAATTTCTATGCTGTTCTAAATGTTTTTAATTCATTAAAACTGATACCTGACCAAAATGAAAATGTTAAGCAAGCTATAAATTTGTTAAAAAGAAAAGGCGATGAATATTCAAACGAGCAAAATGATGCTCTCAGTTTAGCTGAAAGTCTCGTAGGCTATGTTCCACTGATTTATTCTGTTGCTGATTATACTTCTGTAGTTGGGACAAGATTTAAGGGACAGTTCAATGAAAACTCAAAACATCATGCTTTCTTCTCATATTTCCCAGAACTTGACCACAATGAAATTATGGGTTGGGAAGGATACAACCCGCAACAAATGAATATCAAACTTATCAATATCTGGGATGATGATTATCATCCTCAAGTTAAAAAAAGATTAGAAATTACATCTGAGGTTATTAAAAAATCTGGATGTGAAATAATTGACTTAAAAAGCACTGAACCAAATTATAAGTTAAGATTGATTGATTTAATTTATTTTGGTGATTGGACAACTTACTATTACGCTATTATTCGTGGATATGACCCAACTACAATTGATAACATAAATTATCTTAAGGAACGTCTTTGAAATGCAGCTGTCCAAAAAGTAATTTTTTTATTTGGAAAATTTATTTATTCAGATTTGAGAACAATACAAAAGTTCTCCGAAATATCTTCACTTGTATTTTTACTTTTTGGACAGCATTAAATAAAATTTCAAATTATATTTTTTTTATTCTATTCATTCCTCAAATTGCATTTGCACAATTTTATTTCTTCGGGCGCAACAAAGTCCAGTATGAAAAATTTAATTGGAAGGTGCTCAAAACCGAGCATTTCAATATTTATTACTATGATGATTTTGAACAAATTGCAAAAATTGGAGCACAATTCGCTGAGGATGCATTTGAAGAATACAAAGTAAAGTTTAATCATTATGTAACTACAAAAATTCCTCTCATCTTTTATAATACACATATTCATTTTCAACAAACCAATGTAACACCAAATTTTATCCCCGAAGGTGTCGGCGGCTTTTTTGAATTTATGAAAGGGCGTGTAGTAATTCCATATCTTGGTTCGATAAGCAGTTTTAAACATGTTATTCGTCATGAACTTGTTCATGTTTTTATGACAAATAAAATTTTTAATGTATTGCGCGACCATCGAATTGAAACCGAAAGAATGCCGCCTCTCTGGTTTGTTGAAGGTCTTGCAGAATATTGGTCATTCGACTGGGATACACAATCAGAAATGGTTATGCGGGATTTTATAATTAACAACTATTTTATTCCGCTTGATGAACTTGATGCTGCTTCTGGTTATATAATTTATAAAGAGGGACAGAGTTTTTTAGAATTTATTTCAAAAAATTATGGTGAAGAAAAAATTCTTCAATTAATGGAAAATTTCTGGCGGTTTAATTCTTTCAAAGAAAATCTTGAATTTACACTGGGAGAATCTATTCAAGACATTGGAAATAAGTGGTATTATTTTCTCCAACAGAAATATTTTCCACTTCTTCAAAATAATTATCCTCATTTTATTAAATCAAAAAAATTAACTGATGAAGGATTCAATTTTGAACCAAGATTTTATGATAACAATGGTAAAAAAGAAATTTATTTTATTGGTAATCATAATGGATATTCATCTGTATTTAAAATGAAATATGACTACGAAAGTGATGAAATTCAAAAACCTGAGGTAATTATTGAAGGAGAACGAGAATCAGATTTTGAATCTTTTCACTTACTTGAAAAAACTCTTGATGTATCTAATGATGGTAAAATTGCTTTTGTAACAAAATCACTTTATAGCGATGTAATACATATTTACTCTATTAAAGAAAACAGAATTATTAAAACACTTCGATTCGATAACCTGAATAATCAACTTTCTAATACAAGTTTGATAACAATTCGTTCGCCTTCATTTTCAAATGATGGTAAACTGCTTCTTTTTACAGCCGCAGATAATAAAGGCTATACCGACATTTATCTTTACAATTTTGAAGATGAAAAATTAGTAAGAATAACAAATGATTATTACTCGGATATTGACCCAATTTTTAATAAAGATAATTCAAAAATAATTTTTGCTTCGGATAGAACTGCAGGAGAATATCAACAAAAGTATAATTTATTTGAATATGACTTTAAGGATAATTCAATTTACTATCTCACTTATGTTAATGCTAATATTTCCTCTCCGCAATTTAATTCTGATTTTTCAGAACTCTACTTTAATTGTGATTATGATGGAACTTTTAACATCTGGAAATTGGATTATGCTAAAAAAAGCAACAAAATTGAACAGATTACAAAATTTTTAACAAGTGTTTATAGTTTCACATTCATAGATGACAGCTCATTAATTACATCAGCTTTCGAAAAATATTCATTTCAATTCTACAAACTAATTTTGAACAAACAATCATCTTTCTCAACAGTTGCTTTTGATTTAATTAAATCAAGAAACCTATGGCTTGCCAAAGAAATTATTGTTCCTCCTGAGCAGGACAAATTAGTATATGAAAATGAATACACACTTGATTATGCTGTTGGACAATTATCAACAGACCCAATTTATGGTTCTCGGGGTGGAGCTTTATTTTCTTTAAGTGATTTGCTCGGTGACGACAGATATATTTTTTATGTTTATAACACAGCAGAAGTTCAAAGCGAAATATTAAAAAATTTTAATGTTGCTATAAGCAGAATAAGCTTAAAGGGCAGAGCAAATTTTGGTTACGGTATTTTTCATTATGCTGGCAGAAGATACGATATCACAGAGTCTGATGAATTTTTCTACGAACGAGTTTTTGGCAGTTACTTCGAACTTCATTACCCATTTTCGAGTTTCCAGAGAATTGAAGCTGATGTCAGCATAGCAAATTCAGATAAAGAATTAATTGGAGATTTTATTTCAAGAAAATCATTGCTTGTTTCAAATTCACTTTCTTTTGTTCACGATAATTCAATCTGGTCTTCAACAGGTCCAATTGATGGGTCACGTTTTAGAATATTACTTGGTTATACAAGTGATGTTAAGTACAGCAATGTAAATTATTATTCATTTATCATTGATTATAGAAAATATTATAGATTGGGATTAAGAAGTGCTGTTGCAGCAAGGGCAGCTATTTTTATAAATCACGGTAAAGAAGCAAGAAGATATTTTGCTGGCGGAAGCTGGGATTTAAGAGGATGGCCTCGATGGAGTATAAGAGGTCAAAAATTGTGGCTTTCTTCCGTTGAATTAAGATTCCCTCTGATTGATAAAATTCAGATTAACTTCCCATTTTTAGGTTTAAGCTTTTTTAATATTCGATGAGCTGTATTTTTTGATGCAGGCTCAGCATGGGATAAATCTTATAAAGAAACTCTTGGCAGTATTGGCTTGGGTTTCAGAATTAATTTGTTTAATGCAATAGCTCTGCGTTATGATATTGGGAAAAAAATTGAAAATAACTTTAATAGATTTCAGCCAAAATTATTTTATCAATTTTTCTTTGGGTGGGATTTTTGATTGTTAGAAATATTAAAATAATTCTTTTAATCTTTGTCTTTTTAACATCATGTTCTCATGACTTGATTATAAAAAATTTTTATTCCAGTGACTCAGGAATTTTAATGTATGGCAAAGTTCCACAGAGAAATTTTTATGAAGATGTATCAATTTCTGATTCACTGCAATTGATCTGGAAAGCAGAAACAAACGGCAGCCAATCAAATACTTCATTTATAATTAATAATGACTTTCTTTTTGTTAGTGATTTATCAGGAAGAATTTATGGATTCAACATATATTCAGGAAATTCATCTGGTTTTTACAAATATTCTGGTTCCATATCTGTTGCTCCAATTATTAACAAATTAAGAATTTATTTCACTATAAATCTTAAATCAGAAAATTATTCTTTATTTGTAATGAAAGATATAAATAATTCAAAAACTTTGAGTGAGACAAAAATTCGAGGAAGTGTGAACAGCGAAATGCTCAAAATGAAAGATGGAATTGTAGTTTTAAGCGACAGGGGAGAACTCATTAAGTTTAACTATGCTGGAATGAAAATCTGGTCAATAGATACAAAAATATCCACGCATTCAATTACTGCATCTGACGAAAACATCATATTATTTGGTAATGACAAGGGGGAAATATTTATTATATCATCATCTGAAGGCAAAATTTTATTTAGAGAGAAAATTTCTGATGATATTATAAATGGTATTACTCTCGAAAATAACACTGCATATTTTTGTGACAGCAGCGGCAAATTGTTTTCTTTTAATATTCAGTCGAAAAAGATAAACTGGGTTTTCAATAGCAAATCAAATATTGTTACTGTACCTGTCTTTGATTCAAAAAATATTTTTATTGGAAATCTTTCGGGAAAAATATTTTCTATTTTTAAAAATGATGGGAAATTAAAATGGAGCATCGATACAAAAGGCGTTATTAATTCTACTCCTTTACTTTTTAATAACTATTTGATACAACCTGACTTTAATAAAAAAATTTACTTCATTAATACAGAAAATGGAAAAATCAAAAAAACACTAAAATTCGAAACAAGAGTTAAAATGACACCTGTTTATTATAACGGTTTAATTTTTTTTGGGGTAGACAGGGGACAAATTTTTGCTTACAAAACTTTCAAAGAGAATTAAGATGAAATTCATCAAAATAATTTTATTGCTGGTTTTATCACTCAATTATTTAAATGCTCAGAGTTGTAAAAGCATTGTCAATATCAACACAGACAAAATTAATTCGTATATTTTTATAAATAACAATTATGCAGGCAAGGGAAATATTACAACTGAACTTGATACTGGCTTTCATGAGATTTATATCAAAGAATTTTTAAATAAATGGAATGGTAGTGAAATTATTGATACAATTCAGATTAAAGAATGTAATCTTCACTACAATTTTACTTTTCATTTACCAGAAACTGGCAGTATAAAAAATATTTTGTATGAAAAATCATTTTTGGGAAAAAACAATTTTCAAAAACTCGAATTATCTGAGTCAAATTGGTTTAAGATATTAATAGGAACTTCGGCAGTTCTTGGAGCTACTGCTGCATATTTTAAAATCAAAGCAGACAAAAAATATGATGAATACTTATTAACAGGTGATAAAGAAACATTAAAAAAAGTAAATCGTTTAGACCTTTACAGTGGAATTGCTTTTGGTTTATTACAAATAAATTTTGGTTATTTGATTTATAAATTTTTACTTGATTAATTAATGTGCATCCAGCCAGTTATCTCCAATTCCAATATCAACAACAACAGGTAAATTAAGCGGTAAAGCGTTCTCCATTAGTTCTTTAATAACAAATTTTAATTCATCAACTTCATTTTTATGAGCATCAAAAACTAATTCATCATGAACCTGCAGAATCATTTTCGTTTGAGCTTTTCTTTTTTTAAGCTCTTTGTAGATTTTAATCATTGCTAATTTTATCATATCAGCAGCTGTTCCTTGAATTGGCATATTGATAGCTACACGTTCTTCAAATTGGCGGACAACTTTATTTTTGCTGTTAATATTTCTTAAATATCTTCTTCTTCCCATTAAAGTTTCTGCATAACCTTTTTGCTGAGCTTTTTTAATTGAATCCTCCATAAACTTTTTAACATTCTTGAATGAACTGAAATAATTATCAAAAATTTCTTTTGCATGAGATTGAGAGATTCCTAATCTTTGTTTTAATCCAAAAGGACCAAGACCATACAAAATTCCAAAATTAACTTCCTTGGCTTTTCTTCTCATTTCTGGGGTTACTTCTTCTGGATTTACTTTGAAAACAAGAGCAGCTGTTCTTCTGTGAATGTCTTCTCCATTCTTAAATGCTTTTATTAAAGTCTCGTCGCCGCAAATGCTTGCCATAATTCTTAATTCAATTTGACTGTAATCAGCACTTAGAATAACAAAATTTTTATCTCGAGGAACAAAAGCTCTGCGAATTTCTTTACCAAGTTCTGTTCTGATTGGAATATTTTGAAGATTTGGGTCATTGCTTGATAATCTTCCAGTAGATGCAGCAGTCTGATTGTATGTTGTATGAATTCTTCCTGTTAATGGATTTATTAAATCTGGAAGAGCATCTGCATAAGTTGATTTTAATTTTGATACCTGTCGATAATCCATGATAATATCAATTATTGGATGTGTACCTCTTAGAGATTCAAGTGCTCGTGCATCTGTTGAAAATCCTGTTTTTGTTTTGCTTGTCTCAGGCAGTTTTAATTTTTCGAACAAAATTTTTTGTAGTTGTTGAGTAGAATTTATATTAAATGTTTCGCCGGCTAATTTGTAAATTTCATTAGAATAATTATCAAGAAGAATTTGCAAATCTTTGCTGAAATCTTTTAAGATTTTTGTGTCAATCCGAACACCGGTTCTTTCCATATCTTCAAGAACTGGAACAAGTGGAAATTCAATTTCATATGCAACCTTTTCCAAACCTTCTTTTTTTAGAATCTTATCGAGAATTTCATATAATCTAAAAGTAATATCTGCATCTTCACATGAATAATCTGAGAGTCTTTCAACATCAACTTCAAAAATTTTTTCTGGAGTTTTTTTAGAGCCAATTAGTTCTAAAATTGGAATTGGTTTGTAATTCAAATATTTTTCTGAAAGTTCGTCCATTCCATGTTTTTGGTCGGGGTCAATTACATAACTTGCTAACATTGTATCGAAGTAAAAATTTTCCACTTCAATATTATACCGCCTTAAAATCGATATATCGTATTTTCCGTTCTGGCAAACTTTTTTGATTTTCTTATTTTCAAAAATTGGTTTGAAAATTTTTATAAAATCCTCAATTGGCAATCTTTCAGATAAATTAGCTGTGAATAAGCCGTCGGTTTCTCTTTGAGGATTAACTGCAACAAACCATGCTTCTTTTGGTTTTACAGAAAAAGAACAACCCGCTAAATTTGCAGTGAAAGTATTTAAAGAATCTGTTTCTGTATCAAATACAAATAAATCATGAGAAGATAATTTTTCAGCAAGAATTTTTGCTTCTTCCTTTTTTGTGATTAGATGATATCTTACTTTGCTTTTATCATAGACCTGAATATTTTCATCCTCCGGTTTCTTTTCAATTATTTCTTCAGTTTTAATTTCTGAAGCTTCTTCAGAATACATTTTTTTAATTCTCGATGCGAATGTTTTGAATTCAAGCTCATTAAAAATTTTCAATAATTTTTCCAGATCTGGTTTTTGAAATTTTGCTTCTTCAAAATTTATTTCGAACGGTACTTCTGTATTAATTGTAGCAAGTTCTTTTGATAAAAATGCATTTTCTTTGCTTTCAAGAAGTTTGTTTGCGATACTTTGCTTTTCAATTTTGTCTAAATTTTTATAAATATTTTCAAGTGTCTTAAATTTTTGAATTAATGGTAACGCAGTTTTTGGTCCAATACCTGCAACTCCCGGAATATCATCAGATGAATCCCCGACAAGGGCTAAATAATCAATCATTTGTTTTGGTTCAAAGCCGTATTCTTCGCGGACTTTATCTTCGTCAATAATTACAATTTCATCAGTGGTCTTGCCCGGTTTAATAAGTTTTACATTGTCAGAAACAAGTTGAATAAAATCTTTATCAGGTGTAATTGCAAAACAAATAAATCCTGCTTTCGAAGCCTTTTTAACAGCAGTTCCAATAAGGTCATCTGCTTCGTATCCAGGTAAAATGTAAATTGGGATTTTGAATGCTTCTATTATTTCTTTAATTCTGCTTATTTGTTGAATCATATCCTCAGGCATTTCTTCGCGTGATGATTTGTAGTTTTCATATTTTTCATGTCTAAATGTTTTTTCTTTTGAATCAAATGCAACCGCAATGTAATCTGGCTTTGTATCTTCAATAATTTTTAATAATTGACTTACGAAGCCATAAACTGCAGATGTAGGTTCACCTTTGGAAGTCATCAATGGTCTTGATATAAAAGCGTAATATCCTTTATAAGCAAGAGCCATTGCGTCAATAATTACAAATTTCTTTTTGTTTTCTTTCATATTTATTTCTTTTTATCACTTAATTATTTTTTTATATTCTCAATGGAAAATAAAAATTAGAACAATTAATAACCATACAGTGAACTATGAAAAAAATAATTAATTTACAATTAATTTTAATTTTACTGCTTCCTTTCTCTAAAAGCTGTCAGAGTAGTAATCGCAACGATACAATATACATTGCAGCATGGAATGTAGAAAATTTGTTTGATACTGAAGACGACCCAATCAAAAATGATTCTGAATTTCTTCCTGAAAGTAAAAAGCAATGGACTGATGATAAACTCGAGAAAAAACTTTCTAATCTTGTTCGAGTTATTAATTTTATGAATGATGGATGCGGACCGGATATTCTTGCACTTGAAGAAGTTGAAAATATTAATGTTGTAAAAAAGCTGCTTTATAAACTGCCATATCGAGATTATGTCACAGTTTATCGAGAATCTCCTGACGAAAGGGGAATTGATGTTACATTGATTTATGACAGAGATATTTTCAAAATAATTTCTGTAGATACACTAAGAGTAAATTTACCTAATTCAGCAAAGACAAGATATATATTACATGTTACATTAAGTCACAAACTAAGTAATACAAATCTTCAAATTTTTGTAAATCATTGGCCATCTAGATTAGGTGGACAGGTGAAATCAGAACCAAATAGAATTGCAGCTGCGAAAGTATTAAGAGGAAAAGTTGATTCTTTATTTTCTATTGATAATGAGCAGATTATAATTCTTGGTGATTTTAATGATGAACCTGATAATATTTCCATAAAAGAAGTTCTTAATGCAAAGGAATATAATTGTGAATCGACTAATATTCGCGCAAAAGAATTAATTAATCTTTCTTATAAAAGTTTTCTTTCAGGCAAAGGAACATATCTTTATGGAAGTGACTGGAATATGCTCGATCAGATTATTGTATCTTCATCTTTATTCGATAAAATGAAAATAGATTATATTTGCGACAGTTTTGAAATTATTCAGCCTTCATTTATGATTTCAAAGTCAGGAGAAAAAACTGGGGCACCAATTCCAACTTATTCAGGTAACAGGTATATAGGTGGATATAGTGACCATTTTCCTGTAGGTGCAAAATTTTATTTTATTAAAGAAAGGAAATAACCATGGAAAAAATATTTTTATTATTTGGTTCATCAGGACATCTTGGAAGTACAGCAATTGAATATTTTATTAATCAAGATTATGATAAATATTATTTCTTCACAAGAAAACCATTAGATAAAAAGTATGAATCAAAAAATGTAGAAATTATTTATATAAACGATTTAGCAGATGAACAAAATGTTAAAGATGCTTTTTCGAAAGTTGAGATTCCGGATAACTCATTATTATTTCTATTTGATACTATTGGGACATACTGGGGAGGGAAAAGTATTTCAGAAACACCTTATGAAGAATGGAAAAAATTATTAGACATAAATCTCACAACATCATTTCTTATTGCAAAATATTTTATGATTCTCATTAACAAGAGCAAAGGCGGTTCAATTTGCTTTACAAGTGCGTATTCAAGTTTTATTAATGAACCGAACATTGCAGCTTATGGTGTTTCAAAAAGTGCATTAAATTATTTAGTAAAAAGTTTATCTGTTGAAGGTAAATTAATAAATATGACTGCTAATGCTGTAGCACCATATATAATTGATACACCAGAAAACAGAGAGTGGATAAAAGATAAATCAAAGTTAATTCCAGCTGAATCAATTTGTAAAGTGGTGCAAAAAATTTTTGATGATTGGGATATTTTTAATGGAAATATAATTTCACTTTTTGAATTGATAGAAAAATGATTAATTTTGTTAAGTCAATAAAATAATTTATTGACTTTTTTGGCTCAATTATTTAATGTTAGTTACACAATTTTTGAAAATTATTTTTATTAATTAACACAATTGGAGGTTTTCCTATATGGAACTAACACACATCTCAGGATTTATGATGACAATTTTAGCCCAGGTCCAAGAACCAAGCTTAGTCGGATATTTGCAACAAAAATTCATAGAAGGTGGTTTCTTCATGTGGCCAATTCTCGGCTGCTTAGTTATTGGATTAGGTTTTGCAATTGAACGTCTCTGGACATTATCACGAGCAACAATTAATACAAAGAAATTTATCGTTCAGGTAAAAGATGCATTAAAAAATGGCGGCGTAGAAGAAGCAATAAAATTGTGTGAAAATACAAGGGGTTCTATTGCTTCTGTATTTCATGCTGGTTTATTAAGAGCTAATGAAGGCCTTGATGCTGCTGAAAAAGCTATTATGGCTTATGGCGCAATTGAAATGGGATTCCTCGAAAAAGGCTTAATCTGGATATCTACTTTTATCGCACTTGCACCTATGCTTGGTTTTACTGGAACAGTTCAAGGTATGATTCAAGCTTTTGATGCTATTAAAGAAGCTGCTCAAATTTCTCCAAGTATTGTTGCAGGTGGTATCTCAGTAGCTTTATTAACAACATTGTTTGGTCTTGTAGTTGCTATGATTTTACAGGTATTCTATAATTATTTTGTTTCCCGTATCGACAAATTAGTAGCTGATATGGAAGAAAGCTCAATTGAATTGATTGATGCTCTCTATGAATTGAAAACTAAAAAATAAGTTTAATTAATTTGAGAACTCTAAAATGGTTAAGCTAAAGAAAAGAAAACTTCCAGAAGCAGAAATACCAACAAGTTCTATGGCAGATATTTCATTCTTGCTACTGCTGTTCTTTTTGGTATCAACTGTAATCGATGTCGATACTGGTATTGGTTTGGTCTTACCAGAATATATTCCGCCAGGAGAACAAGAATTGGTACCAATATCAAAAGACAGACTTGCAGCAGTTTTGATAAACGAAAATGGTGATGTATTACTAAATAATGAAATTATCGCCATACCTCAAATATCTAAAGTATTAAAACCAAGAATCGAAAGTAAAATTGATTTACCTGCTAATAAAAAACTTGTGGTATCTATAAAAACTGATAGAAAGACGAATTATAATTTGTATATACAAGCGTTAGACCAGATCAAAGAAGCATATTTCCAAGTGCGTGAAGAATATGCTCGTTCAAGATTTGGAAAACGTTTAATTGATATAGATGACCGTAGTGAGGAAATGAAAGAAATTAAAGAAAAGATACCTGTAACTATTAGTATTGCAGAACCAGAAACTGTAAAAAAATAATTTTGAGGTTGATAAGATGAAATTTCAGAAAAAGAGAGCTTCGGTAAAGCAGCAGATTCCAACGGCATCGTTACCGGATATTGTGTTTATGCTGCTTTTATTCTTTATGGTTACCACAACATTGCGCGAAGTTGATGTGCTGGTAAAATTTAGATTACCCGAAGCAAAAGCTATTGAAAAAATTGAAAATAAAAGATTAATTTCTTACATCTGGGTAGGGTATGATGGCAGAATACAGTTAAACGATAACATTGTAAAGCTGGAAGACATTCAAAAAATTATGTATGCAAAGAGACTAGCTTTGCCCAATGTTATAGTATCTTTAAGAATTGATAAAAATTCTGATATGGGCATTGTTACCGATATACAGCAGGAACTTAGAAAAGCATCATGCTTGAGAATAAACTATTCAGCTATGCTGAAAATATAAAGATAGAATTTTAGAAAATAAGAGGCAGGTTATTCTCAAAATGGCCTGCCTTTTTTTTTGAGGTGCATATGAACTTGAGAGATAAAATTAATAATGACCTAAAAGAAGCAATGAAATCCGGAGATAAAACCCGGCTTGAAACAATCAGGTCAATCCGAGCTTTAATACTTGAATTCGAAAAAAGTGGTTCTAACAAAGAATTAACACCCGAAGAAGAAATTCGAATTCTTACAGCAGCTGCTAAAAAAAGAAAAGAAGCTATTGAACAATATAGAAATGCTAATCGAAATGAACTTGCAGAAAAAGAAGAAAATGAATTGAGAATTATCGAAGAATATCTGCCCAAGCAGTTATCAAATGAAGAAATATTAGAGGAAGTAAAAAAACTTGCAGCTGAAATTAATGCAAAAGATAAAAGTGACTTTCCACGGTTAATGCCTCTTGCTGCTAAAACTCTAAAAGGCAGAGCCGATGGAAAAGTGATAAAAGAAATTGTAGAAAAATTTTTGAGCTCCAATTGAATTACATAGATTATTTAATAATAGTTATTGCTCTAATCGGATTTATTCTTGGATTTAAAGACGGTCTTGTAAGAAAAATAATTGGATTAATTGGAATTGTATTAGCCTTCTTTTTAGCTTTTGAATATTCTCAAACATTGGGAAAATATTTAAATTCTTTTTTTAATAATGATGATTACCTTTCAAATGTTATTTCTGGTATTCTAATATTTTTTGCAGTAATTCTTATCGCTTCTATATTAAAACGAATAATTCATCCTGTTGATAAATTAAATAAATTTCTTAATCAGCTTATCGGTGGATTTATTGGAACTATTCAAATATTTTTTTTCTTGAGCGGAATTTTTTTATTACTGGATATTATTGGATTCCCCAATGATAAAACCAAAAAAGAATCTTTAATGTATTCATATGTGTCTGATATTATACCCAAATCGATTGATTTAGTAATTGGTCATCAATCAAAAGCAGCGGATTTGATTAAAAGTTTTATAGAAAATAAAGATACAATTAAATCTCCACCCATAGATTCTGTCATAACAAAATGATAAGCCAGGATACATTAGAAAAATTAGAATTTTCCAAAATATTATCTCACATTTCTAAATACTGTGTAACTGAAAAAGGAAAAAGTAAAATCCTCATACTAAATCCTCTCGATTCATTATCTGATGTTATAAAAGAAGGCAAAAAGGTAAATCAAGCTAAAGAAATTCTTATTCAAAATGATTTTCCTCCAATTGAATATTTGCCTGATTTAACAGACTCTTTATACCGTAGTAAAATTGAAGGGGTTATTCTAAATTCTAAACAAATATTAGAAGTATTAAAACTCGCCGAGGTTTCACGAAAATTATATCAGTTTTTAAAGCCAAAAGATGATGAGTATAATGAACTACTCGAATTAAGAAATCTTTTGTTTGTAGATAAGGTGTTTGAACATCAAATAAGTAAAGTATTTACAGAAAGCGGAGATATTCGAGATGATGCAAGCAATGAATTAAAATCAATTAGAAATGAAATTAAAGAAAAAGAATTTTCACTTCAGAAATTAGTTAATAAATTACTAAAACAGCTGAGTGATTCATATCTTGTTCAAGAAGAATATATCACTCAAAGAGATGGACGAATTGTTCTTCCAGTTAAAGCAGAGCATAAGCGCCATGTTAGAGGTTTTATTCATTCAGAATCATCTACTGGACAAACTGTTTACATTGAACCAGAAGAAACTCTTGAATTAAATAATGAGATACTTTCATTAAAATTTGCCGAAAAAAGAGAGATAGAAAAAATCCTGAAGACATTGACTATGAGGATTGGTAGTCAATGTAATGAACTTTTAAAATCTCTTGATACAATAGCAGAACTTGATTCTATATTTGCTCGGGCAAAATATTCAATTGAAATAATTGGTTCATTTCCATCTTATAACGAAAACAAACCATTTCAAATTATTGATGGCAGACACCCTTTATTGATTAAAAAGATTGGTATTAACAATACTGTTCCACTAAATTTAAAAATTGATAAAGAAAAAGTAATTGTCATAACAGGTCCAAATGCAGGAGGCAAAACAGTTGCACTTAAAACTGTTGGTATACTAATTTTAATGGCCCAATCAGGAATTCCCATACCTGCCAATCCAGATTCTAATTTTCATTATTTTGAAAAAGTACTTGTTGATATTGGCGATGCACAATCAATCGAAGATGATTTAAGCACATTCAGTTCACACTTAAAAAATATTAAAAATATTATTGAAGAGGCATCTAATAAAACACTTGTATTAATAGATGAGATTGGAACCGGAACAGACCCAACCGAAGGGGCTGCAATTGCAACTGGGGTTTTAATTACTTTGAGAGATAAAGGAGCTTCAATTCTTGCAACAACTCATCATGATTCTCTTAAAGTAATTGCAAATCAACTTGAAGGATTTCAAAATGCTTCAATGGAATTTGACACCAATGAATTGAAACCGACTTATATTTTTAATCAAGGAATGCCTGGCTCGAGTTATGCATTTGAAGTTGCTAAAAGAATTGGAATGGATGAAAAATTTATAAGTCTTGCAAAGGAATTTTTAGAAACAGACAAAATTAAAATAGAAGATTTTCTTATAAACCTAGAAAAAAAATCTAAAGCTCTAAGAGAACAGCTGCATAAACTTGAATTAGAAAATCTAAGACTTAAAAGTTTGTCAAATCTTTATCAGGAAAAAATTGATAAACTCGAAAAACAAAAAAAAGAAATTCTTGCCGATACAAAAAGAAAAGCGGATGAGATTTTAGAGACAATAAATAAAAAACTTGAAAACGCAATTAAAAATATTAAAGAATCAAATGCTTCGCGTGATGTAGTTAAAAAGGAGAAGCAAGAAATTGAAATGACAAAAAAGGAAATAAAGAAAATATTTTCTCATCAAGTTAGAAATGAAAATCAATACGAATTGAAAGCAGGGGATTATGCTTCTATTAAAGGAACAACTTCCGTTGGTATTATTGAAGAACTTGATAAAGAAAAAGATAAAGCACTATTAACTATAGGTTCAATTAAAATCAAAGCAAAATATTCTGAATTAATTCCAGCAAAAAAAACTGAAATTGCAGATTATCAACCTAAAAAATTTGATTTTACAACAGACAATATTAGCTATAGATTGGATATTCGTGGTAAAAGAGCCGAAGAAGCAGAACTTGAAATAATAAAATTTCTTGACAATGCAAACATGCAGGGATTGGATAAAGTAGAAATTTTACATGGAAAAGGAACAGGAGCTTTAAAACAACTTGTCAGAAATATTCTTACAAATTATAAAGGGATTAAAAATTTTTATTATGCAAATATTGAATATGGTGGTGACGGTTTAACAATTGTAGAATTTCAATAAATCTCAGAATAATTCTTTTTGCTTTTAGAAAACAAATAGCTATATTTTCATGAATTCTTAACAAACATAGAGGAGGTCTTGTGAAAAAAGTATTACCAATTTTTTTACTAATTACTCTATTCTCTGCCAGTATTTTTGCTGGTGGTTTTCAGCTTAATGAGCATGGAGCTCGTGCTATGGCAATGGGTGGTGCTTTTACTGGTCTTGCTAATGACCCTTCAGCTATTTTCTTTAATCCAGCAGGTATAACTCAATTGAAAGGTACTCAATTTTATTTAGGTTCTACTCTTATTGCTCCACTGGGAGCATATAAAGTTCCAGGTGAAACAAAACTTGAATACGAACAAAAAACTAACGTATTTACTCCAATTAATCTTTATGTAACTCAGGAAATTACAGATAAACTTTATGCAGGTATTGGAGTTAATAATCCTTATGGATTGGGAACAACATGGCCCTCAACATGGGTAGGTAAATATTTAGCTCTTGATACACAACTTAAATCATTTTTTATAACTCCCGTAGTTGCTTATCAATTATTAGATAATTTATCATTGAGTGTAGGTGGTACTTTTGCATGGTCTGATGTAAAAATACAAAGAAAATCACCTTCACCTGTAGGTGGTGATTTTAATTTAACACTAGAAGGTGATGGAACTGCTTTTGGATTTGCCGCAGGAATCTTTTATAAACCATTGCCAAAATTGTCAGTTGGTTTAAGTTATAGAAGCGAAGTAAGCTTTGATTTAAAGGGAACTGCTACAAGTGAACCTGCTACTTTTAAGCATCCTCAACTTGGTGATTTACCATTCCCAAATGGCAATATTACAGCTCCTTTAACAACTCCTCAAAATGCTACATTTGGTATTGCTTACAAAGCAGCAGATAATGTAGTTGTAACAGCTGACTTCCAATATGTAGGTTGGTCAAGCTATGACAAATTAGAAGTAACTTTTGAAAACTATGACCTCGATTTAAATCCTCTTAATGGAAAACAAAATGTTTCTTCTGTAGAAAGAAATTATGAAAATACTTTTATTGTCAGAGCAGGTTTTGAGTATGATGTAAACTCTGCTTTCAAATTAAGAGGCGGAATATTCTATGACAGAAATCCAGTTAAAACTGAATATGTTGAACCTACTTTACCTGATGCTGATAGAGTAGGCTTAAATATTGGTTATGGTGCAAAATTAACAGAAAATCTCCGTCTTGATATTTCGTATTTATTACTTTTATTCTCTGATAGAAAGGTTTCCAATTCCAAGTTTGGATTAAATGGAACATATTCAAATACAGCTCACCTGTTCGGGGTTAATTTAGCTTATTCATTATAATTGACGAAATTACTTAATACTCTGTATCTCCACATCCTAGGGAGATACAGAGTATTCTATTTATTAAGAATTAATATTCTAATTAATGACCAAATACATACAATCAATTTTTGATAATTTCATTTAATAATAATAAATTTATTTAGGAAGTATAACAAAACAAAGGTGAATAAATTGGCATTCTCACTTAACAAAGTAATGTTAATAGGAAATTTAGGCGCTGATGCTGAAACAAGATTTACAACGAACAATGTAGCAATAACAACATTTTCACTTGCAACATCAAGAAGTTACAAAAATCAAAACAATGAATGGGTAAATGAAACAACATGGCATAATATTGTTTGTTTCAATTTATCAGATTTTTACAAACAAGCTCTTAAAAAAGGAAAACGATTTTATATTGAAGGAAGAATTAATAAGAGAGAATATACATATAAAGAAGAAAAAAGATATGTGACAGAAATTGTTGCTGAACAAATTATTCCTCTTGATGCCCGAGAGCAATTTGAAGCAAATTCTGATAGTTCAAAAGACAAAGGTTATGTTAATACCGAATATGAAACAAGAATTCCGCCAGAATTGGAATCTGATTCTTCGCTGCAAAATGATGATTTACCTTTTTAAATTAGTATGTTGAATAAGTTAGGATTATAATCTTAATGGATTTTGAGTGGTTATTACGATTTTTCGTTTTGATTATATGTTTGATTTTATCTGCTTTCTTTTCTGGTTCAGAAGTAGCACTTTTTTCAATTGATAAAAAGAAAGTGCATGAAATCAGAAAAAAACACGGTTTAATTGGGGGGTACATTAACTTATTAATTGAAAATCCTCGAAGACTTCTTGTAACAATCTTATTAGGAAACACAATTGTTAATATAGCTGCATCTATAACTTCTGTATTGATAGCACTTGATATAGCAAGAACTTATAATATTTCAAAGGAAATTGCTTTAAGTGTTCAAATAATTTTGCTTACAATTATTATTCTTTTAATTGGTGAAATAACTCCAAAACTATGGGCTAATAAATACCCTGCTCAATTTGCAACGATTGTTTCAATACCACTTTATTGGATTAGTGTAATATTTTTTCCTGTAGCTAAAATCTTAAACGATTTATTAAGAATTAGTACCTCTAAACTAAAAGCAAACAAGTTAAAAACAGCATTACACAGTACAGAAATTAGTGAACTTGCAGATTTAAGTCTGGAAAAAGGAACAATAGAACAGGATGAACAGGAATTAATTCAGGGAATAGTTTCATTTCGAAGTGTTACAGTAAGAGAAATTATGACACCCCGAGTAGACATTGTTGCTGTCTCATTAAATGCTTCTTTTGAAGAACTAATGAAAACTATTACAGAATCAGGTCACAGCAGAATACCGCTTTATGGAAAAAGTCTGGATGACATTCAGGGAATAATTTATGCAAAAGATTTGCTTCCATATCTAAAAAATCCTGAGCTACGCAAAACATTATCTCTCAAAAAAATTGCAAGAGAAGCTCTATTTGTTCCTGAGACCAAACATATTAACGATTTACTCCACGATTTTCAGGAAAAGAAACTTCATTTAGGTATTGTGGTTGATGAATATGGAGGAACAGCTGGGTTAATTTCTCTTGAAGATATTCTTGAAGAAATTGTTGGCGATATTCGTGATGAATATGATAAAGAAGAATCCCAAATTATTAAACTTTCCGAAAATGAATATCTTGTAAGCGGCAAAATATCAATTGATGAATTAAATGATTTACTGGACTATGATTTTTCTTCAGTAAATAAAGATTATGATACTGTTGGAGGATTTATTTTAAATCAAGCTGGCATTATACCCTCTCAAGGTTTTCATTTTACTTTTAACAACTATAAATTTACCGTTAAAGAAATTTCCAATAAAAGAATTAGAAAAGTTCTAATAGAAAAACTTTCACAACAAAATAATAATTCATGAAAAAAGGTTGTTTTTTAACTATTATTGTTTTATTAACAGTTTTGATTGGCAGCGGTATATATCTTTATAAAAAATATGGCTATAAATTAGAAGATTATGGTAAAGAAAAAATTATGGAGATTACTTTAAATAAATTGAACGAAAAACTTAATCAAATGGATAAAGGAATTTTTAATGATTCTCTGAAATTATTTATTCAAACCAAAACTGAAGATTTGAAGAAGCAAAACTTTGAAATTGCTATGAACAGATTTCAATCTATGATTGATTATGTAAAAATTATTATTGAAGATAATAAAGTAGATTCAATCGAATTTTATAATCTTAAAAAGATTGCAATAGAAAATGAAAGATCAAAGAAAAACAGAAATTAAAGTTGGTATTACAGTATTTATTGGAATAATTACTTTGTTCTGGATTTACAGCTGGGCAAAAAATATTACGATTAATGCAGATCGAAAAAAAATGACAATCGAATTTAACTCGGTTGCAGGACTTGAAATTGGCGATCCTGTCACTGTAAATGGAGTAAGAAAAGGTTATGTTGACAATATCAAAATTTCCAACTCCAAGGTTGAAGTATTATTAAATCTTGATTCAGATGTAGAATTAAAAGAAGATGCAAAATTTTATGTGATGATGCTTGATTTAATGGGAGGCAAAAAAATTGAAATTAATCCGGGTATTTCAAAAAATAATATTGATTATAATTTAACACATAAAGGAGAATTTCTTGGTGATATATCTACTGCAATGGCTGTTTTAGGTACTGTAGAAAGTGACCTTGTAGATGTAATTCGAGAAATAAAAATTTCACTTACTCATATAAATAAAACTTTTGCAGATTCTCAATTTAATAATGAACTAAAAAATTCATTATCGAATTTGAATAACTTAACAGCTAATCTCAATTCTCTTATAATTAACAATAAAAATAAAATTGCTGATTTATTAAACGAAGGCACTGAACTTACTAAATCTGTAAATGATTTTATGTCGTTAAACAAAGATTCATTAAAAGTTACAATAAGTTTATTAAAACAAACACTGGATAATTCTCAAAAGTTACTATCGAGTGTAAATGAGTTTATAGATAAAACAAATAAATCAGAGAATAATTTAGGCAAAGCTCTAAACGATAAAGAAATGATAGAAGACCTCAAATTATCTATCAAGCAGCTGAAAGATTTAACTATACTTTTATTGGAACAATTAAAATCAAGTGGAATTAAAGTCGATGCAAAAATTGATTTGTTTTAGATAATTATGATACTTGGACTTGGAATTGACATAATAGAAATCGACAGAATAAAAAAAAGTGTTGATAATTATGGTGATAAATTTTTAAATAGAATTTTTACAAAAACTGAATTAGAATATTCATTGAACAAAAAAAATAAATATCAACATCTTGCTGCACGTTTTGCTGCCAAAGAGGCAATAATAAAAGCAATTTCTCCGTTTAATAAAACATTCAGCTGGCGAGATATTGAAATCAATAATCAAATAAGCGGGATTCCGACTGTAAAATTTCATGGAAGATTAAAAGATTTTCTTGGAGAAGATAAACTTCTGCATATTTCAATGAGCCATTCAGATAATTATGTAACTTGTGTTGCAATTTTATCTCAAAAAATTTTACAGAAAAACAATTCTTAATACTTCAAGAAATTACATTTTTATTCTTATTCTAAACTTATTTCATATTTTTGTTGTTAAACCGATAAAAAATTAGAAAGGATTAGCTGTGAACGATAAAAGAGTAATAGTTGCAATGAGTGGAGGTGTAGATTCATCAGTTGCAGCTGCACTTCTAAAAAGTCAGGGTTATGATGTAATCGGAATAACAATGAAAACATGGGGTTTTATGGAAGTAGGCGGGGCTCCTAAGTTTGAATCAGGATGCTGCTCGCTCGATGCAATTTTTGATGCAAAAAATGTGGCAGATGTTCTCAATATCCCTCATTACACAGTTGACTTTACAAAAGCTTTTGAGAAAACTGTTATAGATAATTTTGTTGATGAATATTTAGCAGGAAGAACTCCAAATCCTTGCGTCGTATGCAATAGAAAAATTAAATGGGAAGAACTGCTTAAGAAAGCTGATTCTCTCGATGCTAAATATGTTGCTACAGGACATTATGCCATAATAGGGTTCAATCAAAAAGAAAATAGATTTACTTTAAAACATTCACAAGATAATCCAAAAGACCAAACTTATGCTCTATGGGGTTTAACTCAAGAAAATTTGAGCAGAACAATTTTTCCGCTTGGAAATTTGCAAAAAACTGAAGTAAGAAAATTAGCAGAAGAGTTTGGACTTAAAACAGCTACCAAGCCGGATAGCCAGGAAATTTGTTTTGTTGCAGATAACAATTACGAAAGATTTTTAAGAGAAAAAGTTCCTGATGTTATCAATAACCTTCAAGAAGGAGATATAATTTATCATGGAAAAGTGATTGGAAAACATAAAGGTATTCCGTTTTACACTGTCGGTCAAAGAAGAGGATTAGGAGTTTCTGTTGGAAAACCAGTTTATGTAAAAAAAGTTGACTCTGCTTTGAACATTATCGAAATTGGAGATAAAGAAGAATTACTTGAAAAAGATGTTACTGCACTTGATGTTAATTATGTCAGTAGAGCAGAATTAAAAAAAGGTGAAACAGTTTTCGGTAAAATTAGATATTCAGACAAAGCAACACCAGCAGAAGTAATTTATTCAGACGAAAATAAAATTCATGTTAGATTTTTTGAGCCAAAAAATGCCGTAACACCCGGTCAGTCATTAGTTCTATATGATGATGATGGATATTTATTGGCGGGAGGTATAATTTCCAATACTTAGTTTTGCTCTTTCATTATTTAGTTGAGTTTACGATATTTGCAAAAAAGAAAAGGAAATATTATTAATAAATTAAATAACTTATATAAAATCGGAGGTAAGTCTTCGAACGGAAATTTAATTCAAACGGTTCACTCAACGCAAGAGTTTTATTGCTCAATCAAAGTTACGAGCCTTTAACTATATGCAATGTAAAAAAGGCTATAATTTTAATTCTTTTAGGTAAAGCTGAGTTAGTGGCAGATAATGAACGCAAAAAAATTCATACAGTATCCAGAACATATCCATGGCCAAGTGTTATCAGATTAAACGACTTTGTCAAAGTTCCTTATAAAAAAATTATTCTTACCCGAAGAAATATTTTAAAGAGAGATGGACACAAATGTGCTTACTGCGGAAGAGGAGATTTACCATTAACAATTGACCATGTAATCCCTAAGTCAAAAGGTGGAGACGACAGCTGGGAAAATCTTGTAGCTGCTTGTCTTCCATGTAATAATAAAAAAGGAGATAGAACCCCGGAAGAAGCAGGAATGAACCTTCGTATTAAACCATATGCTCCAAATCATATTATGTTTATTAAATCTGCAGTGACCAGAATAGAAGAAACCTGGAAACCTTACCTTTTTCAATAACATTAGTTACTTTTTTTTCATTATTTTTGTAACCACATTAATTAATTATTCCAAAGATATATGACAAAAAAAAGAATTTTAAGCGGTATGAGACCTACTGGAAAGCTCCATCTTGGACATTTTGTAGGTGCTCTTGAAAACTGGATTAAATTACAGGATGAATATGACAGCTACCATTTAATCGCTGATTATCATGTTCTTACTACTAATTTATCTACAGATGATATTTATAACAATACAATTGAAATGGTTATAGATTGGCTTGCCTGTGGATTGGACCCAAACAAAAGTCCTTTTTTCAGACAATCTCAAATTAAAGAACATGCAGAATTATTTCTTATCTTTTCAATGTTAATAACAAAAGCACGACTTGAAAGAAATCCCACTTTGAAAGAACAAGTGAGAGATTTAAATATTGAAAATGTTATTTATGGTCACCTGGGTTATCCAGTATTACAGGCTGCTGATATTTTATTGTATAAAGGTGAAGCTGTTCCAGTTGGAGAGGATCAGGTTCCTCATGTTGAAATTACAAGAGAAATTGCAAGACGTTTTAATAATCAGTATGGTGAAGTTTTTCCAGAACCAGAAGCTTTGCTGTCAAATTTTGCAAGATTACCAGGACTAGATGGAAATGCAAAAATGAGCAAATCTCTTGGTAATGCCATTTTACTTTCAGATGAACCCGATACAGTTAATCAAAAATTGCGAAAAGCTGTTACAGACCCATTGAAAGTGAGAAAAAATGACCCGGGCAGACCGGAAATTTGTCTTGTTTTTACTTATCATAAAAAGTTCAATCCAGAAGAAACAGAAGAAATTGAAAAAAATTGTCGCAGTGGAGTTCTTGGTTGTGTTGAATGTAAATCAAAATGTGCAGCTAAGATAAATTTATTTTTAGAACCCATAATCGAAAAAAGAAAATTTTATGAAAATAATATAGAACAGGTTAAAGAAATTTTAATTGAAGGAGAAAGAAAAGCTAAAGTTACTGCTTCAGCAACAATGGAAGAAGTTCGTTCAAAAATGAAATTGGGTTAAAGTGTATAAAATCAAACTTTCACATTTCGAAGGACCGCTTGACCTTCTCTTATTTTTTATTAAGAGAGACGAGCTTAATATCTACGATATTCCTATATCAAAGATTACTAAGGATTTTATGGACTATTTAAAAATGCTCGAACAGCTTGACCTTGAAATTGCAGGCGATTTTATTCTCATGGCTGCAACTTTAATGCAAATAAAAGTAAAAATGCTTTTACCTAAAGAAGTTGATGAGAAAGGTGAAGAAATTGACCCCCGTGCTGATTTGGTAAGAGCATTGCTTGAATATAAACGTTATAAAGAAATGTCTGAAGAGTTGAGTTTTATGGAATCTAATATGAGAAATTACAGCTTTAGAGGAAATTTTCAATATGACAGCAAAGAAACTGTAACAAATTATGAAACTTTGCTAAAGAACATTACAATATATGATTTAATGAAAGCTTTTAAAAAAGTTCTTCTCGACAAAGTTGAACAACCTGTTCACCAAATTCAAAAGTGGAATGTTACAATTGAAGAACAAATGGAGTATATTTCAAAAAAGCTTAAAGAAAAAACACAAATTACTTTTCAAGAACTGATGAATGATATGAAAAATAAAATTAGAATAATTGTTACATTCATTGCTATGTTAGAGATGGTAAAATCAGGACAAATTGGTTTGAAAGAATCTTCGGGATTTAATGATTTCATAATTTATGGATTGAATAATGGATAATGCATACATATCAGTTATAGAAGCATTAATTTTTGCAGCAGACGACCCAATTCCTGCTAAAGAAATTATCAATGCTATAAAAGAAATTGACGGAGCTGATGTTGAAATAACAGAAGAAGATATCGAAAAAACTGTCGACCAGCTTAATGAAAAGTATAATCAAAATGGAAATGCATTTGTAATTCTTAAAATTGCCAATGGTTATGTTTATGCCACAAAACCAGACCATGCTAAATATGTTGGATATTTGTCTACAGAAAAAAGCAAAAGAAGATTAAGTCAAGCTGCGCTGGAAACTCTGGCTATAATCGCTTATAAACAGCCAATTACAAAACCAGAACTTGAATTAATTAGAGGTGTTAATTCAGATTATACATTGAATACATTGCTCGAAAAAAATTTAATTACAATTCAGGGAAGAGCCGATACTATTGGAAGACCACTTCTTTATGTTACAACAGATGAATTCTTAAAATATTTTGGCTTGCGTAACATTTCAGATTTGCCTAAACCAAGAGAGATTGAAGAGATTATGAAAGACGAAGATTTTCAAGAACAAAAAAGAAGAATTATGATGAACGAAGTAGAGGAAAACTTAGAAGAAGATTCAAATTCAGATTTTGAAAGTAAAGAAGAAAATGAAAATGCGTTTGAATAAATTCCTTGCTGAATGTGGAATAGCTTCAAGAAGAAAATCTGAAAATTTTATTCTTGAAGGCCGTGTTGCTGTCAATGGCAATACTGTAAATCAACTTTCGTTTGTTGTTGATACAGATAATGATATTGTTACGCTTGATGGAGAAAAATTAAAATTAGAAAAGAAAGTTTATTTTCTGCTCAATAAACCCAGAGGTTATGTTACAACAACAAGTGATGAAAAGAAAAGAAAAAAGGTAACCGATTTAATTAACACTCAACAAAAAATATTTCCTGTTGGCAGACTTGATTACGACACAACAGGAGTTTTAATCCTGACTAACGATGGTGATTTTGCAAACTTTTTAACTCATCCTTCAAACAAAATTCCAAGAGAATACAAAGTATTGTTAAATAGAGATTTAGAATTTAAAGACAAAGAAAAGCTATTAACTGGAATATATCTTGACAAAAGGAAAAGCAAATTTGAAGAAATAAATTTTTTTCGGAAAGGTGATTATAAAAAAATAAAAGTTATTACAGTTGAGGGAAGAAATCATTTTGTAAAAAGAATGTTTGGTGTATTAGGTTATCATGTTGAGGAACTTGAGCGAATACGATTTGGAACTTTTACCATTGAAAATCTTCCCAAAGGAACTTATAGAAAATTAAGCTATAATGAAATTCAGAATGTGTATAAAACTTATGGTAAATAAAGTATTATTAATTACATTTTTGTTTACAATATTTACTTATGCTCAAAAAGATACTTTAGAAAAAAAGAGCATTTCTAATTTTTATTCATTAAATGAACTTCGAGAACAATTAGAAGATTCATTTAACGACCCAAGTTTTAATAACTCATTTTGCGGTGCATATGTTCGCTCACTAAAAACAGGCGAAGTAATCTATAAAAAGAATGCCGATAAACTTTTTGTGCCAGCATCAAATATGAAATTATTTACTTCTTCAGCCGCACTAATTCTTTTAGGTCATAATTATGTTTATGAAACTAATTTATATGCAAATGGCATAATTAAAAATGGTGTGCTTAAAGGCGATTTGATTATTCAAGGAACTGGCGACCCCACTATTTCTAATCGCTTTTTCCCGGGAAATCCTACAATTATTTTTGAAAAGTGGGCAGATAGTTTGATTGCAAAAGGAATAACTCAAATTGATGGTAATATTTTAGGTGATGATTCATACTTCGATAATTCAAGCTTGGGAAAAGGATGGTTATCTGACTATGAATCCTTCTGGTTTTCTGCTCCTTCTGGTGCTCTCAGCTTTAACGATAATTCAATTGAAATCACAATTACTCCCAGTGAATTAAATTTTCCAGCAAATATTAAAATTAATCCCGATACAAAGTATGTTACTGTTATAAGTAAAGTATTAACAGTTGGTAATTCAGAAGAGCAGTCAATTAAAGTATCAAGATTAAGAGGAACAAACTTAATAAGCATAACAGGAAAGATTAAGAAAAATTCAAAACCAGTTGTTGAAAATGTTTCAGTATCAGACCCTACTATGTTTTTTTTGACAGTATTTAAAGAAGTTCTTGAGAAAAAAGGTATTAATATTAAAGGCAAAATTGAAAGCATTAACACTTCAGAAAAAATTATTATCTATCAAAATTTAATTCCGATAATCAATCATCAATCAGTGCCATTAAGAATGATTATTAAGGAATTGAATAAAAACAGCAATAATTTTTATGCAGAACAAATACTAAAAACTATTGGTTTAGAGATTTATGGTTATGGAACATCAGAAAATGGAATTAAAGCCTGCAAAGATTTATTTAACCAGATTGGAATCAACATAGATAATCTTGTAATGGTTGATGGCTCAGGTTTATCACAGCTAAATCTTGTTACACCGCGACAAATTGTTAATTTGTTAAGCTACATGTATAAATCAAATATTTTCAGCTATTTTTATGATTCACTTCCAATTGCAGGAGTTGATGGAACTCTTTCAGATAGAATGATAAAAACATCTGCTCAAAATAATGTTAGAGCAAAAGCTGGATTTAATGCTTACAGTTCTTCTCTTTCAGGTTATGTGAAAACAATTTCAGGAGAATATTTAGCATTTTCTATACTCATTAATAATTTTTTATCACCTTCAAGCCTGGTAAATTACATTCAAGATAATATCTGTAATAAATTGGCAAATTTTGTAAGAAATTAATGGAGGATAATTTGGAAAACTTCAATTTTGAACAAGAATATAATTCATTAATTCAAAGACGTTATGAAGAATTAAACGAACTAATTTCAAAAGGAATTCTTCCTTACGCTTATAGCTACGATGTAAATAACTATTCAATGAATATTAAAAATAATTATGCAAACTTTGAAGGTAAGGATGTAAGGATTGCCGGCAGAATAATGGCTTTAAGAAGAATGGGAAAAGCTACATTTGCTCATATTCAGGATAATGAAGGAAAAATACAAATCTATTTAAAAAAAGACGACCTTGGTGATATGTATGATATTTTTAAGCTGCTTGACATAGGTGATATTATTGGTGTTGAAGGATATGTTTTTAAAACAAAAACAGGAGAAATTTCTGTTCATTGTAAATCATATCAATTACTTGCGAAATCTTTAAGACCTATTCCAATTGCCAAAGAAGTAATTGATGAAAATGGCAATAAAATTATTTACGACCAGTTTGCAGACAAAGAACTTCGTTACCGACAGCGTTATGTTGATTTAATTGTTAATCCAGATGTAAAAAAAGTTTTCGTTACAAGAGCTAAAATAATTACTGAATTAAGAAAATTTTTAGATAATAATAATTTTCTTGAAGTGGAAACCCCAGTCCTTCAACCATTATATGGAGGTGCAACTGCAAGACCATTTATCACTCATCACAATGCACTTGATATTGACCTTTATTTGAGAATTGCAGATGAACTTTATCTTAAAAGATTAATTGTGGGTGGCTTTGATGGTGTTTATGAAATTTCTAAAGATTTTCGAAATGAAGGGATGGATAAAACTCACAATCCAGAATTTACTATGCTTGAATTATATGTTGCATATAAAGATTATTTCTGGATGATGGATTTCGTAGAAAAGATGATTTATGATGTTTGTGTAAATGTTTTTGGAAAAACAGAATTTGAAATCGAAAACAATAGAATAAATTTTAATCCTCCATGGAAAAGAATTTCTATGGTTGATGAACTAAAAAATTATACTGGAATTGATGTTCTTACTGCTTCTTATGAAGAATTAGTAAATGCTGTTAAGCAAAGAGGAATAGAAGTAAAAGGTGGTGAAAGCAAAGGTAAATTAATTGATGAATTATTTGAAGCAACTATTCAACCGCACTTAATTCAGCCAACATTTGTTATGGATTATCCAATAGAACTTTCACCACTTGCAAAAAAACATCGGAGTAAAGAAGGACTTGTAGAAAGATTTGAAGGTTTTGTGCTGGGAAGAGAAATATGTAATGCATTCAGTGAATTAAATGACCCGATTGACCAAAAAAAGAGATTTGAAGAACAAGCAAAAATGAGAGAAGCTGGCGACGAAGAAGCTCATCAAATTGATGAAGATTTTATTAGAGCTCTTGAATATGGTATGCCTCCTACTGCTGGCTTAGGAATAGGAATTGACAGATTGGTAATGCTTCTGACAAATCAACCATCAATTCGTGATGTAATTTTATTTCCACAAATGAAACCTGAAAAATAATAAGATGAAAAAAAATTTATTGAAATATTCTCCAATTGTTATAATTACATTGCTCCTTGGAATTTACATTGGTTTGCAGCTTAATAGATTTTTAACGGCAAGACAAAATTTGCAAATAAAAAAATTAGAAAATGTATTAAGATATACAGAAAGCTTTTACATTGATACTCTTAAACGAGAAAAACTTGTTGAAGATGCTATTGAAGGAATGTTCAGTAATCTGGATCCGCATACAGTTTATATTTCACCACAGGAACAACAAGCATCCCAAGAAGAATTCAGGGGTAATTTTGAAGGCATTGGTATAGAGTTTCAAATAATCAAAGATACTGTTGTGGTAGTTTCGCCTATCACTGGTGGACCAAGTGAATCAGTTGGAATTCTTTCAGGAGACAGAATTATTAAAATAAATGGTAAAAGCTGTATTGGTTTTACCAATGAACAGGTTATTAAATCACTGAGAGGTAAAAAAGGAACAAAAGTAGAAATTACGATATTTCGACCTTCAGCAGGAAAAGAAATAAATTTTAATATCGTGAGAGATACTATAAATATCTATTCAGTAAATGTATCCTTAATTTACAATAATGATATTGGATACATTAGCTTAAACAGGTTTGTAGAAACTTCAACAAATGAAATGATTGAAGCACTAAAAAAATTGTCTTCTTCTGGAATGAAAAAATTAGTTCTCGATTTAAGAAACAATCCGGGTGGATATCTTGAACAAGCAGTTCAAATTGCTGATTTATTTCTTGACGATAAAAAATTAATTGTTTATACAAAAGGAAGATTACAGGAATTCAACGAAGAATATAAAGCAGAAAAAGAATATCCATATGAAAAAATTCCATTGATAATTCTTGTTAATCGAGGTTCAGCTTCTGCCAGTGAAATTATTTCAGGAGCTATTCAAGATTGGGACAGAGGATTAATTGTTGGAGAAACAACTTTTGGCAAAGGCTTGGTGCAGCGTCAAATTGTTCTGCCAGATAATTCTGCAGTTAGAATCACAATCGCAAAATATTATACTCCATCTGGCAGAGCGTTACAAAGAAGTTATAAAGACAAAAAAAACTATTACAAAGAACTTTATGAAAGAATTGAATCTGATACAAATAATATAAATCATTCGATCGAAGAGAAAAATTCAAAAGAGGTATTTAAGACTAAAAAAGGAAGAAAAGTTTTTGCAGGAAATGGAATAACACCTGATTATATAGTAGAAAACTACAAAGATTCTGAATTCTCTTTAGAACTAAGAAAAAATAATATTTATTACCTTTTTGTAAGAAAATATATGGACAAAAATGGACAGTCATTAAGACAACTCTATAAAAATGATTTAAAAAAATTTATTAATGAATTTAATTTTTCAGTAGATGATATGAAAACTTTTATAAATTTTGTTAAAGGTCAGAAAATAAAATTTAATTATGATGATTACATGAAAGATAAAGAAATTACAAAAACAAGGTTAAAGGCTTTTGTTGCAAGAGATATATTTAAAGATGAAGGATGGTATTCTGTCATTTTAATGAGTGACAGACAATTTCAAAAAGCAATTCAACATTTTAAAGAAGCAGAAAAAATGATAAGGTGAATTTTGATTAAAGGTTTATACGTTAACAACGAAAAAAATATAGTAATAAATAAAAAAGTTGTTCATAAATTAGTACATTTTATAAAAAATGAATTAAATATTTCAATAAAAAATCTGGAAATAAATTTTGTAACACCGGATACAATCTTGACTATCAACAAAAATTATTTGAACCATAATTATTTGACCGATGTTATTTCCTTTAATTATTCAAATGAAAATTATAATTTAGATGCAGAGATATTTATATGTAATGATGTAGCAAAAGAAAATGCTGAAATTTATAAAGTAAAATACAAAGATGAATTAAGAAGATTAATTATTCATGGTATATTGCATTTGATAGGATATGACGACGTTACTCCAGCAAAACGGAAAAAAATGAAACAGATAGAAGATTTACTTGTAAAAAGGACAAAAAAATTAGGAGAATTAACTAAATAGTATGAATTCAAAAATTGTTGACATATTAACCAAAATACTTGAAGGCATTGGACAGGGTTATACTATAGAAGAATTAAATCAAAATTTTATGAAGAAGAAGTATGATAAACAAACTTTAAGCATTGCATTTAGTTTACTATTTGATAAAATCAGTTTTGAAAAAAGTAAATTGGAAAATGGTTACAGAAATAATAACGGGTTAAGATTCTTAACAGAAGAAGAAAAAGAAATTTTAGGTACTGAAAATTATAACTATCTATTGCACCTTTATAATGTTGGTTTAATTAACTCTGAAGCATTGGAAGAAATACTTGAACAGATTTTTTTATTCCCA
>CAZNFW010000022.1:0-44892 GCA_964572725.1 uncultured Melioribacter sp.
CGGAGTTTTTATTGATTAATGTTTTCAACAGATTTTACTTTGTATCCAACTTTTTTAGAAATTAATCCATCAACTGCCGAAACTCTCTTTTCAATTGTTTTTGCACAATGTTCACAGGTCATTCCACTGATTTTTAATTTTAATGTTTGTGTGTTCATATTTTTCCTCTCATGTTTCTTTGTGGTTCTCTGTGTAACAAAAACCTTACACGGAGGAACACAGAGATTGCACGGAGAACCACGGAGTTTTTATTGATTAATGTTTTCAACAGATTTTACTTTGTATCCAACTTTTTCTTCAACTGCATTTTTAAGTTGTTCTAAATTAACTTTTGTTTTATCATATTCAACATAAGCAATACCAGTTTTATAAGATGATGTAGCGCTAATAACACCATTTTCTGACTTAAGTGCATAGTCAACAGATTTTTCACAAGAAATGCAGCTCATCCCTTCAATATCCAATTTAGCTTTTACAATATTATTCGATTGTACTATCAGAACATTCTTTTTGACTGAGGGGAACAAAGCTTTTGAGTAATACGGGAACGTTATAAGCATTGCACTTGCAACTGTAATAATCCATAAAAACTTTTTAGAATTTATGAAGCTTACTTTTCTTGTTTCATCCTCGCAAGCACAGTCAATATCAGTTTTCTTTTGAGCCAGGGGCTCATCAGTCTTTGGCTGATTTGGTTTGTACGCATTATAAAAAGCAAAACCAAGAATTAGTATTGTAATTGCAATAAAATATGGGCGGAAAGGTTCAAGAAAAGAAAAAGTAGATGCTATACTGCTTAAACCACCTAATACTGCTAATACTGGAGTAATGCAGCATAAAGATGCCAGCAATGCAGTAACAATTGCACTGGTCTGAAATAATTTATATGTTTTCACAGCGTCACCTTTAATGATTTTATTGTTAAATCTGTAAAATTAACTCACCCTAAATGGGGTTGTCTAAAAAGTAAGGTTTTTTAAAAAATAGAACACAGAAAACACAGATTTAAACAGATTTTCACGGATTTAGAAGTTGAATGTTACTTTTTAGTCAACCCCACTTTAAAAAAGCTTTGTCAATTAGGTTAAGTCAGTTTATCAATTACTTCAAGTATCGGACACTCATCCGACGAGACTTCTTCATTCACACATTGGTTAATCAATTTAACGAGTACACTTCTAATTTTTTTCAAATCATTTATTTTATTATCAATATCTTGCAATTTATGTTCTGTCAAATGTTTTACATCCCCGCATTTTGCCTCAGAATCAATTCTTAAACTAAATAGCTCTTTAATTTCTTTAAGAGTAAAACCAAGTTCTTTAGCACGCTTAATGAATAACAGCCGTTTCAAATCCGTTTCGTCATAAACTCTGTATTTCGATTCTCTCCGTTTTGGCTTTGGCAACAGCTTTATTTTTTCGTAATAACGGACTGTTTCAACATTAATTCCCACTTCTTTTGCTAATTGACCCACGAAATATTCAGCCATTTTTAAATTCCTTTTGACTTCTTATACAAATATAATACGCGTAGTATGGTACGGAGTCAAGCATTTTTTTACCTAAACGAAAATGACATTATTTAAAATTAAGTTTTGTCAAATCCTTGACAGAATTCCAATGCCAATTGTTTTAAGTTTACTTTAACGCTTATAACAAAAAAGAGGTGTATAAGAAAACAAAAATAAAACGTATAGTAATCTTAATAACGAAATGGTAAATTATTACTAAATTTAGAGTGACAATTTTTAATTGATTGGTACAGCTTGAATTATAAAAAAGTAAAATATTATTCAAAAGGAGAAGCTATGGCAACTTATCCAACAAAACGTTTAAGAAGATTGAGATATAATCCTATTGTCCGCGATATGGTGCGGGAGACTCAACTTAGCAAAGACGATTTAATTTATCCATTATTTGTAGTTCCAGGCAGCGGCATTAAAAAAGAAGTCCGTTCGATGCCGAATGTTTATCAAATGTCAATAGATATTTTAGTTGAAGAATGTAAAGAAGTTGAACAGCTTGGCATTCCAGCAGTAATTTTATTTGGTATTCCTGAACATAAAGATGAAATAGGTTCAGAAGCATATAACCCTGATGGAATTATTCAAAGAGCTGTAAAAGCAATAAAAAAAGAAGTTTCTAATTTAGTTGTAATAACAGATGTTTGTATGTGTGAATATACATCTCACGGTCATTGCGGAGTTTTACAGGGTGAAAAAATTTTAAATGATGAAACTGTTGAATTACTTGCAAAAGAAGCATTAACTCATGTTCAAGCTGGTGCAGATATTGTAGCTCCTTCGGATATGATGGATGGAAGAGTTGCTGCAATTAGAAAAATTTTAGATGAGAATGGTTTTATTGAAACGCCAATTTTAAGTTATGCAGTAAAATATGCATCTGGATTTTACGGACCCTTTAGAGATGCAGCAGAATCTGCTCCTGCTTTTGGTGACAGACGGTCTCACCAGATGGACATTGCAAATGCACTCGAAGCTTTAAGAGAAGCTGAATCAGATATTGAAGAAGGTGCCGATATTATAATGGTTAAACCAGCAGGTGCATACCTCGATATTATATGGCGCGTGAAAGAAAAATTTGGAATGCCTACTGCAGCTTATCAAGTCAGCGGTGAATATGCAATGATTAAAGCTGCATCAAAATTAGGCTGGATTGACGAAGAACGTGTTATGATGGAATCACTAATTGCAATTAAAAGAGCTGGTGCTGATATGATTCTTACTTACTTTGCAAAAGATGTCGCAAAAATTTTTGATAGAAAGAAATAATTCTTTTTATTCAATTATTTAAGGATAATTATTGTTAAATTTTTCGAATTTTTTTTGTGAACTATGAGATTTATTGAACCACTAAGAGCACAAAGGACGCAAAGAAATCGCAGAAATAAATCTTGGCGTTTTTAGCGGTTTTAATATAACTAAATATCAATGTGCGTAAGATAGAAATGAATATAATGAAGATAATAATTTTATTGTAAAAACCATTCAATGCCTTTACAGAAAGAAGAAAAAATACTTCCAGAATTAAGAACAAGATTCAGCATAAAAAATACTTTTGCTGCACTTAAATATCCTAACTATAAATTGTGGTTTATAGGACAGATAATTTCTTTATTTGGCTCATGGATGCAGTCAACAGCTCAATCATTCTTTATTTATGAATTGACTCATTCACCAGCTTTTCTTGGGTATGCTGGTTTTGCAAGTGGTGTTCCTACATGGTTATTTATGTTGTACGGCGGTGTAATTGCCGATAGATTCCCGAGAAGAAATATTATAGTTATTACACAAATTGTGATGATGCTCTTTGCATTTGTTCTTGCATTTTTAACTTTTACTAATATTGTTCAACCATGGCACATAATTCTTTTAGCATTTCTTCTTGGTGTAGCAAATGCTTTTGATGCGCCAGCACGACAAGCGTTTGTAAATGAATTGGTCGATAAAGAAGATTTAATTAATGCAATTGCATTGAACTCAACAATGTTTCATAGTGCTGCTGCTCTGGGTCCTGCTATAGCAGGGGTTACTTATGCAGTTCTTGGTCCTGCCTGGTGTTTTACTATTAACGGAATTTCTTTTATTGCTGTTATTTATAATTTATTAAGAATGAAATTTAATTCGGTTATCAAAAAGAACGAAAAAAAATCCGCATTAAAAGATATCTATGATGGAATAAAATATCTAAAAACTCAAAATTTTATCTTGGTTATTATGTTAATTGTTTCTTTTACAAGTATGTTCGGACTAAGTTTAATAACATTATTCCCTGCATGGGCTGTAAAAATTTTACATGGCAATGCTGCAACCAATGGATTACTTCAAACATTTAGAGGAATTGGTGCTGTTATATGTTCTTTAATTATAGCTACTGCAAGCAGATATATTGTAAGAGGTAAAGTTCTAAGTATTGGAATGATTTCGCTTCCAGTGCTGATGATTTTATTTTCCTTTAATCATACTTTATTATTTCTTCACTTCTTTTAATTGGAATTGGAGCTGCTTTTATAGCAATTAATAATCTTTCAAATGGATTAACTCAAACACTTGTAACAGAGGAATTTCGTGGAAGAATAATGGGAGTTTACAGCTTCAGCTTTTTTGCCTTAATGCCTATCGGCTCTTTATTCATTGGAACTCTTGCAGAACATTTTGGTTCACCATTAGCAATATTTATTAATGGTTTAATCCTCTTAGTACTTTTTGGATCGATTCTTATTTACTATCCCACATTAACAAAAGTTGAATAGCAATTCCAATTTAAAGAAAAATAAATGAGCCGAATCTAAAAAGGTACAATTGAGCCGGTCCCGACTTTGTCGGGATTGGCTAACATTCAATTTTATGTGCCAAATCTTTAGAGCAGGCTCATTTGAATTCGTTTTTGAATTAAAATCAGAATTTTTATTTTACAAATAATGCCTTTTTAGAGAAGACTCATAAATAAGAATTATATTTAATATCTTTTCAATAACTTACCGCCGGTTTGTAGCTTATAGATAAAAGAACTTCCAGCGTTTTACTTTCAGCCACATTAAGAAAACATAATTTAGTTTGCTAATTCACATATCTGTCAAAAATAAAATGAACTCACTCTAAGGGGTATCAAAAAGCAAAATTTGTATAGAACAAAAATTCTCGCAAATTAATTTTTCCATCAGTGTTAATCAGTGTCCTCTCTGTGATTCTCTGTATAATTTAATTCTTTGTTACACTGAGAAATTCAGAGATTTTTTAAGCATAAGGCTTATTGGTTTTGGCTGAGTACGTCGGGCAGGCCCGCCTCCCAAAGTACTTGTACGCAGGGAGGTTTTCACAGATTATACAATTGAAAAATTACTTTTTATACAGTCTATACTTAGCCTTAACTTTAGAATGGAGCGAAATCTTCCCTTATCTTGGCAAAAGTCAGGTAATGAGTTATTAGATACTTGTAATTAAATATATTCATTTAGAATTAAAAAAAAGATTAATATCATTTCAAATTGTTTTTGTAAATGATAATTTTCTAACGATAAATTTGGAATAAATGAAATAAGTAATAGCTTGTTGAACTTCCAATAAAGATAAATTTGAAAAATTATTTTAAAAATTGAGTTTTTTAGAATCCAACTCTGTAATTTACAAACCAAATCCGATTAATCGGACCCCATGTTTCTTTTGATATAAATTAATACTATATTTAAGTGAAATATAAAATTAAAAACCAATCCAACAAATTCTCCTTTATATTTCATTAAAAAGATTTGACTCGATTTTTTTTCTTCAATAGGAAACATATTTTGTTTTTAGTTGATGGGCAAGGGATATAAAATGTATACAAAGAACGAAGTGGTGAAGCTTACTGCAATAATTGTTGATGATGAACTTCATGGCAGAGAAAACTTAAAATTGTTGATAGAAACTTATTGCCCAGAAATTGAAATACTTTCTTGCGCAGAATCAGTAAATGTTGCTTCGCAGCTTGTTAAGACTTATAAACCCGATGTTGTTTTTCTTGATATAGAAATGCCTGTTCTTGACGGATTCGATTTTGTAGATGAATTTGATAATCCAAATTTTCTAATTGTTTTTGTTAGTGCACACGAAGAATTTGGAATTAAAGCAGTAAAATCCGGAGCAATAGATTATATTTTAAAACCAGTAAACATTAAAGAACTAAAGCAATGTGTAAAAAAACTTTTGCTCGTTAAAAATAAACAAAACAGAAGTGAACCACTTCAAGAATCAGATAAATTAATTTTACCTGACACTCACGGCTTTAATGTTTATGTATTGGATGATGTAATTCGTCTTGAAGCTGATGGATGTTATACAATTGTTGTTATTAAAAATGAAAAGAAAAAAATTATCTCTCGCACATTAAAAGACTTTGAAAAAACACTCCCGGAAGAAAAATTTTTTAGAATTCATAAATCGCATCTGATTAATCTCAATTATATTAAAGATTATTCGAACATTGATGGATATTATGTTACAATGATTGACGGCAGCAAACTTGAAATCTCACGCAGGAAAGCCCCAGAGTTTACTCAAAAAATTAAGTCAGTCATGAAAGCCGTCTGATAATGTTTAAGATTTTTTTAATAGTATTTTTTATTTCCATTTATACAAATCTAATTTTTTCTCAAGCACCACCCTATTATCACTATACATCATCAAGCGGACTTTCTTCTTCAACCGTTTATGATATTCTTCAAGATAGAAATGGTTTTATCTGGATTGCAACTTTAAATGGACTTAACAGATTCGATGGTAAAAGATTTATCACCTATAAAATAAAAGATGAATTAAATTCCAATTTGATTACTTCATTAACTGTTGCTAACAATGGCGAATTATTCATTGGAAATCATTTAAGTGGAATAAATGTTTTACGCAATGGCAAAATTGATAACTTCCGTAAAACAATTCATGGGAAAGTATACACTATTCAATATCTATTAAATACTCAGATGAGATTATATGCCTACTCATCATTTGGAGCAATTATAGAAATTAATAAAAATGATTATCACGGAAATGATGACAATTTATTGTTTACAAATCTTTTACATAAATCTATCTTAAACAGATTGGTTAAAACAGAAGATAGTAAAATAATAGCATTAACCTCAGAAGGTCTGCAAATTATAAAGAATAGAAAATTAGAAAAATTGGATATTGATGGATTACCAGAAGAAAATTTTTATTGCGGAGCTTTAGATACTGATGGAAGTATTCTCATCGGAGGTGATGATGTAATTTATCGTATAAAAAATAATAAGGTTATTGCATCCTTACCAATTAAGATATTTGATAAAAATAGAGTGTTTCATTTATTTATTGATTCTCATCGAAATATTTGGTTTTCAATTTTTGGAAAAGGATTTTTTGTTATTCCATTTGGTTCTAATGCCAAATCTTCTATAGGCGGAATGAATTCTACAAGAATAGTTAATATTGGGAAAGCAATGGAACTTGAAAATGCTCAGATTGATAAATTTTTTGAAGATAATGAAGGCAATATGTGGATTGCAACTTATGGGAATGGTGTTTATTGTTTAACTAATTTTTACATACAAAATTTTTCACAGAGAGATGGACTGACTAATAATAATATTAATTGCATTCTAAAAGATAAATCAGGCAAAATGTTATTGGGAACAATTAATGGAATAAATGTTCTTGAAAATGGAATCATATCACAAGTAAAATACAATTATGGTGAATTAATTACAGGTTATGTAAATAATTTTATTCAAACAAAAAATTACATTGCTGTTTCACTCACTTCGGAAGCAGCTAAGTCAAATGAAGTATTCTATAAAGGATTAAGACTTCGCCTTTTTAGAAATCAATCATTTAACAAAACAAGCGATGGAAAATTTTTATTCGGAAGTATTGGAAACAATTTTACTATTCAAAAAAAATTTAATTATCGACACTACCCAAAGTGGATTTACGTTTTTGGTGATTCTCAATATGTAAATCGCATTAATCATATTTATGAAGATTCAGAAAAAAATATTTGGATTGGCTCATATAAAGGATTGTGTAAATTATCATATCAAAAAGATAATGCAGATATTTCAAAATGGGAGAAAACTTTTTTCAACAACGATAATGTTTTAAGCTCGAATATAACTTCGATTTATGAATACAAAAATAAAATTTGGTTTGCCTCTTCAAATGGTATTGCAAGCTATAATCTTGAGAACAATTTAGTAACAAGTTTCACGAATCTTTTGGGCTACGATTTATCTTCATCTACTTCAATAGCAATAGATAAAAAAGAAAGAATTTGGATTGGAAACATGAAAGGTGTTTATTGTTATGATGGAATATCAATCAAATCTATAAACAGTAATTTAGGACTTCCATCAAACGAAGTGCTTTCACTTTGTTATGACAAGGAATTTAATAAACTTTATATTGGCACGAGCAATGGATTTTCAATTCTCGATATAGATTTATTTGAAAACCATTACCAGCCGCAGCTGGATGTAAAAATAATAAGTGTAAAAGCAGGCGATTTGCTTTATACAAATTTCAAAAATTTAGTATTTCAACCCGAACAGCATGATGTTTACATAGATTTTAAAGCAATAAATTTTTCTTCTCCCCGTTCCATTAAATATAAATACAAATTAAATGAAGATAAATGGATTGAAACAGAAAACGATTTTCTAAATTTCATTTCTCTTAAACATGGAAAATACAATCTTCAAATTATGGCTAAAATTCAAAACTCTGATTGGAGTAAACCGTATTCTCTTGCTTTTACAATTATGCCGAGATTTGTTGAAACTATCTGGTTCGAACTATTGATAATTTCTATTCTTGTTTCTGTATCTGTTTTAATAATAATTAATCGCTTAAAGCTAAACAATAAAAAAATTAGAGCAGAATTGAATTTAATAGAAACAATTAACAATCTTAAACATCAAGCACTTTCAGCAATGATGAATCCTCACTTCATTTTTAATTCATTAAATTCAGTGCAATATTTAGTTAACAGCAACAAAAACGAAGAAGCAAATGATTACATTGCAATGATGGCTAAATTGATTAGAAAAAATCTCGAAACAGCTAAGAATGGATTTATTCTGTTATCTGAAGAAATTAATCGGCTTAGACTCTATCTTGATCTTGAAAAGCTGAGATTCGAAGAAAAGTTTTCTTATGAAATAACAATTGATAGTGATATTAATACAAATATTATTATGATTCCAAATATGATTATTCAACCTTTTGTAGAAAATTCTCTCTGGCATGGAATAATTAATTCCGGGAACAAAGGACTTTTAGCAATTTCATTTTCATTTGAAGATGTTGATATAGATTCTGTGATTTGCAAATCATTAATAATAAAAGTCACCGATAACGGAGTTGGAATTAACGATGCAAAAAAGAAGGAGGATCATATTTCCAAAGGAATACAAATTGTTGAAGAGCGATTAAGATTATTGAGTACAAAATTTGAGCTTCCAAAACCAATTATCTTCGAAGACCTCAGCAGCCGCAGCAACAATTCTCATGGAACCGAAGTTATCATTTCACTTCCGCCGCCGCTATATAAATTGAATGTGTAGAATTATTTGTAACTCGACATTCATGTCGAGACTATTTTTTTATTTCTTGTCTAGATAAATCTCGACTTACAAATTTGGTTATAATGTGACAAAAACAATATAATCATTTTGAGTCCCACACAAGCGAGAATCCATTCTCATTGTTATTCCCGTGTAAATCTACCTGTCGGTAGACAGGCGGGAATCCAAAATACTGGATACATGCTTCTGCGAGAATAACTTTTGTGATACTTACTTTTATCTTGCTTTTTCCTTTGCGGCTTCTGCCGTTAAAATTATAATTCAACTTTCATCAAGTCCCTCTCTTCCTAAGAGAGGGATTTAGGGTGAGTTCTGATAACAAAGAACACAAATAATTTTTTGATTTAAGGAACCGCTAATTGCACGAATTTTCGCGAATTGTTGAAAATATGTTTTTATGGATATCCGCTTCCGTGAGTATGACAGATGAAAAATTGTCATTCCTCTACAAAAAATTTTAATTTTATTTCTGCTATCCTACAAGACACATTACAGTTTTTGTAGCTTGACACTTATGTCGACTCTGCTTTTTTCTTTTTCGTCGAGATAAATCTCGACTTACATATTTGGTTCTTTTTAATTTTCTAAGCAGGTTTTAACCAAATTTAATAATTCATCTTTCTTAAATGGCTTTGCTAAATATTCATCAAAACCTTCTCTTAAAAATCTGTCTCTATCTGCAAACATAGCATAAGCTGTAACAGCTACTATTGGCACTCGAATATAACCAGGTATCTTTCTGATTTCATGCATTGTTTGAATTCCATCTAATCCACGACCAAGATTAATATCCATTAGAATTAAATCAACCTGTTCTTGAGATGCTATTGAAATGCCTGTTACTCCATCTTCTGCATCAATAATTCTAAATAATCCAGATAAACAGCGTTTTATAAACAAACGATTGGAAGCATTATCTTCTACGATTAATACTTTTTTAAATTCTCTTTCTTTTAGTGATGGTGTTTGAGTTTTAGTAATTCTTGTTTTTCCCAGAATCTGTTCTTTTATTTGTGAAGTTTCGGGAATTGCTGGAATTCGGATTGTAAAAGTTGATCCTTTTCCAACTTCGCTTTCAACTTCAATTCTTCCTTTCATTATTTCAATGATTCGCTTTGTAATTGTTAATCCAAGTCCAACACCTTCGTGAGTTCTGCTGTCCCCCTCGCTTGATTGACGAAATGCACTAAAAATTTTATCTAAGTTTTCTTTTGGTATTCCAATCCCGGTATCAATTACTTTTATAACAGCCCAAGAACAGTTTTCTTTTTCTTCATAATTTAATGTAACAAAAACACCGCCTTCCTTCGTAAACTTTACAGCATTGTTAACTAAATTATAAAGAGCTTTACCAAAAAGCTCGCTATCAATGTTTGCTCTAATATTTCGCTCATTGATTTTTGTTTTAAGAAACAAATGCTTGGAATTTGCTATCGGTAAAAATGATTTTACACGAGTTTCAATTTCCTCAGCAATGTTATATGGCTTTAATGATATAAATGAATCCGCAGCTTCAAGCTTAGTTAATTCTAAAATGCTGGTAAGTGTGTTGTTTAATCTTTTACCTCCTTCGATGATATGATTTACAAATTCAACATGTTCCGGATTTGTTAATTCTTGTTGAAGTAGTTCTGCAAAACCAAGAACAGAAATTAATGGCGTTCTCAATTCGTGACTCATATTTGAAAGGAAATAATTTTTTACACGGTTCATTTCTTCAGCTTTATCTTTTGCAGCCATTAATTCTTCAAGTAACTTTTTTCTTTCTGTTATATCATGTAAAACAGAAATAGCATGTTTAACGTTTCCGTTTTCTTTTAAGAATGTAGTTTGAACATCACACCAGATAGAATTACCATTTTTTCGAATTAAGTTTAATTCTTCATTTACACTTTTAAAATTGTTAATGATTGCTTCTTCTAATTTTTTACCATAATCAAGAAATGCTTCTTCTGACTTGTAAAATTCTCTCATTGTTTTGCCAATAATTTCTTCAGGTGAATAACCGAATATATGTATAGCAGCTTTATTTATATTTTCAATTTTTCTATCCGGCATAGAAATTACAAAGATTGCATCTCCGACAGTATCGAATAAAGATGATAAAAACTTCTCATTTTTATGAATTTTTTCTTCATATATTTTTCTTTTTCTTTCATTTTCTATGGACTCTATTGCAAAAGAGATATCCATTGCCAATTCATCCAATAGTTTTATTTCAGCCTCATCAAAGAAAAACTGTTCGCTTGAATAAAGATTATAAGTACCAATTGTATTACCAAAAACTTTAATAGGAAGGGCGGCAGATGATTTATATCCAAGTTGTAATGCCTTTTCGCGCCATGGAATCATTTCCAAATCTTTAGCTATATTATTAGCAATAAAATGTGTGCCTGATTTTATTGCCCGCCCAGTTGGACCTTGACTAAATTTTTCATCATTTAAATCTATCTTGATCGACTTGAGATAATCATCTTCAAAGCCAGCCGAAGCAACTGGAATAACTTCATTCAATGATTCATCAACTATCCCAATCCATGCCATTTTGAATTTTCCTTCTTCTACAGCTATGCGGCAAGCTTCATCAAAAAGCCTTTGTTTATCCTTTATGCGTACTATTGTTTCATTGATTTTACTTAGAACAGAATAAACACGATTAGCTTTTTTAATTTTTTCTTCATCAAGTTTTCGTTCTGTAATATCATAAATGTATCCATGCCATAATATTCTGCCATCTTCTAATTTTTGAGGTGTTGCGTTTCCTTCAACCCATATTGTTTTTCCGGATGGTAATTTTACTCTGTATTCGTCATGCCAAAGAGTAAGATTTTTAGCTGATTCTTTAATAGTTTTTGAAACTCTTTCCAAATCATCCGGATGAATAACTTTAAAGACCGGACTTGCATCCACTCGAATTTCTTCTGGTGTAACTCCATAAATGTTTATTATTCCATTGCTGGCGTATGGAAAACATGAAGTTCCGTCCGGCTTTAGACAATATTGATAAATTACACCGGGAACTTGTTCTGCTACTCTTGTTATTAGGTTTAGCAGTTCATTTTGTTTTTCTTCTGCAAGTTTTCTATCTGTTATATCTTCAGATAATATAAAAATACCTTCGTGTACTGGCTCGAAATGCAAATAAAACCATTTTTTGCTGCCATCTGTGTATGTAAATTCATACTCCAAACTATCCGGTATTCTTTCCTCCATGCAATGTTTAAGTACACTAAACATTTTAGTGTTTTCAATTCCAGGATAACATTCCATCATTGTTTTACCAAGCAACTTTTCTTTTGGGAGCTTAGCTTGTTCTAATGCAGCTTTATTAAGAAACAAATACTTGTAATCAAATCCAATTAACTGGCAGCCCTCAATCATACTATCTAATGTAGATCGGAGTCTTAATTCACTTTCTCTTATTAATTTTTGCCGGCGGCGTTTTTCAGTTTCATCTTGAAATGCTATAACAATACCAATGATTGAACCATCATTATCATATATTGGCGCGCCGGTATCCATAACTGGAATTTCTTTGCCGCTTTTAGAAATTAAGATAGTATGGTTGGCAAGTTCCTTTACAATCCCATGCTTAAAAACTTTTTCGAGAATGTTATTTTCTTTTTGACCGGTTTCTTCATTTTTAACGGAATAGATTTCTTCCAGTCTTCTTCCTCTTGCATCACTAAAACGCCAGCCTGTTAATTCTTCGGCAAGTTTATTCATGTATTGTAGTTTACCATTTATATCGACTGTTATTACACCTTCACCAAGACTATCCATAGTAACTTTAAACTTTTCTTGCTGCTGCCATAGTTCTTTTTCTTTGTTATATAATTCTCTAAAAATATTTTTTTGGCGTGAGTTATAAAGAAAAGCAATACCTACTCCGCAGATAATTATTAAAAGAATAGTGATGCCGGAAATTATCCCAGATTCAAGATAGAGATCGGTGTAGATTTCATTTTTATCTATCTTTGAAACCATAATCCATTTTGTATCCGGTATAATTCTGATATCAGAAAGAACTTCCACACCGCAATAATCAATTCCTTCATAAAGACCAGTGCGTCCTAATGCAGCTTGCACCGACGGGATTTCAGTTTGAGTTAAAGAAATTTTGAATTTTAATGCTGTGTTTTTGCGGTGACGAAGTTCATTGAGAACAAGAACGCTGTCTTTTTCTACTCTTAAAATTGCAGTCTAAGCACTTTTACTTGGTGTAGGCCATGTGTTTATTAAAGGAAATAAAAAATCATTTAGGTCTCTTCGGAATAAAAGAATTGCAACTGTTTTGTTTTGGTTGTTTGTAATCGGAGCTATAATGTCGTAAAGTATTTTATTCTCTTTCTGGTTTAAGTAGATATCTGTAAAAACAATTTCATTTTTAATTGATGCTTCATCAATTTTTTGTTTAATGAAAGAATCGAAGTCAGCAGAATCGGGTTTTGCAGATAAAAGAAGATTACCGTTTGATGTTGTGAGAAAGATGTTCTGGTAACCAAGCTCCTTTTGCACGGGTTGGAGCTGTTGGATAATTTGTTCTTTCATTAGCAAATTATTAGTATTTTGAAGCCACTGGGAAATCCCCTCAATAAAGAAAGGAGCCTGTGTAAGAACTTTTACATCGGCATTTCTTTGATGCAGCCATTGTTCAATTTGGTTTTGCTTTAAATCGGCAATAGTCTTTAGCTCCAAATATTTTGCTGACGGATAGTACTTTCCCGGTTTTTGTAAAAATAATATCCGACAGAAATAATAAGTAAGCTAAGGATAATTAAAAAAGTAAATAAACTCTTTTTGTTTGTAAGGAATGATTTTGAGTTTCGCATAATAACCCTCAATATATTTCAAATATCAAAATATCCTTAAGTTATAATTATTATATATAATTTATATATCGTTTTTTAAGATAATATTCAATATAAAAGAAAGTATCTTATAACCTTTAGAAAAGGATAAACAGTAATTATTCAATTTCCATAGTGAATGGTAAATAATTTGTGAGAAGCCGCTTTAAAGTTTTTCTTGGTAAATGAATTACAAATTACTTTAAAGAATTTTTCTTTGCATTTCTCTCTAATCTTTAATATTTAATATAGAGACTGCTGCTTAACAAAATTTTTGAGAAAGCTCTGAATTTTGCAATCTTACTTGCCACCAGGGGTAATCTTGAAAGTTTGTTAATATTTATGAGCCGAATCTAAAAAGGTACAATTGAGCCAGAGGCTCATTAACCTTTGGCTGAAAGTTTAACCCTACTTTTTTTGATGACTGTCATTAGAATTTTTACCCTATTCACAAATCAGGGATAAAATATTTTAATGCTTCTTATCAAATAATCCTTATTCTTACTGTATTAGAAGAGAATAAGTATGTGTACATTTTATTTACATCAAATACAAATAATTTTTTTGATGTTTTATCTAGTACTAAAAATTTCATTATTGAGATAAATATTAGAAATTCGAAAATCAAAAGAAAAGAAACAAAATAATACGAAAATTATTGACAAGTATTTGAAAGTTTATTAATTTTGTTGCGAAAGTATATTCACTAATAAAATAAGGAATTGAAAGTTTTGAATAGTTATTTAGGTATATCAAAAGAAGAATTAATAAAATTAGGAGCTATACATACTGCTGAAGAAATTACAAACCAACCTAAAACATGGCTTAAAACGTTGGATGTTATTCAAGAAAATCACAAAGAACTTGAGAGTTTCTTAAAAAAAGTATATGAGGAAAGTAATCTTCAGATTGTATTAACAGGGGCAGGTTCCTCTGCTTTCATTGGTGATGTACTAGAAGGGATATTTCAAAAATTTACGGGCAAAAAGGCTAATGCGATTGCTACTACTGACCTGGTAACCCATCCTGATTATTATATGAACTGTGATGGTAGTACTTTACTCATTTCCTTTGCTAGGTCAGGTGATAGCCCCGAAAGTATAAGAGCAATAGAGTTAGCTGATTATTTCTGTAAAAATATATATCACCTGATAATAACATGTAACCAAGATGGACAGCTTGCGAGAAACAATTATGATAGAGAGAATGCATATGTATTATTAATGCCTTCAGAAACTAATGACAAAGGTTTAGCTATGACTAGTAGTTTTACGTCTATGCTACTTAGTGGACTTTTAATTGCTAGAATTACTGAATTAAATCTATTAAATGAAAAAGTAAAAATACTATGTAATGCTGGGCAAAATTTTATTGATAAGTATTATGTAGTATTAAGAGACTCAAGTAAGATTGATTTTAAGAGAGCCATCTTTCTTGGTTCTGGATTTCTAAAAGGTATAGCAAGAGAATCACATCTCAAATTACAAGAATTGACTGATGGTAATGTAATTTGTAAATATGATACTTTCCTTGGTTTTAGACATGGACCAAAAGCAGTAATAAATGAAGAAACTTTGATTGTATATTTATTTGCAAATGATGACTATGTATTGAAATATGAAAAAGATCTTGTTCAATCATTAAATCAGGGTAGAAAGGCGCTCTGTTCAATAGGAGTCATGGGGAATAATCTTGAGGGTGTAGATGTAGATATAAAATTAGAATTTGTAAATAATAATATTGACGAAACATTATTAGCAATATTATATGTGTTACCAGCACAAATATTGGGATTTTATAAATCACTGAATTTAGGATTAAAGCCTGATAATCCATCGGAAAATGGTATGATAACAAGAGTTGTTCAGGGTGTTAAGATTTATCCATATAATAAATAAGAGTTATGCCTGATTTTATTTTAAATACTATTAAAGCTCATAAGAATGGTAAATGTGTTGGTATTTTCTCTGTATGCTCTGCCAATAAATATGTATTAGAGGCATGTATGATACATGCCAAAAGAAATAATAATTATTTATTGATAGAAGCAACCTCAAATCAGGTAAATCAATTTGGTGGCTATACAGGAATGAAGCCAGTAGATTTTAAAAATGCTGTTAAGAGCATTGCTGATACAATTAATTACCCATTTGATAACATTATTATGGGTGGTGACCATCTTGGTCCAAACGTATGGAAAAATGAAACTAGTAAATCAGCTATGGATAAAGCAATAGTACAGGTACAGGAATATGTTAAGGCAGGTTTTAGAAAATTACATATTGATACAAGTATGAGTTGTATAGATGATTCTGTTAATAAAGATGGCATGCTTAATCCAAGTGTTGCAACTGAAAGAGCGGCTATATTATGCAAAGCTGCAGAAGAAGCAAGTTTGGAAATTAATGATAAACCTTTGTATGTAATAGGAACTGATGTACCTATTCCTGGTGGTGCACTTAATAAGATTGATAATATTCGAATTACACCTGTTAAAGAAGTCGAAGAAACATTATCACTGACAAAAAAATATTTTGAGAAATATGAAATAAATGACGCTTGGGAAAGAGTAATTGCAATAGTAGTCCAACCTGGAGTTGAATTTGCAGATTCTTCTATTGTCAAATATAATCCTGTTAAAGCAGCTGGATTATCTGCTAAAATTAACGAATATAAGAATATTGTCTATGAAGCACATTCTACAGATTTCCAAAGTAAACATGCTTTAAAAAAACTTGTCGAGGACCATTTTGCTATCTTAAAAGTAGGTCCATGGTTAACCTTTGCTTTGCGTGAAGCACTATTTGCACTTGCAGATATTGAAAATGAATTATCTACAATTTATAAAAAAATAAAACCTTCAAATCTTCGTGAAATATTAGTTTATATAATGAATAAATATCCTATTTATTGGAAAAATTATTATAGAGGTGAAAAACATGAAATAGAGTTTGCTCAAAAATACAGTTTTAGTGATAGAATTAGATATTATTGGACTTACCCAGAAGTTAAGGAAGCACTAAAATTACTTATTAATAATCTGTCGCATATTACAATCCCATTAAATTTATTATCTCAGTTTATGCCTGATGTAGCAAATGCAGTTTTGGAAGAAAAATTAGAAAACAACCCTAAGAATATAATTTACTTTAAAATAATGTCAATATTAGATAAATATTATTTTGCTGTAAATGGAGTAGAAAAATGAAAATTCGACCATGGTTAATATACACCATAATCACAACAACTTTTTGGGGTATATGGGGTGCTTTAATTGAAATTCCAGAAAAAGCTGGATTTCCTGCAACTTTAGGTTATGTAGTTTGGTCATTGACTATGATTCTACCAGCTATTATTGCCTTGAAATTAATTAATTGGAAAATTGAATATGACAAAAAATCAATTTTTTTAGGACTTTTAATTGGATTTACAGGTGCAGGTGGTCAATTAATACTTTTTCAAGCTTTAAGAACAGGACCAGCGTATTTGGTATTTCCCATTATTTCTTTATCACCGGTAGTAACAATTTTATTGTCATATACTTTCTTAAAAGAGAGAGCAAGTAAGAAAGGGTGGATTGGGATTATATTTGCAATATTTGCTATACCATTATTATCATATCAACCACAAGGGGATTCAAACTCAGCTGGTATATTGTGGGTTGTGTTTGCACTTATTGTTTTTCTTGCCTGGGGATTTCAAGCTTATATTATGAGATTTGCTAATCGTACTATGAAAGCAGAAAGTATCTTTTTTTATATGACAATATCGGGTCTCTTTTTAAGTCCATTCGCGATTTTAATGACGGATTTTTCAAAATCGATTAATTGGGGATTTAATGGACCTATCATAGCTTTTTTTATACAAACTCTTAATGCAGTAGGAGCACTTATGATTGTTTATGCTTTTCGATTTGGTAAAGCAATTATTGTTAGTCCTTTAACAAATGCAGTTGCACCTGTAATAACTATAATTATATCGTTATTGATATATAAAGTAATTCCCCAACCAGTAATTGTAATTGGGATCATATTTGCAATTATCTCAATTTTTTTAATGGCAATTGAAGGTAATGAATCATAATAGAATTGTAACTATTTCAATAACAAAGAAATGTAAAACATCATGAATGATAAAAAATATGATGTAATAGTAGTTGGAGAATTAAATGTTGATTTAATTCTTAATAAAATTGATTCTTTCCCGGAAATTGGTAAAGAAAAAATAGCAAATGAAATGAATCTAACATTAGGTAGTTCCTCTGCTATCTTTGCCAGTAATTTAAGTGCGTTGGGTGCCAAAGTTGCATTTATTGGGAAAATAGGAAACGATTATCTCGGGAATTTTATAATTGAAGAATTGAAAAGAAAAAATGTAGATGTAAGTATGGTAATTCGAGATAATAATAGTAATACAGGTGCGACAATAATTTTGAATTATTCAGAAGATAGAGCTATGATAACATATCCTGGTGCTATGGCTAAATTGACCATCAATGATATAGAAAATGAAAAACTCTTATCTGCAAAACATCTCCATTATTCTTCTTTTTATTTGCAGCCAGCCTTAAAAAAGAATGTAAAAGATTTATTCAAACTTGCAAAAGAAAATGGTTTGACTACCTCATTTGATATGCAATGGGACCCAGAAGAAAAATGGGATATGAATTACAAAGAGATTCTTCCTTACGTTGATGTATTTTTTCCAAATGAACATGAATTACTTTTTTTAAGTAAAGAGAGCGATGTAATAAAAGGATTAGAAAAATTATCAAGATTTGCTAAAAACATTATAGTTAAGATGGGAAATAAAGGTTCGATATCCTGGAGTGACAATAAAATTAATCATATTGAAGCATTTATTAATGAAAAAGTAGTAGATGCTATAGGAGCTGGTGATAGTTTTAATGCAGGTTTTATTTTTAAGTATATCCAGGGAAAGAATATAATAGAATGCCAGAGATTCGGAAATTTAATGGGAGCTGTTAATACTACAGCAGCAGGAGGAACAACAGCATTTATTAATTATGAACAAATAATGAAAGTTGCAAAAGAAAAGTTCAAATACTCCGATTAGTGCAAGAACTATTAAGGAGAGATAGAAAGTACAGAAGAAATAGAAAATTATAACTAAAAAATAAATGGAGGGAAAAATGAAGGAAAAAAAGAATAGACTACGAAAGTTTGCATTAATAATAATTCTTATGTCATTTATCTTTCTACAGAATATTATTGCTGGAACTACTGGGAAAATTTCAGGCAAAGTTATCGATGCTACAACAAAAGAACCACTTGTTGGAGTTAATGTTATTATTCTTGAAACTACTACTGGTGCTGCCACCGATATGGAAGGGGATTACCATATAATTAATGTAAGACCGGGAGTTTATCAGTTGAAGTTTTCAATGGTTGGTTATACAGAGAAAATAATTCAAAATGTTGAAGTTAATGTCGATCGTACAACAATTCTGAATGTAGAACTTGAGCCTACTACAGTTGCAACTCCAGAGGTAGTAGTGATTGCAGAAAAACCAGTCATAAGAAAAGATTTAACCTCAAGTATTGTTGAAATTAGTTCCAGGGAAATTCAGTTAAGTCCGCAAAGAAATGTTCAGGGTATGTTAAGGCAACAAAGAGGTATATTATTAGGAAATGTTAAAATTAGTAAGCAGGGAATCGCTACAGTAAATACGCCTTCTGATGAACTCCATATCCGTGGCGGTAGAGAAGGTGAAACAGCATTTGCGCTCAATGGTATAGTTATAACAGATCCTATGTGGGGTGGGGCTCAATTTGTTCAAAATTCTATTGGTAACTTTATTCAAGAATTTAATACTCTTGCTGGTACATTTAATGCCGAGTATGGTAATGCTATGTCGGGTGTGATAAATGTTGTTACGAAACAAGGGGATAAAAATAAATATAATGCTGAACTTTCGTTTTATACTGATAAATTTGGAATAAAAAGGTATGATCAGAATACACTACAGGGGAATATTAGTATTGGTGGTCCTGTACCGTTAACAAATGGTTCACTAACTTTTAATATTACAGCTGAAAGAAAATTTACAGATGGCTATCTATATGGGTATAAATATCCCAATTGGATTGATTCCGAAGGAAAAGATATTGATCCTGTAACAAAATTACCTGCTGGGGTTGGTGAAAAGGTGTCAATGGATCGATTCGATTTTTCCCATACTACATTTTCATTGAAATGGTCTGTAACTGATAATTTTATAGTATCGCTATTTGGTAGTTACGGTTTACTTCGTAATGATGTATACTCTCATACTTATAAGTATAATCGAGATGGTAATCCATATAATAAGTCAGATGAAAAATTTATTAATATTAATTTTATACATGCTATCACACAGAATACATATTATGAATTTGGTTTTGCTAAACAAATTCATACAAGATTCTTAGGTGTTTATGATAATTGGAATAAGTATGTTCAAACTTACGAAACTTTCGACCCAACGGGTAATTTTTCTGTTGTAGGAGAAGACTGGCAATGGCAGAATGAAAATTGGACTGTGAATACAATACGAGCTGCTTTGATTAGTCAGGTAAATAAATCAAACTTAATAAAGATTGGAGGAAATTTAAGATTAATTGACCTTCATTTTGATTCAAGAAATCCAGCCGAAATGGGAGATTATTGGATTAACTATGCTCATAAACCGAAGGAAATGTTTGCGTACGTTCAAGACAAAATGGAATTTTCAGAAATTGGATTAATTATTAATCTCGGTGCACGAATCGATATATGGGACCCTGATTCACCATATTTAACTGATATAGTTAATTTACTTGATATGAAAACAGAGCAAGCAAGTGTAAAAACAAAATTCTCCCCAAGAATTGGGATCTCTTATCCAATCTCTGATGTTGCAGCATTTCATTTTGCATATGGACATTTTTATCAACTGCCTACATATTTTAATTTGTATGGAGGTCAAAGGTATTTAACTGATCCCATTGATAAAGACTGGGAAAAGTACCCACAATTCAGAGGTAAATTGATACCTGAAACATCCGAAAGCGCAGAAAATACTAGAATAGCTAATACAAATATAGAACCTGAAAAAACTGTTGCTTATGAAGCTGGAATCCAAATTAAAATTACTGATGATGTATCGCTTGATGTTACAGCATTTTATAAAGAGATGACTAATCTAGTAGGCGTGCGTTTTATTCAGAAAGCAGTCTATGGAAAAGGAATTAATGTGGCAGATAATTATGATTATGGCAATGCTAAGGGAGTAGAGTTTGTATTAAACAAAAGATTTAGCAATTATTTCTCTCTGAGAGCTAATTACACCTATTCTATTGCTCTTGTCACCAGTTCGACGCCATGGTCACAATTGCAAAATCAGAATCCTATGTTTAAAACTTTTATAGCAGATTGGGATAGACCTCACACTTTTAATTGTGACTTATATGTGCAGTTACCTGATATATGTGATGTTAGTCTTTCTGCCAATATACAATCGGGTCTGCCTTATACTATTAAAACAGAACCCAATACAGAAAGAATGCCCTATATTGAATCCATAGATCTGAAATTCAGCAAAAAATTTAGATTATTTAATATAAACTCCGAAGTATACTTAAACATTCTTAATCTTACAGATAGAAGAAATATTTATTCGGTTTATTCAAATAGTGGTAAACCTGATTTGCCTTTAGGTGTGCAAAGGACACCATATAATCTTAATGTTTATGATGATCCAAGTAATTATGGCCCCGGCAGACAGGTATATTTGGGATTTATAATAGAAATGTAATTTGAGAAAGATATGCATAGAAGAAATCATAATTTTGAAAAAGGAGAATAAAATATGACATTCAAAAATTACTTCTTTGTTAAAACATATATATTCTTTATGAGCCTGATCTTTTTAATTTGTCCCGTAAGATTGAAAGCTCAAGAGATATACAAAAGATGGAATAAGTTCGATATAAATAAAATTGCAACTACATTTAGCAATTATGGTTCTATTGCAGAAGGTCAATATTGGTATGGATATGGATACCATCCTGCAATGGAGTACCCTATAGGCAGTGGTAATGAGTATGGAATGGCAATAGGATTTTTTATAGGTGGTAAAAGCTTAGATGGGGGTGGGCAAAATCCAGATGACAAATGGTATTTTGATATGACTTTAGATGAGTATAAAGACAACTGGGATGATTCACATTGGGATCCATATGGACCTGGTCCTTATGAAAATGATGTACCACTTAATGGAATCTTTAATTTTGTAGGTAAGTCAAAAAGGGCAGCAATGAGTGATGATATTGGTAGTTGGCCAGACTCAACCAATTCAGATGGTAGATATGGATGGCCTGAAAAATTTCCTCATACTAATGAACCATTATTGCTTAATGAAAATGGATGGCCAGGTTGGGGACCTAATGGAGAACAAATAGGTCATCAAGAAAGCTTTGCAGTTGCTTATGCTGTAAATCATACAGCTGAAGTACCACCTGAAAGATGGCTAAAAGCACAAATGGTTTTTCGAGGTATGGCATTTAAGGGTAAAATTTATGAAAACTTCATTTTCTGGCAGTATGAAATAACAAATATTGGTACCGAACCAATTACAGATTGTTATTTTGGAATGATTATGGACTATGCTTTCCCTTGGAATAGATTTGAAGCTACTGAAGAAATTCAAGCTTATGACCCTGAAAGACAAATGGCTTATGCTTATAATCCTTCTGGTTATGGAAACACCGAAGATGGAAGGAGTATATCCCCTACAGCTTATGCCGGATTAATTTTTTTGAAGACTCCTAAAAAAGATGATGGTAAAGAAGCAGGAGTTACCAAAGTTAGCTGGTCAATTGACGCTGGAGGTGCTGATGATGGTAAAATTTCTGAGTTATATTACTTGAGAAATATACTTAATGAAGGTAGTCCATATGATACTGATGGGGATGGGATTGATGATACAAGCTTGAGAGATGGTGTAGAAGTACCTTATGGTTATAGCGTAGAAGGAAGTGATTATAATCATACTTATATTAGTTCTGGGCCATTTATACTTGATCCTGGTGAAAAAGATACGCTGATAGTATGTACTGTAATGGGTTCTAACTTGCTCGATCTTAAGAAAAATGCTGATAGAGCAATTAAACTTTATAAATCTGGTTTTAAAATAGCTGAACCACCTGCTGAACCAAAAGTTACTGCAATACCAGGAGATAGAAAAGTTACATTATTGTGGGGAAAAGAAAGTGAAAGTTCGCCTGGTTTTCAAGGTTATAGAATTTATAGAAGTTTGGATAAAGGTGCTACATGGGGTGATAGAGTTATAACAGATGCTAACGGGACTCAGATTGGGTATGTTCCAATAGCACAATTTGACTTAAAAGATGGAATAGTAGGACCTTCAACTGATCCAGAAGCTACCTGGCTTGACTTAGGCAATGATACAGGTATGCCTCCTCAAAACGAGGAAGGTAAATATTATTATGTAGATGAAAACCTGATTAACGGTTTAACATACAGATATTATATCGCAGCTTACAATACTGGTAGTGAAAATGTACCACCAGTAGAAAACTCACCAGCAACAAATCCATATATACCTGATGATAATACAGTTGAGGTTATACCTAGTTCTCCACTAGAAACCAATACTCTGGAGAATGTAAAAGTTGTTCCTAATCCTTATTTAGCAACAAATGAATTTGAAACAGAACGTAGTGAAAGAATAATCCATTTTACGCATCTTCCCAGTCAATGTGAAATTAGAATTTATAATATAGCCATGGAATTAATTAAAGTAATTTATCACAATAATAATACTAGTGAAGAAAGCTGGAATTTAAGAACTGAAGGAAATCAAGAAGTAGCACCAGGACTATATGTTTTTCATGTATCTTCACCTTTTATTCCAGGCGAAAAAGTGGGAAAATTTGTAATTATTAAATAATCCCACTTTTAATACACTAAAGTAAAATTTCTTCTAGGAGAAAAACGATGAGCAAAATAAAAATAATTTTATCATTATATTTTTTGATTTCTTTGTCATTAAACGCTCAGAAGACAGAGCAGATAGGAACCTCTATGGCTAATTTTTTAAAAATTGGTGTAGGACCAAGAGCAATTGGAATGGGAGAAGCTTTCATAGCATTAGCAAATGATGCGAGTTCTTTATATTGGAATCCTGCCGGTATTTCTAATATCGAAAAAAATGAAATAATTTTTCAGTCTACAGAATGGATAGCTTCAACTAATTTATATTTTGTTGGCATTGCTATGCCAATAAGTGATCTGGGTACTTTTGGAGCTAGTTTTTATAGCTTTTCATCAGGAGAAATGGAAGAAACTACTGTAAGACAACCAGAAGGAACTGGCAGAACATTTAGCGCTAATAATTTGGCGATAGGTTTTTCTTTTGCAAAAGCTTTAACAGACAGATTTTCTTTTGGTTTAACTGCAAAATATATCACAGAATCTTTATCGCGAGAAAAAGCAAATGCTTTTGCCTTTGATATTGGTAGTATTTACATTACTAACTTTTTAAACAATATGAGAATTGGATTTGCGTTAACTAACCTGGGATCTACTATGTCACTCTCTGGTCCTGACTTAATTGTGGATTATGATGTTGCCCCTGATGTGCCAACAAATAAAACAATTGACGCAAGTATGGGTACCCAATCATGGGATCTTCCGCTTGCATTTAAAATCGGTTTGGGTGCTTATGTTTTTAATAATGAACTAAACTCTTTATCTATCGAAGCTGACCTGTACGATTCCCGTGATTATCAAGCAAGATATAATATTGGAAGCGAATATATCATTAAACTTATTGGAAATCAAAAAGTGAGTGTTCGGGCGGGATACAAAGGTAATTATGATGAGGAGAGCTTCACATTAGGAGGTGGCTTGTTCTTAAACTTAGCAAATTATGATTTTAAATTTGATTATGCCTTTGTTGCTGTAAAAAGACTTGGTAATGTTCATAGGTATTCAATCAGTATTCTTTTTTAATAATGCTTATTAAAAGGAGTTGTATTATGAAATATTTTATTACAAAAAATATAACGCTATCAATATTGTTGTCTTTAGTTTTATTTTTTTCAAGTTGCGTTAAAGAAGAGTGGCCTACAAATCCGCCAGATTATCAAAGACCAAATATAATAGAGACCAACCCTGCAGCAGGAAGTATTATGATACCAACTGATGAAAAAATTAAAATAAAGTTTAGTGAAAAGATGGATATCGTAAGTATACGTGATAACGTAAAGATCTATAAAGATAATGATACAATTGCTATAAAAGGGAAATGGGAAGAAGAAGGGGAAGGCATATATAGTTTTATCCCCGATTCACCATTTGATAAATTATCAAGATATACAATTTACTTGAATGGAGCATTTGATTCGAACGACCATTGGAAAGGTCCTGGAATTAAAGATGTTAATGGAAATTCTATTAAATACGATTATCAATTTTTCTTTTCGACTATCGGTACTTATGGAAGAGCACCCTTTTATTTAGGAAGAGGAAATCCTGATAACCCCTCAGCAATTCAAAAAGGTATTGGAGTAGTTAAAAATTTTGAAACTAATATTGTAGGAAATTTTGAAAACGAAGGTTCACTAACTGTAGAATTAACACCTAATGGTAATGAATTATTTGTAGCAAGCGAGGGTGATAATGCTGTATTTATAATGGAAACTTCTAATTCTACTATTATTTCTAAAATAGAAATGCCAGAAGGAGTGGAAGGACCTTGGTTTGTTACTTTTACACCAGATGGATCAGAAGCTTGGGTATTGTGTAAAGAATCTAATGACGTAGTAGTTATTAATACAGCATCAAAAACTGTAAAATCAATAATTCATTTGGCAGATTATTGTAAAAATGGTGCATTTTTATATAAAATGGCTATAGACCATGCAGGTAAAAAAGGTTACATAAGTACAAGAACTGGGCAGTCTGTTATTGTCCTTGATGTAGTTAATAAATCTTTTATTACTAATATAGAAAATGTAGTGAGTGAAGAAGCAACAGGTGAAATTATTGTTCTACCGGATGATTCGAAAGTACTTGTTTGCAATAATTGGGCTTCTCCTTCGTTCAGAATTATTGACCCAATAAATAACACTGTTGAAAGTGAATTGAGTTTAGGAGAAGGTGGGGATGCTTATTTTATGGATATATCTGATAATTACTTATACATGGCAGGAAGATGGGGAGGATATATTTATAAGATAGACCTAAATGATTTTTCAATTGTTGCTGAAATTAATGTTGCTGAAGCAGGTATTACTGACGAAATGCAGGATATAGCTGTTGATGCGGATAAACAAGTAGTTTATGTAGTTGCAAATACTTATAATGATGGAGCAGTGTTAATTTTTAGAACCTCCGATCTTGTGTTCTTGGGAGCTATCAATACGGGTCCATGGAGAAATATTGTAGTGAAGAAATAAATGTATAATATAACTTGCATATTGATTTCTTTGTTTGTGTCATTTAATTTTATTTGGGCACAAGATAAAGGAGGGCGCTGGCGTTTTGAAAATAATGGCGAAGATTCAGCTCCATGGAAAATTTTTCATAACTCTGGATCAATATATGGAAGTGCTTATTATGATAGTACTGACCCACTTATTGAAGGCAATTATTATTTATCTTTAGAGATTCAAAATAATTATGGTGTATTTATAATTCCAGATAATGACGCCTTAGATTTTGAAAAAGAAAATTTAGCTATTTCTTTTTGGGTTTATCCAGTCGAAGGAAAAGATAATCCTCAGTTTTTATTAATCAAAGGTAATAGAGCTGGAAATATAAAAACTGATAATTATTCTCTTCGATTAAATACTTCAGGTAATAAATATTATTTGGAATTTTTAACGCATATAGAATCGGGGGCTTTAAGAAGTGTTACCTCTTCATTTGATTTACCTTTATATCAGTGGAGTTTTGTTACCGTATTTTATGATTATTTTAATTCTAAAATATATTTATGGAATAAACCTACTAATGAACCACAAGATACATTTGTTTTTTCTGCGGATTTATATCCTAATAATGATAAACTATATGTTGGTACAGCAGGGGAAAATGGATTCAAGAGATTTTGGGGAAGGATTGATGATTTAAGAATAAGTAATAAATTATCGGATGTTATTCATTTAAATACGAAAATCTTTACAAAAGAGTTTAATAATAATATTCGAGATAATTTTTTTCTTTATCAAAATTACCCAAACCCTTTTAATTCCGAAACAACAGTTAAATTTTACCTTAATGAAAAAAAATATGTTAAATTATCTATTTATAACATCTTTGGGGCTCAAGTAAGCATTCTATTGAACCGCGTAATGGATAAAGGAGTGCATGAAGTGAAATTTAATGCAGGTGATTTTCCATCTGGGGTTTACTTTTATGAATTAAGGGCGGGAATTTATTTTGAAAGGAAAAAAATGGTTTTAATAAAATAATTAAATACCATTTGGGTTTAAGTTAACTTATTCTGCAACAATAAAATAAAGGATTTATTTTATGAAACGCAGATCCTTTATGAAAGCAACTGGGATTATCGCGATTGGAATGCATGCAATTTCTAATAAACTGTATGGATTTGTACCCGCGCATAATTGGGAAAAATATGATTTTGGTGGTGGACCAGTAGTTAAAGACAGACTTAATCAAGGTCCATTCCCTAATTACGAACCAGAAGCTGTAGCTCCTAATAGTGACGTGGTAATGATTACCACTCCATCAAATAAAATACTTAAGAATTTCGGAATGGGGTTAACTGTGTATATATCTGGTGATATTGGACCTCCAAGAATAAAAGGAGAAAAATTAGAAAAATCTATTGAGGATTTAATAAAACTTCCATTTGTACAAAAAATTTATATTAGACTAAACTGGCGGGAAATACAAAAACAAAAATCTAAATTGGAATTTCCAGATTATTGGAAAATTACATTTGACATTGCAAAACAATATGATAAAAGAATTGGTTTTAGAATTATGCTTGAAAACCCAGATATCCCTGAATTAGGTGTCCCTGATTTTTTAATTGATAAAATTCCATACATTAGGTTAAATGGTGAATGGTCAAATGCTTCTACAGAAATTAGAAGAAAGAAGGAGCATAAATTACCAAGGTATGACCACCCCGAATATCAAAAGGCTTTTGTTGAGCTAAATGAATTACTGGCATTAGATTTAAATGGTAATCCACAAATTGAATATATGGATACATTCATGTATGGTTTTTGGGGAGAAGGGCATACTTGGCCCTTTGAAGGCAATCCTTTCCCCGATTATATAACTGCAGAAAAAACATTTGTGAAAATGTTTGAAACCCAACTGAAGTATTGGACGAAGACACCTCTTGCAACAAATACACAACCTGATTTTAGCAGGGTTGGTAATTCTGAATTGGTTGATAAAACCGTAAGAACTCATAACTGGCTAAGGACAGACACGATTTATATAGAAAATATGCAGATTGAATCATTGAGTAACAGACCTCCCTGGATAGCAGCAATATGTGAAGTTGGTTTAGCAACTCTTGAAAATCATGAAAAAGAGATGCATGAATGTGTAGGAGTGAATGATGGCATTATTTCTCATGTAATGGATGTTGGTGCTAATTATATGTCTATTTGGAATTGGCATAATATAGCTGCACAAAATATTTTGGATTATTATGAAAAATATCCTGATGCGATAGATAATTTGGCAAGAAAAATTGGCTATCGTGTAAGACCTTCTTGGATTTGGAGTTTCTCTAAAGATGATTATCCAGGCTTAATCATGGGATTTGTGAACGATGGTATTGCAGGAGTGCCGGGTGTTCTAAGAATTACAGTATTCAATGATGATGGTAGCGTTAATGTCAGTGGATGTTTAGACCCAGGGTATCCTAAACCAATAGGTGTTAGACAAGCAATGTTTATATTACCCAAAGGTACAAAATGGCAAGGAATAAAAGTTAAAGCAGATTTGGAGGTTAAAGGTGTTCTTTACCCGGTTAAATGGGCGTGCCAACAAAAATTAAATGAAGATGGTTCTTTAACATTAAACCCAAATTTATAATTGTAAAAATAATTTTATAAAGGTATTGAAAATTACGTGTTATTAAATATTTAAAATTTGTTCTCACATGTTTGAACATCATTCAATAGAAATAAAATAAAATGAATTTTGTAAAAAGAATTATATTCTTCTTAGTATTGATGTTTTCTACAATTTTTAGTCAACAAAATTGGACCCACTATGTGCGCACATCAGGACATGGATTAGACAAACTAAATATTGATTCTATTATTAAAGATGCAATTGAGACTCATCTATTTGGAATTGAAGTAGATAATGACCCACCCGGAAGGTATGAAAGTTTTCTTGACCCTAAAGAAAAACTTGATGCTATAGAATTGATGGCAAAGAAAGCTCATGAAATTAACAATTATTCCTTTGTTTATATTGCTGGGCTCGAATGCATAACAGCAAATGCCGATAAGTCTGAACACACTTTCTATAAAGATCATCCTGATTGGGTACAAAGAGATATTAAAAATCAACCTGCTGTATTTGGCAGTGAAGCAGCGTTTTGGATTAATGAGGGTGAAGAAGATGTCTGGATATCCCCCTATGCAAAAGATTGGCGTAGAAAATACATGGAACTTATACAAAAAATTGTTAAAACAGGTATTGATGGTATTTATGTAGATGTACCATATTGGATGACACACTTTGAAGGCTGGAATGATACATGGGCAAGCTTTGATAATTATACTTTACAGGCATTTAAAGATAAAACAGGTTTGGATGCAAAAAAAGATTTAAAACTCGGTGATTTTTCTGATGCAAATTTTCGAAAGTGGATTGACTTTCGAAATGAAACAATAACAAATTTTTTAAAAGAAATAAATATAAACATCAAAAAAGTAAATCCAGATTGCATTTTAATTGCAGAAATTTATCCCGACATTAGTGCAGAAGCAGTAAGAGTTGGTGCTGATGTTTATGATATATACAATGTAGTCGATGTTATTGCACATGAATACGATGGTAACGGTGGTAATGCTGCCAGTAAGAACCCTTTAGATTGGTTTGATAGAATGATTGGAATGTATACTTTTAGAGCTTTTGCTGAAGAAAAAGCTTCTTGGATGTTGAGTTATTCGTGGAACAAAGAAAATAAAATAGAGCCTCAAGAACCAATGAAAAATTTGATGTTATCTAATATTATGGCTGGTACAAATTGCTGGGACGCTCAAGGATATATAATGTCGGGATCAAACGATATTGAAACAAGAAAGTTGATATATAAATGGATTGCTGAATATGATACTATTTTATATAAACACCGTGAAAGTATTAATCCTATCGGAGTATATTTTTCACCTATAACACGAAACTACTTTGCTGAAGATTTTATTAAATCATATAAAGGAATAATGAATTTAATGCTCCAGTCACATACAGAATTTCAAATTATAACCCCCCGCACAATAAATAAATTTAAAGGTGATGTACTCATCTTACCAGATGTTAAATGTTTTTCAGTAAACGAAATTAATCACTTAAAATCATTTATAGAAGAAGGGAAAGTGCTGGTTATTACTGGTGAAACCGGTAGTTATGATAGTTCTGGTTCGAAATTAAAAAGTAATCCTATTTTCGAATTACTTGATATTAAGGACTTAAGTAAAAAACAAATTTCCAGTAGTAATATAAAATATATTTATTACCCACAATGCCCAGGCAAAATATACTTTGATTTATGTAAATATGAATTTAATGATGCTGCGTGGAGAGGCTGTGACGACAATTCTAGTATGAGAATTTTCCGAGAAAACTTTTTTGCCGAATTGTTTAACCAGCTCGATTATCGACCGTATATAATTATTAAAGCTTCACCGTTTTTATCAACTCAAATAGCAATGGTGGAAAATAAGCCGCATGTATTTATTGCTAACTATAAAGGATTAAAAGGTGATGAAAATGGTAAACAAACCCCTGAAAAAAATGTTCTTATTGAATTTACAAACATTAAGGAAGGAAGGGTTTTTTATTTGCCCTATTTGGGAGATAAAATTGAGTTGAGCAGTCAAATTATAAATGGCAGATTGTCTTGTGTTGTTCCGGTAATAGATAAAGGTGGGATTGTTTGGGTAGAAAATAAATAAGAGTTATTAAACAACTTTATTTTTTTAATAAACATATTAAGATAAAAGATTTTTAATAAAATAGGTGGGTCATGAAAAAAATAATTGTAATTATATACGCTGTTTTCTTACTTGGAGCTGTTAATTCTTGTAATAATAAGCCGCAAATTCCAGAAATATCTTCAGAGGTTCTTACAATTAAATACGACAGTTTAATGTATAGTATTATTATAAGCAAACTGCCAAATTCAAAACCTTTAATGAGTAAATACTATCCTTCAGAATTTATTTATGTGAACGGTAAAGCAATAACAGATTTTAAATTGGTAAATGTAAAAAGCTCAAAAGTTGATTCTAAACAAAAATTAACTCTATATGGAATTTCCATTGATAAAAAAATACCACTTAAGAAAGAAATAACAACAACTATTTATGATGAACTGCCATCAATGGCTTTTATTAGTGTAGTGTATAAGAATATAGGGTCAACAGATATAAAAATTACCGGCTGGGTTAATAATTCTTATACAATTTCTTCTGGAAGTTACAAGGATATACCATTCTGGTCGTATCAAGGTGCATCATATGAAGATAGAAGGGATTGGGTAAGACCATTAAAAGAAGGATTTGAACAAGAAAATTTTATGGGAATGAATGCAAGCGACTATGGAAGTGGTACACCAATAAGTGATGTCTGGAGAAAAGATGTGGGATTGGCTGTAGGCCTTGCTGAAACCTCACCTAAGCTAATTTCAATCCCAGTAAGACTAAAATCTCTTAAAGATGGGGCAGAATTAAAAATTGCATTTCAGAAAGAAATTATATTAAAGCCAGGACAATCTTTAAGAACATTTGAAACTTTTGTTAATATTCACAAAGGAGATCATTTTGCAACAATGAAAAATTTCCGGAAAATTATGGAGATAAAAGGATTAAAGATTGGAAAATTCCCCGAAACATCTTACGAACCTATCTGGTGTGCCTGGGGATATGAAAGAGATTTTAATGTTAATGAAGTATTAGGTACACTTACTAAAGTGAAAGAGCTTGGTTTTGATTGGGCAGTGCTTGATGATGGATGGCAGACAGCCGAAGGGGATTGGTATCTTAATCCTAAAAAATTTCCAAATGGTGATGAAGATATGAAAGCATTAGTAAAAAGAATTCATAACGCTGGATTAAAAGCAAAATTATGGTGGGCTCCATTAGCAGTAGATCCAGGCACAGATTTAATAAAAAATCACAGTGATATGCTATTACTAAATAAAGACGGTTCTACTCAAACTATATCATGGTGGGATAGTTATTACCTTTGCCCGGCATACGACAAAACTTTAAGATATACTAAAGAATTAGTTATTAAGATTATGAAAGACTGGGGATTTGATGGACTTAAAATTGATGGACAGCATTTGAATGGTGTTCCCCCCTGTTATAATTCTGCTCATAATCATACTTATCCTGAAGAGTCTGTAGAGAAACTACAGGATTTCTGGAAAATGGTTTATGAGACAGCACTTAGCATTAATCCAAATGCTGTTGTTGAAATTTGTCCTTGCGGTACTTCTTATTCATTTTATAATCTTCCTTACATAAATCAAACAGTAGCTTCCGATCCATTATCATCATGGCAAATCAGGCTTAAAGGTAAAACTCTTAAAGGGTTAATGGGTGAAAGTTCACCTTATTATGGTGATCATGTAGAATTAAGCGATGGCGGGTCTGACTTTGCTTCTACTGTTGGTATCGGAGGTATTGTAGGTACTAAGTTTACTTGGCCAAAAGATAACCATCCACAAAAAGGATATATATTGACTAAACAAAAAGAAACCATCTGGAAAAAGTGGGTTAACATTTATAAAGAAAAAATGTTATCGAAGGGAATATATCTTGGTGAATTATATGATATCGGCTTTGATAAACCTGAAACACATGCGATTAAAAAAGATTCAAAATTATATTATGCTTTTTATGCTGATAAATGGAATGGAGAAGTAGAACTAAGAGGCTTAGAAAGTAAAACTTATAAAGTAACTGATTATGTTAATAATAAAGAATTGGGATATATAAAAGGTCCAACCGCTAAACTTAAAGTTGAATTTAAAAAATATTTGCTAATAGAATGTTCTCCTTCTAATTAATTCAATGTTATTAGTTTATAAAAGAATTTGGAGCATAAAATGAAATTATATTTTTTAGGAATCAAGACTTATTTTTTTGTAATCAGTGTTGTTTTATTTATAACCGAGATTTATTGTCAAACAACACCGGATAAACTTTTATTAAAAAACTACAGACCCAAAAGCATTTATAAAGTTCCTGTAACAAATATATACAGAGCAAAATTTCCTGTTATTGATATGCATTCTCATCCATATGCAGAAACACCTGAACAAATTGACAAGTGGGTAAAAACTATGGATGAAATGGGAATTGAAAAAACTATTATTTTAACCTATGCCTATGGTGAAAAGTTTGATTCAATCTATGCACTTTATTCAAAATATCCAAATAGGTTTGAATTGTGGTGCGGACTTGATTATACAGGCTATGATAAACCTGGATTTGAAGAACATGCAATAAAAGAACTTGAAAGATGTTATATGGCAGGCGCTAAAGGAGTTGGTGAACTGGGCGATAAGGGATTAGGGCTTTTTTATTCTAAACCACCTGCTTACGGTATGCATATAGATGATAAGAGAATGGATCCAATACTCGAAAAATGTGCCGAGCTTGGAATGCCAGTAAATATTCATGTTGGTGAACCTCAATGGTTTTATGAAACAATGGATTCAACAAATGATGGTTTAATGAATGCTTATTCTTGGAGATTAGATAATCAAAAAGGACTTAATCTGGAGGAGATGCTAAAAACTTTAGAAAATGCAGTAGCAAAACATCCCAAAACTATTTTTATAGCATGTCATCTTGCAAATTGTAATCATGATCTCGAAATGCTTGGAAGATTGTTAGATAAATATCCTAATCTTTATGCTGATATATCTGCACGATATGCTGAAAATGCACCGGTTCCAAGATATACTGCAAAATTCTTTGAGAAATATCAAGACAGGCTTTTGTATGGAACCGATATGGGATTTGATTCAAGTATGTATAAAGTTACATTCAGAATACTTGAAACCGCAGATGAACATTTTTATGAAATTGATTTATTCGATTATCACTGGCCGTTATATGGACTTAATTTGAAAGATGAGGTGTTGAAAAAAATTTATAAGGAGAATGCCATTAAACTTTATGAAAAGCTGTCAAAATAAAACTGAGTCTTATGGATAATTTTAATAAAACATTTTTTAAATCCTTAAAATTATTATGTAGAATAGGGTAAAGAAAATTATCTGAATTGAATTTTATAGTAGTTTCAATAAATGTTAGAATTTTTGAAAATATCCAAGAAAAAATAAAATTAGGAATCAATAAATTGGAGTATAATTTTATTCTAAATTATTAATAATTTTTTATAATCACTTAGCAGATGAATTTATTAAAACTATTATTACAAAATAAATATTGGTTCAAATAAGGAACAAACTAAACAGTATATACTTTAACACCTGAATTTATAAGTGCTTCGTATTCTTTTGATGGTATATTTGAATCAGTTACAACAACATCAATCTTTGATATTGGGGCAATGAATGCAAAACTTCTCCTTGTGAATTTACTTGAATCGGTTACTACTATAACTTCTTTGGAAATCTCTATCATTAATTTATTTAGTTGAGCTTCTTCTATATTAGGCGTTGAAATACCATATTCAGAGTCAATTCCATCTACACCTATAATTAATTTATCACAAAAATAATTTTTGATACTGTTTTCAGCTATAGGTCCAACTAAGGAAAGAGAATTTCTTCGTAGTATACCACCCAGCATAATTACTTTGATGTTTTCGTAGTTAACTAACAAGCTGGCTATATTTAATGCGTTTGTAATTACTGTCAAATTCTTAAACCTAGATAAATTTTTTGCTACTTCCATTGTTGTTGAACCTGAATCAATGATAATTGTATCATTATCTTTAATTAATTCGGCTGTTTTTTTACCTATAGCTTGTTTTTCTTTTAAATATTTTTTTGATTTTTCATAAAATTTATAATCAACACCTACACGTTGCGACCTTATTGCCCCCCCTCTTGAACGGATTAATAATCCCTTTTCTTCAAGTTGAGCAAGATCATTTCTTATTGTGACTTCACTTACTTTAAATTCCTTACTAAGTTCACTTACGTTAACTTGACCTTTTGATTCAAGATATTCAATTATTTTTGCTCTTCTTTCAAATGTCAATGTTGTATTATTAGAACTTATCTTGTTATTCTCACTATCCATAATTTTTTTATAATATTAAATCTAAGTTAAATTACTTAATAAAAAGTATGATAAAGCGAAGCGAAAATCAAGGATTAAGATTTATAATTAGTATTGTTCTGGGGGGTAGTTGTTAATAAAATGTGGAAGTTATGATAATCTATGATTTATCAATAGCATAAAAAATCTTATGACCATTATTTAATTTGAGTTAAACTTTCAACTAAGGATTTATATACATCGAGCTTAATATTTTAGAGAATTGTAGTAAATTTCGATAACATAAAAGATATAAAACAAAAACTAACAAAAAACATTAAAAGAATGGAACAGAAAGAAAAAGCTACTAAATATGCAGAACTTTGAATTTGACCAATTTAAACAAAGGCTCGTAAGCCTTTTAGTTCATTTGAATTTGTTTTTGAATAAAAACTGGAATATTTATTTTTACAAAAATACTTTTTTTAGAGATGGTTTATATAAAAATTATTTGTAATATCTTTCCCATAGTTAAGCCCTGATTTCAGCTGCTTAAAAAAATAAGAGTTTTGCAATAAACAATTCTGTTCGAAGTAGATTTTCAGCGAATAAAATTATTTATAATGAAAAATAAGGTAGATATTATTATATTTTTATTTCCTTCGGGTCTGTTTCTAATTCAACTATTCTCCATTCATTTTCTTCTTTATTAAATTCTGTTATTTTTTCTAATGGAACTTTTAGATATTTGCCTGAAGCAGTTGCAGCAACTTCACCATTAGGTAAAATTATTTCACCTGTACCTTCGAAGAAACGATTATTTTCTGATGTAATTCTTCCAATAACTTTTAATTCTTCATTTAATGGAATGGGTTTCTTGAATTTTACATTTAATTCAATCGTTACTCCCCAAATTTCTTCTTCATGATGATTCAATATTGCTCTGCCAATTGTTTCATCTAAAATTGCAGAAGCAATACCGCCATGCATTCTTCCTGGATAACTTTGATGCTCTTCAAGCGGAGTAAATAAAGCTATTAATTCTTTATTTTCTGTAATATAAAAATGAGCTTTAATACCAAATTTATTTTTTAGTCCGCATACAAAACACAGTTTTGAGTTATGTTGTTTCCCAACAATTTTGTGAATCATGATAAGCTCCGTATTACAATGTCATGAATGTTAATTAACAATTATTGCTTCATAATTTCTTCAAATTCTTCTTTGCTTATTTTTAATAAGCCGTTTGGTAATAATCTTGGTGTTAAAATTTTCCATTTATTATCTTTCGAAAAAATTTCTTTGAACAAAGGAAGTGCATCATTAAATCTGCCATTATTGGCTAATGTGACGGCAGTCCAGTATTTCATTTCAAGATTATCAGGGAACATTTGCATAGCAGTTGAATATTCCTGCATTGCTTTTTCCATATCATTTTTTTCAACAGCAAGGTCGCCGTTATTCATGTGTTCATAAGCCTGATGGACTTTTAATAATCGTCTCAGTTCGACTAATGGTTCTGGATTGTCATCGACTCTCAAATCAACAAGTTTATCTTCCCAGATATTTCCTGTTGGTTTACCGGAGAAAACAAGAAGAGCAGCAGACTGTTTGCCGCGAATATCACCTCCTGCCTGTTCAGCTGCTTCAAGAGCTATTAATAATCTTTCAGCTAATGGACCTTTTGATTTTTGAAATGCTTCTGCCATTGAAGGCCATACTTTATCGCTGGACATTAAATTTGCTTGAACTGAAAAACCGTTCCCCACTATATGTCCAGCTGGATGAATACAATTTTTACCTGTAAATGCTGCTACATTTCCTCTTGCATCTAAAACAGCAAGCTGACGATATTCTCTTCCTTCATCACTTTGAATTAATTCATTTACAACTTCTTGTGGCGATTTTCCTTTCTTCAAAAGTTCTAATCCTCTTGGTCCAAACGATGCATTAACAAAAGATTGAGTTGCAATTACTCCAACTCCTGCTTCACCCCAGCAAACTACTGTTCCTACTGAAAACCAGTGCGATTGTACAGCAACACCAATTTGTCCTGTCAAAGAATCATATGCAACTATTGAATAAGTATGAGTTAATGGATTTCCTGAAAAAAATGTTTGTGAGTAGTTTTTTATTGTAAATATTACAATCAATAAAAAAAATAAATTTGCCTTTTTCATGACTTTTCCCTTTAGAATGTTTGAGCTAAAATAAAATATTATCTTCAATGTAAAAAACATAAAATTTGCTATTGATAAACATTTGCATTTATTTTTGTTTGTCTATTGAAAAATTGGTTGACATAATTAATAAAATTAAATTCATTCTGGAGTAAAAATGAAGTACACAAAATTATTTTTCGTATTAATATTTTCATTTTCATTATTATTTGCACAAAACAAAAATGAACAAAAGCCGCAATTAAAAACACAGGATGATTCTATAAGTTACAGCATTGGACAAAATATTGGAAAAAATTTGAAGGATGCAGACCTTCATATCAATTTCGATATTTTGTATCAGGGAATGCAGGATCAGATTAAAGGAAGTTCATTGTTGACTGACGATGATATTCAAAAAGTAATGATTGCTTTTAATCAAAAATTAATTGCTAAAAGGAATGCTCAAATGAATGCAATAAAAGAAAAAAATAAAAAAGAAGCAGAAGCATTCCTTGCAGAAAATAAAAAGAAAGAAGGTGTGGTAACATTACCAAGCGGACTTCAATATAAAGTTTTAGTTAAAGGAAATGGTCCATCACCAAAAGATACAAGTACTGTTAAAGTTCATTACATCGGAACATTGCTGGACGGCAGAGAATTTGACAATTCTTATAAAAGAGGTGAACCAGCAGAATTTCCTCTCAATCAGGTTATTAAAGGATGGACAGAAGCTCTTCAACTAATGCATGTTGGAGATAAATGGATTTTGTATATTCCACCAGAATTAGCTTATGGTGAAAATGGTGCTGGCAATACAATTGAACCAAATTCACTTTTAATTTTTGAAGTAGAATTACTTGATGTACTTAACTAAATCTTAAATTGAAGAGCAAGAGAAAATTTTTTACTTTCTCTTGCTCTTATAAAATGCTTCTTAGTAAAAAATAAATTCTTTCCATATTCAATTAAATACTTCGAATTATTTTCTATCCATTATTCACTGGCAAAAATTTTTATGATAAGATAAATTTATTGCAAAAAAATATTATTAATATGAAATTTATTCCTTCATACATAGAACTTTTAAAAAGCGGAGAACTTGAAAAACGGGCTGAAGAAGCACTTAATATTTTAAAATCGTGTAAAAGCTGTCCAAGAAATTGTGAAGTAAATCGTTTTGAAAATGAATATGGTTTTTGTATGAGTGGATATTTGCCTATAGTTTCATCTTATACACCTCATTTTGGAGAAGAACCTGTATTATCAGGAACTCGTGGTGCTGGAAATATTTTTTTTGGAAATTGTAATTTAAGATGTATTTACTGTCAGAATTTTGAAATCAGTCAAAACTGGAAAAATGAAAGAAAGCACGAAGTCACTCATGAACGATTAGCAGAAATTATGTTGAGACTTCAGCAAATGGGATGTCATAATATTGGACTTGTTTCTCCAACACATTTTTCTGCATCAATCTTAAAATCAATTTTTATTGCAGCACAAAATGGATTAAATCTTCCAATCATTTACAATACTAATGGATATGATTCTGTTGATGTATTAAAACTTTATGATGGGGTGATTGATATTTATTTGCCTGATTTCAAATATGGAAATGACCTATACGCACGCAAATATTCTTTTGTAGATGATTACTTTGAAAAAACTAAAGCAGCCATTAAAGAAATGTACAGACAGGTTGGAGATAAACTGGTCTATGATGGTAATGTTGTTGTAAGAGGATTGATAATTCGTCATCTTGTTTTGCCTAATGGATTGGCAGAATCAGAAAAAGTATTTCAATTTATTGCAGAGGAATTAAGTCCAGATGTTCATATATCCTTAATGTCTCAGTATTATCCAACAAACAAGGCGCACAAAGAAATTTTATTGAGCCGAACTATTAGAGAATCAGAATATGAAAGAACGCTTGAATTAATGGATAAGTATGGTCTTCACAATGGATGGATACAGGAAATGGACAGCTTTGAACATTACAGACCAAATTTCTGGGAAAGTCGTGATAATCCTTTTAATAATTAAAATGAGTAGAATTATTCTAATTAGATATGTTAAATGTTTACTAAATCAAGTTGATAATAAATTATACAGCTTCACCAAAAAGTGTGGCTGATGTAGTTCTGTTTATTTTTACTCGAACGTAATCACCAATTTTTATGTTTTCTTTTCTGGGGATAATAACAACTTTGTTAGTATCTGTTCTGCCCGACAAAAATTCTTCCGACTTTTTGCTTAATCCTTCAACAAGAATTACTTCTTCTTTATTAATAAGCTGTTGATTTATTTCATAAGAAATTTTTTGCTGCAGTTCGATAATTTCGTTTAATCTTCTCAATTTTATTTCTTCAGGAACATCATCTTTCATGTTGTATGCTTTGGTACCTTCTCGTGGTGAATACTTAAACATATAAGCTCCATCATATCTAACCTGTTTCATAACATTCAAGGTCATCTGATGGTCTTCTTCGGTTTCCGTTGGAAATCCTGCAATTATATCGGTTGAGAAACTAACACCCGGAATAATTTTTCTTGCTTTTTCAATTAAGTTGAGATAATGTTCAATTGTATATGTGCGGTTCATTAATTCAAGAATTCTGTTTGAACCTGATTGTACCGGAAGATGAATGTAATTACAAATATTTTCATGTTCTGCAATTGTGTATAATAGTTTATCCGATAAATCCTGCGGGTGAGATGTTGTAAATCTTATTCTCATATTTTTATCAACTGATGCGCAGGCGGCAAGCAAATCTGCAAAATCATAATTGCCGTCATTGTAAGAGTTAACATTCTGTCCAAGCAAAGTAACTTCTTTAAAACCTCTTTCAGATAATTTCTTAATTTCTTCAACTACAGAATGTAATGAGCGGCTTCTTTCTCTTCCTCTTGTAAATGGAACAACACAAAACGAACAAAATTTATCACATCCTCTCATTACTGCAATCCATGCACTTATTCCATCTTCTCGGTATGGTTCTATGTCTTCATATGTTTCTGTTCTTGAAAGTTTTACACCAATGCCTTTTTCACCACCAAATGCAGATTCAATATATTCAGGCAGTCTTCTGTATTCATCTGGACCAACTACAACATCAACAATTTTCTTTTCTTCAATCAGACTTTTTCTCAGCCTTTCTGCCATGCATCCAAGAACACCAATTACAGCAGAAGGATTTTTCTTCTTATAATTTTTTAAATGATCTAATCTATGGAAAATTTTTTCTTCTGCATTTTCCCGTACACTGCAAGTATTTAAGAGAATTACATTAGCATCCTCAATTTGCTTTGTGATTTCATATCCCTGCTTCTTTAAAATTCCCATTATTAATTCAGAATCTGCAAGATTCATCTGGCAACCATAAGTCTCAATATAAATATGATTTTTATTCATTCCTACCCTTTTTAATATAAACTTTCAAATTTGGGTTACAAAGCTAAAAAGAATGATTAAGATTAACAAGACAGAATGGCTAAATATCGTTTTCTCAAACAATTCTTAATTTATTTCTTAAATAATTAATATTTTTTAACACCTGTTTTTAATAAAAATGGAGTTAAAATGAATATAAGTCTTAGTGAAAGATTATTTGAAGAAGCAAAAAAATATATTCCCGGTGGCGTTAATTCCCCCGTGAGAGCATTTAAGTCAGTAGGAGGAACACCATTATTTATTTCAAAAGGAATTGGTTCAAAAATGATTGATGTAGATGGTAATGAATTTATTGATTACATAGGAAGCTGGGGACCACATTTATTCGGGCATAATCCTGAATTTATAAAGCAGTCTATTTTAAATGCGCTTGAAAATGGAACAAGCTTTGGTGCACCAACAGAACTCGAAGTTAAAATTGCAAAGTTAATTACAGAACTTGTTCCATCAGTAGAAATGGTTAGAATGGTAAATAGCGGAACTGAAGCTACAATGAGTGCAATTCGTGCAGCAAGAGGTTTTACTGGTAAAGATAAAATTATAAAATTTGAAGGCTGTTACCACGGACATGGAGATTTCTTTTTAATTAAAGCTGGAAGCGGAGCTTTAACATTTGGTGTACCAACATCTCCGGGAGTAACAAAAGGTAACGCAGCTGATACTCTTATAGCAGAATATAACAATATTGATTCTGTTAAAAAATTAATTTATGAAAATAAAACAGATGGAAGAAATCAAATTGCTGCTGTTATAGTTGAGCCGGTTGCTGGAAATATGGGAACAGTTCTTCCTGAAAAAAATTTTTTGAGAGAATTAAGAGAAATTTGCAGCGAAGAAAAAATAGTTTTGATTTTTGATGAAGTTATGACAGGATTTCGACTTTCAAAAGGAGGGGCACAGGAAATTTATGGGGTCAAACCAGATTTGACAACATTTGGAAAAATTATTGGCGGCGGTTTGCCTGTTGGTGCTTACGGCGGTAAAAAAGAAATTATGGAAATGATATCGCCAAGCGGTCCAGTTTATCAGGCAGGCACATTAAGCGGCAATCCAATAGCTATGAGTGCTGGTTATGCGGCTTTAACTTACATAAAAAATCATCCTGAAATTTATGAGCAGCTCGAACAAAATTCTGCTTATCTTGAAAATGGAATTAAAGATGCAATAAAATTATCAGGCAGAAATTTTCAACTCAATAGAATTGGTTCAATGATGACATTATTTTTTACTGAGGAACCAGTTACTGATTATAAAACAGCAGTTAAGTCAGATACCAAACTCTATGCTAAATATTTTCACGAAATGTTAAATCGTGGAATTTATTTACCGCCAGCGCAGTTTGAAGCAATGTTTGTTTCAACAGCACATTCAAAAGATGATTTGGATAAAACAATTGCAGCTAATTTTGAAGTTTTGAAGAAAATTGTAAAATAAAATATTCTTGAAGGCAAAAATTATTTTTCAACAACTCATGTCTTTCATTCTTTTTTGGATACCCATCTGCCTTTAGACAGCCCCCACACTCCCAACTGTCATTCCCGTGAAAACGGGAATCCATAATACTTAGATACCCGCTTTCGTGAGTATGACATTGTAAGCATTCTATTATTCCCGCACAGGTGGAAATCCACTTTATTCTATTTTTATCACTGTTTTAATATTCTTTCTGGATACCCGCGTTCGCGGGTATGACAGGTGAGGATGCAGAATACCTATCTGTTATCGCCAAGTTTAAAATTTTCGTGAGTATGGCAAGTGAGAGTGTTATTTATTTTCTAATTGTCATTTCCGCAAAAGCGGGGATCCATTTTTTGCGCATTTATTTTTTGGATACCTGCATTAGCGTACGACAGGTGTAGAAGCTTACATAGAAACAAACTTGTCGTTCAAACAATTTTAAAAACTTGCGAGGTTAAAAACCTGCCTGCCAAAATATGACGGGCAGGTTTTCACAAATTTTGAACTTGCTAAATACAAGCAGGATTGAAAAATTGCTTTTTAGAAATACAATATTTTTATTCTAAACAAAGCTGTAAAATTTCAATTACTTCTTTTTTGCCAATATTTTCATGTTCACCAAGTTTTTGATTTCTTTCTTCAAATCTCTGTGCAATCTCTTCAAATTTTTCTGTGCCTATTCCATTTTCTTTAAGTTTTGTTTTCATTCCAAGTGAACGGAAAAATTGTTCAGTCATTTCAATTGCTTTATCTGCTGCATCACTCCCTTCATAATTCCATACGTTTTTGGCATATTGTTTTAATTTTTCCTCTTTATTTTTCTTCTGAAGTTTCCAAACTCCGGGCAAAACAATTGCAAGTGTTCTTGCATGGTCAAGTCCATAAAAAGCTGTTAATTCGTGACCGATTGAATGAGTTGCCCAGTCTTGTGGAACACCGCATCCAATATTTCCATTTAGAGCTTGAGTTGCAGTCCACATTAAATTTGCACGCAGATTATAATCAGTAGGATATTTTAAAACTTTCGGTCCTTCCTCAATCAATATTTTTAATAATGCTTCTGCAAATTTATCCTGAACAGCTGCATTAACTGGATAAGTCATATATTGTTCTGTGACATGAACAAAAGTATCAACAATACCATTAGCTGTTTGCCACTCTGATAAAGTAAAAGTTGTTTCTGGGTCTAAAATTGAAAATCGGGGATAAACAAGCGGATGACCAAATGAAAGTTTTTCTTGCGTTGATTCACGGGATATAACAGCAAACATGTTCATTTCTGAACCAGTAGCCGGCAAAGTTAAAACACTTCCGAGTGGAATAGCCTTTTTTGGTGTAGCACCTTTTGATAAGATATCCCAAGGGTCTCCATCTTCGTATAAAGCTGCAACTGCAATGAATTTTGTTCCATCAAGAACAGATCCTCCTCCTACACTTAATAGAAAATCTATTTTAGAATTTTTGCACATATCAACTGCTTTCATCAATGTTTCATATTTTGGATTTGGTTCAATACCTCCGAATTCAAGTAAATTAAAATCTTTGAGAGCTTCTTTTACCTGTTCATAAACCCCATTCTTTTTTATTGAACCTCCTCCGTAAGTCATTAATATTTTTGAATCTTTTGGGATAATAGAAGATAATTCTTTAATTGTTCCTTTCCCAAAAACTATTTTAACTGGATTATGATATATAAAGTTGTTCATAATTAACTCCGTTATTAATTCTAAAATTTAATTCAGTTTGCAAAAATAAAAATTAGAAAGGAAATTCTTCTTTGTAATCAATTTGTGGCTGTGGTTTTTCTTCTTCAAGATTCTTTTTGGCAATTTGATGATAAACATTCCCTTCAACATAAATTGCTTTGTATGGTTTTACAGGACAGGCATATTCACATGCGCCGCACCCTATACAATATTCTTCTCGAACTTCAGGAATAAATAAATTTTTTTCAAATGGAATCATATGAACTGCTTTTGTTGGACAATGTTCTGAACATGCACCGCAGTCAGTTTTCTGGGTATTAACAATACAGTTATCTTTGATAAATTTTGCTTTCCCAATTTGTGTTAACTTTTTCTTTTCAATTTCAATAGGCAGAATTGCACCGGTTGGACATACCTGACTGCAAATATTACAATCATAATTGCAAAAACCTGCTTCGTTATTTAATCTTGGTTGAAGCATTCCTATAAATCCATATTCAAGAAAAGAAGGCTGAAGAACTTGAGTTGGACATGAACTTACACACAGATGACATGCAGTGCAAATTGAATTAAATCTTTTTATGCTGATTGAACCGGGAGGTGATACAGCATTTTCTCTTAATATTGGAACTGTGCTTGGCTTTGTTACAACAATTTGTTTTTTAACTT
>CAZNFW010000022.1:44902-46796 GCA_964572725.1 uncultured Melioribacter sp.
GCAAATACTGAAGTTAGTGATGCTAAATAAATTCCAGTTGAAATTAAGAATTTTCTTTTTGATTCATTAAGTATATCAACTTCCTGTTTGTATTTGTTTTCTTTTTTGAATCCAAATGTGATGCCTTGAGTTGGACATAAGGAAATGCAGTCAAAACATGCAACACATCTTGACATATCCACTGTTTTGGATTCACTATCTATACAATTTGCTTTGCAGTCTCGTTCACATAATCCGCAGCTTAAACATTCTTCATCTTTAATTATTATTTTTAGAAAAGAAAATTTTGATATTAATCCCAGCAAAGTACCTACAGGGCAAACTGTATTACAGTACAATCTTCCTTTTTTATATGACAAATAACCTACAAGAATAAAAAAAGAAATTGTTAAGATAAATGGAATTAAATTAAAAGACTTTATTTCGTAAGGATATAAAGAATAAACTTTAAAGCTCGATAAAATATTTGCTAAAATATTATTAATGCCTATTAATAAAGGTCTAAAAATGTTTCCTGCTATTCTTCCATAAATGCTGTATGGGTCAAGCAAATTTATTCCAAGAGCAAATCCAGATAAAAATAAAAGAATACAAATAGCAAGAAAAGACCATCTTAATATTTTTTGTTCTTTCAAAAATTCAAATCTTCTTTTCCTTCTTTTGATTTTCTTGGCAATGTAATTAATAATGTCCTGTAAAAATCCAAGTGGACAAATTGCAGAACAGTATATTCTTCCAAAGAGAATTGTGAATAAAAATATAAGAATAAAACCACTTGTAAAGACTGAGAACATGGCAAGAGATTTTAAGAGCGAGGGGACAAATTGAAAATAAAGAATATATTTTGTAAGCGAAGCCGGAATTTGTTCTGTGAAATCAACAAGAATTATTGTTGTTGGAATAAAAAATAAAATTGAAAGAACAATCCGTAATTTTCTGAGCATTGATGTATTCATTTTTACAGAATTATTCTGTTAATTTTTAGTGAATCAAGATTTTTATTGCCCACTCCTAAATCATGAGCAAAATTTATGTATGAAATTTCATCCGGGTTTATACCAAATAATTTTGCAGCTGCAGCATCAGCAGCAACCATATCTGTAGAAATTATTTGTGATTTCATTATGATTACATCTGACATTGATACTCCTCTTGGACCGTTACTCTTCAATACATAATATGCATCAACAATATTTAAATCTGGTTTTCTGAAAGTACTGAAATCTGCTATACACTGATGTAAATCTGTTCTATGCCAGTAACCTCTGTCCCATACTGTTCCCATAAGATTTTTCATGCAAATAGTTAATCTTGTTGATCCATGATGTTTTAAGATGGGCATATTGATAAAGACATCACATTCGAGCAAAAGCTCATGTACTTTATCTTTTTTGAGTTTTCTGCCTTTTTTTATTTCAACATTTTGATAATAGCTCTCACTGTTAGCAGGCACAATTTCTCCACCTGCATCTTTAACAGCTTTTTCAATTCCGCTGTTTGTATAACATCTTCGCCAGTCGTCACATGTATGGTCAAATACATAAACTTTTTTTGCACCTGCGTTATAGCAATGTTCAATTACTCTGGCCACAAGTTTTGGATTTGTATTGCCTGCACGTTCTGGTACTACATCCCATCCAATGTTTGGCTTAATTAATACGGTTTGATTTTTTTTAACAAATGCTTTTATTCCACCTAAAGATTTAATTCCCTCGTCAAACATTCTATCGGGCTCTCCCCCTTTTACTGCAACAAGGTCGTATGGCAATGATGAATTAGATTCTTTCAGAACTAAATTGAAACCAGGGAATGTTAAAGATGCACTTAAAATAGTTCCTGCCTGGATACTTTTTCTTATAAACTCTCTGCGTTTCATTTTTTTTGCTCCGTTTAT
>CAZNFW010000023.1:0-45988 GCA_964572725.1 uncultured Melioribacter sp.
GGTTGTATGGTGAACGGAGCCGGACTGGCAATGGCTACAATGGATATTATAAAATTAGCAGGCGGCGAACCGGCAAACTTTTTAGATGTTGGCGGAACTGCAAATAAAGAAACTGTTGCCAACGGATTTAAAATTATTCTTTCAGACCCAAATGTTAAAGCAATTTTAATTAATATATTTGGTGGAATTGTACGCTGCGATCGTGTTGCGCAAGGTGTAATTGATGCAGTTAAAGAAATTAATGTTACAGTTCCAGTAGTAGTTCGTCTCGAAGGTACAAATGCAGAACTTGCAAAAGAAATGCTTGAATATTCAGGGATGAACTTTGAAGTTGCATCTTCCTTAAAAGAAGCAGCTTCTAAAGTAACTTCCATTCTTTCTCAAAAAAATTTGCTGACATGATGTTTGAACTATTAATGAAAACGAATGGTTACTATTAGAAACAAAATTTTTTAACTGTAATTAATTTTATGATTGAAATTAGGATAACAATAGAAGCCATCATTTCAATTTTGATGGAAAAGATGAAAATTGAATTAAGGCAACGACAAAGATGCGGATTAATTCCAATTGGATTGCGTCTTGAAGATCTTAGTTATAACCAATTAATAAAAATTGTAGAAGCTTCAATATTTGATACACTCTTTATGCTTCCAATCGATTTAGTATTAATGGAATCTAACATTGCACAATTAATTTCTGAAGCAGTAAAAGCTTTATCCAGAATTTTTAAGAAAGAAGAATTTTCTTTGTTCAACAGCAAAAAGGCTAAGAAACTTATTAAACCGATAATCAAATATTTAACAACTCATACAAAAGACGATACATTCAAAAATAATTGAGAATATTTAGAAATTAATGATAATTTATAGAATACCATCATTTAGAAGATTATAAATAACTTTCTTAGTATGAAAAAATTTTTGAACTTCATATCAAAACGAAATTGTTAAGCTTTCATTCATAATAAAATATGGAGCTTACTATGGATGCAGTTTTATTAGCACGTTTGCAATTTGCACTTACAGTTGGATTTCATTTTATTTTTCCGCCACTAAGCATTGGCCTTGCCTGGCTTCTTGTAATAATCGAAGCAACTGCTTGGAAAAAGAAAGATGAAACCTATGAGAAGATTGGAAATTTTTTTGGTAAAATTCTCGGATTAATTTTTGCTATGGGTGTTGCTACTGGAGTTGTAATGGAATTTCAATTTGGAACGAATTGGGCAGAGTATTCTAAATTTGTGGGGGATATATTTGGGGCTCCCTTAGCAGCCGAAGGTATTTTTGCATTCTTCCTCGAATCAACTTTTTTAGGACTATATTTATTCGGAAGAAACAAAGTCTCGAAAGGTGTTCACTGGTTTTCAATTCTTATGGTTGCTGTAGGTGCAACAATCTCAGCATTTTGGATTCTTGTTGCAAATTCCTGGCAGCAAACCCCTGCTGGTTATGTAATTAGAAATGGAAGAGCTGAACTTACAGATTTTTGGGCAGCTGTGTTTAATCCATCAACTCTTCCGCGCTTTTTTCATACATTCGATGCATCATTAATCTCAGGTGCATTTTTGATGATTGGAATTTCTGCATATTTGATATTGAAAGGCAAAGAAACAGAAACTGCAAAGAAGTCAATGAAATTAGCTTTGATTTTTGGTCTTATTGTCTCTCTCTTAGAAGTTTTCCCATTTGGACATGAACACGGAAGACAAGTAGCAAGAACTCAACCAGAAAAGTTTGCTGCAATTCAAGGCTTATACACAACCCAAAGCGGAGCTCCTATTGCATTATTTGCAGTTCCATTTGACCATCCTCCAGAATTAAAAGCACCAATTGAAATTCCGGGATTACTAAGTTGGTTAGCATTTGGAGATATCAATGCAAAAGTTAAAGGCATAAATGAATTCCCCCGTGAAGAAATTCCTCCTTTGTTTCTAACTTTTGTTTCTTATCATAATATGGTATTGCTCGGAATGTATTTCATTTTTATTACTGCTATCGGGACATATTTCTTATGGAAGAAAAAATTGTGGGATAAAAAGAAACTTCTCAAAATTTATATCTGGTCTATACCGCTGCCAGTTATTGCTTGTCAGCTTGGTTGGATTGCAGCAGAAGTTGGAAGACAACCATGGATTGTTTACAAATTACTTAAAACAAGCGAAGCTGCTTCAATTACTGTGAGCGCAGGTGAAATTTTGTTCTCAATTATTCTTTTTGGTATAATCTATTTACTTCTTTTTGCTCTTTTCTTATTTGTCCTTATTAAAAAAATTAAGCATGGACCACAACCAATTAATCCATAGGAGGCAACAATATGATAGACCTCAACACAATTTGGTTCATTTTAATTGCTGTATTAATAATCGGCTATTCAATTCTCGATGGTTTTGATCTTGGTGTTGGAATACTTCATCTTTTTACAAAAGATGAAACAGAAAAAAGAATTAACATAAATGCAATTGGTCCAGTTTGGGATGGCAATGAAGTATGGCTTTTAACTGCTGGTGGTGCTTTGTTTGCTGCATTCCCTATTGTCTACGCAACTGTTTTTAGTGCTTTTTATTCAGCATTAATGTTGTTATTAACTGCATTAATTTTGCGCGCAGTTTCATTTGAATTCAGAGGAAAAATCATTTCAGATTCTTATAAGAAAATTTGGGATTATGCATTTGGAATTGGCAGTCTATTAATTGCTGTTTTATTAAGTGTTGCATATGGAAATATTCTCAAAGGAATTCAAATTAATAACGACAGAATATATACCGGCTCATTTTTAAGTCTGCTAAATCCATATGCATTAATAATAGGTTTAACAGCAGTAACACTTTTAATTATGCATGGTGCAATTTATATGACAACGAAAACTGAGGGCGCACAGCTTCAAAGAATGATTAAATGGGCAACTGGCGGATGGATGGCATTTATTATTCTTTATATCATTGCAACATTTTTTACATTTTTCTATTCAGCTTATTTACTTGATGGAATAACTAAAAATTATTTGTTCTGGATATTATTCCTGCTTCTTCTTGCATCATTATTCTATATACCATTTGGATTAAAAAGTCAAAAATATTTTTTTACATTTATAGCATCTTCTCTTGTAATAGCTTCAGCATTTGGAATTAGTGCTGTGAGTTTATATCCTTACTTAGTGCCATCAAGTATTGATTTGAATTTCAGCTTGACAGCTTACAATGCCTCATCTTCACAATATACATTGAGAACTATGCTAATTATTGCATTAATAGGAATGCCAATAGTTATTGCATATACTGTTTTTATTTATAGAGTTTTTAAAGGCAAAGTTATAATTTCAAAAGATAGTTATTAATATTATGCCCGAATTTAATATCATTCGGGCATTAACTTTTATAAAAATATCTTTTCATCATTATCACAAATTAAATGAGGGAAAAATTAATCTATTTAATTGCATTACTATTTCTTTTGAAAACAACTAATATATTTGCACAAGAAATAATTTTTTGCAAAGCTGTAAGTGAAAATGGTGAGCCTTTAGGAATTATATCAAATAGAAAAATAGAAGTAAACAGTAAAATCTATATCTTGATTAAGATTAATGAGCATATAATTACGGTAATTAACAATCTTTTAATAGAAAAAATTAACAATAATATTAAACAAAATATTTTCTCTTCACCAATAAAATTCAAAAGCCGAAACTGGGCAGCTTATCAATACAACTTTAATCAGGAAGGAACATTTTCTATAAGTATCACAAACGATAAAGGGGAAAAAATTTCTACTGCTTTTCTGCTGGTTGAAAATTCTCAAAATAATTTCATTGGCATTAATAACCATGAAACATTTCCCAATTCAAAAATTATATTTTGTGAAAAGGTTAAAGGAAATAAACCAGTAAACATAATTGAAAAAATTTTACTTCATAAAAGTAGAGAAGTAACTATTTATTATATCAATAATCGACCATTAAACACCAATGTAATTCAAGTAAGAATATGGAAAAAGAAAAATATAAATTCACCATACGAAGATTTTGTCGATTCAAAAAAATTTAAAATAGAACAAGAATGGTATGATACTTATTTCAAATATCAATTCAACTCAGAAGGTTATTACAGATTAGATCTATATAATGATAAAGATTTATTATTAAAAAGAGCTTATATTACCGTAGAAAAATAATTACCAGAGGTATAAATGAAAGGAATTGTTCTCGCGGGAGGGTCTGGTACACGAATGTACCCAATCTCAAAAATTTACAGCAAACAATTAACTTTAATTTATGATAAGCCTTTAATTTATTATCCAATGTCTGTGTTAATGCTTGGAGGAATAAGAGAAATATTAATTATATCAAATTCTGAGACAATACCTCTCTATCAAAAATTATTTGAAGACGGCTCACATCTTGGATTAAAAATAAATTATGAAATTCAGTCTGCACCAAATGGAATTGCTGAATCTTTTATCATTGGAGAAAAATTTATCGGACAGGATTCTGTAACTTTAATTCTTGGTGATAATATATTTTATGGCAAACTTGATTTCTTTTATAAAGCATTAAGAAATAATAAAAATGGTGCAACAATTTTTGCATATCAGGTAAATGAACCGCAGCGTTATGGAATTGTTGAATTCGACTCTGAAGGAAAAGCAATCAGCATTGAAGAAAAGCCTGTAAATCCAAAATCAAATTATGCTGTACCCGGATTATATGTATATGACAACAAAGTAATAGAGATTTCAAAAAATCTTAAACCTTCTGCACGAGGCGAGTTAGAAATTACAGATGTAAATAAAAAATATCTTGAATTAGGTGAACTTCATGTAGAAAAAATTGGCAGGGGTGTTGCCTGGTTAGATACGGGCACACCCGAAGCATTATTAAAAGCATCTCAATTCTTCGGCGTAATCGAAGACAGACAAGGCTTGAAAGTAGCTTGTCTCGAAGAAATTGCTTATCAAAAAGGATTTATAGATAAGTCACAATTAGTAAAAGTAATTGCTAATATTCCAAAATCACTTTATCGGGATTACCTCGAAAAAATATTGGATGAATAAATTTTAGTATATTGTAAATATTTACTAACCTAAACCATAGATTATCTTTTTCTTTGATACTTACCAATAAGCTGAGCAGTGCCTAAAATATGTCCTTTCATTGCATCGAGCAATTGTCTTTTTGTTGCACCTTCTTTAAGTGATAAAACATTATCAAGAGCATATAGTTTAAAAAAGTATCGATGTACACCAGATGGAGGACAAGGTCCACCATAGCCTACACGATTCCAATCGTTCAATCCTTCAATTGTACCTTTAGGAAGTAATTTTTTGTTTGATGCTGCTTCTTTTAATTCTTGAACATCATGCGGAATATTAAAAACAATCCAGTGGACCCAATCACCAACTGGTGCATCGGGATCATCATTAATCAATGCAAGAGATTTTGTTCCATTTGGTATTTCACTCCAACTTAATGGAGGAGAAATATTTTCGCCATCACAAGTATATTTAGATGGAATCATTTCTCCATCTTTGAAGGCAGATGAAGTAATTTGAAATTTCATATTACTCTCCTCGCATGTAAAAAGTATTAAAACAAAAAATAATATAAATTTTATTTTCATACTTTAATACTCATTCATTTACAATTGTCATTTTGCTTTTAGCAAAAAATTTAGGGAACCTGCGAATTACACATTGACCTATCATCTCTGCAATTTCTTCTGTCTTAAGATAATTCGTATTAATAACTACATGATACAAAAGTGGGTCTTCAATATCTTTATGAAAATATTTCCAGATATAATTTTTACGAGCTTCATCTTCACCCTTTATAAAATCGGCAGCAGTTTTATAATCAATGTTATAAAGCCTGCATGCATTTTCAATTCTATAATTTAAGGGTGCAACTAGACGAATATGAAAAGTGTTGGGTCTTTTAGCTGTAATAATATTTGCTCCTCTTCCTACAATAATCACATTACCATAATCTGCAAGTTTTAAAATGGTTTGTGAAATTTTATGAAGTAATAAAAGTTTGTTTGGATTAATACCAAGTATTTCCCCAAACCATGTTTCAATTTTAGGAGGTTTTTCTTCGTCAAGGAATTTTCTAAAATGCTCTGGTAAGTTGTGGTCAGCCATAATTTTTTCGATTAACTCGCGGTCAAAGTAAGTCCAATCATCATATCCTTCAATTGCTCTGCTATTAAAATATTCTGTCAACTTTTCACATATTGCAACTGCTCCAATTCCAGTCTGACGCGATAAAGTTATTGTTGGTCCTGGATTTAATTTTCTTTTTTGTACTTTAGCTTCTTCAGAAGCTTCATAATGCTTTTCGATATAGAGGCGAGCCTTTTCGTAAGCGCCCAGTACTTTCATAACTACCTCCACAATTTAATTGAAATGGAGGATTGGAAATTTTTCTAATTAAATGTAAAAAAAAGTATTATCATTGTGAATGAAAAATATATTCCCCCTCAAAAATAATTTAGAAATAAGAGAGGGGGTCTTATAATTATTTAAATGCTTGAGGATATTTGAGATGAAAATTAGTTGCATCTTGAAATGCCTTTGCAACTGCAATTAATCGTGCTTCATCAAACAAATTTCCAATGAAAGTAAAACTTGTTGGCAATCCTTCTTTTGAAAATCCATTAGGAACAACTACACATGGATGACCCGTTAAATTAGTTGTTAATAAATTATTCCCTTTCCATGAAGGTGATATGTAAACATCAACTTTATCAAATATTTTTTTCATTTCCTGAATTAGCATGTAACGTATTCTATTGGCATTAATATATTCTACTGCAGGAATAAATCTTGCCGCACGAAAAACATTTGGCCATGCATTTTTAATTTGTCTTTTCAATAAATCATCCTGATTGGAACGAGTAAGTTCATCAAAAGCAGCCGCAGCTTCTGCTGAAAGAATAAATGATAAGTCTTCAGTTGAAATGTAAGGCAGTTCGATTGGAATTAATTCTATACCGAGTTCTTTTAACTTTTGCAGTGCTAGAGAATCATTTTTATGGAATGGATAGGCACTGTCAAAATCATTTTTTAAATAACCAATTCTTAGTTTCTTCAAATTAATTTCTGGTTTATAGTTGAATGATGCATCATAAAGAGTTTGATCAATTCCATCACTTCCTTTAATTGCATCAAATACAATTGCAAGGTCTTCTGCAGTTCTGCAAATAACACCAATTTTATCCATAGACCAGCTTAATGCCATTGCACCTGTTCGACTTACTCTTCCATAAGTTGGTCGTAGACCTGTAACACCACAAACAGTTGAAGGTGAAACAATTGAACCCCATGTTTCAGTACCAATTGCAAAAGGAATTAATCCAGCTGAAACAGAAGCAGCTGAACCTGCTGAAGATCCGCTCGAACCTTTTGTTGTGTCCCATGGATTGCGAGTTCTGCCGCCAAACCATACATCTCCCCATGCTAATGCACCCATTGAAAGTTTAGCTATTAGAACTGCACCTGCATCGTGCAATTTTTTTATAACAGCTGCATCTTCATCTATGATTTGACTTTGGTAAGGTTCTGCACCCCATGTTGTGGGATATTTTTTTGTGGTAAGTAAATCTTTTACACCATATGGAATGCCATGCAACATTCCTCTATATTTTCCTTTTGCAATTTCCTCATCAGCTTTCCTTGCTTCTTCGAGTGCTCTTTCTTCTGTAAGATTTACAACACTGTAAAGTTTCGGACCATATTTTTTTAACCTTTCAAGAAAAAATTTTGTAAGCTGTGTTGAAGTAATTTTTTTTATTTTTATTAAGTATGCAAGCTCGCCAATTGAATAAAATGCAAGGTCATCAAAATTTTCTGGAAGTTTTGTATAACTATAATCGCTGTAACGAATAGGCTTTTGGTTTTGGTCAATTTTAAATCCAACAGGAATTGGATTGAAAAGAATAGCAGGTGGAATGCTGTTATCAATCTTAATTTTTCGAATATTTAAATAATTATTTAACTGTTCATTTAATGCATCAAGCATAGAATCTCTTTCGGCTTCAGTAAATTCAAGACCAATAATTTTTTCAGCATTGCTTACATTCTCTTTTGAAATTTTTTCTTGTGCAATAACATTATATTTAAGAAATAATAATAGAACCAAAGTTATAACAATTTTTTTCATGTCATATTCTCCACAATAAAATTATAATAAAACTACTTTTAAAACTTTGATTGAATTTTTTCTTAACTGAAACTTTATCGAATTTTTTTCAAATAAAATTTCTTTAAAATTTTCTTCTAAGAAGTTTGATTCATAAACCTTAGCTGGAGTAAACGGTAATATTAAGCTGCATTCAGAATCTTTGCCTGATGATTCATAAATTGTAAAAATTAACTCTCGTGAATTTTCTTCAGAAATTTTAATAGAAGTCAGAATTACATTTTCCGGCATTATTTGAATAAAAGAATGCTTTTCAGGTAAACTGCCTTCATGTTTATCTTCTAAAATGTAAAGAAGCGGATAATTAAATTCGTAACCTTTATGAACTGTTTCACTTTCTTCTGCTCTCTTTTGATGAGGATAAAGAGAATAATCAATAGAATGATTGCCTCTGTCTGCAGTTGGGTCGGGCCACTTGGGAGACCGAAGCAGCGATAATCTCATAATATTTCCTTTAGTATCATAACCATATTTTGATTTATTCAATAATGAAATACCAAAATTGTCATCTGATAAATCTGCCCACTTCTGAGCATTTACTTCCCATTTACCTTTGTCAATTTGAGATTTTAATGTGGTTGAACGCTTAATCATACCAAATGGAATTTCATAAGTTGCTAAAGTATCATAAACATTTAATGGAAAAGAAACTTTGAGCATTGTTTTATCTTCCCACCATTCAACTTCTGTTTTAAAATCAATTCTATCTATACCTTTATATAAAATTACATCTTGAACAAAGAATGAATTTGGAAAATCTTCTGTAGGAAATTCTTTTACTACGCCTGGTTTTAAATAATCTCTATAGCATCTTAAAATTTTTCTTACAGGACCATCTTCAATTAATTTTATTCCACGAAATTTTGATGGATACTCAACGCCTGTTAAACCAATATTCCATGCATCCCAGGCAGAAGGTTTATCTTCCAGCAATTGAAGTTTGTTTGCTTCTCCAGAAATTAATTCTTTATTAAATCTTTTATCCACAATATTGCTGATCCATCCTGTTTTGGGATTAATCTTAACTTTGAAAAATTCATTTTCAATTTCATAAATATCACTTATTGGTTGGCTTGTTCTAAAATTACTTTCATTATTTTCTTTGCGGATTATATAAGTTTTATATCCAAGTGCAGGGACATTTCTTGCAATAAAAATTATTTCTCTTCTAAGTTCATCTTTTTGAATGATTTGTGATTCAATTTCATTTTCTTCTGTATCAAAAATTCTATAATTATTTTTATCACCTAATTCAAGTTCAATTTTTACTACATCATCTCGTTCCCATGATAATGAATTGAAAACAATTAATGCTTTACCATTTTTGATTGAAGAAGTGTTAATTTTTTTTGCAATATCTTTTAATGAATTATTGAGTGCAAAATTTCCAAGCTCAAAAGATTTCTTGTAATCCTGTTCAGCATCAATATAAATTTCTCTTATTCCCGAACCTGGAAGTATATCATGAAATTGATTAAACAAAACATTTTTCCACGCATTATTAATCAGATTATGAAAATCTTCACCCCCAAGTATTTTCGATATAGAAGAAAATTTTTCTGCATTTGTTAAAAGCACTTCACTTTCACGATTCCACTTTTTAATATTTGATTGTGTTGTTGCAGTTCCGCGATGATATTCAAGATAAAGTTCATCATTCCAAACAGGAAGTTTGCTCAAATCCTGTTTTCTAATCCAATCGATATAACTTTGCGCAGTATTAAATTCAATTTCAGGATAGATAAATAGATTTTTTAACTGGTCTATTCTTGCCATCATTTCAAGCGAAGGACCACCGCCATGATCTCCAACTCCAAATAGAACCAAAAGTTTTGTCAAGCCTGTATTTGCTTCATATTGTCTTAACCAATCAACAAGTTGAAATGGATTTTCGATAGTGTTTACATAGTTGAATGGGAAGTAAGTCAAAATTTTAGAGCCGTCAGGTGATTGCCACCAGAACAGCCGATATGGAAAAACATTAGTATCGTTCCAGCCAAGTTTTTGAGTAATGAATGCATCAAGCCCGCCAAGCAGCATGAATTGCGGAAGGTTCCAGTTGTAACCAAAGGAATCAGGATTCCAGCCAATGCGTGCAGTAATTCCAAAATTTTCTTTAAAGAATTTTTGACCGAATAATAATTGTCGAGCCCATGAATCTCCTCCAGGCAAATTGCAATCTGGCTCAACCCACATGCCTCCAGATATTTCCCATCTTCCCGAGTTAACATAATTTTTAATTTGATTAAACAATTCTGGGTAATCTTTTTTCATCCAGTCATACAATGCTGCCTGACTCTGAGTGTATGTGAAATCAGGGCGTGCCTTAAACATATTCATTACAGCAGAGAAAGTTCGTTTAACAACTTCTTCTGTTTCTTTTTTTCTCCAGAGCCATGCAGCATCTATATGCGCATTTGATGAAAACTGAAGTGTATATCTTTTAACATATTCTTGAATTGGTTTTAATTTTTTTAAAACTTGATTTACAGAAGCTACAAATTTTGTTGTGTCACCGTAATCCAATCCATCAATTTTAATTTCGAGTGCAATTTGCTGAAGAAGATTATTTAATTTTTGTTTTTCTTTTTTATCAGCTTTTGATAAATCAATTTTTGGATCTACTTTAACTCTTTCATTAGTTTGATAAGTATCAATGCTTAAGAGTTTTTGTGCAACTTTAAAGCTCAAAGAAAGATTTTGAATCAATTTTTGTAAAGAAGTTTGTTTTTCAAAACTTAGTTTTGCATTGATTAATCTTAGTGGTCCGCCAGTATTAATAGCCTTTATTAAAACAACAATTTTTTCTTTGGGAAGAGTTTTATCAGATAAACTAAATTCTGCATCCCACATAAATTTTCCTTTATACTCACCATCAATCCAGATATAACTATAATCATCAATCGTAGCAAAAAATTTCAAATTATCTTTAACTGGATTGCCGGCAATGTAAGAAGGAATTTCGATAACTTTTCTGAACCAGCATGAATCAATTTGAAGACGTTCATTAAGTTTTGCTGTTTTCCAATTTGAATCATTAAATTCAATTTTTGATAACTCATCAGGCAAAAAAGAAAAATCAGTTGAATATTTCCAATCATTAAATCTGCACTCTGCGATTAAATCTAATTTTTCTACGAGCTTATCGATATTGCTTTGAGCAAGTAAAGAAGAGTAAACCAAAAGGAATAATAAAAATCTTTTCATTATGTTCTCCTGAAAATATTTAAAAATATTTCACACCCGGACACTGAACTTTAAGTTTAATTTCAGTTTGAGTCCCGATGTGAAATTATTTCCTTAATAAATTTTATTTAGAAAATCTTTTATAGAGCAGCCATGTAAAAAATATTGACAACCCAAGAATAAGTGCAGGTAAAATTACACCTAAAATTGGGCTGCCAATTCTCTGAAATTGTTCAATCAATAAAATCATTTTTCACCTTTTTTAGAATGTTTAGAATGTGAATACCATGCTAATATTAATCCTAAGAAAGAAGCAATGTATGCAATCGACATACCAATAACCATAGCTAATCCTTTATCCATTTAATTCCTCCCAGCGTGCTTGACGCTCTAATTGTTCAAGATATTCATGTTGTTTCTTTTCATATTCACTTGAAATAACCTTAAGTTTTGGATCAATAATCCAGTGCATTAGCCATACTAAAAAAATGCCTGCAGCTAAAGTTATAAAGCCCCATAAATTCAGCAGAAAAGTTCCTACTGTGCCAATCATTAAAAGAATATAACAGATTGGTGATAAAATTACAGTAAACCAATCTTCTTTATGCCATTCATCTGCTTCCCATGGGGTCCAAGTTCTTCTAATAAAACTCATCTGTTACCTCCATTATTATTTACAACATGAGATAATAAGCCAAGTTTTTGAGCTTCTCTTTTTACTGGTCCCCACCATCCAATTGGTCTTGCCTGCACATAATATTTAACTAAATGTTCCATTGGTTCTGGTTTAGTAAGCAAAGTAACTGGAATAAAAATTAATGCACCAAGCAGCATTAAAAGCCAGAATTGTTGATAATCTGCTAATTGAGGTATAACACCCCAGTGAGGTAATATCCAGACTACAAGCCAGCTAAGACCAAGATTAGCAATCCATGCAGACAAATATCCCCAGGCATTAAATCTCCACCATACTACCTGTAAAATATTTGGAAGCCAAATTCCTGCAGCCATTAACCACAAAGCAAAAATTAACCATGATGTTATATCTTCCATCATTAATCCATAAAAGAAAGAACCAAGCAGTAAAATTAAAGTTGCAATTCTTCCTACCCAAACAAGTTCTTTTTCAGACGCAGTTGGTTTAAAGTAATGCAGATAAAGGTCACGAGTAAAATACATTGCACCAAGATTTAAGTGAGAAGCAATAGTAGATACATGAATTGCAATTAAAGCAGCAAAGAAAAATCCAATCAAACCTGTTGGCAGATACTCAAATCCTAATCTTAGCCAGCCCAGTTCATATTCAGATTGGGAAGAGATATTTGGAAACATAACAAAAAAAGCTAAAATTGCTGCTGCCCAAATTGCATTGCGTGTTAATACAAGAGCTGTTCCCCACCAGATGCTGTAGCTTGCATCACGAACAGATTTAGCACTTTGAATTCGTTGAGCTTCAACATACCAATCAATGCTGGTTCCCATTCCAAATCCACCAAGAATTGCAATTATCATCATTGTAATAAACCAGGCTATGGGAAAATCTCCTTCAAACCATCCGGTAAATGCAAATGGATTTAAGCGCCATGATTGACCCATAGCAATTAATTTGTTCTGAATTTGAATTGGTCCGCCAGCAGCAATTATTCCCCAGATTGATACAAGAAAAATCATCAAAAAAGCAATTATTCCCTGCTGAAAATCTGCCATTATAACTCCCCAATAACCTGCAGCTAAAACATAAATTGCACATAAAGAAGAAAATACAACAAGACCTATCCATAAATCCCATCCAAAGAGATAATTACAAACTTTTCCCATTGCAATTCCAACCCAACCAAGAATGAACATATTCATAAAAACTTGCCATCCAGAAATCCATCCTCTCAACATTTCTGCTCCGAGCCCATGAAATCTAATTGTGTTCCATTCAGCTTGAGTATAAGCAAGTGAACGTCTAAAAATTCTTGTTGACACAAATGCACTTATGGCGCACCATGCAGAAAAGAAAGTGTACCAGAGACCAGCTACACCATATTTGTAAATTACTCCCGTCACCCATATTGGTGTATCAGTTGCTGTGTGAGTAGCATATACAGAAGAAGCTGGCAGCCACCATGGCAATCCTCGTCCAGCAAGAAAAAAATCAACCTCCGAACGTTTTCCCAGCCGATAAAATGCTACTCCAAGACTAATTGTTACCAGCAGAAATGCTACTACCCAGAACCAATCAAGGAATTGAAAAGTTACCATATGAACTCCTGAACAATTGATAGAAATTTTTATGTTGATATGAAATTATGGAGAGCAAAATTTGAAGTCAATAAAAAAATTGAAAGTAATTGAATTTATCTTCCTTTTTGTAATGTGAAATAAACAGATGTGCCTTCATTAATTTTACTTTCAATCCAGAGATTTCCACCATTATGTTCTATATGTTCCTTGCATAATGTTAAACCCAGACCCGTTCCTTTTTCACCTGTAGTTCCAGGTTTTGTAAATTTTTTACCGAGTAAAAATATTTTTTCAATTTCTTCTTGACTTATTCCTATTCCATTATCTTTAATACATACTTTTACTTCTTTTTCATTTTCTTCAGCAGAAATTATTATCTTGTTTTTTGGATGTGAAAATTTTATTGCATTCGAAATTAAGTTTAAAAGTACGGAATCCACGGAAGTTTTATCGGCATAAACTTTTATTGTTCCTGCATCAATAATAAATTCAATTTCTTTTTGATGCGCATTAGATTCAAGTAAAGAAAGTACACTTTTTATACTTTCGTATAAATTAAAATTCTCGAGTTTATATTCCATTCTGTTTGTTTGTATTCTTGACCACTCCAGTAAATTTTCAATCAAATTATATAAAGTCATAGAAGAATTCTTTATTTGAATTAACATATCATCTAATTCATCAGGTGATAATTCATTTCTATTTTTATATAAAAATTCTGATATGGAAGATATTGATTGTATTGGATTTCGCAAATCATGAGATATTATTGAAAAGAATTTATCTTTAGTCTTATTTGCTTTTTCCAGTTCACTTGTATATTTACTTAATTCTTCTGTTCTTAATTTTACCATTTCTTCCAGTTTATGAGTCAATTTTTCTTGCTTTCTTACGCGCCATTTCACATATAAAAATATTAACGACAAAATTAAAACAGGTGATAAAACCTTAAATGCTAAGGTCTGATAAAAGTGTGGAGGAATAATAATTTTAACAGATGATTCCTGATTATTCCATTCGTATTTATAATTAGAAACTTTAACACGAAATTTATATTCACCGGGTTCTAAATTATAATAATAAACTATTCTTCTGTTTCTGACTTCGTGCCATTCGTTTTCATATCCTTCTAGAATATACTTCACTTTTAGTTTAAATGGCCGAATATAAGATGCAACTATATAATCAAAGCGGAGTATATTTGTTCCCAAAGGAGCAGTAATTTCTGAAGAAATTTCTACCGGTTCAAAATTACACAAGATTCTTGTTACATAAACAGGTGGGAAGTAATTACTCGCTTTTAATTTTTTGGGATTAACATATGCAATTCCATCTATAGTAGCAAACCAGAAATTTCCGTCAGAGTCTCTTAAGACCGTTCCTTGAAAACCCCCATTGCACTCAGAATTTTTAAGTCCGTCATCTTTATTAAAAATCTCTGGATTAACTTCTGTAATTTTTCCCGAAATTAATTTTTCAAGTTCATATTTTGAAACTAGGAATATTCCATTATTAAAACCACACCAGAAATTTCCTTCATCATCCTCAAGTATGGTTTGTACTTCATTTGTTGGCAAGCCATCTTTTTTAGTAATCTTAGAAAATTTATTTCCATCAAAATGTACAATCCCGCTTCCGCTTGTTGTTAACCAGATAATTCCTCTTTTGTCGAGATGAATAAAATAAATTAAATTACTGGGCAGCCCATTTTCCTCATCAAAATATTGATAACTTTTTCCATCATAAATTGCCAAGCCTTGTCCAATTGTACCTAAAAACAAATTCCCTTTTTTATCTTCTGCAATAAATCTTATTCTTAATTCTGAAGATTTGTCGTCATTACTCAAACTAATTAGTTTACCAGAATTAAATTTATACAAACCACCATTTGCACAACCAATCAAGAGCCTATTCTTTGAATCAACAAATAATGCTGAAACTGAGAAATTACAATTCTTGATTTTCGTTAAAATTCCATTCTTAAATAAATATAATCCTGCTCTTGTACCAATCCATATAGAATCATTTTGTGCAACAATTGTTTGAATATTCGAATTCCCTTCTTTTCTTAAAAAGTAATTTTTTACTTCATTGCCTTTTATTAAGGATAAATAATTATTGTTTGATGCAGCCCATATTCCTTCTTTGTTTTGTGTTACAGCTCTAATAAATTTTTCTTTCAAACCTTCTTCAAGCGAGAAGGTTGTAAAATTTCCATCCTTCATTCTATAAATTCCATTATTGTAACTTCCTATCCATAAATTATCCTCTCTATCAATAAATAAATCAAGAAGCATATTCATTTCTAAATTTTTATCGAGTGAATAAAATTCGGTTTTTGAATTAACAATTCTGCATAAACCTTTTTGAGTTGCGAGATACAAATTTCCTTTATCATCAATTATATCCATCACCTGAATATTTAAAAGATTCTTTTTAAAAGGGAACTTTTCTACTTTATTATTAACAATTAAATCTAATCCTTTATCTGTTCCAACGTATAATTTTTCGTCATTCAAAAGGAGTGAGCGGACATAATTGCTTAATAAACCTTTTTTTGTATTAATTACCGACACTTTATAATTGTCTTTTTCAGCAGTATTAATAATTACTACACCAGAATTTGATGTTGCCAGATAAATTTTTCCTTTTCTATCACCAATTATTTTGTAGATGGTTTCACTATTTAAAAATTTTTCTCTTGTAAACTTACTTATCTTTCTCTGTTCAATTATACACAATCCCCCGGAAGTTCCAACCCAAATTCGTCCACTCTCATCTTCATATAAAGAACGAATCATATTATTTATCAATCCGTCTTTTGTTGTATATAATCTTGAATGTTTTCCAGTATATTTTAATAATCCATCAAAAGTACCAACCCACAAATTTCCTTCTCTGTCTTCTATTAGAGTTACTACCAAAGAGGATTTCATTTCAGGGATAACATCAGGATTGTAGACAGTAAATCTAAAACCATCAAATTTTACAAAGCCCTCTTCTGTTCCAAACCATATATATCCATCCTTCGTTTGAATTATGCTGTAAGCTGAATTTTGCGGCATGCCCCTTTCTGTCGTCCAATTATTTAGAACATGTTGAGTTAAATACTTTTCGGGATTTAATGCTTGACCATAAATAATTGGTTGGAAAATCAAGAATATTAAAAACCAATATGGCTTGAATATTTTCAAAATAATTACCCTAATTATTAAAAAGCTAAAATTTCCCATAATTATTATCGAAATAAAATTAATAATGTTTAATTTATATGGTAATTAAAATAATTTTATTTTTACTTTAATAGGAGTTTTATGGAAATCAATAAATATAAACACATAATCTGGGATTGGAATGGAACAATTTTTAACGATGTAGAACTTGGGATTGAAATAATTAATAAACTTTTATCTGAACGAGGATTAAAAACAATTACCATTGATGAATATCAAAATCTTTTCACCATTCCAGTTAAAGACTATTATATAAAACTTGGTTTCGATTTCAACAAAGAAAGTTTTGAAATCATTGGGAAATTATGGATTGATGAATACGAAAAAAGAAAATATGAATGTTCACTTTATAATGGAATAATAGAGGTTCTTGAAAAAATTTATGAGACTGGAATTGAGCAATCAATTCTTTCCGCTTATTCTCAGCATACACTCGAAGAAATGGTAAATTATTTTAATCTGAAAAAATATTTCAAATATGTTGTGGGATTGGATAATATCTATGCAGCAAGCAAATTACATCTTGGAATTGATTTAATGAAAAAACTCAGAAACGGTAAAGGTGAAACATTATTAATAGGAGATACATTACACGATTATGAAGTTGCATCTGAAATTGGAGCAGATTGTATTCTTGTCGCCGATGGTCATCAAAGCAAAAATATACTTCTAAAAAGTGGAACGAAAGTAATAGACAATATTTCAGAACTGTTGTATTAAATTATATGTTTCAGGTTAATTTCTATGGATAAACTTACTCAAATTACTTCCATAAAAAATGTATAAGCTTTTTAACTTACAAATCATTCAATTTCTTTTATCTCAAATAAACTCATCGGGTCAATTCTTTTATTATACCATTTAACTCCTAAATGGAGATGCGGACCTGTTGAACGTCCTGTAGAACCTGCAAGTCCTATAACTTCTCCTTTTTTAATCTTATCACCATTTTTAACTAATATTTTGCTAAGATGAAGATAAATACTGCTTAAACCTTGTCCATGATTGAGTAAAACAAAATTTCCATTGAAATAAAAATTTTCTGCTGCTAATTGAACAATTCCATCAGATATTGCATAAATTGAATCGCTATCATTTGCTGCAAAGTCAACACCATTATGTATGTTATGCGGTTTCCCATTCAGAATTCTGCGGCTTCCAAATACCCCTGTAATTTTTATGCTATCAACAGGATAAACAAAACCAGAAGAAAACAGTGCAGATTTTAATCTCCCGATTTTTGAATACGCTTTTTTAATTATCCTTGATTCTTTTCTAATTCTTGACAGCTCTTTTTTATGAGGAGTTACATATTTTTTTTGAATTTCTAATCCTTGTTCTTCATAAGTCCTTTTCTTTATATCATATTCGTACTTTAATATTTTTTTATTTTTCAATTTTACTTTTAGATTAAATTTCCCTCTTGCATCTCTATCAAAACCAAATAAAAAAATACCTTTCTTATCAACTGCTAATTGTTTATTATTAAGCCACACTGATTTAATATTTTCTCCTTTGCCAATTATTATTCCTCCTGCTTCTTGTTTTCCATAAAATTTTATTTCCTGCGAATAAATTCTTAATGAAAAAAATAAAAGAATAATTATTTGTATCTTGGTTAAATAATTCATCTATTGTCTCTCAATTCTATTTTATGAGATAATGTTATTTTTACAAATGTATAAAAACTTTTATGTAATTTCGCAAAAAAAATTGTGGATATGATTAAAAAAATTTTTCTGTTTATAATGATAATTTCAAACATAATTTTTTCTCAAGAAATAAAGCGAGAATATTATAAAAACGGCAAATTAAAATCGGAAGGAACTTACGTTAATGGAGTTAGACATGGAACTTACAAAGAGTATTATGAAAGCGGAAAACTCTGGAAAGAATGGAACTTTGTTGATGGAAAAGAAGAAGGCATTTCAATCTGGTATTTTGAGGACGGCACTAAAAGCATGGAATGGAATTATCACAATGGAAAACTTGAGGGCACATCAAAATGGTATTATGAAACTGGAGAACTCTGGGCAGAACCAAATTATGTAAATGATGTTCAGGAAGGTTTCAGCAAAACTTATTACAAAAGTGGAGCACTGCAGGCAATCTGGAATTATCACAATGGAAAATTAAACGGAGTTTCAAAAATATTTTATGAAAATGGTCAGATTGAAGTAGAAAGAAATTATGTTGATGATAAATTAGAAGGAATAAGCAAAGTTTATTATGAATTCGGCAGCATTGCTCTCGAAGCAAATTTTAAGAATGACCGACTCGACGGCAATTCATATTTTTACTACCCAGACGGCTCAATAAAAGTAATTGATACCTACTCAAATGGACAAATTGTTAAAAGAGTTCGTTATGATATTGGAGGCAAATTCGATAAAATCGAAGAAAGCTTTTCTGAATATTATGATGAGGGAACAATAAAAGCTGAACTCAACTTCAAAGAAGGGAAAAAGCATGGCAAAATAATTAATTATTATAAAAGCGGGTTTGTTCAATCTATACTTAATTATAATGAAGACAAATTAGAAGGCGAGTGTAAATTTTTTTATGATGGAGGAGTATTATCAGAAATCACTGTTTATAAAAATGGAATGAAAAATGGTTTATCCATTAAGTTCAATAATGAAGGGAAAAAAATCTCAGAAGATTTTTATTTAGATGATTTGCTTGAAGGAAAATCAAAAACTTTCTATGAAACCGGAGAACTTAAGTGCGAAAGAAATTTTAAAAATGGTAAACTTGATGGTACAGTAATAACATATTATAAAGATGGAAAAATTAAAGCTGAAGAAACCTATCGTAACGGCTTAAAGGAAGGAATATCAAAATTTTATTACCATAATGGTGTCATTTCCGATTTTATGATTTACAAAAATAATTTACTCAATGGAAAATGTTATTCATATAACGAAGATGGAATTGTAATCAAAGAGTTAAATTATAAAGACGGGGAAATTGTGGAATGATATCGCCAAAAAATTCTATAAAAATAAAAGCTATTTTTAATAAAGTTTATTATCTTTAATAAAAAGAATTAATAATTCATGGAGGGAGCAAATTAATGTCTCTTTTCTCGTCAAAGTTAAAATCAGATATGCAAAAGTTAAAAGAAGAGAACGACGAACTAAAAAATACCCTCCATGCTTTTATGCAGAGGCATTCAAATTTAACAGAAATTGATTCGAAAATTAATACCGCAAGAAAAGAACTTGACGAACTTAAAAATTATGAAGAAGCACTTAAAAAAAACATTTCATTACTTGAATCAGAACTGTCATCCAAAAAAGAAAATCATAAAAATTTGACTAAAGAAATTGAAGAATTAGAAGAAAGAAAAGCAAGCTTCAAAGCAAAATTACAAGACAAATCTGAGCTTTCAGAAAATTTACTTTTCACAGAAGAAAATAAAACGGCATATGAAGAACTTTTAATTAAGTATAACGAAATTTCTGAAGCTTATAAAACACTGAACGATAAATTTTTAGAATTGCAAAATAATTACAACATTCTTAAAGAAGAGAATGAAAAAATCAGAGATGGGTTTTCATTAGAATCAGAAGCTGAAATCAATAAATTAACAGAAATAAAGGATGAATTAATAAACAAAATTGAACAGCTTAAAGCTGAGGAATTACAAAGAAATTCTTTATTAAAAAGTCTTGAAGAAAAAATAACAGTATCCGAAGAAATAAAAACAAATCTTGAACAATCAATAAGTCTGCTTGTAAATCAAGTTTCTGAAAAAGAAAAAATATATACAGAATTTATTTATAACAGAGATGCGCTCCTCGAAGAATTAAGACAAATTGAAAAGCAGCATGATGAGTATGAGTATAAAATCAACTTCAACAAAGAACAAATTGAAAAATTAGAATCGGAAATTCAGGAATTAACAGAAAAGAAGAGTAATCTTATTGATGAAGTTAAAAATTTTGAATCAGTCAAAAACGACTTACAGGAAAGGCTCCTGATTCTAAAAAAAGATGAAGAAAAATTAAACGAAATACTGACATCACAAAAAAGTACTATTAATGACTATGAGAAAAGAAAATTTGAAATTGAAAAATCCATTTTACAAATCGAAAGCAATATATCTCATACTTTAATCAAATTTACAGAAGAAATAAATTCATCCCAGAACAAATTAAATTCACTCAAGCAAGAAATACTTGAGAAAGAAAGAGAAATTGCAGAAAAAGAAAATATACTGCTCGAAAAAGCTTCTAAGATGGCTGAATATGAAGGAAAAATTAAAGTTCTTTTGAAAGAAAGAAATTCATTAGAAGAATCAATTTCAATGCTTAAAGAAGAACAGAAAGAATTAAATGAAGAAATTATTAGCTTGAAAGATTATTTCAACAAACAAAAATCATTTCTTGAAGAACTGAAATCTGAAACTCATTCACTTTTAAGCAAAAAAGATTCTCTTGAAAAAGAAATAAAACAATTATTAAAACAAGCCAACGAAAGTTATTCTGCACTGGATGAAAGCAAGTATCGTATAACACAGGATATTATACAAAGTCAGCAGGAACTTGATAATTTAAAGAATCAAATAAGTTCATTAAAAGAAGAACTTCGTAATTTAATTACTGAAAGAGCGAATGAAGAATTACGCAAAGAAGAATACACAGCAAAAATATCTGAATTAGTTGCAATGGAAAATAATTTGAAGTACAAAATTTCTGAATACGAAAAGCAATTAGTTTCATTACAGCAGCAAATCGAAAAATTATCTTAGAATTTTATGGCAAAAAAATTTTTTCTAATCATATTAATTATCACACAAATAAATTCAACAGCACAGGTCAAAAACGATACTGCTAAGTATAAATCAAATCCAAATTATGACCTTCAAATTGCACTGTTCGATATTTATAAAACGAAGCAAGCAGACATTGTTATGCTCGGAAATTCAATAACTGCAGGAGTTAATTGGAGTGAATTATTAGGCAGACAAAATGTTGTTACCCGTGCAATACCTGGAGATATACTTCAAGGATTTTACGCAAGATTAAATTTTATTTTAAAGCTTAAGCCCAAAATTGTATTTATTATGGGCGGATTAAATGATATTTATAATTGGACTCCCGTAGAAGAAATTTATTTTAATTACTTAAAAATAATTACTGCACTTCAATCAAAAGGAATAATACCTGTAATTCAATCTACCACATATGCAGCTAAAGACTATGCAAAGGACTGGGGCGGCACTCCAGAAATTAACAGCGGCAGAAACAAAGAAGTAGATAAATTAAATAAGTTATTATCTGACTATGCCAGAAAAAATAATATTGATTACATTGATATTAATTCTAAATTATCAACAAGCGATAAATTTCTTCGACCTGAATTAACATGGGATGGTATTCACTTAAAAGCAGAAGCTTATAAAATATGGGCTTTGGAAATAGAAAAAGTGCTTGCAAAATATAAATTGTAAGATTAAAAATGAGGAGCATAAAATGAATAATGAAAATAAAATTAAAGATCCTTTCATAATTATTGGATTGACAATTCTTTTTCTTTATTTAATTTCATTTATCAAAATTGATTATGAAATTGCTGGTTTTAAGATAAAAACGATTGATATTTTTTCTGATATAAGATCAGACAGCACAAATCAAAGCAGTTATAATCAACAAAAGTTTAATCAAGAAAAAGATTTTTTAAAGGCAGAGTTATTAACAAAAAACTCATTTGAATTACTTTTTAATTTTCTTGAATCTCAAAATTTATCAAAAGATATTTTTACGGCACAGAGTCAAAAAGTAAAGTTTATTGGTAACACTGCACAATTATCAAACTTTTTTGAAGCATTAAAAAATATCAAATCAAAACCTGTGCGCATAGCTCATTATGGCGATTCAATAATAGAAGGGGATTTAATTACTCAAGATATTAGAGAAGCATTGCAAAAAAAATATGGCGGCAATGCTGTTGGATGGCTTGGAATTGTTTCTCAAGACATTAATTTTAGAATGACAACAAAACATACTTTTTCAAACAACTGGGAAAGTGCATCAATCTATACTAAAAATCCTAAAAAATTACCATTTGGAATAAGTGGAGAAGTTGCAGTACCAAAAGGAAATGCATGGGTTCAATACGAAACTACAAATATTAAAAAATCACTTAAGAATTTTTCTGTTGTCAAGCTTTATTATTCTAACGCAAAGAATTCTCAAATTTTTTATTCTTTTGATGGAGAAGCAAAACAATCTGCACAACTAAAATCAGGTACTGGCATTCAAGAGTTAATCTTAAAACCTGCTAAACCGGCAAAGTCCATAAGAATTGAATTCCCTGTTCCAGATCAGGCTTATGTTTATGGTGTAAGTCTTGAAAACGAATCTGGAATTTTTGTTGATAATTTTCCATTGAGAGGAAATTCTGGGGTTGACTTAAATCAAATTAATCCATCAGTTCTAAAAGAATTTGCAAATTATTTAGATTATAAATTAATTATTCTTGAATTTGGATTGAACATACTTGGTTCAACTGTTACGGATTATAAATGGTATGAAAGAGAAATGTCGAAAGTAATAAATCTTTTCAAAACAACTTTTCCAAAAGCAAGTATAGTAATGATAAGCGTTCATGACAAGGCAATGAAAAAAGGTTCAAGTTTTGTAACAGATCCTGCAGTTTACAAGTTACTTGAAGCGCAAAAAAAAATAGCAACTAATAATAACATTGCTCTATGGAACATGTTCGAAGCTATGGGCGGAGAAAATTCAATGTCAAAATGGGTTAATTCAAATCCACCACTGGCATATAAAGATTATGTTCACTTCAACGATCAGGGCGCATCGAAAATAGCACAACTTTTTGTCGAATCATTAATGGAAGAAAATAAATAATGTCAGACTTTTACTTCAACATTGAAGAAGCAAATACTCTCTGGAAAAGATGGGAATTAAACGCAACTAAAAATCCCGATAGAGAAGCAATTATTCACTGGGTTGCAGGAGAAAAGCCGTTTAGATGGACGTACAAAAATTTAATTGACACAGCAAAAAAATTCTCTCATCAATTAAAAAAAATTGGCATCAAACCCGGTGAAGTTTGTGCAATAATCATAAGGCACAATCCTCTTTTCTATCCACTTTATTTAGGAATTTCAAGAATTGGCGCGCTGCCTGCTATTTTAGCTTATCCAAATCCAAGATTACATCCAGAAAAGTTCAGACAAGGTTTAGAAGGAATGTCTCAAAGGTCAGGACTTGATTATATTTTAACTGAAAAAGAACTTGACCCAATAATTCGTCCATTAATTGATAATCCCAAAAGCACAATTAAATCTGTATTCTTTCCGCTCGATTGGAATTTAGAAAATTCAAATGATGATACTCTCGAAGAAGAAATCATAAAAATTATAAACTCTGTTAAAGATACAGATGCTGCATTTCTTCAGCATTCATCAGGAACAACCGGGCTTCAAAAACCAGTTGTGCTTTCTCATCGTGCAGTTTTAAATCATGTTTTAAATCTTGGAAAAGCTTTTAAATTATCAGAAAACGACAAAGCCTGCAGCTGGCTGCCACTTTATCATGATTTCGGTTTAATTGCTGCTTTTCATATTCCTCTTGCTTACGGAATTACAACAGTTCAGCTTAATCCTTTTGAATGGGTATTAGCACCTGTAATTCTTCTTGAAGCAATTACAAAAGAAAAAGCAACAATGTCTTTTCTGCCAAACTTTGCATACAATGTTTTAGCAGATAAAATTGATGAAGAAGAACTTGCAGGAATAGATTTATCAAGTTTAAGAATAATTGTAAATGCAGCCGAACCAATCCGGCACGACAGCCATCAAAAATTTGTGAACAGATTTCAAAAGTACGGCTTTAATCCTCTTGCACTTGCCTGTCTTTATGGAATGGCAGAAGCAACACTTGGTGTTACAGTTACAGAACCCGGTAAACCAATTACAGAATTGGCAGTGGACAGAAATGAATTATCCAAAGGAATAGTAAAGTTTGCTGATAATAATTCGGTTGTAAGAATTTGTGTCTCGTCCGGTAAATTAATTGATGGATGCAGTGCAAGAATAGTTGATGATAACAGAAAAGATTTGCCAGATGGATTTGTCGGCGAAGTTGCAGTTAAATCAGTCTCTCAATTTGATGGTTATCGTAACTATCCAGAAAAAACTGCAGAAGTTGTTGAAAACGGATGGTATTTTACTGGTGATTACGGCTTTAGATACAATGATGAATATTTTATTATAGGAAGAAAAAAAGATATTATAATTGTGGCTGGAAAAAATATTTATCCTGAAGATATTGAAGATGCAATTAATTATGTCGATGGAGTTATACCCGGAAGAGTAATAGCATTTGGTGAAGAAGATCCTGATTTGGGGACAGAATTTGTAAGCGTTGTAGCAGAAACAAATGCTCAATCAGAAGATGAAAAAAATAAAATTAGAATGGAAATATTAAAAGCAGGAATGAGTATCGATATTGCAATACATAAAGTTTATCTTGTACCGCCGCGCTGGTTAATTAAAAGTTCTTCTGGAAAACCAAGCCGTAAAACAAATAAAGAAAGATTACTAAGCAAATCAGATCCACAAGTTTGGAGCAGATAATGATATCACCAGAATTAAAACAAGTTATACTAAAACAACTTAATCTTGATGATTTTGATATCAAAGACGAAACAACAGCACCGGAAGTGCCGGGATGGGATTCATTAAATCATATCAATATAATTCTTGCAATCGAGGAACATTTCAAAGTAAAATTCAAAAGTTACGAGTTACTTAGACTTAAGTGTGTCGGCGATTTGCAAAAACTTCTTGATTCTAAACTTGGCAAGTAAATTCTTTCATCAATAGACCAAAATTAATATGCTGTTTAATTTTGATTTCAACAAAATTTTATACCAACTAAAATATATTCCCGAAGACCCATTAATTTTTAGTTCAAGTTTGTTTTTAATCTTGTTCTTCTTTTTCCTGCTTTTCTATAATATCTTTTCAAAAAAGAATTCTCTAAGAATAACATTCTTAATACTTTTTTCATTTTATTTTTACTATAAATCATCAGGCTACTATGCACTAATTTTAATTATATCAGCAACTGTAAATTTTTTATTTGGCAAATGGATTTCATCAACTGAAAAATTCTCTATAAAAAGACTTTATTTAATTCTTTCTCTTATTGTTAATCTTGGTATTCTAAGTTATTTCAAGTACACAAATTTTATTATTCAGATTATTAACGACATAGCTAAAAGTGAAATTCAGCCTCTTGAAATTTTTCTTCCTATTGGAATATCATTCTATACTTTTAAATCACTCAATTATGTTTTTGATGTTTATCTTGATACATTAAAACCAACTAACAGCTTTAGAGATTTTTGTTTGTATGTTTTCTTTTTCCCGAATATATTAGCTGGTCCAATCGACAGAGCATCAGAATTCCTTCCTCAAATAAATAAAGAACCATATTTATCAAAAGAAGATTTAGGCAAAGCAGTTTATCTTATCATACTTGGGTTGATAAAAAAAGTAGTAATTGCGGATTATATAAGTATAAATTTTGTTGACAGAGTTTTTGATTTTCCGTTGAGATATACTGGAGTAGAAAATTTACTTGCAATTTATGGATATGTTCTTCAAATCTATTGCGATTTTTCTGGTTATTCTGATATGGCAATTGGAATTGCTTTATTGATGGGCTTTAAGTTAATGGAAAATTTCAATTATCCATTCAAAGCTACAAGCATTGCAAATTTCTGGAGAAGGTGGCACATCTCTCTTTCTAAATGGTTACTTGATTATTTATTTAGACCGATTCAGATGAAATACAGAAATCTCAGAGTATTTGGAAACATGATTGGAATTTTTATCACATTTTTGCTTTGCGGATTATGGCACGGCGCAGGATGGAATTATATTTATTGGGGAGCTATGCACGGATTTATGATGTCGTTTGCACTTCTAATTCAAAAACCAAGAAATAAATTTTATAATCTCTTAAAAATTAATAACACAAAATTTCTTACTGTTATTCAAACAATAATTACATTTCATTTAATTGCACTATCGTTTATGGTGTTCAGGTCTTCTGAAATTCAAACCGTGTTCGATATGATTTCACAAATAATATCTTTCTTTCACGGCGAAGTTTTTATACAATTTATTGAAAAAATGCCTTTAATTTTTGGATTAATTTTAATTGGTTACTTATTTCATTTTATGCCGTCAAAGTTAGAATTAGCAGCAATTAATTTTATATCAAAAACACCTTTAATTGGTAAAGTAATTATTTTGGTAATTGCAATATGGATAGCTGCACAATTTAAGTCAGCAGACTTGCAGCCTTTTATTTATTTCCAGTTTTAATTTATATCTCACACCTGTTTTTTAATTTTAAGCGGAATTTTAATAAGTTTGTTTTCAACAATTACATTAAAATTTCTTTTTGATGAATAAAAAATATCAATGGTTTTTATTCATACTTTTTAATATCATTTTTACAACTGTAGTTATTTCACAAAATGCAGATGTTGATATTATAAAAAAAGCAGCACTATCCCACATGGAAGCTGGTCGATATGGTGATGCGATAGACCAGCTGAATAAATACATTTCTGCTTTACCCCAACAACCTGATGGATATTTTCTCCGTGCAATTTGTTTTGAAAATCGAAAACAATATCAAAATGCAGTGCTCGATTACAGAAGAGCAATTGCACTTGAAAAAAATTCTGCTAAAAAAAGTGAATATGAAAACCGCCTTCGAAAAGTTCAAGAAATCTGGTATGCACAATTAAATAAAAAAATAGAAGGACATTTGCGTGAAATTGCTATTAATCCAGATATTCCAATTAACTACCTTGAAATTGGTAAATCTTATCGTTGGATGGAAATATGGGACAAAGCAGAAGCATGGTACGATGAATATTTGAAGAGAGATGATAATGCTTCTCCAGATGAAATCTTAAGATATACAGAAATACTTGCAAAAACTGGCAGTATATCTAAAGGAGAAAAAATCTTGAAAAAATATGTCGAACGATATCCCGATGATTGGAGATTGTGGAGCAGGTACGGTTACTTCACAATGTGGATGGCAAAATATTCAATTGCCAAAAAAGCTTTTGAAACATCATTAAGTATCAAACCATTTTTTAAGGAAGCTCAAGATGGGCTCGATATGGTCAATAAGCAATCTTATGTTACTCTTCAAAGCCCAAGAGAATTTGAAAAAGAATATCCAATTGACAGATATTACAGACTTTTAAGAAGAAATCCTGAAGATGTTGAAACACGATTTAAACTTGTAGACGAACTAATTGCAGCAAATAGAATTGAAGAGGCTTATCAACAATTACAAATTATTTCTATTACACATTCAGAAGATGAGCGTTATAAAGAAAGATGGGAAAAAGTAAATGAACTTAGAGAAAATATTTATCGACAAAGATTAAATGAAGCAAAATCAAAATTAGCAGTTAACGAATTTGACAAAGAAGCAATTAAAACTGCGGCACAATATTATGAGAACCTTCAATATTATGACAGCGCAATGGTTTTATTAAACAAATATTTTGAAAAATATCCAGATGAAAGTGACCCTCAATTAATTTATAGATATGCCAGAATATCAGCATGGAATAGAGAATTTGATAAAGCTATAGAAATTACAGACAAACTTCTTAAAAATTATCCTGATAATCTTGATTATCAACTATTTAGAGCACAAGTTTCAGTGTGGATAAACAGAGATATAGATCTTGCTGAAGAATATTTGCAAAATGTATTAAAAGCAAAGCCTAACAATCTTGAAGCAAATATTGCAATGGGCTCACTTAAATTAATTCAAAAAGATTATGATACAGCCCAGCTTTATGCGAACAAAGCAAAAGAAATAAATCCTGCCAACGAAGAAGTAATAAGATTACAATCGAATATTGACTGGCAAAGATTGAGAGAGGAAGAAGAGAAACTATATGCAATTTTAGAAGAAGGTCGTAAAAAAGTTTTAGATAATGATTGTAGTGGTGCTCTTCCTTTTTATGAAGAATACCTTTCTAAAGCTGAACCAAATGTTTTAATACTCAAAGAATATGGTGATGTTCTTTTCTGTGCTAAAAAGTACGAAGATGCTCTCAAAACTTATAATCAGGTTCTTGATATCAATTATAATTACGATGCAGCAATGCAAAGAGCAAAAGTTTATTACGCAATGGGAGATTCTTTAAATGCTGTAAAAGAATTTAAAAAATTAGCAAAAGAAGATTCTACAAATTTTGAAGCCCAAATGTATTTAGGAGATTCATTCGTAAAATTGGGACAACACGATTCTGCACGCGTAATTTATAATAATCTGCTTGATAACTGGCAGCTTGATTCAACTCAGGTTAGTATGATTAAATTGAGAAAAAAATGGCTGCCTGTTACAGGTTTTGCAGCAATTTTAGAAACATTCCCAAATTATATTGGACTTGCACCCGTTTCTCAAATTTACAGTGATAACTTAAGTTTCAGAATTTTTACTTTTGGTTCACGACTTGATTTAGGTGTTACTAACTTCTTTACAATAGCCGCCTCGTTTGCTCAATCGATATTAAAAGCAAATGCAGCCATTTTAAATCAAGATTTAATAAGCACTTATAATTTTTCAGGCAGCAAAGAATTTAGAACTTTCAAAGGACATTTATTATTCAGAATATCAAAATATTTAAATGCAGGTGCTGGAATTGGTACAACAAATACAAGATATGCACTTGCACGAAGTGAAAGAGATGCTTTTGTTAGATTTGAAAAGAAAGATACAATTTCTTTTGCTTTTGTTTATCAAAATTCTGATGCTGCTCTAATTCTTTACTCACCTTATTTAATTGACAATCGTCTTTATTCTTCTCTATATCGACTTGAAGGATTTTACAAACATTACAACGGATTAAGAATAAATGGTTCATTTCAATATATTACTGTATCAGACAGTAATGAAGGAAACGACTTAATGTTAAGAATCGGAAAATATTTATACAGCGATTTATCCTTAGGTTATGAATATTATTACACGAATTACAAATACAAAAAGCAATTATATTATTCACCTCAAAATTTTGAATCGCATAGTTTGTGGGTAGAGCACAACTTAGAAAACAATGAACAACTTAAAATTATTTTAGGCGGCAAAGTTGGAATCATTCCCCGAAACAAGTTTTTAGCATTAGAAGGGCATATTGAATTTTACTATACATTCTTTAGAAACTTTATAATAAGTGGAAAAATTGGTATGGGCAGCACTTCAAGAGATGAATCAAGTTACAGATACTTTTCTTCTCAGATGTCAATTTACTGGAATGTGTATTAATTAAAAGGGATAAAAATGTTTTCAACAAAAATTCAAACATACTTTTTTGATGCTGATCCTGCAGGAATAATTTTTTATGGAAAAATATTTTATTACATACATGCTGCATACGAAAATTTTCTGAAGAGTATGAAATTAAATAAAAACTATTTTAAGGATGAAAATGTAGCCTTGCCAATTATTCATGCAGAAGCCGATTATAAATCTCCAATTAAATTGGGTGAACTGATAAATATTCAAATAACAGTTACAAAACTAAAAAAATCTTCTTTCGAATTGAATTATAAAATTTACACTAATAAAAAAGATGCTGTGGCAACTGCTAAAACAGTTCATGTTTGTATTGATAAAAATTATTTTAAGAAAGTTAATCTGCCTGAAGATTTATATAAAAATCTTGAAAAACATAAAGTCTCATAATTTCCTTGCAATAACGAAAGGCATTTTATGAATTTCTGTTGAACCTTCCTGCGAAACAATTTCTACAAGCAAAATATAAATTCCTATTCTTAACGGTCTGCCATTATCATCTAAACCATCAAATATAAGTGAATTATTTGAAGATGAGATTAAATTATTTTCCAATGTTCTAACCAATCTTCCCTGGCTATCATAAACTCTCAATCTAACTTGAGATATTTTATAAGCCAAGTTAAAATTTATTATTGTAAAATCCTCAAAACCATCATTATCAGGTGAAAATGGATTTGGTGATATAGTGACTTTTGATTTTGATGGTAAAATTGTTGTGTAAATTGAATTTTGTTTTAACGGTGTCGCACCTTCTAAACTGACAGAAGTACTCCAGTTACTTTTATCAGTTGAATTCAAATAAGGATTAATCCTTTCCAAAGATTTGTTTTTTACATCGTAAATATTTTTATTATGCCATTGAGGTAAATACCATATAGAATCAATAACATTTTCATTAACATCTTTTAGAATTAATTGAGTCCCATCATCAGGTAATGTTAAAGAATTATTAATAAAAGTATTTTCACTATGCTTTAGTGAATAGTACTTGTATAATGCAGAATCTCTTGCAACTATAAAATATGATTTTGGTGCTATCTTATAATATTTTGTTATTAATCTTAAAGTCTTTTGATTTACTGTTAATGTAAGACCGCCTATTTGTAATGAATCATTTTTCGTATTGAAGAATTCAATAAATTCAGTGTTATTTTTTTCGGGCTCATACATTATTTCGTTTATTACTATTGAATTCTTTTCTAATTCAGGAAGATTAACGAATGAATTTTTATAACCCGGTGTAGAACCATACTCACTCAACGAAGGAAGCCAAAAAGTGCTGTCAGATAAAGAAGAATTTATTCTTTCTATAGAAATTCCTTTTGTCTCTCCATCGTTAGATTCGTAATAAACACTATCTATAATTTTACCTTTATAATCATAAATAATAATGCCATCATAAGAATTGTTTAATGCTGGAAACTTAACTTGAATAACTTTTGATTCAGAAGAATATTTTGATATATCATTTGTTATTACTAAGTATTCATTTGGTTGTAAATAATAATCATTATTTGTTATTAATACTTTTGTTGGATATGGATAAATATCCGAAACATACCAGTCTTTAAGATTAACAGGATAATTTGAAACATTTACTATTTCAAACCATTCAGGTTCATCATCACGAGGGTTGAACATAATTTCATTTATCAAAATTGATTTTGGTTCTGCAGCAACACGAATTTCTTTTGTCAGGTAATTGTTTGATGTATCCTCATCATTTTGTAAATATACTTTTGAAAAAATTTTTGTATCGCCAGATAAATTTAATTTCTTATTTGATTTGACAATTAAAGAATCATCAGGCAATAAATTCTTAATTATTAATTCATCAAATAAAACTAATTGGTTATCAGAAGTAACAAAAAATTTCATCATTATATTATTAATTGCATTCATTCCTTTGTTAATAACTTTAGAATACAAATAAACTTCATCATTAATAAAAGGATGCTTAGGTTCTGTCCATAAATCTGAAATAAATATATCAACATTTTTTTTCGAAATGCTGTTTGTTCTTCCGGGGGTACTTAATTCTGCATCTTTGGAATAATCCCAATTATTTTTATCTGATGACAAAATATAAATTGACTTTCTTTCAAGAGATTTACCATTTTCAATCACAGTTTTCTTTTGATAAAAAACAGAATCGATTATATTACCATAAAAATCTTTTATAATCACAGCATCAGAATCATTATTTAAATTAGCAAATAAATTTACTTTAAATCCTGATGGGATTGTGTTATGAAAATGAATTATGGATGAATCTTTAACTATGACAAATAATGAGTGTGGAAATATTTTTCCTGCATTTAATATGCTTTGAACTGGAGTTGATAACAAATCTGATATTGACCATCCTTCCAATTCTACCTGATAATTTGAGTTGTTGTATAATTCTATCCATTCTGGTTCGCCATTTATTGGATTAAACATAATTTCATTAATTAATATTGCACCTTGTTTATATGCAGGATAAACAGTAAATATTAATTCATTATTTGATATATCTTCATCATTCGTATTCTCAAGCATTAAATAAAATTTTTTATTTGTTAATAATTCAAAATCATAACCAATACTAACGCTGTCAAAAGAATTTATTTCAGGCAGTGTTATAGTTTCAAGATGAATCTTAAAATCGTTATTAAACTCACTAACAATTAACTTACCACTCTGTTTATTTTTCCCCTGATTTTTAATAACTACAGCTAATTTTATTTTATCTCCAATTTGTGGTTTATCAGGTGTAATCGAATAACTGCTTATCATTAAATCATAATCTTTTTTAGATACTGAATTTTTTCTTCCAGGAGTTCCTCTTTCACTTATTGATGTTTTCCAGTTTGTTGAATCTGTTGATGATTTATTCTCATCTATCCTTTCTAGTGATTTACCTCTTTCCCCTCCCCACTTCGCACTGTACTTCAATGAATCTATCACTCTATCAAGCGAATCTCTTATCTCTATAATACTTCCGCTATTACTCATAACCGGTAATTTATTTATTAATAATTTCTCTATGCCATATATTGATTTTATAATTGTATCACTCGTTATTACTAAATATTCCTGCGGCTCTATTTTTCTTTCAACTGCTATTTCACTTTTTTCTCTTCCATTGCTAATCTTAAATCCTTTCATATTAATTGCTTTGTCACTTCTATTATAAAGTTCTATCCACTCTGGTTCGGGTGCATTTGGAGCATACATTATTTCGTTTATTACTACATCTCCTCGTTCTGTCAGTCTTTCTACCCCGTTAATTGTGAAAAAGGCTATATTATTTTCTTCAAATTCATCCATTGAGAAATCAATTGACAAAATGAATTGATTTTTACCAAGAGAAATATTTTGAACTACAAATTCAATTTGTAGATCTTGATTTGATTCTATAAAATTAATTTCTTTTCGTTCAAGTAAAGGTTCATCGATAGAATTATTAACATTTTCGTCCTTATAAATTTGTATCTCAACATTTTCAGCTTTTTGTTTACCCAAATTTTTTATAACAGCATTGATAACTAAACTTTTTCCAATTTCTGCATAATGAGATTTACTCGAAAAAGATATTATTGAAATATCATAATCTTTTAACGAAATCGAATTTACTTTTCCCGGTGTACCATTATATTTGCTTAATGAACTATTCCAATTATCTTTATCAATGCTGCTTAAATCAACACTCTTTCTTTCAAGTGATTTTCCATTGCTTCCGCCCCAATAAGTTAGGTACCTAATACTGTCTATTGTACGATTATATTTATCTTTTACAATTAATACATCACCATCATTGTTTAAGGTTGGCAAGGGACATATTATAAATTTAGTAATGGTAGAATAAAAATTAACAATTAATGAATCTTTAGTAATTACTAAAAATTCATCTGGCATTAATTCATAATCTTCAGCAGTTATTTCAGTTAATGTCGAACTATCACCTATTTGCCAGTTTCTAAGGTTAATGCTGTGATTTGAACGATTGTACAATTCAATCCATTCAGGTTCATCCCCTTTCGGTGCATACATTATTTCATTTACTACTATATCATAAATACTTTCTTTAAACTCAATGCCGTTAATTTTGTATGTCGATAAATTATTATCATTAAATTCATCAAATGAAAAATCAATTAATAATATAAAATTATTTTCTCCTAATGTTATAGCATCTATATTAATTTCTAAAGTTAATGTTTCATCTGGGAAAATTGTTTGTAAATCTATAATCTTTAAAATTTCAGATTCATTACCCACTGAATCATTATTTATATCTTTATATAATTTCAAAATTGCATTTTGAGCAGCATTCCTGCCTTTATTTTCTATTTCTACTTTTAATAATAATTCTTTATTAACAACTGCATATTGTGATTCTGAGTAAAAAGATTTTATTGAAAGGTCTAAATCTTTTTGTGTCAAAGAATTAATTTTACCCGGTGTAGCTTTTTCTTTGCTGACTGAATTACCCCAATTATATGAAATTAAGCTACTTTCTGATGCTGAAATTCTTTCGAGTGATTTGTCTGAGTTACCACCCCAGGAAGGGTTATATCTTAGACTATCAATTGTTCTTCCTACATCGTCTCTTAAAATTACATCGTCACCTGCATTATTTAATGTTGGAAATTGTTTTATTATTAATTGAGAAGTGATATTATAAAAATTATTTATTGATGCATCTTTACTGATAATTAAATATTGACCAGAATCAAGAAGCAAATCATTACTTGTTATAATAATTGATGAAGAGTTATCCCCAATTTTCCAATTTTTCAAATTAACTTTTCTATTTGAACGATTATAAAGTTCAATCCATTCGGGTTCGTCGTTAATCGGTGCATACATTATTTCGTTTATTACGATATCATTGTATGAAGCTAATTTTTCTTCAACTGTTATATTAAATGTTGCTCTATTATTTGTTAATAATTCATCAAGTGAAAAATTTACTTCTGCTATAAAAGCATAACTGTTAGCTGTTTCAATGTATATTGATTTTTGTATTACAATTGAATCACCACTATTTAATTCAGAAATATTCTGATAAAAAATATTTTCATTACTTTGTTCAATCGAATCATAATTTACATCATTAAAAATACTAACAAAAAAATTATTTGCTTTCAATCTGCCTTTGTTAATTACAACAAAAGAAATTTGTAAAGAATCTTCTGCTCGAGGCATAGATGGATATAGATTAAGAAATTCAATTTGCAAATCGTAATCAACTGGCGATACTGAATTTTTAAATCCCGGTGTTCCATGTGTTCTAAAAGAGTTTTTCCAATTAGAAGAAGAATTATCTTTATTCAAAATTATCTTCTCATCTGAAATGCCGGAAGAATTATCTGCAGAATAAGTGTAAGTATCTACAGTTTGTCCGCTTGGGTCAATTAAATACACAGTTCTGCTTGTTGTATTAGCCATTCCAGAGGTTCCAAAGTTATTTGAACTAACTTTCAGAACAATTGCATCAGAAGGGATTAATGTTTTATAAATTCCATTATTGTAATCGTAGTTTCCTTGTAATATAACTGCAAATTTTCCCGGACCTAATTTTGTTCCTCCTGCTAAGGGCACAAGATTATTATTAGCTGATGTGTAATATTTGATTTTATAATTTGCGATTTCGATTGTTTCGGTCAATGAAGTATTATAAATTTCTATAAATTCACCATTTGATTCGGAAGGATAGAACATTACCTCACTAAATGTAAGAGGGGAAGTTTGTTGAGCAAAAACATTTATAATCCAAAAAAATATTATTAATGAAATACACTTTATGGTTGACATAGAGTGAATTTCTTATTACCCTGACTTTTGCCCTAAAGAGATTTTTTTACAATTATAATTAAAAATTATTAAAATAAAATCCAAGCAAAAATTAGCTTGGATTGTTCATAAATTTTCAACAAATATTAAAATTACCCTCGTTAAGAATTAATATGGTAATATAAAATAACTGTAATTAATATTAACTCCGGAATTAAAATATTATTTTATACATTTCTTAAATATTTATCTACCTCTTCAGCTACTTTCCTGCCATGACTAATAGCTCTAACGACCAATGATGCACCAATAATTGAGTCGCCTGTTGCAAAAAATTTATTGACCGATGTTTTATAATTTTTATCTACAACTATATTTCCGCGGTTGTCAATTTTAATATTCAAATCATTTACCAAATTACCATGTTCTACATGAAGGAAACCCATTGCAAGCAAAACCAAGTCTGCTTTTATTTTGATATTTGAACCAGGTACTTCTTCAAAGTTTGCTCTTCCATATTTATCTGGTTCTGTCCATCTAAGCTCACTAAAATTAACAGCTCTTACGTGGCCATTTTCGCCTTCAAAATTTTTAGCTGAAAGTGCCCACATTCTATTGCAACCTTCTTCATGCGATGTAGAAGTAAATAAAATTTTAGGCCATGTTGGCCAGGCATTATACAAAGTTCTGCTTTCGGGTGGTTTAGGTAATATTTCTACTTGAAATATTTCTTTTGCTCCTTGTCTTCTTGCAGTACCAACACAATCAGAGCCCGTATCACCACCGCCAATTACAAGAACACTTTTATTTTTTGCAGTAATAATCTGGTCTTCTGGAATATAGTCTCCTGCATTTATTTTATTTTGCTGAGTTAAATATTCCATTGCAAAATGAATTCCTTTAAGGTCTCGTCCAGGTATATTCAAATCTCTCGGTATAGTTGCGCCTGCGGCAATAACTATAGCATCAAAAGTTCTATTTAAATAGTTTGCTGAAATATCAACACCAACATTTACCCCTGTTTCAAAAACTACTCCTTCAGCATTCAATTGTTCTAATCTTCTATCGATAATCCATTTTTCTAATTTGAAGTCAGGAATTCCATATCTAAGAATACCGCCAACTCTATCACTTTTTTCGAAAACTATAACACTGTGTCCTCTTCGAGCAAGTTGCTGAGCAGCAGCAAGTCCAGCCGGTCCAGAACCAATAATTGCTACTCTTTTACCTGTTTTAAAAGTTGCAATCTGAGGTTTTATCCATCCTTCTTTCCATCCTTTTTCTACTATTTGCAATTCTATATGTTTAATTGAGACAGGTTTTTGATTGATTGATAAAGTACATGCGTGCTCACAGGGGGCTGGGCAAACTCTTCCTGTAAATTCAGGGAAATTTATTGTTGAATGAAGTAAATCGAGTGCTCTCTTCCAGTGATTTTTATAAACCATATCATTCCAATCAGGAATTCTATTATTGCAAGGGCATCCATAAGAATGACAATAAGGCACACTGCAATCCATGCACCTTGCAGCCTGCAAAATTAATTTATCTTCAGGAAGAAGAATTTCGAACTCTTTAAAATTTTTTATTCTTTCTTCAATAGGAAGTTTTATAGGATTTTCTCTTTCGTATTCAATAAATCCAGTTGCTTTAGCCATTGTATACCTCCTCTGTAGCAGATACAGTTTCAACATCTGCATGTTCACTTAATTTCATTCTTTCAAGAGATTTACGATAGTCTATAGGCATTACTTTAACAAACATTGGAAGACTTGATTCCCATTTTTCGAGAATCATTTTTGCACGAGGACTATTGGTGAAGTAATAATGTTTTTCAATCATAGAGCGTAAGAAGATTTTATCATTTTTACTCCAAACACTTTCGAGGTCAACCATATCGAGGTTGCATCTTGTATCGAACATTTGATTTTCGTCAAACACATAAGCAATTCCACCACTCATACCTGCAGCAAAATTTTTCCCTGTAGAACCAATGCATACTACGACTCCGCCTGTCATATACTCGCATCCGTGGTCACCAATTCCCTCTACTACAGCTTTAGCACCACTGTTTCGAACTGCAAATCTCTCACCTGCTTTTCCATTAATATAAACTTCACCACCTGTAGCTCCATAAAGTGCTACATTTCCACAGATAATATTTTCATGCGGTGTAAATCCAGCATCTTCTGGTGGAACTATTATAATTCTTCCTCCAGAAATTCCTTTGCCCATGTAGTCATTAACATCACCTTCAATTTTCAATGTAATGCCTGGAGCTAAAAATGCACCAAAGCTTTGTCCTGCAGAACCTTTGAAGTTCAATTTAATAGTATCATCTGGCAGGCCTTTTGCACCATATTTTTTAACTACCATTCCACTAATTCTAGCTCCAACAGTTCTATGAATATTTCTAATAGGCATTTCAATTTCTACTGGTTTCTGTTCTTCAATTGCAGGTTTAACAAGTTCAATTAATTGGTCATCAAATACTTCAACTTGATTTGGAACATTAACCATGCAACATTTACCAGCAGTATCAACCATTGAATTTAGTAATGGAGTCAAATCAAATTTTTTAGCTTTCCACAAATCTGCAGGTGGATCAAATTCAAGAATTTCTGTATGCCCAACCATTTCTTCTACAGTTCTAAATCCTAATTCTGACATTATTTCTCTTAAATCCTGTGCAAGGAATTTAAAGAATCTTTCAACATATTCTGGTTTACCAGAGAATCTTGATCGTAACAATGGGTCCTGAGTAGCTACTCCAACAGAACAGGTATTTTGATGACATTTTCTAAGCATAACACATCCAATAGTAATTAAAACAGAAGTAGCAAAACCAAATTCTTCTGCACCAAGTAATGCAGCAATTGCAACATCTCTTCCAGTTTTTAATTGTCCATCTACCTGTACTCGAATTTTGTCTCTTAAATTATTATGTATTAATGTTTGATGGGTTTCTGCAAGGCCAATTTCCCATGGTATACCAGTATGTTTAATTGAAGTCAGAGGTGAAGCACCTGTACCTCCTTCGTATCCAGAAATTAAAACTAAATCTGCTTTTGCTTTTGCAACCCCGGCAGCAACAGTACCAACGCCCGATTCAGATACAAGCTTAACTGAAACTTTAGCATCTGGATTAATGCATTTTAAATCATAAATTAATTGAGCAAGATCTTCAATTGAATAAATATCATGATGAGGCGGAGGTGAAATTAATGTTACACCCGGAATTGTATGACGAACTTTTGCAATTTCAGGAGTTACTTTATGACCGGGCAGCTGACCACCTTCGCCAGGTTTTGCACCCTGAGCAATTTTAATTTGCAATTCTTCAGCACTTAATAAATATTCAGGAGTTACACCAAATCTGCCCGATGCCACCTGTTTAACTTTTGACCTTGCGGTATCACCATTTTCATCAACTTTGTTTCTTTCCATATCTTCGCCGCCTTCGCCAGAATTACTTCTTGAACCCAATCTATTCATTGCAATTGCTATTGTTTCATGAGCTTCTTTGCTGATTGAACCAAATGACATTGCTGATACAACAAATCTCTTAACAATGCTTTCAACTGGTTCAACTTCGTCTATTGGTATAGGATTTCGTTTCTTAAACTTAAGCATTCTTCTAATTGCAACAGGACTATTTTCACCTTCATTAACAATTCTTGTGTATTCTTTAAATACTTCATAATCATTAGTTCTTGTAGCAAGCTGCAGTTTAGCAATTGAATCATGATTCCAGAAATGTTTTTCTCCGCCAACACGAATACTGTATTCACCTCCTGCATCAAGCAAATTATCCTGTAATCCATTTTCAGGATAACCATAATTGTGTCTCATTACAGCTTCTTTTTGAATATCTGTTAAATCAATTCCACCAAGTCTGGAAATTGTACCTGTGAAATATTTGTCTATCACTTCTTTACTAATTCCTATAGCTTCAAAAGTCTGAGCAGCAAAGTAGCTGTGAAGTGTAGAAATACCAAGACGGCTCATCGTCTTGAGTAATCCTTTTTTAACAGCAATTATGTATGAATCTATTGCTTCTTCCGGTTTTAGTTTTTGTTCAAGTAAGTTATTTTCTGCAAGATAACGAACAGTGTTTAATGCTAAATATGGACAAATTGCATCAGCTCCATAACTAATTAACATTGCAAAATTCATTACTTCTCTTACTTCACCTGAATCGACTATTATACTGGTTTTTGTTCTTAATCCTTTTTTAATTAAATAATGATGCAATCCAGAAACTGCAAGCAACGAAGGGATTGGCACTCTGTTTTCATCAACATTCCTGTCGGATAAAATTATAATATTTGTTCCTTCTTCAATAAATTTTTCTGCTTTATTAAATACATTATCAAGAGCTTTTTCTAAAGCGTTATCGCCGCCGTTTTTATCAAACAAAATTTCAATTGTATTTACTTTTACACTTGGATGATTTGCCTGTTCAATTTTGGCAAGATCATCAGTAGTTAAAACCGGATGAGAAAATTTGAAGCCTCTGAAATTTTCTGGAGATTCTTCGAGTAAGTTTCCTTCTCCACCTGCAAATGTTTCTAAAGACATCACAAGTTCTTCTCTCAACGGGTCAATCGGCGGATTAGTAACCTGAGCAAATCTTTGTTTGAAATAATAAAAAAGTAAATTAGGTCTGTTCGACAAAATAGCAAGCGGTGTATCATTTCCCATTGAACCAACAGCTTCCTGACTTCTTGAAGCCATTGGAGTAATAATTAATTTTAACTCTTCATCTGTATAACCAAATACTTTCTGTTTTTTAATTAATACTTCTTCTTTTTCTTTTGGAGCAGACGATGGATTAAATAATCCTCTCAAAGTTATAATATTATCTTTTATCCATCTTCTGTATGGTTTTTGTCGTGATATTTTTGCTTTAATTTCTTTATCGGGAACTACTCTGTTTTGAGCAAAATCTACAAGCAGCATTTTACCAGGAGAAAGTCTACTTCTCTTAATTATTTCACTTGGGGGAATTTCAAGCACTCCACTTTCTGAAGCTAAAACAACAAGTCCATCTCTTGTAATAGTATATCTTGCAGGTCTTAATCCATTGCGATCAAGAATTCCGCCTAAAAATCTCGAATCGCAGAATACAATTGCTGCAGGTCCATCCCATGGTTCCATAATTGAAGAATGGAAATCATAAAATGCTCGTTTGTCTTCACTCATTTGAATTTTAGGTCCATATGCTTCTGGAACCATCATCATCATAGCATGAGGAATTGACCTTCCTGCAAGCACAAGTAATTCAAGCACATTATCAAAAATTGCCGAGTCGCTTCCTGATTCAACAATTATTGGTTTAATTTTTTCGATATCGTCACCAAACAAATCAGATTTAAGAAGCGGTTCGCGTGCTTTCATCCTATTAATATTACCGCTTAGAGTATTAATTTCACCATTGTGTGCCATAAATCTGAAAGGCTGTGCAAGATTCCATGTTGGGAGTGTATTTGTGCTGTATCTTTGATGCACAACTCCAAAACTAGAAACAAAATTTTCATCCGAAAGGTCAGGATAAAATGTTGTTAATTGATGAGCAGAAAGTAAACCTTTATACACAATTCTATTTGAAGATAAGCTTGCAATATAAAATTGACTTGCATCTTCTTCTAATGCTTCAACCTCTTTTTCAATTAGTCTTCTTATTACATAAAGTTTTCTTTCAAAAGCATCTTTTTGAATTCTGCCTCTGTGTACAAATAATTGATAAATATTTGGTTCTGTCCTTTTTGCCAGTTCCCCTATAACTGAATCATCAACAGGAACTCTTCTCCATCCAAGAACATCGCATCCTTCTTCAATTGTAATTTTTTCAACTATACTTTTACATTTATTGAATAATTTTTCGTTTCTTGGAAAGAAGACCATTCCAACAGCATAATCACCTAATTGAGGTAATTTTATATCTGATACTTCTTTTCTAAAAAATAAATCAGGCAATTGAACCATTATGCCAGCACCATCACCTGTAGATTTATCTCCGCCAGTAGCACCACGGTGTTCAAGATTAACAAGAATAGAAATTGAATCCAATACTATTTTGTGAGTTGGAACTCCATCAAGTTTTGCAACAAATCCAACTCCACAACTATCATGTTCAAATCTTGGATCATACAATCCATTTGCTATTAGACTTCCATCTGCTTTCATAAAATTAAAATTATTGTTTTCCATTCTTGTACTCCTTAATTCATCATTTTTTGAATTCATATTTTGGTTGAAATTTGGACTGGCAAAAAAGGGTATTAAATTTTACGCTGGTTAATTTGAACAAAACAACTTTTGTTTCTAAATACATTTATAAATTTTGTATCCAAATTCTTATATGTTGCATTTATATAAAAATTATTCATTTCTTTTTATTTAAAAAATTTTTGTTATTAAAATAAGATGATTTACTAATTTAACCCTGTGAAGCTTTTGGCTTTACTTTCTAAAGAAGATATTCTTTTAGAATAATCTCTTTTAGGTTTATAAAGTTTTTGCAAAGGTAAGTAATTGTAATGGAAATTTCAATTAATTTTTAAATTTTTAGTTTATGCTTGTACTTTTCTCATCTTAAATATGCAGCTTTACTTATATCTTTTAATGATTTTATTTTCACAGGAGGATCAAGGTACTTATCCAAAAATTTATAAATCTTAATTCGAATTTCTCTTGCGGTTTTGGTATCCATTCTATCGAATGAATGACCACCGGGAAAATTATTAAAAATCTCGTACTCAAATTTTTTATTTGCAGTTGTAAGAGATTTAATTAAATGTTCAACTTCAAGCACATTTACATCTTCATCGTTCGTATTGGTATGTATTAATAGTGGAGTTTGCAGTTTTTCTGCATTCCATGCAGGCGATCTTCTTTTATATTCGTTTACATCTTCATCTGCTGTTTTTCCAATATGATATTCAGCTGAAAATAATTTTCTGTATTCATCATCTTTATATCCCATACGGGCAATTAAATCACTAACTGGAACACCAGCAAAACAAACTTTATAATTTTGAGGATGATTAAATACACACATTAATGAAATTAATCCACCGTGACTCCATCCAATAATTCCAACTCTATCTGCATCAACAAATTCATAATTATCAATCATAAATTGACGACTTGCATCAACATCTTCGATTTCAAGGCCACCGTAATCAATTTTTTCATAAAAAGATTTTCCATAACCTGTGCTTCCTCGATATTCTGGTGCAACCACAATATATTTTTGATAAATCAGTTCACGAATAATATGCGTATAATAAGTAGAGAAATTTGAATGGACACCTCCATGAGGAAATACAATTAAAGGATATTTTTTTGAATAATCTAAATCTTTTGGTATAAAAACATATGCCCAGAATTTGACAGGATTGCCCGCTCCTTGTGCAGTTGGATTTTTCTCTTTAGCCAATGGTGGTCCAGCTAAAAAAACTTTATCAACAAATGCAACATCTCCTACTCTTTGAAACCATAAAATGTCATCAATATTTTTTTCAAGAATATCAAGACGATGTTCAAAATTTTCATTGTTCTTCTTAAGATCGTTCAAATCTTTTTTGAGAGATTCTAAATCTTGTGCTAATAAATTAGTTGAAAGCAGAAAAATTGATATTAAAAAAACTTCTTTAAAATTTTTCATTTCACGCTCCTGATTGAAGCTAAATTAAATTCGAGCAAAGTAATAAAGATAGATATAAATCAATGGTGCACTAAAAATCAAAGAATCAAATCTGTCAAATATTCCGCCATGGCCAGGAATTAACGAAGAAGAATCTTTAACATTTGCATCTCTCTTAATCATACTTTCAACAAAATCTCCTGCCTGACCAAAAACACCAATTATCACTCCAACAACAACTGCATTCCCAATTGAAACTAAATCAAGTAATAAAAATTTAGCAACTATCATCGTAATTACAGAAAAAATAAATCCAGCAATTGTACCTTCCCAGCTTTTGTTTGGACTAATACGAGGAAAAATTTTATGATTCCCAAAAGCAGTTCCAATAAAATAAGCTGCTGAGTCACAAATCCAGATAGATGCAAGAATTGAAATTATTAAGTAACCACCCTGATCATAGTTAAAAAGAGTTTCGCTGTAAAATTCTCTAATTTTTACTAAAGACGAAGAAAAAAATCCTATATAAAAAATACCAATTAATGATGCTCCAATATTTCCAATTGCAGAATCTTTATTTCTAAACAATTCAATCAGCAAAAGCAGAGCAACTATTATTAAGAAAAGAAATTCAAACTCGATAAATTTAATATAACTGTTTAAGATAACTGCAAATACAGATAAACCACCCATTAACTGATTGGGAAAAAATCTTCTTCTTTTAAGAATATTCGAGAATTCAAAAAATGAAACTAACCCAATAAAAAACACAAAAATTAAAAATGGAACTTTGCCAGCAATTGATAAAATTATAATTAAAGGGATTGCGAAAAGAGCAACTATTACTCTCGTAGATAGATTACTCATTTTCGTCATTTTCATCTCCGTTTTTAATTTTATTTCTGCTATTTATGTCATTAATAATTTCCAAAGCTTCTTCTTGGTCAGTCTTTTTAACAAGAAGTTTGACTATCGATAAATTTCCCACAGTTGGATAATTTCTATCTTTTTGAGAAAGGATAAGAGTTTCTATATCTGCACTTTCAAGATTTGTTTTCAACATTTCAGCTTCGTAATATTCTGAACAAGTATAAACCACAATCCAATCAGATGGATGCACAAGATTTCCTTCGAAATCTTCTCTGGGAATCAATTGAGTTCCGCAGTCCGGACAAATTGTAATTCCCTCGACATACTCATATTCACAATTTGGACAAATCATTTTTATGCCCCTTTAACTGTTTGAAAACGATAATAATTTTTCTTTATATAATAAACAAACCCAGCAAACAATAATGCAAGCAAAATAAAACTGACAATATTTTGAATAATTTCATTTTTGGGGGTAACTTTAGAAGTAATTAATTCTTCACTTCCAAATGCAAAAAAAGCAATAATAGCTAAAAAATTGTTCAGGAAGTGAAGAGTCATGGGAACAAAAATTGAATTGCTCATATAAGCTGCAAAACCAAAGTATGTTCCAAGTGCAATTAATGGAATCAATCCATATGGATTAAAATGATAAATACCAAAGAAAAATGCCGTCAGCAAAGAACTCAACAGTGGTTTGAATTTATATTCAAAACTTGATTGTACAAAACCTCTGAAAAAAACTTCCTCGCATAATGCAGGAACAACAGCAACAATAAGAATTATGAACAGACCTTCAAAAAATGAATGTGCTACTATCAAATTTGAATAAGTTGATTCAAGAAGTTTATCAAGCTGGTCGATAATATTTTTAATTGATTTAATAACCTGATTGCTCTGAGCAATTTTATCTATTAAGTAATTTTGAATATACAAATAATTTTGAAGCAAAGGCGTAAGAATTATCAACCCAATTATGAACACAATAATTTCTCTTTTATCAGGGAATCTGACTCTTAATATTGATGTAACGTCTACATAAATGAATTTACTTAAAAGCAAAGCTGGAACAAGAATTAAAAGAATTTGACCTCCCATTGTAAGGAGTCTTACAGCATTGATATCAGCTTTTTCAAAATCAAGACCAAAAATTAATAAAGTCAATATTGCCCCGCCGAACTGATAAAGTATAAAAACAAGTGCAAGACCAAGAAACGCTGCAGAAAGCGGAGTCATATTGATTATTGGTTGTTCTGGTTTTTGCTGTTGTTGATTTAGTTCATCATTCATATCTCAATAGAATTTTATTTGAAAAATTACATTCGCATATAAAAATTAAGAATAAATTTCTAATTTATTAGAAGAAATTAATAAAGACATAATTTTTCCTTCTATCTTAAGGTTAATTAAATATTTTCATTTATACAAGATTTTATTAAAACTAATGATTT
>CAZNFW010000024.1:0-43697 GCA_964572725.1 uncultured Melioribacter sp.
TTACCCAACTGTAAATTATGAAAAATATCAAAGTATAAGTGACTCATTAAATATTAACTTTGACAAGTTAGATTTCCCTGATAGAAGAAAAATGTTCACTAAAATAAGTGATCTTTATTTAAGGAATTTAAAAGAACTTTATTCATTAGCTTCCAGTGCAAAAAGTTATGAAGTTTCAGATTTATTTAATTACTTCAAACACAGAGTTGTAGATGACTGCATAATAAATGATTCAAATTATATTGACATATTAGTTATTTTAACAGATGGTTATATTTATCACAAAAATTGCAAATTCAAAATTAAATACAGATACAGCTATTTAATACCAGAGGCAGAACATGTGAAATGCTTTAGAGATATTCCTAATTGGGAAGAAGTTTTTGAAAAAAATGATTATGGACTAATTAAGATTAACAATGATCTTTCTAAACTTAATATACTTATTGCTGAAGTTAATCCAATTTATCATTCTCCAATTGATTATGATATAATTAAACTCTACTTATCAAAATGGCTCGAAGAACAAAATATGAAAAAAGATAATTATAAAATTCTTAAAACAGATATGGTTTCAATAAATAAAAATATAATTAATAATTTCTTCGAAATAATAACTTCGAGGTGGTTATGACAATAAACAAAGTTCGCAACTTACTTTACTTAATTGCAAGATTACTTGGCGATGTAAATGCAATTCAGAAAGGAAAAATTGGTCAGAGAATTGCCAGGAGAGCTACGGGCAGATTTACAGGAATTATACTAAATAAAATCTTTCGTAAAGTTTTTAAATAATACTTTTTTCAAAGTTGATTTAAGTTATCAAAGTAGTATAAAATTAATATTATGAAAAAGTTTTTATTCAATATTTGAATTTAATAGTGATAAAAAAACATTTACAATATAAAAAAATGAAAAGTCAAATTTCCTGGAATGTTAGAAATAAAAACTTTTGAACTGCTCGAATAGAATAATTAACATATTGGGGAAAGTATTACTCAAGATTTTTACTTACAATTTTTTTACATGAAAAACAATTTAATTTGTAGATAACACCCAATACGATAGAGTACTTAACTCAAAGTTATCAAAGAGTTTGATTGCAGTTTGCTCAATTCCTTAAGAAGAAAACGTCGAAAAGCTCTTGAGATAAACAAGCAACAATCTCCTGCACTTTTAATAACAGACCATTAAATGCAAGTAATAAGTGGATTTTAATCTTGCAAAACAAATTTTAATTTCTGAACTTAAGTATTGTCTGCCTGAAATAATTTTAAGCACCGATATAACTATTCTATTTATAGAAGAATTATAAAAATCCTGGCATAGAATTTATATTTCTAAACCAGTAAATTGAAGTGAATTTTAAAAGCAATGTTTAGTTAATTTTTAAGGAGGGGGAGTTGAGTAAAATAATTAAAAAAATCAAAGAATCGTCCATATGGTTTATTTCTGTGCTTATATCAGTAGTTGCAATATTTTTCTTTATTTATTTGCCATTTCAAATTAATCTATTCCCAAAGGGCGCAGTAAAAAAGATTTATTATGTTGATAACATATCGCCAGCTCATCTTAAAATTATTGAGAAGTTTAATCAAAAATACAAAGATGAAATTGAGGTAATACCTGTCAATCTTCCATTTTATCATTTCACAACAAATGACAGAAAAGCAATTCTGACCCGTTCTTTAAGAAACAGGAGCGATGGAATAGACATATTTGCTGTAGATTTAATCTGGATACCGCGTTTTGCCAAATGGGGCTATACTATGAATGAATATTTTGATAAGAATGAAATAAATAAAATAAATCCAATGGCACTAAAGGCATGTTATCAAAATGATAGTATTGTTGCTGCTCCAATGTTTTTAGATGTTGGTGTTTTATATTATCGAAAAGATTTAATAAATAAGTTGCATGATGGAAAAATTATTGAGAAAAAAATTCAAAATTCAATAACATGGGATGAATTTATTGAATTAGGTAAAAGATTTTCTAAATCTCCTTATCCATTCTATGTTTTTCAAGCAGGCGATTTTGAAGGAATGCTCTGCAGTTTTCATGAATTGTTGAGTAATGAAGAAAGCAATAAAATTTTTTATAGTAAGCCAATTGACTTAAATGTTGAACCAGCAAGAAGAGCCTTAAAACAGCTTGTAGATTTTATTTATACATATAAATTTTCACCAAAAGAAGTAACTCGTCTTGATGAGTTTTTAAGCTATCTTTATGCAAACGAACATAATGCAGTTTTTCTAAGAGGATGGATTGGATTTCACAAACAGTATAAAAAATTTTTAAGAGACACTTCAAATATTCATAACTTAAAAATTGCACCACTGCCGCATTTTCCGGAGAATAATACATCAGGAGTTTTTGGCGGATGGTGTTTGATGATTTCTAAATATTCCAATCGAAAAGAAGAAGCAATGCGTTTTGTAAAATTTATGCTTGAAAAAGAAAATCAAAAAATTCTTTATGAAGAAGGAGGCGTTATTCCTGTAAATGAAGAAATTTATAATGACAGCATGTATGTAAAAAATCACAAAGAATTGATTTTAATTAAAGACTTTTTGAAATGGGGAAAACACAGACCATTTTTAGAAAATTATACAAGAATTTCAGAAATAATGACCCATCAGTATTATAAGGCATTAAAAAATGAAATTGATATTTCAGAAGCCCTAAATAATGCAACTATTCAGATTAATTACGAAAGAGCAATTGTTAAAAAGTAGGAGAGTTTTCGCTTATGAAAGCATTGAAAAAAATAAAAGAAATTCATTTTGGATGGAAACATATTTTAGTGATTTTTTTAATCTTGATAATGTTTCAAGTTTTTGTTACACATCTTCAGCAAAATACTCTTCGCGATTTACTCTCCGATACAATGGACTGGTATAAACAAAATTCTGCAGAACAAATTGGAAATCTAACAACATCTTCTTTAGAGTTGCTTCTTGAATCTGACCCAATTGATAATGAAACAGATAAAATTAATAAAGTGAAAAATTTAATTCACGCTTTTAACAGCATTCTTAAACAGCCTTTAATGAAAAGAAATGTAGAAGCAATGTGTGTTATTTTGCCTTATAACGATAAATTTATTGCAATTGATTTAGGGCATGACTTGTATGATTATTTTTATAAACACGAAGTAAATTATACCGAATTACAACCCAAATACAAAGATGCTGTAGAAAAATATGCTTCGTTACACAATGAAATGATTAAGTCGGAGTTAATTTATAGCATACAGGAACAACAAAATTTATTTCATGTTTTTATTCCCTTAGTTCCTTTCGGAGAATACAGTGGTGCAGTTTACTTAAAAATTCGCCCAGATGTTACATTTATAAGTCAACAAATTTTATCAAGCTTTAATAAAACTGTTTTAATTTTTTCTTCACTCATTTTAATTGGTCTGCTTGGAATGTTTTACATATCAACTTATACTATTATGGAAAGAGATGAAGCAAGAGAACTGTTATATAAAGAACGAGAAGAGCATCTTCAAAAATTAATAGCACAACAAAAAGAACATTTATTTACCAAAAGAATTTATCATACACACCACAAAGCAGAAAAGGTAATGGGATTTATAATTGAAGATATTGAAAATGCAGACGAAAAAAGTTTTAAGGAAATTAAATATCGTATTTCGAAATATGCTAACTTTATTGCAAGAGTAATTTATGATATGAAATGGTTTAATCCACCCATTCAAACAATTCGAAACCCAATTTATAGAACGAATTTAAATGAGCTGCTTAAATTTGTTGTGCATAATATTTTCTTAAGGTTGTCCAATCCTGTTAAATCAATAAACTTTAATCTGCAATTGGATGAAAAATTACCGCCGATTTCCATAAATGAATTTGTAATCTGGGAAATTATTGAACCTTTAATTCAGAATTCAATTGACCATTCGAACACAGATTTTATTAACATTACTATTGGTACGAAATATTTTCCAGAAAGAAAAATTTCGATATTAGCAATAGAAGATAATGGAAAAGGAATTAGAGAAGAATTATTAGAAAAAAATGAATCAGGAGTGAAAAAAATATTTCTTGAGAATGTATCAACAAAAGATGAACATAATAATAGAGGTTATGGATGTTACATCGCATATGAAATTTCAAAAAGATGCGGATGGGAACTCGATGCAGAAAATAAACCTGACGGCGGATGCAAATTTACTTTGATTATTAATCATCAATAAACTTGCACGGTTCTTGATATATTAAAAACATAAAATTATAGGAAGGGACGCATATGCAACTAAACAATCAGATTAATTTACTTTTAATAGAAGATGAAACATTTGATGTTAATCGAATTAAAAAAACTTTAAGTCCATTCAGCGACTGGTTGATAATTAAAAATGTAGTTGCTGATGGTCAATCTGCAGTTGAGCTTATTTCAAATCATGTTGATGAATATGATGTTATTATAATGGATTATCAGATTATGGGACCTTTGACTGGCGATAAATTAATTAGAAAAATAAAATCTATTGACCCTTACATTCAAATAATTGTAATAACAAAGATGACAATTAATATTACGGATTTTGATTTTGCAAATAAACTAATTGAAGCAGGTGCAATGTGGTTCTGCACAAAATATCCTTCTGATATTCAGGATTATGTTTATCAGCCTACAGATTTAATATTGTCAATTTTAAATGCATATGAAAAGAAAAGATTGAGTAAAGAAAAAGCAAAATCGAATACTCAATTAAATCAATCTATTAATAATATTTTGAACGATAAAAAAATTATAGGTGAATCTCACGTTGTAAAAAATTTAATCAAGCAAATTGAAAAAGCAGCAATGAAAGATGCAACAGTTCTAATTTATGGAGCATCTGGAACAGGAAAAGAACTTGTTGCAACTCACATTCATTACTTAAGCAAAAGAAAATATGAAAACTTTGTTACAGTAAATGCAGGAAGTATTCCATCCGAATTAGTTGAAAGTGAGTTATTTGGCTTTGAAAAAGGCTCTTTTACAGGAGCAATGAATTCAAAGAAAGGTCTATTTGAAATTGCAAATAACGGAACAATTTTTTTAGATGAAATTGCTGAATTGTCAATGGCATCGCAGGTGAAGTTGCTTAGAGTTCTTCAGGATGGTGAAATTGATAAAATTGGCAGGACAAATACAATGAAAGTGGATGTGCGAGTAATTGCAGCAACAAATATTGATTTAGAAAAAGCAGTTAACGAAAAGAAATTCCGTGAAGATTTATTTTATAGGTTAAATGTAATTAATATATACACACCTACATTACAGGAACGCATAGAAGATATTCCATTATTGACTGACTATTTCATAAAAAAATATTCTGCGCAGATGGATATTCCAGTACCAGAAATTAAAGAGGATGCAATAGAAATTTTACAGTCTTATAGCTGGCCAGGCAATATAAGGCAACTACAGAATGTGATTCAGCGATTATTAATTTCCTGTGAATATGTTATTAAAAAAGAAGATGTATTAAATATACTTGATGCAAAAAAAATAAGAAATCTATCTGAGCCTGAATTCTATTTTGGCAATAAAATATTAAAATGGAGGGAAATGGAACAAATTTTTAGATGCAAATATTTCAATTTTGTTAAGGAAAGAACCAAGTCCGAATCAGAAGCAGCAAGACTGCTTGGTATGGCACCATCAAATTTTTACAGGATGTGTAATAAACTTGGAATAAAAAATTCGGGTAAAACGTAATTATCATATTGATAATATAATCCAGTAGTATATATATCAATATGATATAATTTTTTATTAAAAAAAGAGGGATACATAAAAACTGCACTAATTTAGTTTATAAAACAACTGGTATAAACATTGTCATATAATTATAAAATTTATGCTTATTTTATGAATTATTTAATGATGACCTATCAAAGAAAATTTCCATTATTTATCAGAGCAATAAGAATTAATAAATAAACTTGGAAGGAGAAAAGTATATGCAAAAAATTAGACAGATTATATTTTGTTTGTTTTTGCAAACGATTGCGTATACATTTGTCTTTGCTGGTACTACTGGCAAAATTGCTGGTAAAATAACCGATAAACTAACTGGTGAACCTCTTGTTGGGGCAAATGTTATTATTGCGGGAACTAATTTAGGAGCTGCTACTGATGTAAATGGGCTATATACAATTCTTGAAGTTCCCCCGGGCATTTACACAATTCAAATATCCTATATTGGTTATAGAAAATTAACTATTAATGAAGTTCGAGTTTTTATTGACCAGACTACTCGAATTGATGCTGAATTAGAATCTGAGGCAATTGAACTGGGGGCAATGGTTATAGTTGCAGAACGTAAATTAATTAAGCCCGATGTAGCTACAAGTGTTGTTGCAATAAACGAAAATGAAGTTCAGCAATTACCCGTAAGCTCAGTTGCTGGTGCAATTGGTTTGCAGGCTGGTGTTCAGGGATTGAGTGTAAGAGGTGGTGGAAGCGATAGATTGTTGTTTTTACTTGATGGTGTTACACTTAGAGACCCAAGAAATAATCAGCCCACAGCAAGTATTCCTCTTAGTTCAATTAAAGAAATTTCTCTTGAAAGAGGCGGCTTCAATGCTGAATATGGACAGGTACGTTCGGGTATCGTAAATGTTGTTACTCGAGAAGGCAGCAGGCATAATTATACTGCAAGCTTTCAAGTGAGATACAGACCACCGGGACCAAAATACTGGAGAGGTGAAGGCATTCTTGATGTACACGACCCTTATTCATATATATTCCGACCATTTTATGACCCTGAAGTTTGCTGGACTGGAACAGGTGCGTGGGACGAATATACAAGAAAACAATATCCAGAATTTATGGGATGGAATGAAGTATCAAAAAAACTTAACAGCGATAACGACCCTACTAACGATTTAACCCCGCTTGGCGCTCAAAGAGTTTTTATGTATGAAACAAGAAAAAAACAACCTAACAACCAACCAGATTATGAAATTGATGCCGGATTTGGAGGACCGGTTCCAATCATTAGTAAGAGTCTTGGCGATTTAAGATTTTATACTTCTTACAGAAGCAACAGAGAAATGTTATTATTCCCATTAACAAGGCCAGATTACAGAGATTATGACTGGACTTTTCAACTTAACTCCGATATATCTCCTTCAATTAAATTAAGACTTTCAACATTAATTGGAAAACAATTTACAATTCGACATAACTGGGATGCAACTGGTATTTACTTTTATCCAAGATATCCAAATGAAATTGCGAGTGTTGCAAGTGGCATCTATGCACCCTCTGATCTTATAAGCTTATTTTCTGATTTTAATTTTGCTTTAGCTGATATTGGTCATAAATCTTATGCAGCAAAGTTTACCCATTCACTTGGTTCAACTACTTTTTATGAAGTTTCGTTAGAACATTTTAGAAGTGATTATAATGTACGCCCAACAAGATGGCGCGATACCTCAAAACTTTTTGAAATTATCCCGGGATTTTTTGAAGATGAAAATCCTTTTGGTTACTGGCCTTTTGATGCTAAAGGAGTTATTGTAACAGGCGGACAGCATGTTGCTAAAGCAAGAGATTTTAGTGTTGTAAGTGCTACAACACTTAAAGCTGACCTTACAAGTCAAATTAATTTTAATAACTTAATTAAAACTGGCTTTGAATTTGTTTATAACGATCTTAATCTTGACTATGGAACAATTGCTTCTGCAACTGCTGGGAAAACTTATGCTGTTAGAGTTCAACAAAGAGTTTTTCCTTTAAGAGCGGCTTTCTATGCTCAGGATAAAATTGAATTCGAAGGCTTAACAGTTAATCTTGGCTTAAGACTCGATTACAGTAATTCAAATACCGAATGGTGGTCTACTGACCCATTCGACATTTATTTCTATTCTTCTAAATATAATGAGAATAGAAAATTTCCTATGGAAAAATCCAAACCTCAATGGCAATTAAGTCCTCGTATTGGAATTGCTCATCCAATTACTGAAAATGCCAAACTATTTTTTAATTACGGTCACTTCAAACAATTACCTGATTATGAAAGCATTTTTAGAATTCAAAGAACATCTTTGAAAGCAATGTCAAGTATTGGTGATCCAAATTTAATTTTAGCTAAAACAATTTCATACGAGCTTGGATTCGACTATCTAATTACCGAAGACATTTTTTTACAGATTGCTGCATTTTATAATGACATTTATGACCAGCGATATCTTGTACAATACAATTCAAGTGTTGCTGGTTTTTCATATACAAAAACAACTAATAACAGTTACGAAGATACAAGAGGTTTTGAAATAACACTCAGAAAAACAAGAGGTACATGGTGGACAGGTTTTGCTAATTATACTTATCTTGTTAGAACAAGCGGATATTTTGGAAGCTCTCAAATTTTTGATGACCCGTCATTACAAAAAGCATGGGATGAACAAACAGTCAATTTGTATCAAGACCGGCCTATACCGCAACCTTTTGCAAGAATTAATTTGAACTTCTTTACACCGGCAGATTTTGGACCTTCAATATTTGGTCATAAAATTTTATCAAACTGGATGTTGAATTTTATACTTGACTGGCAGGCTGGAGGCTGGGTAACATGGAATCCCAAAGGATTACCCGGTGTTTCTTATAATGTAAAATCAGTTGATAACTGGAATACATCTTTAAGACTCGATAAATCTTTTGATATTGGAAAATTTAGAGTTGATTTATTTGTTGATGTGTACAATGTTTTCAATACATTAAGATTGTGGAATACAGGTGACCAAGATTACCTGAGGTCGCTTCATCTTCCGAAAAATGAAGCATACGATAACATACCTGGCAATGATAAAATTGGAGATTACAGAAAACCCGGTGTAGAATTCCAACCAATGGAATTTCAAGCTGTAATTGATCCATCTAAACCCGGGAAACAAAATGTAATTTATTACGAAGGCAAAACATCAAAATATTTTGAATATGTAAATAATCAATGGAAAGAAGTTGAACAAAATCGAATTAATAAAATTCTTGAAGATAAAGCGTATATAGATATGCCAAATCAATCAACATTCTGGTTCTTAAATCCAAGAAGTTTTTACTTCGGTTTAAGATTAACATTTAATTTATAGAAAATTAGGAGAGGTCTAAATGAAAATGTATAAAATAAAATTCAGAATTCTGTTTTTAATTTTTTTGCTGATTGGTTTTTCAAAACTAAGCTCACAGGAAATTAAATGGTTAAGAATCGGAGAACTTCAAACCCCTATAAATGAAATAGGTGCGGAATACGAAAATGAATTTCCACAAGGAAACACAAATTATTTATCCTGGCCTGCTCTCTATGGAATTGACCAGAACACATGTCGAATGAGAGGATTATGGATAGGTTGCAAAGACTTTTATGACCCTGTCGAGAAAAAACTTAAAGGTGTTAAAGTAATTGGTTCAGGTCCTCGAGATTTTAGCGACCGAGTAAATCAAATTTTTGAAAAAGAAATAAAACTTGTAGGAAGAGATTTACATCCTGTTGTAATTGTAGACGACCAGAAAGCCGGTGCATTAGATAACTACGATATACTTGACAGTCTTGATGAAAATTTGCCTTCGGACAGAATGGTTATTGTAAAATTTAATACATCAATTGGAATTTCTGTAACAAAAAAAGTTTATGCTTTCTCGCATCCAAATCATGATGACTACTTAATTCATGAATATATTTTTAAGAATACAGGAATTTATAACCGGAATGGCGATGTTTATAAACAAACATTGAAAGATGTATGGTTTTACTTTGTTTACAGATATGCATTTGCCGGAGTTACTTCATCAGGGTATGGTTCTACTTGGGGTGCATTTTCTTCCACATGGGGAAACAGCACAATAAATCATGCTTTTGGTTTTAATCCTACAGCTCCTGAGTTTACAGATCCCGCTTCACCAATTTATAACATGAGAGGATTCTATTCATGGTATGGACCCAACAGGGACAGACCAGTTTCTTATGATGAAGATTGGGGATGCCCGAATGAATCGGAAGATGGGGTTCTGGGTTCTGCTAAATTTGCTGGCTGTGTAACTTTGCATGCAGATGTGAGTGCAAAAGATAAAAATGATGATATCTATCAACCAAGAACAACATGGTTTATTGGTTCTGACATAAATGCTATGCAGGCAAATGTAAGTCAATATGACGAAGTTTTTATGTCTGATAGATATGATATTATGAGTGAAGGGCATGCACCTCGTCAGCATGATGAAGTTGTTGGCAATGATTATCCAATAAATTACACTGATCCAAGAAGACAAACCGGCGGCGGTACAAGTCAGGGACAGGGTTTTGGTCCCTATACTCTTGAGTATGGTGACAGTATTAGAATTGTTTTTGCAGAAGCTGTTTCAGGTTTATCATGGGAAATGGCAAGAATCGTTGGAAATAATTGGCTGCAATGGAGAAATAATTCACCTGCAAAACCTCCTCTTATTCTGCCGGATGGTTCACAAACACAAAATCATAATCTTTATAAAAAATTGTGGGTCTATACTGGCAAAGACTCAATTATAAAAGTATTTAGAAGTGCAATGAAAAATTTTGGCTCTAATTTTAATATTCCTAAAGCACCGCCCCCGCCAAAATCTTTTACTGTAACATCAGGTGGCGACAGAATAAAACTTGAATGGGCAGATAATGCAACTTCATGGCCTCACTTTAATGGTTATGTAATTTATCGTGCAGAAGGAAGAGTTTTAGATTATCGTACTACTTATGAAAAAATTTTTGAATGCGATAAATCTAATGTGGTCCATAGCTTTGATGACAGAACAGCTAAAAGAGGTTTTGATTATTATTACTTTATTCAAACAAAGGATGATGGAACTCAAAATGATATTGAACCCGGCAAACCACTTTACAGCAGTCCTTTCTGGACTATAACTACAAGACCTGCTACTTTGCAGCGTCCCCCTGTTGTTTCTACTCTGGATTCTGTTAGAGTTGTACCAAATCCTTATGATATCCGTGCAAGAATTTATCAGTTTGGCGACCAATCACAGTATGATAGAATAGCATTTTATGGACTACCTCCAGTATGCAAATTAAAAATCTTTACTGAACGAGGAGATTTAATTTGGGAAAAAGATCATACTCGAGGTACAGGTGATGAACTTTGGGATTCAACTACAAAATATGGTCAAATAATTTCAAGCGGAATTTATATACTTTATGTAGAAACTCCTGACGGCCGTTCTGTAATTCGAAAGTTCGTTGTAATTAGATAAGGAGAATTTTCAAATGAAATCAAAAATAGTTTTGTTAATAATATTTGCTGCAGCTCTAACTTTTGCTCAGCAAAAACAAAAATTAGCTCAAACTGGTTTTCAATTTTTAAGTGTTGTTTCTGATGCAAAAGCAGCTGCTATGGGCGAAGCTATGACAAGCCTTAAGTTTGGTTCTTCATCTTTGTTCTTTAATCCTGCCGGTATGTCAGATATGCAAAATTTTATTGATGTATCTGTAAGCTCGAATAAATGGATTGCTGATATAAATCATTACACTCTAAGTATGGCAATTAATCCTTTTAATGGAAATTACGGAGTAATTGGTTTTACAATTCAAAGCGTTGACTATGGTGAATTTTATGGCACTCGTGTTAATAAAGCTTCGCCGCTTGGTTATGATGATATAGGAATTTTTAAACTCAGTGCAATTGCTGTTGGTATTGGTTATGCAAAACAGTTGAGTGACAAATTTAGTGTTGGCGGGCAAATTAGATATATCAGGCAAGATCTTGGTGAAAGCATTATTCCAGTAATTAATGTTGGTCTGGACACTTCACAACAAAAAGTATCGAATAAACTATCTCCGCTTGTTTTTGATTTTGGTACACAATACAAAACAGGATTTAAAAGTTTGGTCTTTGGTATGTCCATTCGCAATTTTTCAAGCGAAGTAAAATATGCCAAAGAAGGATTTCAAGCACCATTAGTTTTTACACTTGGTATTTCAATGAATCTTCTTGATTTCATTAATGAACTGCCGTTTAATCAAGCTCTTTATTTAAGCATTGATGCACTCCATCATCGTGATCATCCAGAACAAATTAAAATTGGTTTAGACTACAAAATTTTTAATGCATTTTCATTGCGCGGCGGTTATATGTCGAACAATTTTGAAAGCGGTTTTACTTTCGGGCTTGGCATCTCTAAATATGGTTTCACATTTGATTATTCTTATACTCCTTTTGGTGTGTTTGATAAAGTACAAAGATTTACTGCAAGATTTTCTTTGTAAATTAAAAATTGTAGCAGGAGAAATATTATGAAACGAATTTTATTTACTATTCCAATATTAATTTTAATTATCTTAAATGGCTGCAAATATGAAGTTGCAGAACCAATGTGGGATAAAGAATTCAAAGATGCACCAATTCCGGTTATTACAAAAGTAGAACCCGCTCAAGCTTCACCAGGTGTAAATACAATAACCATTCAAGGTGAAAATTTAGATGTTAACGGAACTTTAGTTTATTTTGATAATCTAATTGCGGAAACTATTTCTGTTACTCCTACAAAAATTGTAGTAAGAAGACCAAATTTAGTTTCTGATAAATCTTATATAAAAGTAGTTCCAAATCAGGCATTAGTGGTTGCAAAATATGGTCCTTATAAAATCGATAAAGTTCTTGACCTTTACGGATCTTTTTTGGAAAATTTACCTTTGAGTGCAATAGCAGTCGATAAAAATGAAAATATTTATGTAATAGAAACTAATTCAAGAAATATTGTAAAAGTTACACCTGATGGACAAAAATCAATAGTTGGAGCAGTTGTAAGAGCTCCTTATGATGCAAAATTTGGTCCCGATGGAAAACTTTACTTATGCGGCAATAACAGGTCAATAAATGTAGTTGATGTAAATACAGGAGAATCAAAAGATTGGACAAGACTGCCTGCAGGTAAAGCAGTAAAATTTGGTGACTTTGATGCCAATGGATATTTTTATACTGGAGGCACAAGAACTGACCTTGTAATTGTTTCACCAAATTTATCTGTTAGTTATGCAAATGCATATTCTGCAGAAGAAATATTAGCTGTGCGGGTATTTGATGGATATGTTTATGTTGTATCTCGTAAAGCAACTCCTCAAGAACCGCCAAAAATATTTCGCCATCAAATTTTATCTTCTGGAAATTTAGGCTCACAGGAATTAGTTTTTGATTTTAGTACAAGCACTGAATTCTCTTCTCGTACTGTAAGAAATATTGCTTTTACTAATGATGGTAAAATGATTATTGCAACAGATTCACCCGACCCGCTTTTGATTTTAGAAAATTCTAAAATTGATTACTTTTATAAAAATATTCTTCCTCCTTATTGTAAACAGTTTCATTGGGGAACAGGAAATTATCTATACTTAATTATTGGAGATACAGGTGCAGGTCAAGAATGGACTGTTTATCGTGTTGATATGGGAATAAAAAGTTCCCCTTATTATGGCAATTTTTAATTACATAAATTTTCAGGGAGAATTAAAGTGAAAAATTTTATTCGACTTTTCTTCGTTTCGTTTTTTGTATTTCAATTATTATTTGCTTTTGAAAAACAAAAAGATGGAATTTTACTCCATCTTAAAAAAGTAAAAAAAACTGATGCAAAAATTTTGTGTGTTAAAGTTCTTGATGAAAATATAATTAGAGTTATATCATCACCAGACAATACTTTTTCTAAAAGAGAAAGTTTAATTATTGAAAAGAAAAATTGGAAACCATTTAAATGGACAATTCAAAAAGACAAAAATTTTATTAAGCTTATTACTCAAAAACTTATAGTGAAAATTGATACTTCAAATGGAAAAATTTCTTTCTACGATAAAAATCAAAAATTACTTTTAAACGAAACTACAAACGATAGCAAAATTTTTACTGCTGCAAATGTAATGGGCGAAGACACATATCACATTCAACAAATTTTCGATTCACCTGATGACGAAGCATTTTATGGGCTTGGTGCTCATCAAAATGGAATTATGAATTATAAAGGTCACGATGTTGACCTATGGCAGTATAATATTGTTGATGTAATTCCATTCTTAATATCAAATAAAAATTATGGAATACTCTGGGATAATTATTCACGAACTAAATTTGGTGATATAAGAGATTATCAAACAATTTCTTCTGTCTTTAAACTTTATGATAAAAATGGAAACGAAGGCGGCTTGACTGCTGATTATTTTAAGGATGAAAATTTTAGCAACTTATATTTATCTCGGCAGGAATCAAAAATTGAACATGAGTATCTCGACTTAAACGACCCATATCCAGAAGGTTTTGCTGAAAATGTAAAAGCAATCAGATGGAGCGGTCAATTTGAAGGTTTACAAAATGGAGTTCATAAAATTAGATTGTATTGTTCTGGTTATACTAAAATGTGGTTTGACGATTCACTCATTGTTGATAACTGGAGACAAAACTGGCTGCCATGGACGCATTTTTATAAAATTAATATGAAAAAAGGTGAAAAGCACAAAGTAAAAATAGAATGGATTCATACAGGCGGTTATATTGGCTTTAGAGCTTTAAAACCTGCAGAGCTTGATTATAATAAATTATTATCTTTTTATTCAGATGTTGGAGATCAAATTGATTATTATTTTATTTATGGTGAAAACATTGATGAAATAATTTCTGGTTATAGAAAATTGACAGGCAAAGCTCCAATGATGCCCAAATGGGCAATGGGTTTGTGGCAGTGCAGAGAAAGATATAAAACTCAGAAAGAATTAATTTCAATTGTAAAAGAATTTAGAGAAAGAAAAATTCCTCTTGATAATATAGTTCAGGATTGGTTTTACTGGAAAGAAGACCAATGGGGAAGCCATGAATTTGATAGTTCACGTTTTCCTGATCCCGCTGGAATGGTGAAAGAATTACATGAAAAATATAATACGAGAATTATGATTTCCGTCTGGCCTAAATTTTATGTTGGCACAAAACATTATGAAGAATTTAGGAAGAATGGTTGGCTTTATATGCGCAATGTTGAAGTTGGACAAAAAGATTGGGTTGGACCTGGTTATGTTTCTACATTTTATGACCCATACAGCTCTGATGCACGCAAACTTTACTGGAAACAAATAAATGAAAAACTTTTTAAGTTTGGATTTGATGCATGGTGGCTCGATTCTACTGAACCTGACCTTCAATCAAATCTTTCTTTTGAAGAGTGGAGATTAAGAATTGGACCAACAGCACTTGGCACTTCTGCTCGTTATTTGAATACTTATTCATTGATGAATTCAAAAGCTGTTTACGAAGGACAAAGAAAAGTCAAACCAAATCAAAGAGTTTTTATTTTAACTCGTTCTGCTTTTGCAGGTCAACAAAGATATTCTGCTGCTACATGGAGCGGTGATGTTGCCGCAAGATGGTTCGACTTAAAAAATCAAATTCCTGCAGGCTTAAATTTTTCTTTGTCCGGCATTCCTTATTGGACAACAGATATTGGCGGCTTTGCTGTTGAACCAAGATTCGAAAAACCTAACAATTCAGATCTGGAAGAGTGGCGTGAGTTAAATACAAGATGGTTCCAGTTTGGTGCATTTTGTCCTCTCTTCAGAGTACATGGTCAATATCCATATCGTGAAATGTTTAATATCGCTCCTGAAAATCATCCTGCTTTTCAATCAATGCTCAAGTACGATAAACTAAGATATAGACTGATGCCTTATATTTATTCTCTTACTGGAATGGTAACTCATAAAGATTATACAATTATGCGTGCACTAATTATGGATTTTCCAAATGATAAAAATGTTTTGAATATTGGCGACCAATTTATGTTTGGTCCTTCTTTGTTAATTAATCCTGTAACCGAATTTAAAGCAAGAAAAAGAAAAATCTATTTGCCTTCTAAAAATGGATGGTATGATTTTCATACGGGCAAATTCTATGAAGGTGGACAAACTATTATTGCTGATGCACCTTACACAGATATTCCGATATTTGTAAAAGAAGGCTCTATCATTCCGTTTGGACCTGATATTCAATACTCAGACGAAAAACCTGCTGACCCGATTAGAGTTTATGTCTATACAGGCAAAAATGCTACTTTCACTTTTTATGAAGACGAAAATGTAAATTACAATTACGAAAAAGGATTTTATTCTACAATAGAATTTAATTATGATGAAGAAACAAAAACTCTTACAATAGAAAAACGAAAGGGAAAATTTCCGGGAATGTTAAAGACAAGAACCTTTGAAATTGTTTATGTGAATAAACAGAAATCTGAAATAATAGACTTTCAGAAAGAGCCTGACTACAGAATAAAGTATGATGGAAATAAACTGGTTATAAAACTTACTCAAAACTAAAGTAAACAAAAGGAATTAATATGAAAAAATTATTGATTGTATTTTATTTTGTTTTTGGAATTTTATTGCATGCACAATCAAATTCAAGAACAATTGAAAATTTTTGCAATGACTGGAAATTTTATCTGGGCGATATTGCAAATGGAAATGACCCATCTTTAAATGATGAAAACTGGCGCAAACTTAATTTACCGCATGATTGGAGCATTGAAGGAGAATTTAGCAAAGACCATCCTGCAACTCCAGGCGGCGGAGCTCTGCCGGGTGGAATTGGATGGTATAGAAAATCATTTGTAATTCCAGAGGGTGATAAAGATAAATTGTTCTTTATTGACTTTGACGGCGTTTATCGAAACAGTGAGGTGTGGATTAATGGAAATTATCTCGGAAAGCGTCCTTATGGTTACAGTTCCTTTAGATATGAACTTACTCCTTATATAAAATTTGGTGAAGAAAATGTAATTGCTGTTAAAGTTGATAATTCATTACAGCCAAACTCAAGGTGGTATTCAGGTTCTGGAATTTATAGAAATGTATGGCTAGTGAAGACAAATAAAATTTATGTAGACCATTGGGGCACTTTCATTACTACTCCAATTGTAGAAAAAGAAAAAGCTAAAGTTTCACTGCAAATTAAATTAAATAACAGATTAAATGAAGATGCTAAGATAATTGTCAAAACACTTTTTTATGAAGATGAAAAAGTCTTGAAAGCTCAGATTGAATCAGAAGAAATTATAAAAGCAAATTCATTAAAAGAAATTTATCAAACAGCAGAAATAAAAAATCCAAAACTCTGGTCGATTGAAACACCAAATCTTTATAAAGCGGTTACAATTGTTGAATTAAATGGTAAACAATTAGATTATTATGAAACTCCCTTTGGTATTCGAACATTTTATTTTGATGCTCAAAAAGGATTTTTCTTAAATGGCAAACAAGTTAAAATAAAAGGTGTTTGTAATCATCACGATTTAGGCTGTCTTGGTGCCGCAATAAATGAAAGAGCTCTTGAACGTCAACTTGAAATTCTTAAAGATATGGGGGCAAATGCAATAAGAACATCTCACAATCCACCTGCTCCTGAATTATTAAATCTTTGTGACAGAATGGGTCTGCTTGTAATGGACGAAGCTTTCGATATGTGGAAAACAAAAAAGACTGAATATGACTACTCAATGGACTGGGACAAGTGGTATAAAAGAGATTTAGAAGATATGATATTGAGAGACAGAAATCATCCATCTGTTATAATATGGAGTATTGGTAACGAAGTGATGGAACAATGGATACGCAATGACACTATTGGAATTTTTTTAACTAAAGAATTAACTAAGATTGTAAAAAATTTGGATACAACAAGACCAGTTACAGCTGCATGTAATGGACCTGAGCCAGAAAATCCATTAATTAAAGCTGATGTACTTGATTTAATTGGATTTAATTATCATCAACATTTGTTTGAAAGTTTTCCACAAACTTATCCGGGCAAAAAGTTTATTGCTACAGAAACAACGTCAGCTTTAGCTACACGAGGTCATTATGATATGCCGTCAGATAGTATTCGGCGCTGGCCTAAAAGATGGGATTTGCCTTTAGAAGATGGAAATCCTGATAACACCTGTTCTGCTTACGATAATTGCAGTGCACCATGGGGCTCTACTCACGAAGAAACATGGAAAATAATTAAAAAACATGATTTTCTTTCAGGAATGTTTATATGGACAGGTTTTGATTATCTTGGTGAACCGACTCCATATAACTGGCCATCTCGCAGTTCATATTTTGGAATTGTTGATTTAGCCGGATTCCCAAAAGATGTTTATTTCATGTATCAAAGTGAATGGACTGATAAACCTGTCCTGCATATTTTCCCACACTGGAACTGGAAAGAAGGTCAATTTATTGATGTATGGGCTTATACAAATTGCGACGAAGTAGAATTGTTCTTAAATGGAAAATCTATGGGCACAAAAAGAAAAATTGGAGACGACCTTCATTTGATGTGGAGATTGCAATTTACTCCCGGTATATTAAAAGCTGTTGGAAGAAAAAATGGCAAAGAAATTTTAGTTCGTGAAATTAAAACTGCTGATAAACCATATAAAATTTTATTAGAAGCTGATAGAAATATCATAAAAGCTGATGGTAAAGATTTATCATTCGTGACTGTAAAAATTCTTGATAAAGATAATAACCTTGTGCCTTATGTAGATAATCTTGTGAATTTTGAAATCTCTGGGGAAGGATTTATAGCTGGTGTTGATAATGGAAGTCAAACAAGTCACGAACCTTTTAAGGCAAATTACAGAAAAGCATTTAATGGACTTTGTCTTGTTGTAATTCAATCAAATGGAAAAACAGGCAAAATAAATTTGAAGGCAAAATCAGAAAATTTATTACCAGCATCAATTGAGATAGAAGCTAAATAAAAATTCAGGAAATCATACAATGAATTCTTCTCGAAACTTAATCTTAATTTTGTTTATTATTTTTTTATCGACATCTCTTAGAGCACAACAAGTTTCAAATTGCTTTCTTGAAGATTTTGAATTAAAATATGCGAGCATTCCGCCTTTTGAAAATGCTGAAAAACCTATTGCACAACCTTCTGTGACAATTACAATTAATGCATCAGATACAATTGGCAAGATTTCAAAGTATATTTTTGGAAATGCTCTTGCTGCATGGATAGGAAACGACCCGATTAAAGATCCTGTCTTTATTAATAATGTTCAAAAACTTTCACCCACATTAATTCGTTATCCGGGAGGAAGCTGGGCAGATATTTTTTTCTGGAACGGTAAAGCAGAAAATATACCGCCTACAGTTTGGGATGGAACTCAAAATAAGTGGATTAATTTTACACCACAATTTGGAATGAACAGCTGGCCGACAACTGTAGACAATTATTATTATCTGCGAGAACTATTGGGTGTAGAAGGATTAATTACAATTAATTACGGTTATGCTCGTTATGGAACAGGTAAAGACCCGGTAGCAGAAGCTGCTCATCTTGCAGCAGAATGGGTGAGGTATGATGATGGACGAACAAAATTTTGGGAAATTGGAAATGAAAATGGCGGTCCATGGGAAGCCGGCTGGAAAATTGATTCAACTCTAAATCAAGATAATCAACCTGAAATTATAACAGGAGAATTGTATGGAAAACATTTTAAGATAATTGCAGATTCAATGCGTAAAGCTGCTGCTGAAAGAGATAATAAAATATTTATTGGCGGGCAAATCCTTCACTACGATGGAACAAACAGCTGGAATGTAGCAGATAGAAAATGGAACGAAGGATTTTTCAAAGAAGTTGGAGATGCTGCAGATTTTTATGTCATTCACAATTACATTGGAAGAAGAGCAGATGCCAAAGATCTCTTAGATGTTGCTACTCAAATTCCTAAACAAATGATGGATTTTATAAAGCAGGATATTGCAAATAAAAACGCTCCTTCTAAACCAATCGCAATAACTGAATGGAATATGGACCAGTCAGGTTCTGATTTGGGAAAAACATCTATAATTAATGGAATGCAGGCAGTGATTTTATTTAATGAATTTATCAGATTAAATTATGGAATGACCTGCAGATGGCTGCTTGCAAATTGGGAAAATGATGGAATGTTTTACAGAGGAAATAATTCACAAATTCCTAAATGGAATCCTCGCCCCGACTTCTATTATATCTATTACCTTCAAAAATTTACAGGCGACCATTCAATTAGAACTTCTGTAACAGGTGCAAAGGATATTATTGCTTATGCTACAACCTTTAGCTCAGGACATATTGGAGCAGTTATAATTAATAAATCAAAAACAGAATATGTTTTAAATATTTTACCGACAAATTATGGTTTTGGAGAAAAGTATTTTATTTATACACTAACCGGTGGAACAGATAAACCAGATTTTTCTCAATATGTTTTTGTAAATGGTTATGGTCCTTCAGATGCTGCTTGGGGTCCACTTGACGATTTAGAAGATATTCCAGCATTTGCATATAATTCTAATGGTGAAATTAAATTTACTACACCTGCCCGCTCTGTTCAATTTATTTTGATTGAACCAGGCAATTATGTTTCTGTTAAAGAAAAAAGTTTTGATAAAAAAACTGACTTCAAATTGTATCAGAACTATCCAAATCCATTTAATCCACAAACAATTATTTCTTATTCAATTCCTTTTGAGACTACAATCAGCTTAAAAATTTATGATGTAATGGGACGAAATGTTGCAACATTAATTAATAATGAAAAAAAAACTGCAGGCAGCTATGATATCTTATTTGATGCTAAGTTTTTATCGAGCGGTATTTATTTCTGCAGATTGACAGCAGAAAATTTTACAAGAACTATTAAAATGGTTTTAATAAGATAAAGAATAATTATTAAAATATTATTTGAGCTGTCTGAAAGTAAAATGTTTTAATTCCCACATGTTATAAGTCTTACGTTCTCACACCTTCAAAATCTGAAGGAATTACATCCTTTACGTTCATTTGAGAGTGTTAATTATGATAAGGTATAAGTATAGAAAAAACCACAATTATTAAAATTAAGCGTTTCATTTTAAAACCCTTTTATTATTTGCTACTTATATTTTTTCTAAAATAAAAAGTTTTTAGTGTTTACAAATTTATTTTATAAACAATATCTTTTAGTTGTCAAACCTTTGATAAAATAAGTTCCAGATGAGAGTTTATATCTTTCAGCGCTGAATTTCATCTCTTGTTTTCGGACTTTTTGTATCTGTAATCAAAAATTATTTCCCTCCCAAATTAGTCAAAGATTTCAAACAACATACGAAGGGATTAGCAAATAATAATTAAACTGCGCCTAAATAACTTGCTTCTGCTCTTTCCTGTGGTTGATACAATCCTCAGTAAACTGCATTAATAAAAAGATGATAATAGCGGCTGCGGGTATATGGATTGCCTGTTTTTCTCTATAAGTCTCTTGAGAATACATCTCGATTCATTGTGTTATAAAAGCTAAGACGATTGGGATTGCTCCAAGAATAATTTTGACTTGTGCGCAAATCATTTTTATCGAATTCATCTACACCTTCATTTTCAAATAAAGGATATTTTAATTTGCCTTAGCCATATTCTTTGCGAAAGAAAAATCTAAAAGCATGTTTTGGATTGTCACCGTGTCTGCTCAATCCTCCTCTGATTCTAATTCCTGCATTAATTTGAGAACCTTTTTTCCATCGGGATAAATTAACTCAATTGAAGCTGGCCTCTCCCATTGAATACCATCCTGCATTGCATTCATATAAATTCCTGTTTTTAAGTCAAATAAATTAGATAAATCAGTTGCAATTGAAATTGTAGGAATGGAAAGAAAAGCATCATCAATTAAATCTTTGTATTCTGCATTATTAATTACATCTGCAGCTAAGCCGTATTCAATAAATTGAGGATTGGGATTTCGTGTTGGTGAAAGCCATCCCGGTCCTAGTTTAATGCCTTCAGGCGATAATTTTACAATTTTATTTATGAAAATAAAAGTTATTGTTGCAACTTCGCTGTGTTGATTATCCTTAAAAACACAGGCTCTTAAAATTACTCCCGGTGTTTTTCCTCTGTTTCCTTCTGTGCTTTCCGGATTAATATTTATTATTACCGGCAATTATTTCATTATAACAGTTTGAGATGTAACAGGATCAGAACCGTCCAGTGTATATTTTATAAATGCATCTGAAATTTCGGAACTGATCTAAAATTCGAAATTATTATAGAAAAATCCACTTGAAGCTGATATTTCAGGTTTATCTAATGATTGTCCATAGTTAAATTTATAGACAAATAGATTAATAGTCACAAAGAATATATATAGTTGATTTCTGTGCATGATTATTCTTTTAGTAATTTTTTTCTTTTTTCAATTTACAAAATAAAAACAAAACCGCCTGAGAACATTTAGTTCTGCAGGCGGCAGGGGAGTGTATGCATGCATTTAATTTTATTTTATTATCAATCAATGTGCCTTAAATAAAATTTTAAAATTTTGCTTGTATAGAACTGTAAAAATATCACTGTGATAAAATTCATTTGTCTTTCTATATAGTCATGATAAAAGTTTTAGAACAGATATTATAATCAAGAATTTTGTCAAATTATTTTCTTAAAAAAAATTTTATATAAAAGTCATTTTACTTTATCAAATTGATTTAAGCACAAAAACAATACTTTATCATTTTGAATAAGCTTCAATAAAATTAAACGATTAAATAAAGAATTTTCAATTATTATTTAATTGGTATAATCATTGCCTGCCTGAGAACAAATCGTCATTATTTCAAGAGGATAACTTTGATTGATGTTTCTATAACTAATTTGATTTTATTCATATTCTACCCCTTGCTGTTAATTTCTTTTAGCATCTTCGTATCCATTGAAAAAGAAATGACTTCAAAGAGGTTCTTTTTTGCGGATAAAAATGTTCACTGGTTAGTTTTAGGTTTATCATTTGGGGTTACATCTTTATTGAGTCCATATTTATTAGGTTTAATTTACTCAGGACAATCTGGAATTCTGACGGTGTTTTATGTGATAGTTTTGTGTGTAGTGGCTTATTTATACAGAAGATTTTTATTCCATCATTTCTTGGAATTAAAAATCAATAGTATCCCTGAGTATTTTGAAAAAAAATATAATACAGCATGCAGGTACTTTGTATCAATACTTTATGTAATAAAAAATATTGGCATAAGATTATTTTTAGTATTAGCAGCGGGCAATATTCTGATAAATACATTTACTGAATTTGATTCATATTTTACACTTTTATTCTTTCTTGTTATAACTGTTGTTCATTTAATAATTGGAGGGCAGAAAGCAGAAATTATTACCAGCTTTATTCAACTTTCGTTAATTGGGTTGATAATTATATGCTTTAGTTTTTGGGTTATATTTCAAAACCAATCCGAAATTATTAAACTAAATTATGGAAAATTATTTTTTAATTATGATTCTGTTATTTCTGCATTTCAAATCTTATTCGGCTTGTCAATCATTAGTTTTTGGTTTATTGGAGTTGACGAATTTTCTTATCATCGATTTTTAACAATAAAAAATCAAAGTCATATCAAAAAAACATTATTAGCATTAATTATTTATCAACTTATTCCTCTTTTAATTTTTTCGATTGCTGCCGTTATAATCTTTAATAATAATATTGAAAAAATTTCACAGGGAACTTTAAGAAAGTTTTTTTATGAAAAAGGAATTCCTGCATACCTTCAATCTGGTATAGTGCTTTCAATTGTATTTGGAATGACTTCTTTATTTTCAAATTGTTTTAGCAGCGCAACAAATTTAATTGTAAATGATTTTTATAAATTATTAAAACCATATGCATCCGATAGAGAGCTTGTACTTGCTGGCAGAATTATTATGATATTTTTGTTGTGTATTTCAATTCTATTAATACCTGCATCATTGTCTTACAATTTTAGTTTTTATACGAAATTATTTTATATGTTTTTGTATCTCACATCAATAATTACAGCTTTGGTTGTCAGCAGTTTATTGTTTAATTCACTAAATGGAAGCAGTTCTCTAATTATGCTAATAATTGGTACTGCTTTGGTTATACTTAAATTTTTTGTCGAATTCTATTATAGCAAAAATCTTCTTGCACAGATTGATGTTTTTCAGTTCACAATTTTGGTATTCATCTTTACAATTATCATGCAGTATTTATTAAGCAGAGTAAATTTTTCTTTCCTTAAAAAGAAGATCACAGAAAAAAATTTAATATCAACTAAGAGTAATGGAAGTAGTAAAGTCTTATTGGCTTTGCCGATTTATTTAACTTTTCTAAAAATTATTGAACATGTAATTACTTGAAAAAGAAAGATTTAAGAGGAGAAAACCATGAGAATAAAGAAAACTGTATTTAATATCGTTTGCACATGGTTGATATTTTCAAATTTAATATTTGCAGGTACAACTGGAAAAATAGCAGGAAGAATTGTTGACAAAGAAACAAAAGAGCCATTAGTAGGCGTTAATGTAATTGTAAAAGGAACAACTCTTGGTGCAACTACTGATATAGATGGTTATTATACCATTTTGCATGTACCCCCGGGTATTCAAACTATTGTAGCAAGTATGGTTGGATATGCTACAGTAACGGTGAACGATATTGAAGTAAGAATAGACCAGACTTCTACAGTTGATATTGAGATGGTATCAGAAGCAATTGAGCTGGGCAGCATTGTTATTACAGCACAAAGAGAATTAGTAAAGAAAGATGTATCTACAAGTGTTGCTGCTGTTAGATCAGAAGAAATATCAACTTTGCCAATAACATCAATAGACAGAATTGCAAGTCTTCAAGCTGGTGTAGAAGAAGGTTTTGTTATTAGAGGCGGGAGTGCAAATCAATTATTATTTCAAATCGATGGTGTAACACTTAGAGACCCAAGAAATAATGCTCCAATAACTACATTGTCCTTGAGTTCTATTCAAGAAGTTTCAATTGAAAGAGGAGGTTTTAATGCAGAATATGGACAGGTAAGATCTGGAATTATAAATATTATTCAAAAAGAGGGAAGTGCAACAAATTACTTTGGTGCAGTAAATGTAAAATACAGTCCTCCAACCCAAAAGCATTTTGGAATTTCTGTATTTGACCCAAATTCAATGTGGAACAGACCTTACTTAGATCCTGAAGTCTGCTGGACAGGAACAGAAAGTGGAGCGTGGGATATTTATACACAAAGACAATATCCGCGCTTCGAAGGATGGAATGCAGTATCTCAAAAACTTTTGAGTGATAATGATCCGAATAATGACCTTTCACCTGCAGCTGCACAAAAAGTATGGATGTGGGAACGAAGAAGAAGACCGACTATTGCCCCAGATTACATAATTGATGCAAGCTTTGGAGGTCCTGTTCCTTTGATTAGTAAAAGTCTGGGAAATTTAAGGTTCTTTACAAGCTTCTGGTATAATCGTGAAATGTTACTAATTCCATTGAGCCGACCAGATTATTTAGAATATAATTATTCAATGAAAATAAATTCAGATATCAGCAAAGAACTCAAATTAATTTTAAATGCTAATACTGGAAGATCTTATAATGTTGTAATGAATAGAGATGATAGTCAGTTTAATAATCCTGCATGGGGAATTAACGGAGTACAGTTCTGGAGTCCTACTGAATTTTTGCGTACTCCCTATAAAATTGCAGAAATTACAAATGAGCAAAGACCAAGCCGAATATTTACAGATTCGTGGTATAGTCAGGCAATTTTAAATCATTCAACTTTTGCTGGAAAACTTACAAATTTCCTTACTGATAATTCATTATTGGAGTTGAGTTTTGAATATGTAGCAAGAAATTATAAAACCGGACCAATTAGACAGAGAGACACAACAAAGAGATATGAAATAGTTCCCGGATATTTTGTTGACGAAGCACCATTTGGATTTGACCCGCGTCCTTTGACAGGCTTAACTGGAATGTTCTACGGAGGTCACTCTTCAACAATTAGAGATTCAAGTAAACTTAGTTCGTTTTTGCTAAAAGCAAATTATACAAATCAAATTACTCATATTCATTTAATTAAAGCTGGAGTGGAGTTTTCATATTATAATCTTAATCTGGACTATGGGGCAGTTAATACATTTTTCAACGATTTGAATTATGTAAAAGAGCACTGGAAACCATACAGAATCTCAGCATACGTTCAGGATAAAATAGAAGCATTTGGATTTGTTGCTAATGTTGGTGTAAGAATGGATTTGAGTAATCCCAATACGGAATGGTATGATGTTGACCCATTTGATAAATCGTTTTTCTCAGCAAGTTATAATCCCAATAAAGAATATCCTAAGAAAAAAGCAAAAATAGATGTAGCATTTAGTCCAAGACTTGGCATTTCTCATCCAATTACAGAAAATTCAAAACTGTATTTTAATTTTGGGCATTTCAAACAACTGCCAGCATATGAGGAAATTTTTAGATTAGGAAGAGCTTCTAATGGTACATTGTTAAATTTTGGCGACCCAAACTTAAAACAAGCTAAAACTATTTCTTATGAATTAGGTTACGACCACCTTTTGTTTAACACATTACTAATTCAAATATCTGCTTTCTATAATGATATATCAAATCAGCTTGCGTATACACAATATTTAAGTGACAGAAAAGGTATAGGCTACTTTGGCGCAAATAATAATAGTTATGAAGATATAAGAGGTTTAGAAGTTACATTAAAGAAAACCGGGGGCAGCTGGATAAGAGGATTTTTAACCTACACATATCAGGTAAATACAAGAGGTGCATTTGGCAAACAGGTAATAAATGAAGATCCAAGTCAGCAAAAAATTATTGATCAAAATACAATTACATTATATCAACAAAAACCTGTACCGCAGCCAAGAGCAAATTTGAATTTGACTTTCTTTACACCTTCTGATTTTGGTCCTAACCTTGGTGGTTTATATTTGCTTGGCAACTGGACGTTAAATGTTCTTGGTGAATGGAGAGCAGGTGAATACATGACCTACAATCCAAATGGAATAAGAGAAATTATTAATAATGTTCAGGTTACAGATTATTGGAATGTTGATTTATTATTAAGCAAAACTTTTGATTTCAAGCCTTTCCAGATAACCTTTTTAATGGATGTAAGAAATGTATTTAATTTCAAGAGACTTTCTGGTGCGGGCTTTTATGATAATTTTGATCAACTGTTTTATTTACAGTCTTTACATTTACCGCCAAGTCCTGCATATGATAACATACCAGGAAATGATAGAGTTGGTGATTATAGAAAAGAAGGAGTTCCTTTCCAGCCAATTGAACAGGTTGTTAATGTATATGAACTAACAAATCCAAATCCAAGAGTAATTTATTACGATAAAGCTACAAAAAAATATATGAATTATGTTGATAATTCATGGTCAGAAGTAGATAGTGCAAGAATGCAAAAAATACTTGATGATAAAGCTTATATCGATATGCCAAATAATACTTCATTTAATTTCTTGAATCCAAGACAAATATTCTTTGGAATTAATATTTCCTTTAATCTGTAAATGAAAAGGAGTTATAGATATGAAAAAAATTTATTTAGTGCTTTTGTTTGTAACAGTAATAATAATTGCCACGTATAGAACAACATATGCTCAGATATATGGCACACAACAGCAGGAAGTAAAATGGATTTCTGTAGGAGCATTAAGAAACTGGTTTTCGAGTGCAGGTGCTGAAATTGAATTTGGCAGAAGAGGCAGAAGTGGCTTTGTAAATGTAGACCAGCTTGATGGTTTAATCTGGCCTTCTGAATATATAAACAACAAAGGTGTAAGTGCATCAAAAGCATTGTGGATTGGAACAACAAATTATACAGAAGAAACTGGCCAGCTTAAAGGCAAAACATTCCCTTATAAAGTTATTTGTATTGGTCCAAGAGAAGTATATTTGGGCAGCGATGTTTATCAGGAACAATTAAAATTATATGGAAAGTTCGACCACCCTCAAGTATTAGTTGATGATATAAATGCATCCAACAGAGATTATGATGATGAGGTTGATGAAATTGATCCAAATTTACCTGCAGATAGAGTACTCGTTAATGTTGTTCATACAAATATTGGTATAACAGTAAAAAGAAGAGTATTAGCATTTTCTCAACAGTATCATGATAATTACTACATCTATGAATATATCTTTAAAAATACTGGACTTATAATTGATAATTCAGAAGGGACGCCAAAACTTGTAAGTAAACCAAAAAAGTTAACAGGTGTAGTATTTTTCTGGGAATATAGATATGGATTTGCCGGCGAAGCATATACAGCAGGCTGGTTCCCCCAAGGCGCAAGCTGGGGCAGAAATACTATAAATGATGTGATGGGTACACCATATCATCCGGGTCCATTTAGAGCTGTGTGGGCTTACTATGGTCCTCATGCAAATGGACCTGGAGGAGGGCTTGCTGAAGATATTGGTGAACCCAGACCTGACGGTGCTATAATGGCAGGTACTAACTTTGCAGGTGTTGTTGTTTTGCATGCAGATAAATCTGCCAAAGATAAATCTGATGATCCTAATCAACCTGTAACTACAATCTTTACAGGTTCAGACAGCCCCGTTCAACCAGTTGACCAGTATAATGAAAATTTAATGACAAGAAAATATGTTGAATTTATGATGGGAGGTCATTTACGTCAGAGCCATGCAGAACAGGTTGGTAAAGACCCAGTTACTGGATTGCCTACTGGATTTGCCAATACATGGGGAGATGATGCCGGTGGTTATGCTGCAACCCAAGGTTTTGGTCCTTATGATTTAGAGCCTGGTGATAGTGTTAGAATTGTTGTTGCTGAAGCAGTTGCTGGTATTGATAGAACTAAAAACAGAGAAGTTGTAAATAAGTGGTTTAATAGAATCCCACCTTATATATTGCCTGACGGCTCTACTACAAACGACAGAAATTTGTATAAAAACTTATGGGTATTTAGCGGAAGAGATTCACTTTTCCAGACTTTTAGAAGAGCAATAGATAACTTCAAAAATAATTTTAATATACCTCAACCACCTCCACCACCAGATAGATTTATTGTCAGGTCTGCAGGCGGCGGTATATTTCTGGAATGGTCTGATAATGCAAGATCATGGCCTAATTTTAATGGTTATAGAATTTATAGAGCTGAAGGAAGAACTGATACAGTTTTTACATTAATATTCGAAACAGATAAAAACAACACATCTACAACTTTTTTAGATACAACTGCAAAACGAGGTTTTAATTACTTCTATTACATTCAAAGCAAAGATGACGGCTCAACAAATAATATTCAGCCTGGTGTTCCTTTAGTAAGCAGTAAATATTATACAATGACAAACAGAGAAGCATTTCTTACTCGTCCGCCGGGAAATAATCTTGCAAATATCAGAATAGTTCCAAATCCATATAATATTAGAGCAAGAGAATTACAATTTGGAATTGATACGCCAGATAGAATTGCCTTTTATGGTTTGCCGCCTGTATGCAAAATTAGAATATTTACTGAATCGGGCGAACTAATAGAAACAATTGAACACAGAAATTACAGCGGCGATGAATTGTGGCATTCTTTAACATCTTCAAGACAGGTTGTTGTAAGCGGACTTTACATTGTTCATATCGAAGTTACAGAAGACTATAGAGACAGCAGTGGCAATTTGATATTTAAAAAAGGTGATAGTGTTTATAAAAAATTGATTGTTATAAGATGAAAAAAATTGTAGGAGATTATAAAGTGAAAACTTTAATACCAGTTTTATTAATAATCTTTTTGTCAAATATAAATGCACAACAAAAGTTAGCTCAAACTGGATTTAATTTCCTTGGCGTAACAAGCGATGCACGTGCAAGTGCAATTGGCGAAGCCGTGACTTCTTTTAATAATTATTCTGGTGCATTGTTTCATAACCCGGCAAGTATGGCTCAAATGGATAAATTCTTTAATGCAAATTTTAGTATTAATCAGTGGATTGCAGATATTAAACATATTACTGCAAGTGTTATTCTTTCTCCGTTTAACGGAGATATGGGAGTAGTTGGTTTTAGCTTGCAGTCCGTTGATTATGGTGAAGTTGAAGGCACTATGGTAGCAAATAATGAAAAAGGTTATATCGATACGAAAATTATGAAACCTGCAGCTTTGGCAGTTGGTGTTGGCTATGCAAAAATGCTGAATGACAAGTTTGGTGTTGGAGGACAGATTAGATATGTCTATCAAAAATTGGGAGAAAGTGTTATACCAACAGCAAATGGCACAGTTGAAAAAGAAAATAAAGCCAGTGCACTCGCATTCGATTTTGGTACAGTCTATAAAACTGGCTTTAAGAGCGTAACATTTGGAATGTCTGTAAGAAATTTTTCCAAAGAAGTTAAATACGAAGAAGAAGGTTTTCAACTGCCATTAAATTTTATAATTGGTATCTCAGCCAATGCTTTTGATTTTATTAATCCCGGATTTGATAATCAGGCATTGCTAGTTTCTGTTGATTATACACACCCAAGAGCACGTCCGGAACAGTTAAAAATTGGTTTAGAATACCAATTTATGAATTTACTTTTTCTAAGAGGCGGGTATGTGGTTGGCAATTATGAAGATGATTTTACATTTGGTGTCGGCTTATCATATTCAGCATTTAATATTGATTATTCTTTTACACCTTACGGAATTTTTAATAATGTTCAAAGATTAACAGCAAGAATCTCATTCTAATAAATCAAGGTGATGAACTATGAAAAAGAAAAAGTTTGTTATAATAACTTCATTAATGATTATTTATCTTTTTACTAAATGCAGTAATTATGAAGAGCCGCCATTAATTTACAATCCAGATAATCTTCAATTTGCTGCATCACCCAAAATTACTTCCATAATTCCAAAAGATTCTGCTCGTGCAGGTATAAGAGAAATTGTTATTAATGGTGAGAACTTTGGAACAACAGCAGATAATAATACAGTTATTTTTGTCGGTGGTAAAATTGCAGAAATAAAAAGTTTATCTTCAAATCAAATTGTAATTTATAGACCACAACTTGAACAATCAAAATATAATAAGCCGCTCGAAGTTATTGTATCTGTTCAAAAAGCATTAGAACTTGCTAAAATTAAAAATTACAAAATAAATGCACCGTTCGAACAATACGGCGATTTTACAAATTATACTTATAATCTTTTTGCTATTGATGTTGATAAACAGGAAAATCTTTACATTGCTACAAGAAGAGCTCTGTTGAAATATGACGGGAAAGAAATTGTAAGGATTGGTGGTCAGCTCCCCAGCGACTTTTCAAAAGTTACTGATTTAAAGTTTGGACCCGGCGGATTTATTTATGCTCTTGTAAGTAAAAATATTTTATATCGTTTGGACCCCAATACTGCTGCAGAAGAAAAATATTTAACACTTCCTAAAGAGTGCGATAGATTAGATTTTGACCAGTATAATAATCTTTACACTGCAAAGAAAGATGGCTTGTTTGTTGTTAAACCAGATAAATCTATTATAACTACTAATCTGTATCAGGGAGTTATAATTACTGATATCAGAGTATTTAATGATTACTTATATATAACAAGCGCAGATAATGTATGGAGACATAAAATACTTGATAACAACGGTAATCTCGGCAATCAAGAATTAGTATTGAATGTAAAAAATCAGGGAACAGATTTTAGCAGGGCTGCAATTGGTTCAATTACTTTTGATAAAGATGGTATGATGCTGCTCGTTATAAAAAATCATCCGGATTATTCTTTATTTGTTTTGGAAAATGATGGGAATTTATCTCCTTACTACAAAGCTAATATACTCCCAAAATTTATTGACCAAATTGTATGGGGTAATGAATATTATCTATACTTAAACAGAGGCATTACACTTACACGAGATTCTGTTAGAGTCTATAGAATGGGAATGGCTAATACCAGTGCACCTTATTATGGAAGAAGTAATCTGTAAACAATTAATAACCAACTAATTAGGAGGTATCATGAAACAATCAAAAGTACTAATAACTATTGTGTTAATGCTGTTAGTCTCTTTTACTGTTTATGCGGGTTCAAAGAGAGTAATTAAATTAAATTCTGTTGTAAATGATGTTCTAATTATTCCTAAAACTGCAGTGCCACCTGTAATTGATGGTGAGTTAGATAACATCTGGCTGCTTACTACGGCAACTCCACTTCAAAAATTTGAAAATGGGAGTTCAGATACAGACAAAGTTTATGCTGACCATTCTTCATTTTTCAGAGTATTATGGGATGATAATTATTTTTATTTGTTCGTTCAGATTATTGATGATGAACTTGATGCATCAAACAGAGGCGAACCCTGGATGAACGACTGCGTTGAATTATTCCTTGATGGAGATAATTCAAAAGGTGCTCAATACGATGGTGTAAATGATGTACAATGGAGATGGGTCTATGGTGACGACAAATTAGAAGCAAGCCAGCGTGTAAGCAGTGGACCTGGTGATTTTGTTTTCAAACAAACAGATGAAGGATATAATCTTGAAGTTGCTATACCAAAATCTCAAGTAGAACCTTACATGCCATTGACTGATGAACAGGAAATTGGTTTTGAAATTTCTAATGCTGATAGAGATCAAGGCAACAGAGATCAGGTAATTCACTGGTGGACAACCGATGGTAACACATGGCAAAATGCATCTTTGTTTGGTACAGCTGTTCTCGATCCTAATGAAATAGATGAAGTATTAAAAATTAATTATACAGATTCTGCACCTATTATTGATGGTGATTTTGATGATGTCTGGAATAAATCTTTAGAATATAGCTTAACAAAATTAGAAGGTGATCCTGTACCACTAAGCAGTACAATTTATACAACATGGGATGACCACTTAGCTTCTTTCTGGTGCTTGTGGGATGATAACAATTTCTACTTATTTGTAAAAGTAGTAGACGAAGAACTTGATGCATCAAACAGAGGCGAACCCTGGATGAACGACTGCGTTGAATTATTCCTTGATGGAGATAATTCAAAAGGTGCTCAATACGATGGTGTAAATGATGTACAATGGAGATGGGTCTATGGTGACGACAAATTAGAAGCAAGCCAGCGTGTAAGCAGTGGACCTGGTACTTATGTATTTAAGCAAACCGATAATGGTTATAACCTCGAGGTTGTTATTCCCAAAAATCAAGTAGAACCTTATATGCCTTTAGTACAAGATCAAGAAATTGGATTTGAAATATCCAATGCTGACAGAGATCAGGGGAATAGAAATGATGTAAGACACTGGTGGACAAACGACGGCAATACATGGCAAAATGCATCTTTGTTTGGTACAGCTGTTTTAACGGGAAAAACTACCTCTATCAGACATGAACCTGTGCTTGTAAATGATTATCGTTTAGAACAAAATTATCCTAATCCTTTTAATCCATCTACAAAAATTACTTATGCACTTCCAAAAGATGAGTATGTAAAACTTGCTGTATATGATATTCTTGGAAATGAAATTGCTGTCTTAATAGACCAATATCAAAAACCCGGAATATATACTGTTGACTTCAAAGCTAATAACTTAGCAAGCGGAATTTATTTCTATAAACTTACAACAAGTAAAATTAATATGACTCGTAAAATGATGTTAATTAAATAATTCTTTGCAGAGCGTCTACTAAATTAAGTGGGCGCTCTTGCTTAAATAAAATTTATTTTATATTGTACTCTTGAACTTTATTTCCCTTTTGAATTCACTCTGCAATGAAAAAATCTAATAAAAATGCTGACAGTCAAAATAATTTATCTCCATTAAAAAGAAAATTATTCTGGTTTATAACTTTTTTAATACCTGTAGTTTTTTTTGTTCTTTTAGAAATAACTTTACAATTACTTAATTACGGCGGTAATCTAAATTTATTTATAGAAGGTCCAGAAGGTTATGAAAATTATTTGAGGTGCAATCCAAATGTTGCAAGAAGATATTTTACTTTTCAATCAATTGTTCCAACCCCTCCAAAACAGTTAATGTTAAAAGAAAAACCAGAAAATGGATTTAGAATTTTTGTTATTGGAGAATCATCTGCTGCAGGTTTCCCTTATGGCAACAATGCTTCGTTCCCAATGTATTTGAAAAGAATATTACAAAAAACTTTTCCTCAAAAGCAAATTGAAGTAATAAATATTTCAATGTCTGCAATTAATTCTTATGCACTGCTGGATTTAATGGATGAAATTATTGAACATAAACCAGATGCTCTTTTGATTTATACCGGTCATAATGAATATTATGGTGCACTTGGTGTTGGCTCAACTCAATCTATTGGTAACTCAAGATGGTTTGTTAGAACTTATCTCAAATTACAAAAATTTAGAACATTTTTATTGATTAAAGATATTATCAGCTGGTTAAAAATTAATCTTAATAAAATTTTTAATGGTGATAAATCACTTCAATCTTCTACATTAATGGAAGAAGTTGTTGCTGAACAGATAATTCCTTTTAAAAGTAATTTATACGAACAAGGTAAAAAACAATTTGAAGAAAATATTGAACTAATTATCCAAAAAGCTATAGCAAATAATATTACTGTCATATTAAGTGAACTGGTCAGCAACTTAAAAGGTCAAAAACCATTTATATCTGTGAACGATGAATATGGCAATGCAGACAGCTGCTATAATAAAGCAATTTATTATGAATACATTGGTAATTATAAAAAAGCAAAAGAATATTATATAAAATCAAAAGACCTTGATGCTTTAAGATTTAGAGCCCCTGAAGAGTTTAACGAAATACTTCACAATCATTCTAAAAAATACAAACTTCCAATCGTACCATTGATAAATTATTTTGAAAATGAATCACCAGATGGAATAATAGGAAATAATTTGATGCTCGAACATTTACATCCCAATAAAAATGGATATTTTTTAATTGCAAAAGCATTTTATAATACAATGAAAGAACATAAGGTGATTGATTCTTTGTGGATGGATATAAATTTAGAAGAAGAAAAATATATTGGCTTTACAGAACTGGATAGTGTTTATGCAGATTTGTCTGTTAAACGCATAAAAAGCAGCTGGCCATTTGTCCCCAAAAATTCACCAAATAAATTTTTAGAAGACTTTGTGCCTTCAAATATATTAGAAGAACTTACATTAAAAATATTGAAAGATCCTGAATATAGCATTGAAACCGCACACATGGATTTGGGCAGATATTATGAAGAAAAAGGTCAATTAGAAAAAGCTTATCAAGAATATGTTGCATTGATTAATTCAATACCCCAGGAAGTTGAGTTTCAGATTAATGCTGCTGCTGTTTTAATTAAAATGAAAAAATTTTATGATGCTTATAATATCTTGAAAAATTCTCTCGTTTATAAACAAACTTCTTTTGCATACAAGTGGCTTGGTCAAATTGAATTACTAAAAAATAATTATTCTAAGGCTATTTATTATTTGAAAAAAGCCGATATGCGCGATTCTCAGGTTGTTTTTAATTTGAGTCGTGCTTACTATTATAACAAACAAATTTCAGAAGGTGATAATTATTTTTATTTGCTTCAAAATATTGCACCTAAATCAAAATACTATTTTTATCTGTCTAATTTGAGAAATATGATTAGAAAAAATTTAGAAATTCCAAAGATAGAATTAAATTGAAGAAAAAACTTATGCTGTAAATTTTTGAGAAGAGACTTGATATCGTATCAAGAATAAAAATTAATACAAAAGTTTCAGGAATCATAAAACATAATCAAGATATAAATATGAGTAAAATACTAATCGTAAAAGAATTGTGGAATTTTTTGAAAGAAAGAAAAAAATGGTGGCTTATGCCTATCGCTCTTTTTCTTTTATTGCTTGGTGGAATTATAATTGTAACTCAAGGTTCTTCACTGGCTCCATTTATTTATGCTTTATTTTAATTATTGCATTGAAATATTAATCATCCATTATGTTTCTGATTTAAGATGATGAAATATTTCATTAATGAGCAAAATTATAATTGGCAGAGCTATGATTAAAACTATCTTCTTTTTTTAATTAAAATGAGGTAAAAATGAAATACGGTTATTTCGACGACAATCAAAAAGAATATGTAATTACTCGTCCTGATACTCCATTACCATGGATTAATTACTTAGGAACTGAAGAATTTTTTGGCATTATTTCTAACACTGCTGGAGGATATTGTTTTTATCGAGATGCAAGAAAATTAAGACTAACAAGATATCGTTATAATAATATTCCGATGGATAGCAATGGAAGATATATCTACATTAAAGATGAAGATGTTATGTGGAATCCAATGTGGAAACCGATGCGAATTAAATTGGATAAGTATGAGTGCAGACACGGACTTGCTTATACAAAAATTACATCAGAAAAAAATCAGCTCGAAGCTTCAATCTTATATTTCATCCCAATTGGATTTAGAAATGAAGTATGGCATCTTCAATTAAAAAATAATTCCCATAAAACAAAAAAGATTAGGCTATGGAGTTTTATAGAATGGTGTTTGTGGGAAGCATATGATGATATGACTAATTTTCAAAGAAATTATTCTACAGGACAAGTTGAAATTGAGAATGGAACAATTTTTCATATTACAGAATATCGCGAACGAAGAAATCATTATGCTTATTTTGCATGCAGTGAAAAAGTTTCTGGTTACGACACCAGCAGAGATGCATTTGTTGGTTTGCATTATGGGTTAGAAGCACCTCAAGCAGTTCTTGAAGGAAATTGTAAAAATAGCACTGCATATGGATGGGTTCCAATTGGAGTTCATCAAATTGATTTGGATATTCAACCCGGTGAAACTAAAGTGATAAATTTTATTTTGGGTTATGCAGAAAATCCACAAGACCAAAAATATCATGATAATGGAAAAATTCGAAAAGATGAATTTGAAAAAGTAAGTTCAGAATTATTAAAAACAGAAAATATTTTGAAAGCATTAGATGAACTAAAAAAATATTGGAATGAATTGTTATCAATTTACAATGCAAATACACCAGATGAAATTGTTAACAGGATGGTAAATATATGGAATCAATATCAGTGTATGGTAACATTTAATATGTCTCGCTCGGCATCTTTATATGAATCTGGTATTGGAAGAGGAATGGGATATCGTGATAGCAATCAAGATATTCTTGGATTTGTGCATATGATTCCATCGAGAGCACGACAAAGAATTTTAGATTTAGCTTCTACACAACTTTCAGATGGGACTTGCTATCATCAATATCAGCCATTAACAAAAAAAGGAAATACAGAAATTGGCGGCGGATTTAATGACGACCCTCTCTGGTTGATTTTATCAACATCGGCTTACATCAAAGAAACAGGTGATATTAGCATATTGAATGAAAAATGCGGCTATGCAGATATACCTGATTCTGATGCAACATTATTAGACCATTTACATTTATCACTAAAATATACATTGAACAATCGAGGACCGCACGGTTTACCATTAATTGGTCATGCTGATTGGAATGATTGTCTTAATCTAAATTGTTTTTCAACAACACCAGGTGAAAGTTTTCAAACAGCAGGACATATTGAAAATGATCGTGTTGCTGAATCTGTTATGATTGCAGGATTATTCTGCAGAGCATGCAACGAAATGGCTGGAATATTAAAATTTATTGGTAAATCTGATGAAGCTAATGAATATTTAACTTATGCAGATAATATGAAGAAAACAATTTATGAACACGGTTGGGACGGTGAATGGTTTCTTAGAGCTTATGATGCATTTAGCAGAAAAATTGGTTCATCTGAAAATGAAGAAGGTAAAATTTTTATTGAAAGTCAGGGCTGGTGTATTTTAGGCGGAGTTGGATTAGAAAATGGTTATGCATTAAAAGCACTCGATAGTGTCAAAAAATATCTTGCAACTCCAAATGGAATTATACTTCAACAGCCTGCATATTCAAAATACTATGTTCATTTGGGAGAAGTGAGTTCTTATCCTCCAGGTTATAAAGAGAATGCTGGAATATTTACACACAATAATACCTGGATTCAAATTGCTGAGACTATACTGGGAAGAGGAAATCAAGCAATGGAATATTATAAAAGTATTTGTCCACCAACAAAAGAAGAACAAATTGATATTTATAGAGCAGAGCCGTATGTGTATAGTCAAATGACTGCTGGAAGAGATGCACCAACTCCAGGCGAAGGAAAAAATTCATGGCTTACAGGAACAGCAGCATGGTCTTTTGTGGCTGTATCTCAGTATATTCTTGGAATACGTCCGGATTTTGATGGATTAATAATTGATCCTTGTATTCCAACAAATTGGGAAAATTTTTCTGTAACAAGAAAATATCGAAATAGTATTTACCAAATAACTATTTCAAATCCCCAAAAAATTAATAAAGGGGTAAAAAGTTTATATCTCGATGGTAATTTGATAAGCGGTAATAAAATACCCGACTTAAACGATGGTAATGTACACAAAGTTGAAGTTATATTAGAGTAATTATTAATTGAATAAATAAATAAATAAATATTTATTATACTTTAACACATTATAATTATTTAATTGTAAACAGGATATAATTTATACACACATTAAATCTAAGCACTTCTGAATTAAGATTAAATACTATTGTCGTTATAGTGGAAGCCCGAATCCAGATAAAAGTAGGGTTCCACTCATTTTCTTTATCATTCTTGTACACACTTTGTAATTCCCGTGGAAGCGGAAATCCATAAAAAAATCATGCAATTATTTAAACTCTCACAGCTGATACAAAAACTAATTTGTAACACGAAATGCAATTTCGTGAAAAACCCAATCAGTTTCTTAACACTATTATCATATCAGTGATTACTGAATGTCATTCCTGTAAAACAGGAATCCATAAAAAACATTTAATTATTCTGCAATAACTCAGCAATGTAAAAACCTCAATTTATATACTTCCCAAAAATGAATATAAAATTAATAAGTTTTGCTATGTTCAATATTAGTAACTATTTTTACTTAAAATGAATATGTAATTGATCATAAAAGTCAATCACTAATTTTTATTGTACTTTAGATAGTAATTAATCTCATAAAAGAGTATTTATAATAAAAATACATAAGCTGTTTCAAATACATTGAAAATAATTTTGTTAATTATCAAATCAATACTTCATAAAATAAAATGACTTTCAAAAAATAAATTGTGATTGACTTTATGAGAACTAATAATTCACAAAAAATAATTTTAATGTTATCTCTTCCATTATCATTTTTAGTGATGATAGTGAGCTACTGCGGTATTTTTGTTGAAGAAACTTATATACGCGAAGTAAAATATTATGCTGTTCAGGGAAAAGGGCAGGATATTATTAATTTATTTTTTGTTGTTCCTTTGCTAATAATCAACTCAATAAGATTTACCAAAAGCAAATCTGCAGCGTTGATTTGGAACGGCATAATTTTATATTTGATATACACATATGCAATTTATTGTTTTTCAATGCATTTCAATTTTCTATTTTTAGCTTACTGCATGATACTCGGTTTGTCTTTTTATTCATTTATGTATTTTGTTTTTTCAAAAATACAAGGAGTAAAAATTGACATTCAAAATTTTTCAGTTATTAAAACAACAAGTGCTTTTTTAATAATTTTATCAATTCTATTTTATTTTTTGTGGTTGTCGGAAATTATTCCTGCAGTAATAAAGAATGAAATTCCAAGAAGTGTTATAGAAAGTGGAATATTAACAAATCCCGTTCATGTGCTTGATATTTCTATTTTACTGCCAGCATTTATAATTACTGCAAATATGTTAATGAAGGAAAAAGAAATTGGATTTTTATTAGCTCCCTCAATGTTAATTTTTGCGGGCTTAATGTCGATTGCTATAATGGCAATGGTAATTGCAATGTATCTAAATAATCTAAATGCAGATTTGTTTATAGCAACAATATTTGTTTTGATAGCATTAATTAGTGGAATGTTATTAAGGAGTTACTTAAGAAACATAGAAATAACATAAAATAAAAAATAATGAAAGAATTCCTTTAGGAGGGCAGTCAACTAAATTATTTTCGATAAAAAGTTTTTAACGATATGATAATTTGATTACTTTCGAAAATTATCTTCAATATAAGTAATTACTTTATTTGACACACTAATTCAAATTTCTTAAAAAAATTTGCAAACACTCAGCTTATGATAAAAGAATTAGAGAAATAATCTGCGAGATAAACAATAATATGTGTTAATAAAATATTCTTTAAATAATCGAAGTATTTTCTCAATTATCTTTTTTAATCTACATTGCCAAGTGTGATAGATAAATTACCAATTAAAGCTGCTTTAATACTTACAATTAATTCGGGAATGCTTGTACCAAATGCAACAAGAGTAAGTCCAGCTAAAAGTAGAGAATACCTAATCGTAATACAGGTGAAGAACTTCCTTTGACTAATCCTTTTCCACCAAGAAAAAGTAAAATAAGTCCTTCAACTATCTGTAAAAGTATTTACAATCAAAACCTCTAAAAATATCAAATAAATCTTCAAAGAACGATTTTTTCTTTTTTTATAATAGTCATCGTCGTACTGATGATTTTATAATTTATCGTTATAACTTTCTTTACTATGGTTATTTAAAGTATAATTAAATTCTTGATAAACACTTTTTGACTTTTGTAAAATTTTATCTAACTCACTACGAACCAGCTATACACTACATTATTGTAGACAATAATCAATTTCAATTTCCTGCCATTCTATTATTTTTTATTCAACAATACATTTGGCAATTTCGTTTTTCCATCTTTTATTAATTAAATTTGTTGTGTTTTGAATGAAGAAAGAAAAAACCATGTTCCTTTAATTTATACAATTTTCGATGCGAATTAATGTTAATAATCTTGTAAAAATCATCTAATATATTAAAATTGAACGGGGCTTATTTGATATTATTTGCATAGTATACTAGGTTTTTTTAATAGTACAATTTAATAAATAAAGTGGGGGACTTATGTCACTTCTAAGGGAATTTAAGACTTTTGCCATGCGCGGTAATGTAGTTGATATGGCAGTTGGTATAATTATCGGTTCTTCATTTGGGAAAATAGTCAGTTCATTGGTAAACGATGTTCTGATGCCTCCTATTGGTTTTCTTATTGGTGGTGTGGACTTTAGTGATCTTTCAATTACTTTAAAGTCACAATCTGCAGAACATGCAGCTGTTGTTATAAAATATGGATTGTTCATCAATATTGTTATTGATTTTATAATTGTTGCTTTTGCTATGTTTTTGATAATTAAAGGAATGAATAGTTTAACGAAGAAATCTGAACCAGTAACAACACCAACGCTGCCCACCACGAAAGAATGTCCAGAATGTAAAATGACAATACCCATAGACGCAAAACGCTGTGGTCATTGTACATCAATTCTAAGTTAAGAATTCAAATTAAAATTAAGCTTGAGGGGAAAATATGAAAACGAAACTGTTAATTCTCTTTTTTGTTGCTTTTGGAGTACTGTATTCTCAATTTGCCACGGCTCAAACTGAACCATCACGAATTGTAAATTCGCCATGGAAACATACTATGATTATATCAGCTAACATTACGCAAATATCGTTTACTAATTGGGCACAAGGTGGTGAAAATTCTTTAGCATATGCTTTGTTTCTCGAAGGTAAATCATCTTATTCTGATAATGCTGTTCAGTGGGTTAATAGCTATAAATTTGGTTTTGGTCAAGCAAAGCTTGGTACTCAAGGCATACGTAAAACTGATGATAAAATAGATTTGGAAAGTGTGCTAACTTACAAATTGGGAACTTATATCAATCCATATGCATCTGCATCGTTGAAAACACAATTTGTTGAGGGAAAAGTTTATAATGTTGCTGGTGTAGCAACCCCTGTTTCCAATTTCTTCGATCCTGCATACATTACTCAAAGTGCTGGAACTGGTTTTCAACCAATACCTGAAGTCAAAACTCGTCTGGGTATTGCATTACGAGAGATAATAGCAAATGACTTTAGAGCAATTTATACAGATGACCCCAACACATCAGAAATTGAAAAAGTAAAAATTGATGGCGGACTTGAATCTGTAACCGAGATAGGTTGGAATGTTATGGAAAATGTAATATTCAATTCTAAATTGGAAATATTTTCTCCAATTAAAGACTTATTACATGCAACGATACGCAGTGATAATACCATATCTGCAAAAGTAAATAAATTTCTTTCGGTTAATTTTAATATTTTATTGATTAAAGATCCCCGTATTACAGCACGTACACAAATAAAACAGACTTTAGCGATTGGGTTTAATTATACATTATTGTAAATATTGTGTAAAGTAGTCTAAAATATAAAACCTAAAGATTGTTATTATGATGAAATACTATTTAGATATTTTATCAAGTGTAATATATACATAATTAATTTGTCAATTTAGCTAATGTGAAACACTTAAAAATGTATTCACTCAAAACGAAGAGTAAAGGCATGTTAAGTTATAAAACTGATGATAAAAATATTATGGGTGATAGAAAAAGAAAAGTTAAATGAACTTTTTGATGAATGTGAAAAATATTTTTCCAAAAAATTATTAAAACGCGGTTAAAGAAAGCTGGAACAAAGTATTAATATGATAATTTTTCAAATAATTTTATAATAGATTTATTGAATATTTAATTGCTTTCTTTAACATAAGTAATCAATATTAATTTAATAACATATATCGATTTTATTAAACAATTTCATTTTTATCCCACTACAAATATTGACTTTCAATTATGATATATACAATATTGTATAAATTATTTTTTAATTGACCTATTTAATTAAAAAGGACTAATAAATAGCAATACAAGATTATCAAGCTTTTATGTTATCTCTTCTAAAATATGCTTCAGATAGTTAAGAGCATTCATTAAATGATGCGATTGATTATTTGTGTAAAGAGTTTAATATCACTGAAGAAGAAAGAAGACAATTACTTCCAAGTGGTACACAGTATATAGTTTATAATAGAATTGGATGGGCAAGAACTTACTTATCAAAAGCGGGATTATTAGAACAAACACGACGAGGTTTTTTTAAGATAACCCAAAGAGGTTTAGATTTTTTAAAAAATAATCCTTCAGATCTTAATGTGAAAATACTCATGCAATATGATGAATTTAAGAATTTTAAGAGTACCAGGAAGGGTAAGGATGAAAAGGGGGATGAACAAGATGAAAAAGAGAGTACTTATACTCCTCAAGAAGCATTAGAATATGGATTGTCAAAAATAAATGAAACATTGGCAGATGATTTATTAAATAAAATTAAACAATGCCATCCTTCTTTTTTTGAAAAATTAGTTATTGATTTACTTGTTAAAATGGGATACGGCGGTTCAAAGCAGGAAGCAGGACAAGTCATTGGTAAATCAGGAGATGAAGGAATTGATGGAATAATTAAAGAAGATAAATTAGGACTTGATGTTATTTATGTTCAAGCAAAAAGATGGGATAATATTATTGGGAGACCAGAAATACAAAAATTTGTAGGTGCACTTGCTGGACAAAAAGCCAATAAAGGGATTTTTATAACAACTTCTTCTTTTACTAAAGAAGCAGAAGAATATGCCAAAGGACTTAGTACAAAATTAATATTAATTGATGACAAAAGATTAACTGATTTGATGATTGAATATAATGTGGGAGTCTCAGTTGTTGATATAATTGAGATAAAGAAAATTGATTCTGATTATTTTAATATTGAATATCCATAAAACTGGCTTTGGTTTCCAATTAAAAAATTAGTCGAAAAAATTTTAATTTTA